>LVBL01000049.1 GCA_001604405.1 Spirochaetales bacterium Spiro_10
ATAAAAAGGGCTTGCGGTTTTTTTATGCCCTAAAACTGATATTCCCATTCCATAAAAACTACGAAGTAGTCGTTGGCATTACAACATTAAGAATTTTTTGTGTTATTGCTTTACGATAAATCTCGCCTTGTTCCTGTGTCAGGTGATAATAGCGTTCGGTCATTTCAGTTGAACTATGGCCCATACATTGTTGTAATATTCCATCAGATAATTCGCCCCGGATTGAGCTGTTAGCGAAATGCCGCCATGAATGAAAATCGATTCTTCTTGCTTTTTGCTCATCAAGTGATATCCCACATATAATCAAAACATCCTGAAGACTATCACGAAAACTGTCTAAATTGATTGGCTCATCTTGCTTAACCGTGTTCCAGAAAATAAAACCATTAGAAAAGGGGTTCAACTGATAAAGATCGAGTAGTTCTTTAATAATCCATGCATTGGTATAAATAATCCTCTCTCGACCGTTTTTTGGAGCTTTCAGCTTGTGTTCTTGCCGTTCCCACGAATGGCGTATTGTAATTACATTCATCGCAGGTTCAATGTCAGTAATACATAAAGCACCGATTTCACCAGCGCGAAAACCATGACAGGCTGCTAATAATGAGGCAAGTTTGCAACGACTGTCCTTCCATTGAGCATTAAAAACTCGTTGGGCTTCAGCAATCGTTAATATTCCTCGGCTTTTCGTTCCCAATGCGAGTTTTCTTAAGCGCCGTGCCGGATTCTCAACAATCAAACCGAGTCGATGCGCTTCTTCAAGAGCTGTTCCGATACATCCAATAACAGCATTAATTGACCTTGGCGACAAACCTTTCTTTCCAACAGTTGTCTGACGAGGGAGGCTGGATTTAAACTCCTCTAACAGATAAACAGTAATCGACCCTAATCGCACTTGTCCAAAAAATGGATAGGCATAACGCAAGACAAATCCTTTATTAGCATCAGCATATTGCTTCCCAATCCTTTGTCCACTCTCAATCTTGTCTTTAATGTATAATGATTTATTCCAGTCCCAAAAATCACGAAGATAATCAACAAATAGCGGATTATCCTTGTTGTTATCGATACCATGCAGGGATTCGGAAAGTTTCGTCAAAAGTGCAGTTAACGATAATATATCACTGGGCTTAATCACCCCTTCAGTGAGCAAAAATGATTTAATGTAAGAAATTATGGCATCTTTTGCATTGTGTTTCTTCTGAGCCTTTTTTGGGGGTGGTCCATTAAATTCTTTCAACCATTGCTGAGCAACACCTCGTGCCCGATTTTCGTTAGTTTCCTTTGTTGACCGAGCTGGCAGATATTTATCCTGTTCCTTTGACCAGAACTGGACAAAGTAATAAGGGGAATCCTTTCTCCTCATTATGGAAAAAGGTTGGTGAGAATCCCTTTCCACATAGACTCCTTTGGCGGACTGAATCCTACAGTCAATCCGACAGTCGGGATATTTTATGGAATGGGAATATCAGTTTTAGGGCATAAAAAAACCGCAAGCCCTTTTTATAT
>LVBL01000135.1 GCA_001604405.1 Spirochaetales bacterium Spiro_10
GGTATATCCCTTCCGGAAAGCAGGGCTCCCGCCCCCTCCCGGATAAGTCCTTCCATCGCGAGCACCCTGAGCCCGCGCGCCTCGAGTATCCTCGCGGGGCTCGGGCCGAAACCCGAGCAGAGGATCGCGAAGCAGTCGGAGAACCGGTCCGCCATCGCCTCCCAGCGGCCGTCGCCGTCGCCGGGCGCGGGCGTCGGTCGCCTGTCGACGAGGGCATAGCCCTCATCGGCCGGGCCGAAGACCCACAGGCCCGTCGCCTCGCCGAGATGCTGGTTCACCAGGATCCCCTCGCGCGAGGCCACGGCGACGTACTTGCGGTCCCCCGAGGGCCTTCCGCCCTTCGCCTCGGAAAGAAGGGCGTCGACGATGGCGCCGTTCTCCTCGCCCAGAAGGCCGACCGCGTCGGCGCGGCACCGCGCGCAGTGGCTCATCTGCCTTAGGTGGCGCCCCGCGTCCAGCCTGATCGCGCCGATCTCTCCCGCGTCGGGCGGGGTAATCGAGGCGAACGGCGTCCCCTCCACGTTCATGAGGGCGATGCAGTTCTGCACGTCCGCGCCGAGCGAGGCGACGCGCTCGGCGATTTTCCTCACGTGCGCGTCGTTGACGCCCGGAATGACGACGGTGTTGATCTTAACGGTCAGCCCGGCCTCCTTGAGGAGGCGTATCGCCTCCTCCTGGCGGGCCACCACGAGATTGCCGGCGTCGATGCCCCGGTACACGCGGGAACCGTGCCTGACCCAGGCGTATACCCTTGACGCGATCTCGGGATCGACCGCGTTGACGGTCACCGTGACGTGCGACACGCGCATGCGGGATATCTCCCCGACGTGCTCGGCGAGCGCGACGCCGTTCGTCGCGAGGCAGAGTATCTTGTCGGGGTAGCGCGTCGACACGAGGTCCATCGTCCGCAGGGTCTGCTCCGCGTTGGCGAAGGGGTCGCCCGGGCCGGCGATGCCGACGACGGATATGTTCGGGACGCGCTCGAGGACCTTTCCGAGGTAGTCGGCGGCGGACTCAGGCGAAAGGACGGCGCTCGATACGCCCGGGCGGCTTTCCCCGACGCAGTCGAACCTCCGGTCGCAGAAGTTGCACTGCACGTTGCACGCGGGAGCGACCGGAAGGTGGATGCGCCCGGTCGAGTGCCGAAGCTTGGGGTTGAAACAGGGATGATTGTCGAAGTCCATGTCGTCTCCTTTACCTAGATGTAGGTGTAGCCGCTTTTAGCCGAGGCCTGGCGGTCTTCCATCAGCGCGTTGCAAACCTTGTCGAACAGCGAGAGCGTTCCGCGATAGCCGAGATGCAGTATCCGCTGCCCTCCCATGCGGTCATGCACGGGGAACCCGCACCGCACGAGCGGGACGCCGAGGTTGCGGGCGACGTAGTACCCCTTGCTGTTCCCGACGACGAGGTCTATGTCCAGTTCCCGCGCGCGCTCGAGCGCCGTCGCGAAGTCGGCGTCGTCGGAAACGAACGGCTCCGCGCGGCAGTTCGGCGTGGCCTCGCGCAGCCGCTCGGCGAACCGGGGGCTTTTGGCGCCGGTTACCGCGAGGGCCGGCACGACGCCGATCTCGTCCAGGAAGGAGGCAAGGGCGAGGACGAAGTCCTCCTCGCCGTAGACCACGGCCCGCTTCCCGAAACAGTACTTGTGCCCGTCGATGTAGGCGTCGACGAGCCGTCCGCGCGCGGCTCCCCATTTCGCGGGCATCGCCGAACCCGACGCGACGCCGAGGGCGGCGAAAAGGGCGTCGGTATTCCGCACGCCTATGGGCATTCCGACATACCGCGCCGGCACGCCGAATTCCCCCGAGAGAAACGAAGCCGCCTCCGCGTCACCGAACGAGTCGGAATACAGGCACAGCGACGCGGCCGCGTTCCCGGCCGAGGCGACCGCCTCCACCGGCGTTCCCCCGCCGGGAAGCTTCCGGAAGGTCTCCCAGGACTCGCCGTCAAGGGTCTCGGAGTAGTCGGGTATCATCGCGTACGAAAGAGCGAAGGAATCGAGTATCTCGCGGAGTTCCCGCAGGTCCTCGCTCGAAACGAAGCCGGGGAAGAGGTTCACGCGGCCCGCTCCGCCCGCGCCTGTTTGCCCGCCCGCGCCGTCCGCTCCGCCAGAACCGGCCCGGTCCGGCTTGCGGACCGCCAGACGCCTGACCGCGGCGTGCACGGCCGCGTGAAAGCCGTCCATATGCGTGCCCCGGTAACTCGGGGTGGACGCGTGAAACACGACGGGCCCGCCGCCGCCCGAGGCCAGGCGGTCGCGCTCGTACTCGGAGACG
>LVBL01000050.1 GCA_001604405.1 Spirochaetales bacterium Spiro_10
ATCTCGGCGTCCTTGAGCATGTAGACCTCGTACTCCTGCGCCAGAAGCCTGCTGATGAGCTCGTCGCGCACCACGCTCGGGGGATACGCGAAAAAAACCTTCTTGCCGAGTTCACCGTCGCCCATCTGCGCCCCACCTCTCTTTCGTTATTTATTCCGTTCGTTCCGTCAATACAGCGTCAGGTATTGATCGGGCAATTCCTGCCCGACGGCCATCCTGGCGACTACCGTGTCGCGTTCCGCGTCCGTTATCTCGGTGACGGTCCACAGGGCCCGCCGGGGCCGTCCGTCCAGGACGCGAAGGGACGTTTCCATCCTGAAGGGATACCCGGTCGCGCCGCGTTCCGCGACGGGGAGAACCGTCTGTATCTTGCGCCCGATCAGTTCCGAGGACTCGATCCCGAGGAGCTCGGAAAGCGCCGGGTTCACCTTCGTGACGTAATCCTCGGGGTTCCATATCATGATCGCGGCGCCGGTCTGGCCGAGAACCATTTCGTGGTACTTGGTCGCGTTGCGGTACGCCATCTCGAGCTGGTGGCTCTGCTCGAGTTCGCGGGAGATATACTCCGTCTGTTCGTGCACGATCTCGTTGAGGTTCGTCAGTTGGGCCCGAAGGGCTACCTCCGCCTTTCCGCACCGCGTCGACATGTAGGAGACGACGTAGGAGATGAGTTCGAAGAAAGCGACCCGCACCATTACCGCGGTGAGCTCTTCCCGGAAACCGAACGGGCCCAGGACGAGGGCAGCATACACCGCGCAGCATCCGGTCGTGAAGGCGAGCGCCTTTCCGGGGTATCTTCCCGCGGTTATGAGAATCGGCAGATAGAAGAGGTTTTGGAAGACCCCGGTGAGCCCAATGGAAAGGCACACTATCTCGATCCCAATGGCCAATACGGTTGTTATGGTGATCGCCGGTATCGCGAAGCTCCTGACGAGAACTATCCTGTTTCCGTCAGGCGCTTCATCCGGCCGTCGGGTGTGGCCTTCCATACCGTGATTATCGCCCATCGGAAGGGCTTTTGCAAACCGTATCTCCCCCAAAATGCGTGTATACACGCAATCCTCAGAAGAGGCGCCGACACTCCAGGTAGTACCGTTTTTCGCTCGCCTCCCCCATGGAGAAGCTTTTTCGCGGGAGGGGGCCCCCAGATCCGATCGTGGCGAAGAAACTGTCCTTTTCCACCGGGGGGAGGAGCAGGGCAACGGCGTCCGCGCGGGAGCCGAGGCGGAACACCTCCTCGGAGCCGTGGATGTAGTCGATGGACGTTCCCGCATGCTCGCCGAGGAAGTCGTCGAGTACGGGCTGGAGACGCGCGACGGCCAGCGCCGGGTCGGGCGAGTCGAGCAGGGAAAGGCCCGTGGCGGAAACGAAGCCGAACCGCGTGGTTCCCGGCTCCGAAACGGCCGTCTCGATCGCGGCGGCGTCCGGTACCGTCCGGATCGTTCCGCCGAGGCGCCTCTGGAGGTAGGCGGACAGTTCCTCCGCGGTCGTGCCGAACAGCACGCGATGGATCGGCTCGAAGGTGAGTCCCTCGTCGTAGAGATTGACGATCTCGACGAGGGCGTAACGCGCCGGATGACGCGCGAGGGCCGCTTCCGCGCCTTCTGCTTTCGACGGGTCGCCCTTCGCGGCCGTCCGCACCGAGTCGCGGTATTCGTCCCACACGGCCTTGGCCGTCGCGAGGGAGTGGTTTCCGTCCCCGACCGCGAAGAGGAAGGGCTTCCCGTCGGGATCGGCGTTGTCGGAGGCGAGGCGGGAGAGGGCCTTCGCGACGAGTTCGAGGTCCTCGTCGGAGGAAACCGCCCAGCCGGTAATCGAGCCCGAGTCGGGCTCGAGCGCGGTCGAGTAGAGGGCCTGCCGCGCCCGCGCCCGCTCGCCCGTCGCGCGAACGAGCAGGTGATCCGGGTCGTTGACGAGGAGCATGATGTGGGGCGTCTCGAGCGGGGCCCCGCGCCTGATTTCCATGCGCGGGGGTATCCGGTCGACGATGGTCGCCTCGGTCGCCCTGACGGGCGCCGCCGAGCCGGGTTTCCAGTCGTAGGCGTCGAGATCGACCGCGGCGACGAGTCCCGCCCGCTTCCGGCCGTAGGCCGTCAGCCGCTCGATGTAGACGAGGCCCGTCACCGGCTCGGCGAAAACGCCCGAGTCCGCGTCGAGGTACCGCGTCATGGCCTCGCGGATGGCCGCGAGCCGCGCTTTCCTGTCGGCGTCCTCGAGATAGACCTCGGGAAGGACGAGGCGGAGCGTGGAGGGCGCGTCCGCGACGCGCGCGGAAACGCGTTCCCAGTAATCGCGGTCCTGGGTATACTGGTCGCAGGCGATTACCGCCCAGCGCGACAGGTCGTGGGCGGCCTCGGGAAGGAGTATCTCGGGTACGGCGAGCGCGTTGCGCGCCAGGGCGTCTTTCGGGTTCATGGCGACATGATACGAAAAACGGGGCGGTCCCGCAAGCGGCGGGTATCCTTGACCGGGCCTCCCGATCGAACGTATTCTTAGGGCGGCAGGTAACATGCAGGGGCAACGTCAGGTTCTCGTACAGCAACAGCGACTCGCCTTGAGCCCTCAGCTCGTCCAATCGATCAAGCTGATGGGGATGTCGTTCGCCGACTTGCGCGAGCGCATCCTGGAGGAGGCCGAGAAGAACCCCGCCCTCGAGATCGTCCGGGATTCCTTCGAGACCCCGCAGTGGCGCGAGCGCCTTCCGTCGGGGCCCGCGCGCCTGACCGCCTCCTCGGGGGGCGGCGACGAGGAGAGCGACGTGCACCGCGACTTCATCGAGGGGGTGCTCCAGCGCGAGGGCACGCTCCAGGACCGCCTTCTCGGGCAACTCGGGGAGATCAGGCTGCCGGACGAGGTCCGGACCCTCGCCGAGTACCTCGTGCAAAACCTGGACCGCGACGGCTTTCACGTCGTGCCGCCCAGGGAACTCCCCGGAGCCGGGAACGCGGCCGTCCTCGAGGAGGCCCTGCGCGTCGTTCGCGGACTCGATCCCGTCGGCTGCGCCACGAACGATTTCCGCGAGACCCTCGCCGTCCAGGCCCGCCTTCTCAGGACCGGCCGCGAGGACCCCGCGCTCGAGGCGGCCATCGCGATACTCGAGGGCCACGTCCACCTTCTCGAGAAGGGACGTCCGGACGCCCTCGTCAAAGCGCTGTCCCGCGAGCCGGTCGAGGGCCTCTCCGTCGACCTGGAGACGGCGGAGGACATCTTCGAGATCGTCCGCAGCCTCGACCCCTTTCCCGGCAGGGCCTACGACACGAGCCCGGAGACCTTCGTCGTGCCGGACGTCATCGTGCACAAGACCGAGGACGGCTATTCCGTCGTCATCAATGACGAGGAGATCCCCGTCCTCGGCGTCAACCCGTTCTTCATGGAACTCGAAGGGGAGTCGGGCGGCGACGCCGAGTCGAAAACGGCGCGGGACTTCGCCCGCGAGCAGCTGAAGGAGGCCCGCTGGTTCATGGGTTCCATCGAACGGCGCAACCTCACGATCCTCAAGCTGACCCGCGCCCTCGTCGTCTACCAGCGGGATTTTTTCACCCACGGGCCGTCGCGGCTCGCCCCCCTGCGCATGAAGGACGTCGCCGAGGAGATCGGCATGCACGAGGCGACCGTATCCCGCGCCGCGAACGGGAAATACCTGCAGTGCGAGTGGGGCATCTTCGAGCTCCGCCATTTCTTCAGCAACCAGGTCGGTTCCGCCCGGCGGACTGACGCCCCGTCTTCGCCCGCGGCCGGGGCCGCCTACACGGCCGGCCGTTTCTCCAAGGAGGGGGTCAAGGAGATCATCCGGGAGATCATCGCGGAATCGCCCGAGGCCCTGTCCGACCAGAAAATCGCCGACCTGCTCGCCACACGGGGTATACGCCTCGCCCGGCGGACGGTAGCCAAGTACCGAACCGAGCTTCACGTCAAATCTTCGTTTGAAAGATAGGGGAATCGGTAGTATCATTGAGACGGGAGCGCTTCGCCGTTCCCGAGTACTGGGACATCCGGGAGGTCAACATGAACGTGAACGTACAATCGGTCAAATTTACCATGGATGAGGATCAGAGGGCCTTTGTCGACAAGAAGCTGGAACGAATCAAGTACGCGGAGGACCTGATTACCGACGCGTTGCTGAATATAAAATTCGACAAGAAATTCGCCTACGAATGCACGGTGAACTTCCGGTGGGGCGGCAGCGCCCACGTGTCCGCCGAGGATTTCGACTTCGGCGCCGGCATGAACCATCTCATGGACGTCCTGGACCAGAAAGTCAGGAAAGAAAAGGACAAGATACAGGAAAAGAAATAGACCCGGCTGAACGGCGCTGTCGTCGGGACGGCGCGCGCGGACCGGACGGGGAACCGTACGGTTTTCGCGCGCGCCGTTTCGCTTTACACGAGGTGCCCCGCGGGGGTATAGTCAAGCATGGCGCTGAAACGGTTTTCCGTGCTCGATCTGCTTGGCCTCAACCTGAAGGAGCACGACTCCCTCGACCTGCGGTGCATCTGCGGCAGGCGCGGGCTCATCAGGGACATAACGATACCGGATCTCAACCGCCCGGGGCTCGCCCTTTCGGGCTTTTTCGATTCCTTCGCCTACCAGCGCGTGCAGCTTTTCGGCCGCGGAGAGGTGGCGTATCTCGCCAAGATAGCCTCCGAGGGACGCATCGAGACGATCCAGCAGATGTTCGGCTATCCGCTGCCCTGCTGCATCTTCACGCACAACCTCGAGCCCGCGAAGGCCTTTCTCGAGATCGCGGAGGAAACCGGCTGTCCCGTGCTCCAGACCGGACTTGACTCGAGCGAGTTCTCCTCTCGGCTCCTGCGCATCCTGTCGAACATATTCGCCCCGAAGGTTTCGATACACGGGGTGCTCGTCGAGGTATACGGCCTCGGCATCCTGATCCTGGGCGACTCCGGGGTCGGCAAGAGCGAGACGGCGCTCGAGCTCATCGAACGCGGTCACCGGCTCGTCGCGGACGACGTCGTCGAGATATCCTGCGTGAACGGAAACATCCTCATCGGGCAGGGCGCGAACAAGATCATCGGCCACCACATGGAGATCCGGGGCCTGGGCATCATCAACATCACCCAGCTCTACGGGGTGGGCTCGATCCGCGAACGGAAGGAAGTGCAGCTCGTGGCGAAACTCGAGGAATGGGACGCCAACAAGGTATACGACCGCCTCGGCACGGAGACGCTCACCATGGACATCCTCGGCGTGCAGGTGCCGAAGCTCGAAATCCCCGTCAAGCCCGGCCGGAACGTGCCCATAATCCTCGAGACCGCCGCGATGAACGAGCGGCTCAAGAGCATGGGCTATTTCTCCGCGAAGGAATTCAACCAGAACGTGCTCAAGTGGATAGAGAGCGACGCCGCGCGCGCGCCGTATTACGGCGTGGACGACTCATATTAACGCAACCGAAGGAAGAGACAGATGACGACGAAGACAGTCACCATACGGAACAGGGCGGGCATTCACGCGCGACCGGCGGCCCTCATAGCGCAGACGGCGAACCGGTTCGCGTCGGAGATACTGATCGAGCGCGAGGATACCCGTATCAACGCCAAGTCGATAATGGGGATCATCACCATGGCGGCCAGTTACAACAGCGTGCTTACCCTCTGCGCCGACGGGACGGACGAGAAGGAGGCCATCGCGGCCCTCGACGCCCTGTTCGAGAACAAATTCGAGGAAGATTGACCCGGATACGGCTCAGAACACCGTCGCCCCTCGTGGGGTTTCCCTTCCTGTCGGTCGCGTTCGTATTGGTCGCGGCCGCCTCGTTCCTGCTCGCCGACGGCGGACTCGCCGGGCTTTTTTCGGCGACGATATTCGACACGCCGCGCGGTTTTCTCGTCCTGGCCGTCGGCCCGTTCGCCCTCGTCGCCCTCTCGGCGATCCTTTTCCATTCAGTGGTCTCCCACATCCTTCACGAGGGATACTCGAGCCGCTTCGGACGGGCCCTGTTCGCGGGCTTCGCCCTCCTGTCCGTCCTGGCGACCGCGCCGGTCGCGGTTACCGTGACGCGTTTCGTGGACACCGCCCTGTCGTCCTGGTTCGATTCGGACGTCGGCGAGTCCCTCGAGTCGGGCGCGGTCATGGCCGAGCTCTATCGCGCCGAGCGGTTGCGCGACATCGAGCGGGTCGCTGCCCGGTACCTGAACGCCCTCGCGGTTTCCAACTACCGCGTCCGTCCCGCCGACGCCATGAACGACATCCGCCTCGTCGACGCCTACGCCGTCGCCTACCAGGTCTATCTCGTCGAGCGCGACGACGCGGGCGCCGTGACGGCGCGACCCGTCGTGGAGACGGGGGACTCGAGCCTGTTCTTCCCGCGCTCGGGGATAATCTCCGTGCGCGACGGCTTCCTCGACGACGGCGAGGAGAAGGGCGTGTACCGCTACGGAAAGATAGTCCGCTACGGCGGCAACGAGTACGCCTGCGTGTATTCGTCACTCGTCGCCGAGGGCTTTCATGCCCGCCTCGGGGCGATTCGCGCGGCCTCCGCGCGCGCGCGCACCATCGAGACGCTCAAGCCCTACCTGCCCCTCATGGGCGTGTGGCTGTTCCTCCTCTTCTGCCTGCCGACGACCCTGATCGCCCTCGCCGCGGCGTGGTACGCAAGTTACCGCCTGTCCTTCGGCGTTTCCGCCGCGGGCGACGCGGCCTCCCGTCTCGCGCGGGGCGACCGTTCGCTCAGGATCGTCGCGCACGGCACCGACGACGTCGCCTCCCTTTCGCGCTCGCTCAACGAGGCGGCGCGTTCCGCGGCCCCTCCCGAGGGCGGGAAAAAAGGGGACAAGCGGGCCGTTTTCAGGCTATAATCCCCGGCGAAAGAGAGGAAACGAATGGCAACCGTCGCCCCCGTCTGGCTTCTGACCGGACCGGAGATAGGCGAGCGCAACGCGGCGCTCGCGGAAATAAGGAAAACCGCCGCCCGCTCGGGCGAGCTTGACGCGCATCTTCTGTACGCGGGCGACGTCCGCATGGGCGAGGTCGTATCGCTCCTGCAGAACGGCTCGCTCTTCGCCGCGGCCCGCTTCGTCGTCCTGAAGGGCGCCGAGGCCATCAAGAAAAAAGAGGACGTCGAGATGCTGACGCAGTGGATCTCGGCGTCGGCCGGCGCCGAGGACGCGACCCTCGTGCTCGTCTCCGACGAGATCGGCGTGGACCGCAAGCTGGAGGCGGCCGTCCCCAAGGAGCACAAGCGCGTGTTCTGGGAGCTCTTCGAGAGCCGCAAGGAGCAGTGGATATCGGCCTTCTTCCGCAAGGAGGGCTTCGGGATCGACGACGAAGCCGTCGCCTCGATACTCGATCTCGTCGAGAACAACACCGACGCGCTGAAGACCGCCTGCTCGCGCCTGACGCTCTTCTTCCCGAAGGGACACCGCGTCACGGAGGACGATACCCTCTCCTTCCTTTCGCATGACCGCGAGGAGAGCCCCTTCACCCTGTTCGACTCGATGACGGAGGGAGACCTCGCGGGGGCCCTCGAGATCGTCTCGAAGCTCTCGCTTTCGCGCGAGTCCTCCCCCGTCCAGACTGTCGCGGGACTGTCGTTCTGTTTCAGGAGGCTCGCGGACTGGCACCGCCTCGAGGACTCGGGCATGACCGACGAGTTCTCCCTCAAGAAGGCGGGGTTTTCCAGCAAGAAGGCCGTCACGCAGTACCGCGCCGCCGCGAGAAGATGGGACGTCGCCGCGGTGTCGCGAGTCCTGTCCCTGCTCGCCAACGCCGACGCGGAGCTCCGGTCGTCGTCCCAGGCCCTGCACGGCATCGTCATGGATCTCGCCGTCCGCGCGATCCTGTCGCCGGCCGCGGGGAACCCCTTCCGGGTTCCCGACGAAGCGCGCCTTTCCTAGCGGCCGAACTCCCGCGCGAGGCCTATCTTCCAGACCGTCTCGTACTCCGTGTCTCCCCTGACGTGTCCCGCGTTCAGCACGACGCGGAAGTCCACCGACGCGTCGAGCGTCCACGCGCGCGCCAACGGCCACACGACGCGGGCGTCGACGCCGTGCACGTGCTTGCGCGTCGTCCCGAGCAGGGCGTCAAGCGCGCCGTCTCCCGCCCAGTCGTCAAAGTCGTAGTAGACGGGAACGGGATCGGCCCCCACCGTCGTTATCATCCCGAGGTAGACAGGACCCTTCATCGTCCACGCGTAGCCGAGCTCGAACCTTCTGCCCGATTGCGCGCGCGCGACGAAGCGGAGGGAAACCTTGTCGACGTCGCCGCCGTCGGGGTGGCCGAGCGGCACGTCGAGCCCGTTCCAGCCTCCCGTGAGCGTCTGCCGCTGGTACATCGTCAGGTACGGCTGCCACCGGGCGTAGGTCCACTTGTCCGCGTGGCTGTATTCGGCGTCGAGCGTGAGCATCCACCCCGCGGGACGCGCGGGAAGCACCCAGGTAAGGCCCGCCTCCCAGCCCCAGCAGTTCGGCTTCGCCGTGCCGTGCTCCGACGGCGCCTTGCTGTCGTCCATCACGAACTCGCCCCTTACGAGGAGTCCCGGCAGGGGAACCGACCATGCGGTCGCGAGGAGCATGACGTTGCTCGAGCCGGCCGAGTAGGTGTTGTGCCAAAACGAAAGGGGCAAAAGATGGGCGAGCTCGGGCACCTTGCCTCCGAGCATCTGCATCTCGCCGAGTCCGAGCCCGAGCCAGTCGAGCGGGCTAAATTCGAGGTAGTGGTACGAGAAGAGCTTGATCGCCGTCACGCTCGCCGTCGAGGCGTCGTGGTTGTCGAGCGTGTCCCAGTCGACGCCCTGGACCGCGTACTCGGTTGCGTTCAGCTGGCTCGAGGAACTTCCCCACAGGGAGAAGAAGCGGAACCGTCCGAGCCAGAAGGACCATTCGAGATGGTCGTACCAGGGGGCCTTCCCGTTGAGAAAGAGGTTCGACTCTCCGAAACCGATGCCCGTCCTGAAACGGCCCGCGGCGAGCGATACGTGCTCGCCGGCCCAGGAGGCGTAGGCCGTGCCGGGAAAGGTCCACCAGGACAGGTAGTCGGCCGCGCTCCAGAGGCCGAAGACGTCATCTCCCTTCGCGTATTTCGTGAGGCTCGACGTGGTGAAGTCGATCTCGGTCGTCGCGAAGACGTTCCCGGTCCCGAACGACAGACCGCAGGCGAGCACGGGCGAGGGGAGGGTGAGCCGCTCGATCCTGGAGGAATCCCTCAGGGCGAGAGACCGGCCGGTCGCGTCCGTCCCGGGATCGAGGCCCGCCCATCCCATCGCGAAGGGCTGGACCGCGACGCTTCCGCGCACGAAGCCCTCTTCCGCCGGGGGGGACTCGGGGACGAGCCCGCGTTGCCGCGCCTCGGAGCGCGAGACCGTCTGTACCGCCGTCAGGGGCGTGCGTCCCTCGGCGATGGAGCTCAGGAAGCCCCATTCCGTCCGCTCGTCGCGAAGGCGGACGAATTCCGCGTTCGAGTATCCGCCGGTTTTGCCGTCCTCCGCCCGCGCGGGCGCCCCGGCGAGCGTAAAGACGGCGACGGAGGTCGCCGCGACGATCGACGCGATACGGTCCGTCACGCCCCGGCGCGCCGTTTTTTTTGTTTCATTCATTTTTTTTTGTCTCCTCGTTTGTTCCGGCGGAGAGAGCGCCCCGCGCGAGTTCTTCCATCGACGACGCGCGCGCGTCCTGCCCGTCGTCCGTGCCTCCAGCCCTCCGCGCGCGCTCCTCCTCCCGCGCCAGGAGAAGGGCGGGCAACGCTTCCAGTATCGCCCGCGCGCTCTCCGTGCCCACGCGCGCCGTTCCGGCGAGCTCCGCGAGCCCGTTCTCGTCCTTCGCCGCGGACAGAAGGCTCTCGAGCGACCCGTAGCGCGAAAGGAGGGCGGCCGCCCTTTTCGCGCCGATTCCGGGCAGGGACTCGAACGCGAGGCGCGTGTTCTCCTTCGTGCGGAGCCGCTGGTTCTTCGAAGTCGCGAACCGGTGCGTCTCGTCGCGCACGCGCTGCAGGAGCCTGAGGGCGTCCGAGCGGCGCGGCAGGCGGGCCGGCGTCGACGAGCCGGGAAGGTAGAGTTCCTCGTCGCGCTTGGCGAGTCCGACGATGGGGATGTCGAGGCCGAGGGAGTCGAGGACGCCGCGCACCGCGTTCACCTGCCCGATGCCGCCGTCGATCAGTATGAGGTCGGGCAGTTCCGCGCCTTCGTTGAGGAGGCGCGTATAGCGCCGGCTCGTCACCTCGCGCATCGAGGCGAAGTCGTCGATGACGCCGTCCGTGGTGCGGAGGCGGAACGTGCGATAGCCCTTGCGATCGGGGTTGCCGTCGACGAAGGTGATGAGGCTCGCCACCGGAAGCCTTCCGCCGATGTGCGCGATGTCGAAGCCCTCGATGCGCGAGGGCACGGAGGGCAGGGCAAGGACCGACTTGAGCTCCTCGAGCGCGGGATAGTCTCCGTGCTCGCGAAGTCTTCGCTTCGCGTCCTCCCGCGCGTTGAACGCGGCCATCGCCATCGCCGCCGCGTGGCGCCTTCCCCATGCGGCGGTTTCGCTTCGCATGTTTGTCGCGTACTCGGCCGGCTCCTCCGCGGCTTCTGTGGATGCCGCTTCTGTGGACGCCGCTTCGCTGGATGCAGCTTCGCTGGATGCCGCTTCGCTGGATGCCGCTTCGCTGGATGCCGCTTCGGTGGACGCCGCTTCGGCCGTCGCCGTCCCGCCCGGACCCTCGATGCCGATGACGGCGAGCTCCGTGCGGACGCCGAGCCCGTCGGCGAACCACCGTGCCGCGAGGGAAAGGCCCTCCTCCGTCGGGACGAAGATGCGCGGCGGAACGGCGGCGGGATCGGTATAGTAGGCCATCAGGAATTCGGGGAGGAGTTCCTCCTCGTCCTTGAGGCTTTTCGCGCGGTAAAGGTCGCGGGCCATGAGACGCCCCGACCGCATGCGAAGCACGGCGAAGGTGACCATGATCCCCTCTGACGCCCAGGCGACATAGTCGCGCGATTCGGGATCCATGTCGACGACGGCGTTTTGGCCCCGAAGGTCGGCAAGCGCGCGCAGTCCGTCGCGGAGGCGGGCCGCCTTCTCGAACCTGAGTTCCGCTGCCGCCTCCTTCATGAGTTCCTCGACGCGCGCGATCGTCTCCGAGCCCTCTCCCCCGAGCAGGAGCACGACCTCCTCGAGCGAGGCGCGGTACTCCTCCTTCGTGATCTTGCCGCAGCACGGCGCGCTGCACCGGCCGATGTGGTAGTAGAGGCAGGGCGCCGACCGTTTTTTGAGCACCTTGCACTGGCGGACCCGGTAATTCCGGTTCACGAATTCGAGGAAGGCGTCGATCGCCGGGAGATTCGGGAAGGGCCCGAAATAGGAGGCCCCGTCGTCAAGCACGCGTCTCGTGCGGTATATTCGCGGAAAAGGCTCGTTCGTTATCTTGATGACCGGATAGGTCTTTCCGTCCTTGAGATTGATGTTGTAGCGCGGGCTGTGGTGCTTGATGAGGGTGTTTTCGAGCAGGAGCGCTTCATATTCGTTGTCGGTGGTGATATATTCAAGGGAATGCGCGCGCGAGACGAGTATCCGGGTTTTAAGGTCGCGGTTGGAGGTAAAATATGACGAAAGCCGGTTCTTCAGCGATTTTGCCTTGCCGACGTAGATTATCCGGCCCGTTTCGTCCTTCCAGAGGTACACCCCGCTGGTTTTCGGGGCCTCGAGCGCGGTCGCGTGCAGTTTTTTGCGTGTTTCCGACTCCTCTTTCATTGGATTTATCATATCATCCTGCCGATATTCTGATAAGTAGCGGTATGTTCGGCACCAAACGACGTTTTATAACAGCGCTTTTCCTCTGCATGCTCCTCTTCGCCGTCCGCGCGGAGGACAGGACCTTCGTCCTCGGCGGCGAGGCCGGTTGGAATTCCCTCTCCGTCTCCCGCGGCATCGGCCGCGGTACGGGACGGCTCGGACGCGAGGCCCTCGTGCTCGACTCGACGCGGTCCTCCGCTGATTCGCGCCCCGACATGAGCCTCTCGTTCGACGATCCGGCGATACGCGACGGCGCGGGCAACTACGAACTCGTGCGCTCGAACCTTCATGCCGTCGGGCAGAACAGGTCCCGCCACGGCGCGGGGGCCGCGCTCGCGACGGGCGAGGGTTCCGCCCTCGTCCTGCGGGGACGCCCCGGCAGCCTCTTTTCGACGCCGGGCGAGACGGGCTCGTTCCGCATCGACTTCTGGCTCAAGCCCGAGGTCGTCGATAACGGCGTCATCGTCTTCCGCTGGCGTTCCGCCCGTACCGGTTCCGGTTCCTCGTATTACCAGTCGATCCGGGCGGGGATCATGCGAAACCGCCTCGAGTGGATCTTTTCGAACGTATGGACGGACGCGTCCGGCAGGGGCGTCGATGTCTCCCTCCGCGGGCGCAAGAATCTCGTCCCCGGCAAATGGGCCCATCACGAACTGAGCTTCGACGCCCTCTCGGGCCTCATCGAGTACCGTCTCGACGGGACCGCCGAGGACATCCGCCATCTCACCTCCACGGGAACCGAGCGCGGGGACGTGTACTCCGCGATACTCGGCTCCCCCGCCGACGTCGAGCTCGCGATCGGGTATTCCGGCCTCATGGACGAATTCCGCGTGGTCCGCGACGGACCGATGGACCAGGATATCGACGTCCGGAAGGAACGTCTCGTGAAGTACCGGACCTCGGGCGGACGGTTCGAGACCATCCCCCTGGACACGGGCGGGCGGGGCTCCGAGATACTCCGGGTCGACTGCGTCGCGACGCGGCCTCCCCGTACCGACGTGGCCTTTTTCGTGCGCGCGGGGGACAATCATTTCGAATGGACCGACGACTCTCCGGCCTGGATACCGGTATCCTCCGGCGCCGATATACGCGGCGTGACAGGCCAGTTTTTCCAGATAGCCGGGGAACTGTATCCCGACGGCACGGGCTCGGCGACGCCGGTCGTCTCCTCGGTCACCGTTTCCTGGAGACGCGACCCGCCGCCCCTGCCGCCGGCGCGCGTGTCCGCGGAGGCGGCTGACGGATCCGTGACGGTCCGATGGAACGCCTCCATAGAGAGCGACACCGCGGGATATTTGGTATATTATGGATCGCGTCCCGGCGAATATCTCTCGCCGGGCTCGCCGGCCGACGTCGGCGACCGCCTTGAGGCGACCATCCCCGGGCTCGAGAACGGAAAGCCGTACTATTTCGCGGTGTCCGCCTACGACTCGGGCGGGCCCTCCCATTCGGGCCCCCTTTCCGCCGAGACCTTCGCGCGGCCGCTGCCCGAGTGGAGGCGCGCGAGATGATTATGACGCAACGCTGGAGTGTTCATGGCTGATCAAACCTCTCTCGTCATAGAGCGGGCGAATTCGGCGCTCGTCGCGCGCGACTTCACCTACGCCGAAAAGCTCCTGCTCAACCTGCTCAGGCAGAACCCGAACGCGGTCGACGCCCTCGTCCTTCTCGGCAGCGTCTACCTGAGGGCCGACCGCTACTCGAACGCGCTGTCCGTCTATCTCAAGCTCTCGGAGCTCGAGCCGGGGAACGTCGACGTCCTCAACAATCTCGGTATCATCTACCGCAGGCTCGAGAAGTACGAGGCCTCGATCAAGGTTCTGACCGAGGCGCGCGAGACCGGCAAGGACTTCGAGACCGTCCTGTACAATCTCGGCAATACCTACAAGCAGATGGGCGACTACGAGCGCGCGGCGCTCTGTTTTTCCGAGGTCATCGACAAGAAGCCGGACGACGTGCTCGCGTACAACCACCTCGGAAGCATCCACGCGCTCTCGGGACGGCACGACCTCGCCCTGCAGGCCTACCGTCGCGGCCTGCAGATCGACCCGAACCATCCGTTCATACATTACAACATGGCGCACAGCTACGATCTTCTCGCCCGACCCGCCGAGGCCATCGGCGAGTACTCGGCCGCGCTCAAGACGAAGCCGGGCTGGGTGGAGGCCCTGCGGGACCTCGCCGCCCTGTACGCGCGCCAGAAGGACGAGGTCAACTGCGTGGCGACGCTCAGGCGCGTTCTCGCGGTCGATCCCTCCGACGCGCGCGCACTCACCGAGCTGGGCGCGATCGCCGCGCGCGGCGGGCGCGACGAAGAGGCCCTCGGCTATTACCGCAAGGCCATATCGAGCGACGCGAGCTACGTGACGGCCGTCCTCTCGCTTGTCCAGCTTCTCGAGAAGCAGGGGAAATACGACGATGCCCTCGCGGAGCTCCTTTCCGTCCGCGAGAGAAGTCCCGGCGCGGTCGACGTGCTCATCAATCTCGCCCGCCTGTACATGAGGCTCGAGCAGTATCCCGAGGCGAAGGGCGTGTTCCGGGAGATCGACCGCGTCTCCCCCGACAACGTGAGCGCGCTCAGGCTCAGGGGAAGGATGTACGCGCAGCTCGGGGACAACGAGCAGTCGGAGCTGTGCTTCTCGCGCATACTCGCCATCGATCCCGCGGGTATCGATTTCCGCATCGACCTCGCCGAACAGCTCGTCCAGTCGGGGAAACTCCCCGAGGCCGAGGAGCAGCTGCTCGCGTACCTGAAGGAGAGGCCCAGGGACCATTCCGTGCGCGTCTCGCTCGGTCAGCTGTACGAGAGCATGGGGGACAACGAGCGCGCCCTTTCGGCGTACCGCGAGGTGCTCACCTCGGATCCCGAGAATATCGAGGCCCGCGCGGCGCTTTCCGTTCTCTACCAGCGTACCGGCAGGAACGCCGACGCGGTCAACCTCGCCGACGAGATCGTCAACCTGCAGGGCAGGCGCGCGACCGAGGAGGACCTGTCCAACCTTTCCGAGTCTCTCGAGCTGTACGAGCAGGCGGTGACGAGCTACGGGTCGAAAAACCCCTCCGCCCTCGGCAGGAATCTCGAGTTGCTGCGCCTCAGGTCCATTCCCGACGAGGGCCTCGCGCCCGAGGTCGCGATCGCCCCGGCGGGCGACCAGGCCTTCATCCCCGTCGACGAGGAAACCGACCCGATGAACCTCATAGAGGACGACGAGACGGTCGAGGACGAGGAGATGCCGTTCGACGAGCTCATCGCGTCCGACGAGGAAATCGACGACGCGATCGACGATACCTTCGAGGATCTCGTCGGTTTCGAGGAACCGATCGAGGTTCCTCCCTCGTACGAGATGCCGGAGCCGATGGGCGGGGAGGACCTTCCCGACTCGGAGATGAGCCTTCCCTCCGACTACGCGGACGCGGGATCGGACGGAACCGAGTTGAGCGAGGAGGACGAGCCGGTCGACGACTTCGGCGGAACGTCCGCCGACGGAAAGGGATCTCCTTCCGGCGGCGACGGCTACCCCGGCGACGGCAGGCCGGAATCCCCGGCCTACGACAAGCCCCGGGACCGCGATGCCCCGAACTATCCCGAATCCGCCGAGAGCGGCGGGGACTCCCCCTTCTTTGACGAGGCCCTGGATCTTGCCCCCGATACGCGGAATCCCGCCCGGGGACCGGAACCCGCGCGGGGACCGGAACCCGCCCGGGCACCGGAACCCGCCCGGCCGGCGAATCCCGACCGCGGACCGGAACCGCCTTCGTACCCCCCGTCGTATCCGCAGTACGCCCCCTCTTGGGATCGGGGAGACTGGCGCCCCCCGCAACAAGGCGCGGGCGATACCCCGTCCGCATCGCGCGGGGACGCGTTCGGCGACGATTCCGTTCTGGATGATATAGAACTTTCGCAGCCCGAGTCTCTCTCTTCCTCGGATGAGGACGTCAGCCTTTCGGCCGCGGGAGAAAACAGTGGCGAGGAGACGGCGGCCGGCGAGTCTACGCGTCCCGCGCGGCGTTTCGGGCTTCCGATCGGCACCCCGGTCATCAGTCCGCCCGAGCTGGACGAGGTGCTGACCGGGATGCCCGGCAGTGACGTTCTCGGCCTTTTCAGCTACCTCAAGTCGGCGACCATGTCCCTGCCCGGCGACATCCTCGCCGATTTCCTTCTCAGCGACGAACGCGTTCAGCTCGAGTACGTCATCGACCGCCTCGCGGGAAAGCCGGGGCTCAGAAGCTCGGTGATGGCGCGCCGCATACGGGAGGGGCTTTCATCCCTGCGCGGCGGTGCGCTGAACGCGGGAACGCATCTTGCCGGCACGCTTCGCGCGGCGCTTGCCGAGCGCATCGACGATTCCTTCGCGTATCTCGAGTCGCTCGCCGAGGAACTCCCCGATCGCGGTTTCGCCGTGACCATGAAGAACCGCCTTGAGAGCATTCGCGAGAGGCTTTCGGCCGACGTCCTCTAGGCGCGGCCTCCGCGCCAAGCGGGGAAGGGCCCGGCTCAGATCCTGATGATCCTCGAGTGCGTCAGCACCCGGTTTCCGGTTTCGGTGATGAGCACGTCGTTCTCGAGCCTGCAGCCGCCGTGCTTCGGGTCATAGAGACCCGGCTCGAGCGTTACCACCATCCCCGGCTCGAATACCCACCCGTTGTCCTCCCGGTTCCGGATGGCCGGACCCTCGTGGGGCTCGAGGCCGATTCCGTGGCCGAGCGCGTGCGGCATGGTCTTCTTCGCCGCGCGGAACAGCTCGTCGACGGCAAGGCTCGCGTCGCGGGTCGCGACGCCGGGGCGATAGAGCCCGAGCGCCGCGTCGTAGGCGCGCTCCACGAGCTTGACGATCCTCTTTTGCGGCGCGGTCAGTTCGCCTGAAGCTATGGTCAACGTGACGTCGCTCGTATACCCCTCGACCACGACGCCGAAATCGAGAACGGAAAGTCCCGGCCCGGGAAACTCGTAGTTGGTGTAGGCCGGAAAGGGATGTATGCAGTAGCTCCGCTTCGGACCCGCGGCGAGCGTCTCGAATCCCGTCCGCTCTCCGCCCTCCGCCTCGCGGGCCAGCCGCTCGATGAACAGCGCGGCGTCAAGCTCGGTCCGTATCGACCCCTTCGTGACAGCCCGTTCCACCTCGTCGATTATCCCGTCGGTTATCGAGCAGGCGAGCTCCAGGTACTCAAGTTCGTCAGGCCCCTTGATCGAGCGCATGCGCGCTATCTCGGCGCTCGCACCTCCCTCCTCCCGGCACAGTACGTCGTACTCGAAGAGAGCCTCCACGTACTGCAGGAAAAGGGGATAGGGCGTCCCCGAGGGAATCTCGACGCGGGATTTCGGTGGAACGCCGATCCTGCTCGTGAGGGTTCGCACGGCCTCCACGGGATGCCTCCCGAACTCGCTGTACGGCACGATCAGCTCGACGTCGGCTAGCCGTTCCGCCATGTTCACGTCCCATGGGCACAGAACGGCGTGGCCGGTTACCGTTATGAAGAGTATCGCGTCCGAAGGGTGGCCCGAGAAATACCGCATGGCGGGATCCCTCCTTCCCTCCGCGTCCTCGAGCATGATGACCGCTATGCTGTTGCGCGCCATCCAGGTGACGAGGTCGGCGCGGCGCTTTCTGTATTGGGCTTCCATAGGAAGTCAATATACCCCTATTTCTTTGACAGGGTAAAGCAAATAGGCTATGATTACCTTCGAAAACGTATCCGGGGGCGATGCATGGACGTTTCAATCGGCAGGAAAATGGTCTATGTCCTCGGTCAGTTCGGAATGGTCCTGTGCGCCTACGGCGCGGGGAAACTGTTTCTCTCCTTTTATGTGCCGAACGGCTCACCGATCTTTCCCGTCTACATCTCGCAGGGCTACATAGCCGGGCTTTTCACGGCCGCGGGACTCATCGTCGCGCTGATGCGTCTCGTCGATCTCGTCGCGGGGCCTTTGGTCGGCTGGATATCAGACCGCCGTCCGGGCCGTGACGGAAGGCGAACCCATTTCATGACCGTCGCGGCCGTACCGCTCGCCTTGTTTTCGGCGCTCGTTTTCCTTCCGCCCACGCGCAACGCGCTTGCCCTTAACGCCGTCGCCGTCGCCGTCGTAGGCATACTTTTCTACGCGAGCCTCTCGCTCTACGCGGTTCCCTATCTGGCCCTTATCCCTGAGCTCGGAAGGCGTTCCCGCGACCGCGTTTTCATCTCCGCGTCGCTCGCCTCGGTCACGGCCCTCGCGTCGCTGCTCGGGAACCGCGTGTACACGATCATGGATTACGCCGTCACGCGCCTGGGTCTCGGGCCGCTCGCCTCGTTCCGCCTCGTGATCGCGGGTTTCGCCGTCGTGGGCGGGATCGCCATGCTCGCGCCCGCCCTTGTCCTTGGCGGCCGCGACGGGAGCGGCGAAGGGGACGCGGAAGGCGAAGGCGCGGCGGATTCCGGACACGATGCCGACGTCCGCGAGCCGTTCTCCTCGTCGCTATCCGCCGTCCTTTCCGACCGCCATTTCAGGGCATACCTTTTTTCCGACGCGATGTTCCGCGTCGCGGCCGCGTGCGTCGTGACGGGCTTTTCCTGGTATGTCACGGTGCTTCTCTCGCTTCCCCGGAGGTCGGCCGACCTTTTTCTCATACTGGTTTTTTTCTCGAACCTCGCCCTCTATTTTCCCGTATGCGTCGCGGCACGGCGGCTCGGGAAACGCAAGGTGCTTTTCATCGCCTTCCTGCTCATGATAGCCGCTCTCGCGTGCGCGGCCTTCGCCGGCATGTACTCCGTCTCCGCGACCGTCCAGGGGATGATGCTATCCTTCGCCGTGTCGGTGCCGTACGCCGTCTTCTCGGTGCTGCCGAACGCCGTGGTCGCCGACCTTTCCGTCGCCTCCGAGCGGAAGACGGGGACGGGCAGGGCAGGGGCGTATTTCGGCGTACACCAGTTCGTAATGCGTTCGGGGGAGCTCGTGGCGGGAATCATCGTGCCCGTGTTCCTGTCGATGCGGGCGGTCTCCGGCCACGAGGCGACGCCGTCATCCTCGTCGCTTCGCGCGACGATCGTCGTGGCCGCGTGTTTTCTCGCGGTGGGCTTCCTTTCGCTGTTCGGCTATCGCGAGAAAGAGGTGACCGCTGTCCTCGAGGGCGAGTCCTGACGGCTCGCGCCCTTCGGACAACCTTCAGTCAAACCGTCAAACCGTCAATCTGTCCTTCAGTTATCCGGTTGTCGCGTCATTCGCCGACAGGCGTTTTGTTCCGTGTCACCCTGCCCGCGAGAGACGACAGCAGCGGGTCCCGGGTTACGGCCAGAAGGGCGATCCCGACCGCCCCGAACACCGCGAGATTGACGGCGAGCGGGATGCCGTTCGCGGCGATCCTGGACATGCCGGCGAACCGGGCCCTCACGGGTTCCGCGGCGCGCGCCATGACCCAGGTGGCGGCGACGGAGAAGGCCGCGATCTTCAGGGCGTAGCGGACGGTCGAGGCGATGAGGGAGCGCACGTCGATCTCTTCGGAACGCGACAGAAAGACGAACAGCAAGACCGTGTTGACCGCGCTCGCGAGGCTGAGCGCGAGCGCGATTCCGCCGCCGCGCATCGGGCCGACGAGAAGGAGGGCGAGCGGGATGTTGCACGCGAACGAGCCGATGCCGGCCCACGTCGGCGACTTCGTGTCCTTGCGGGCGTAGAAGGCCGGCGAGACGATCCGGTTCAGCGCGATGAAATAAAGGCCGCATACGTGCCAGTTGAAGGCCGACAGGGTCAGCGCGACCGACTCGTCGGAGAATTCCCTCGTCTTGAAGAGGAGCACGATGAGCGACTCGCCGTTCGCGAGCGAATAGAAGGTTACCGGTATCGTGATGAGCGCGATCGTGTTCATCGCCCGCGAGAGCAGGTCGTTGAACGGCCTCCAGTCGGCCTTCGCCGCGTGGCTCGAGAGATCGGGCAGTATCACCGTGCCGATCGACACGGCGAATATCCCGAGTATGAGCTCCTGGAGCCTGAGCGAGTACTGCAGGCTCGATACCACGCCCGTTCCCGCGTTGCTCGCGAGTATCGACGAGACGAGGTCGTTGACCTGGTAGGCGGCCATCCCGATGACGGTCGGCCCGATGAGGGCGAGAACCCTGCGCGTGTCGGGGTCCGCGAAGGCGGTCTTCGGGCTGACGAAGCGGAACCGGAAGCCCTGCTTCAGCACGAAGGGTATCTGGAAGGCCGCCTGCGCGGTCCCTCCCGCTATGACTCCGATCGCCATGGCGCGCGCCGGGTTGCCGACGGCCCTCGAGAAAAACCAGGTGAAGCCGATCACCGCGAGGTTGAAGAGTATCGGCGTGAAGCCCGACGGCGAGAAGACTCGCACCCCGTTGAGTATCCCCTGGAAAAACGCCGCGACGGAGATGATCGCCAGGTACGGGAACATGATCCTCGTCAGCAGCACCGTCTCGTCGGCCGACGTGCCGAAGAAGGGGACGATGAGCGGCGTGAAGGCGATCCCCGCGGCGACGGTAAGGGCCGTGGCGAACGAGACGACCGTGAGCATCGACGAGAGGAAGTCCCGGATGCGCGCGCTCGAGTCGCGGTCGACGCAGGCGCGGAAGGTCGGCACGAAGGCCACGGATATGCTGTTCTCGGCGAAGAGCCGCCTGAGCAGATTCGGTATGAAGAAGGCGACGGTGAAGGCGTCGGAGAGGGCGGACGTCCCGAGAAAGGCCGCCTTCGTCATCTCCCGCACGAGGCCGAGAACCCGGGAAACCATGGTGAGCAGAGAAAGTCGCGAACCGCTTTTTACGATAGAGTGGGCCATTCGCCGAGGATACCACAGCGGAAAGCGGCCGGGAAGGGGCCGTGTCGCCGCGCCGACGATCCGTTCCGCTCCGTGCCGGGCCGGCCGGACCGCGGGCTTGCCGGGCCCATGGACGCTTGAAGGAACCCCCTTTCTGTGTCACTATGCCCCCATGACTAGCAACACGATCCTGCGCGTCGGCATCGACGTCGGGTCGACGACCGTCAAGGTCGTGGCCCTCGATCCAGACGGAAACATACTATACAGCAAATACGAGCGGCATCGCGCCGACATACGAAGCACGATAATCTCGGTCGTCGACCAGGCCCTGGACGCCATCGAGGCATGGGCCGCCGGCCCGGGGCGGGAATCCCCCCTCATGAGCGTGAAGGTCACCGGCTCGGGAGGCCTCGCGGTCTCGCACTGGCTCTCCGTCCCCTTCATCCAGGAGGTCATCGCCTCCACCACCGCGGTGAGGCGCATGATCCCCCAGACGGACGTGGCGATCGAGCTCGGCGGCGAGGACGCGAAGATCACGTACTTCAGGGACGGCGTCGAACAGCGCATGAACGGAACCTGCGCGGGCGGAACCGGCGCCTTCATCGACCAGATGGCGGCCCTCCTCGAGACTGACGCCGACGGCATCAACGAGCTCGCGCGCGGCGCGACCATCATGTACCCTATCGCGGCGCGCTGCGGCGTGTTCGCGAAGACCGACGTGCAGCCCCTCATCAACGAGGGCGCGCGGCGCGAGGACATCGCGGCGAGCATCTACCAGGCCGTCGTGAGCCAGACGATCTCCGGCCTCGCGTGCGGCAAGCCCATCCGCGGCCACGTCGCCTTTCTCGGCGGGCCCCTTCACTTCATGGACCAGCTCAGGGCGCGCTTCATCGAGACGCTCAAGCTGAAGGACGACGAGATCATCGTCCCCGAGAACTCACAGCTCTTCGTCGCGGCGGGAGCGGCCTGGTCCGCGGACCTGCCCGCGGCGTCCGGCAATCCCGACGAGAACCCCGAGGGCCTGCGCCTCATTTCCGTCCCCGAGCTCCGCGCGGGACTCAAGACGCTCGTGAACGCCGAGATGCACGAGATCCAGCGTCTCGAGCCCCTGTTCGCGAACGAGCGCGAGCTCGAGCAGTTCCGCCTGCGCCACGCCTCCGAGATGGCGGCCTCGGCCGATCTCGACACCGCCAAGGGCCCCGTCTTCCTCGGGCTCGACGCGGGTTCCACGACCACGAAGGCCGTCCTCGTCGACGAGCTCGGCCGCATCCTCTGGCGCTTTTACGACAACAACGGCGGCAACCCCGTCGACCTCGCGGTGCGCGTGCTAAAGGACCTGTACCGCCGCCTTCCGTCGAGCGTGCGGATCGTCCGCTCCTGCTCGACCGGCTACGGCGAGGCCCTCTTCCAGGCGGCGCTCGGCGTCGACTCGGGCGAGGTCGAGACGATAGCCCACTATCGCGCGGCGGACTTCTTCGTTCCCGGCGTCGAGTTCATCCTCGACATCGGCGGGCAGGACATGAAATGCCTCCGCATGAAAAACGGGGCGATCACCTCCATACAGCTCAACGAGGCCTGCTCGTCGGGATGCGGAAGCTTCCTCGACAACTTCGCCCGCTCGCTCGGCCTCGACATCGTCTCGTTCTCGAACAAGGCCCTCCTCGCCGAGAAGCCGGTCGATCTCGGAAGCCGTTGCACCGTCTTCATGAACAGCCGCGTCAAGCAGGCGCAGAAGGAAGGCGCCTCCGTCGGGGACATCTCCGCGGGCCTTTCGTACTCGGTCATCAAGAACGCCCTGTTCAAGGTCATCAAGCTGCGCGACGCCGCCGCCATCGGCGAGAAGGTCGTCGTGCAGGGCGGGACGTTCAACAACGACGCCGTCCTCCGCGCCTTCGAGAAGATATCCGGGCGCAACGTCTACAGGCCCGACGTCGCGGGCCTCATGGGCGCGTACGGCGCGGCCCTCATCGCGCTCGACCAGTGGAAGAGCGCGGGCTCTCCGTCCGACGCGCGCACGGGACTCGCGACGCCCGAACAGCTCGAGAACTTCGCCGTCGAGCTCGAGCTCAGGCGTTGCGGCAAGTGCTCCAACAACTGCCTCCTTACCATCAATACCTTCACCGCCGGTGTCGCGACCTCGGGTCCCGTCGAGCAGATGGTCGCCCCGCCGCGCCGCTTCGTGACGGGGAACCGCTGCGAACGCGGCCTCGAGCTCGACCTTTCGGTGAAGCCCTCCGTGGGCGACGTGAACCACGCCTCGAACCACGGCGCGACCTCGATCCCGGAGGATCACGACGAACCCCTCGGCAGGGCGAAGCCCGAGAAGGCCCCCGTGCCGAATCTCTTCGAATGGAAGTACAAGCGCCTGTTCCGGTACAAGCCGCTCTCGGCCGACTCGGCGACGCGCGGCGACGTGGGAATCCCCCGCGTCCTCAACATGTACGAGAACTATCCCTTCTGGTTCACCTTCTTCACGAAACTCGGTTTCCGCGTCAGGCTCTCGCCGCGCTCGAGCCGCCATATTTACGAGCAGGGTCTCGAGTCGATCCCCTCGGAATCGGTGTGTTATCCCGGCAAGATCAGCCACGGCCACGTCGAGGCCCTCATCAAGGCCGGCGTGAAATTCATCTTCTATCCCTGCGCGCCCTACGAGCGCGTCGAGGATCCCGGCGTCGGCAACCACTACAACTGCCCGATCGTCACGAGCTATCCCGAGGTGCTGCGGAACAACATGGACCGCCTCCGGCAGGACGGCGGCATCACCTATCTCGATCCCTTCCTACCCATCGACGACGAGAAGCGGCTCGCCGAGCGGCTCTACGAGGAGCTCCGTGACCATTTCGAGGTCAGCGCCTCCGAGATCAGGGACGCGGTCCGCTCCGGCTGGGTGGAGCAGGAGGCCTTCCGCGACGAGACGGAACGGAAGGGCGAGGAGGCCATCGCGGAGATCCGCGAGCGCGGACTCAAGGGCATCGTCCTCGCGGGCCGGCCCTATCACCTCGATCCCGAGATCAACCACGGCATCCCGGAGCTCCTCACCGGGCTCGGGCTCGCCGTCCTGACCGAAGACTCCGTCGCGCACCTCGCCTCGATAGAGCGGCCGCTCCGCATCGTCGACCAGTGGACCTATCACAACCGGCTCTACCGTGCCGCGCAGTACGTGACCACGGACCGCAGCCTCGAGCTCGTGCAGCTGACGAGTTTCGGCTGCGGCCTCGACGCGGTCACCTCCGACCAGGTGCAGGAAATCCTCGAGGCGAAGGGCCGGATGTACACCCTCGTGAAGATCGACGAGGGGTCCAACCTCGGCGCCGTGCGCATCCGCATGCGGAGCCTCATCGCGGCCGTGCGCGAGCGCGACCGGAACGAGACCCGCGCGAGGATGCGGCCCGCGAGCCACCGCCGGGTGATATTCACAAAGGACATGAAGAAGCGCTTCACGATACTCGCGCCGCAGATGTCGCCGATACACTTCCGTCTCCTGCAGCACGCCTTCGAGTATTCCGGCTTCGACTTCGTCATCCTCCCCGACGTGGACACGAAGGCCGTCGACATCGGCCTGCAGTACGTCAACAACGACGCCTGCTATCCGTCGATCATCGTGGCCGGGCAGATGATCTCGGCGCTCAAGTCGGGGCAGTACGACCTCGACCGGGTCGCCCTGCTCATATCGCAGACCGGCGGCGGCTGCCGCGCGACGAACTACATCGGTTTCATCCGCCGCGCCCTTTCCGACATCGGCTGGGGCCACATCCCGGTCATCTCCCTGTCCGCCCAGGGCATGGAGAAGAACCCCGGCTTCGCCGTCTCTCCCGCGCTCCTCCACCGCGCCATGATGTCGATCATGCTCGGCGACCTTCTGATGCGCGTCCTCTACCGCACGCGACCTTACGAGGCCGTGCCGGGTTCGGCGAACGAGCTCTACGAGAAGTTCAACGCGCGCGGCGTCACGCAGCTCAGGAGCCTTTCGATGCGCGGCTACAACCGCCTCGTCAGGGACATCGTCCGCGAGTTCGACGCGCTCCCGCTTCGCAACGTGAAAAAGCCCCGCGTCGGAGTCGTCGGCGAGATTCTCGTGAAGTTCCACCCGACCGCGAACAACGACATCTTCGGGACGATCGAGCGGGAGGGCGCCGAGTGCGTCGTTCCCGATCTCGCGGACTTCCTCTTCTACTCCTTCTCGAACGGCGTGTACAAGCACAAGAAACTCGCCTTCCCGAAGTCGTCCGAGCGCAACGCCCGGATTTTCGTGTGGCTCCTCGAGCGGTACCGCACCGAGATCAAACGCTCGCTCAGGAAGAGCCGGCGCTTCACGCCGCCCGAGTCGATCTTCAAGCTCCAGGAGGGCGTCGACGACATCGTCCAGCTCGGGAACATGACCGGCGAGGGATGGTTCCTCACCGCCGAGATGGTGGAGCTCATCCATACGGGCGTGCCGAGCATCGCCTGCGTCCAGCCCTTCGCGTGCCTGCCGAACCACGTCACCGGCAAGGGGATGATAAAGGAGCTCAGGCGCCGCTTCCCCGAGTCGAACATCGCGGCCATCGACTATGATCCGGGGGCGAGCGAGGTCAACCAGCTCAACCGGCTCAAGCTCCTGCTCGCGAACGCGCCGGTCGGCGCGCATCCGGACGAGACGAAGACGGCGGGGGTTTCGGGGCATTGACCGTGAAGGGAAACGCGCCGCGCGGTCAAGGCCGGGGCCGAACCTGCCGATAGAGAAGGCGGAATGACTTTGAAACCGGCATCGACCAAGAGTGTGCATCCCGTTCGCGCGTGTCGCGGCGCGTCTTTTGCGGGCGTCCTGTGCGTCCTCCTCCTCCTCGCCCGGGGCTATCCCGCGTTCACGGTCGATGCCGGCTTTCTTCGGGCCTTCCCCGAGTCGGGCGAGGTTCGCGCCCTCGTTTTCGACGGATGGCTCGCCGAGGAACTCTCCCGCGTCCTCCTGTTGACCCCGAGGACGCTGACCGACCGCTTCGGGAATTCCTTCACCGTGCGCAACGAGAAGAGCCGTGACGGCGCCTTCCTGCGGATCATCGTCAGCCCGGACCGCCCCGGGCCGGGGAGCGTCCGCGGGACCTGGGTGCTTTCCCGCCGCCTTTCCGACGGAATGCCCGCCTCCATAAGCGTGTACCCCGTCGATAACCCGAATATCGTCGTCACCCTTGTCCCCGAGGGCACGTCCCCCGAGACGGGACGATCGCGCCTTTCGCTCGAGACCTGGGGCCGTTCCGTCCGTTCGGGCGTCCCGGTGGGAGTCCCCCTCGTCAAGCTATATACCATGGACGTGTCCTCCGTCGTCTCGATGACCCGTTCGACCGTGCCCTGGAGCACGCTCTCGCCCGATCCCTACCGGTACGTGGACAGCGCCGCCATGGTCGAGACGATCCGCTCGCGGATGGGTTCGCTCGTGTATCTCGAGGACGGCGCCTTCGACGAACGCGGCCGGCCCGTGTATATCCGCGACGGAAGTCCCCAGCGCGAGGAGGACGTTCTTGCAGCGGCCCTCGGCAAGCGGGACATCGCCGGCATCTCGGGCGGGGTCAACTGTTCGGGCTTCGCGAAATGGGTGATCGACGGGATAATCAGGCCCGTCACCGGCTCCGGGATCAAGATCGCCGCCCTCAAGGGCCCCACCTCCTTCCCCGACAACCGTTTTACCGAGTCATACCGCGAAAGCCGGGACCTTTCCTTCGCCCTCGACTGGACGCGCCACCTCGCGAGCGCGGCCCTGAGCCTTGCCTCCTGGAACACCGTCCGCCCCGATACCTCCGGGGTCGACGTGACGGTCGAGCCCTTTTCCGGGCTTCATGGCCACGAGCGAAACGTCGGGTACCGCGTTGCCGACGCCCTGCCCCTGCTGCACTGGCTCGCCCTCGTCGAGCCGGGGCATCTGTACCTGGGCGCGGTGAGCCGAGAAGTAGGGGAGCCGGCCTTGCGCACGTATCACCATGTCGCGGTTTTCATACCCTATTTCGACGCCGAGGGACGTTTTTCCTGCGCAGTCTTCGAGAACGCCGAGGAAACCTCGATTACCGCCTTTACCGACGCGAATCGTGATGCCTGGGTACACCTCGTTCGGGTACGGGCCCCGGTTTCGGGCCGGTACGCCCCGTAACGAAAAACCTGTTACTATTTCCCGAACCAGTCATTTAACTACTCAAGGAAACCGGTTATGTCACTACATCGCGCGAATTCGACCGTTATTTTCCTCAGTATTGCCCTTTTGGGCCTTCCCCTCGTCCTGTCGGCCGAGACGGGTCCCCGGGAGACCCTTGAACGGGCCCGGACGGCGCGAAGTCCCGCCGAGGCGATTCGGCTCCTCGAGACGGGTTTGCCCTCGTCCGCGGACCTGAAACCCTACTTCATCGTCGAATTGGCCCGGTCGAACGGCCTCGCGGGCGACTGGAACAAGAGCCTTTCCTGGAGCGAGCGCCTTTCCGCGGTCCCCGAGCCCCTCGCGGACCGTCATGCATGGTGGCGCGGGCAGGCACTCGAGCGCCTTGGCAGACAGGCCGAGGCCCTTGCGGTATATCGCGCGCGAATAGACTCGGGACGCGCGAGCGACCCCGACGTATATCGGGCGTATTTCCGCGTCGCCGACTCGGGCGCCGGAAAAATCCTCGCGCTGATGGAAAAACGCCTGCCCCTCGACGGCGAAACCGCCTATCTCGCAGGAATCTGCGCCGTTCGCGGGGGTGAATGGGCTGTCGCCGAGCGCGCGTTTTCCGCGTTTCTGCGGGACGCCGCCCCGGCCCGCGCCGCGGACAAGCCAGCCGATGTCGTCGCCTGGGCCTCGTTTTACCGGGCCTGGAGCCTGTACAGACTGTCCCGCTGGAAGGAGGCGATACCGGCCTTCTCCGCCTATCTCGATTCCTGGCCCGCCCACGAGCGGGCCTGGCAGGCCGCCGGGGCCGCGGCCCTCGCCGCGATGCAGTCCGACGGCGCCGCCCTTCCGTTCGCCGAACGGGCCGTCCTGCTCGCTCCGGGCAACCAGGAACGCGCCGAGTCCCTCATCCTTCTCGCGAGCATCCAGATGGATTCCGGCGATCTTCCCGCCGCCGAGCGGACGCTTCTCGGGGTAGCCGACGGGTCGGCCACGAAGGGCGAGACCCCCAGTTCCCCGCGCGCCCTCTTCATGCTCGGCGAGGTGGCCTTCCGGCGCAAGGAAAGCGAGACCGCCGAGGAACGCTGGCGCGCCCTGCTTGCGCGCTATCCCCGCGATCCCCTTGCCGAGGAGGCCGTATACCGGTCCGCCGAGCAATGGTACGTGCTGGGCGACTGGAAACGGTCCGCCGGCCTTTTTTCCCGGTACCGCGAACTCTGGAACGCCGGCCGCTTCGCCTCCTCCGTCCTTGCCTCGGGCGGGGAGGCGCTCCATCGCTCGGGCAACAAGGACCTCGCCATCCTGTGGTGGGAGGAGTTTTTGCGGAAATACCCCGATTCCCCGGCCTGTCCACGCGTCATGTCCTCGCTCGTGCGCGCCTACGCGGACCGCCGCGAGTACGGTCAGGCGGGGAAACTCGCCCGCGAGTACCGCTCCCGGTATCCCGACGAGGCCGCTCTTGACGGGATGGACGGCGAGCTTGCGCGACTCGAGCGGCTCGAGCGCGGAGAGTCCGCCGGCGCCTCGGCCCTGGCCGCCGAGTACGAGCGGTCGGGAAAGTCCGGAACGCCGGCCGGCCGCGAGCGGGGTCTCGCGCTCGCGAGGGAGTATCTCGCGGATTACGGCAAGCGGGCCGACGCCCGCGCCGTCCTTCTGGAGGTCGTCGCCAAGGCGCCCTCGTCGGCCGCGCGCGTGTCCCGCGCCGAAAGGATCGTGTTCGCCTCCGCCTACGCCCTGCTCGCCGAGTCCTACCGCGAGGCGGGGGAATACCGTCCCGCGGCCAAGGCCTTTCTCTCCGCCGGAACCCATTTCGCGCCGATTGACGGCGAGCGCGCGGCCGAAGCCCTGTACGGCGCGACGGATTCTTTTTTGCTGAGCTCCCTCCGGGGAGACGCGGAAAAAACGCTGGAAACCCTCGAATCGACCTGGCCGGATTCCGTCTGGACGAGGCGGGCGAGGATACTCATAACCGCGCACTGATGGAGGTACCCATGAAACTCGTTCACCCGTCGCGCATGCCCGCGTCCGCCGCGGCCCGCACGGCCGCCTTCGCGGTCGCGCTTGTCTGCCTGTTCCCGCTCACGGCGTCCGCCGACGAGCTTTCCGTTCCCGATATCGAGACGCGCATACGCAATTCCGGCAACGCGGTACCCCCGTCCGCCTTGCCCGCCCTCGTGTTTCCCGAAAGCGCGCCCCTGCCCGCGGCCGTGGCGCCGACTGCCAAACCCGAGGTGGCCGTGCCCGAAAGCGCGCCGGTCGTCGCGGCCGAGACAGCCCCGGCCGTCGCCGCGCCCGCATCGGCTTCCCCGCGCGCGGAGGCAACCGGACTGTCAGGCTTCGCCGAGCTCGGCGGCGGAAGCCCGGGCGCCCTGCACGCGGCGCTGTCCCTCAACCAGAGGCCCACTGACGGGACCGTCGGTTTCGGCATAGATCTCGGGTACTCATCGGCCGACGGATACGGCGGCCGGAGCCAGGGCTCCGGATGGTTTGACCGCGAGACGGACCTCGGCCTCGTCCTCGACTCCCCGACGGGCGGGCGGCCCTGGAAGGCGAGCCTTCGCGTGCGGGACGAGGCGGACGGCCTTCAGGGCACGAGCGAATACTACAGCCTCGCCTCGAGGAGCGCCGAGTGGTCCCTTTCCGCCCTCGCGCTCGGTTCCGCCGGCGCGGGCTTCTCGGTCACGGGCCTGTTCTCGGGCTCGCTCTGGGCCTCGTTCGCCGAGCGTCCCGGCGGCGCGGCCCTTCCCGCCGCTCAAATCGGCGACTATGACGGATACCGTCTCGAGCCGGGCATCCGGTTCGGCTGGAAGCGCAGCGCCTTCGACCTCTCGCTGACCGCGAAATACGGCTATGACGTCGTCGCGGACGAAGGCGAGCTGTACGCCCTCCGGGCGGATCTCGAGGCCGCCTGGAAGCGGGATGCGTGGGGCCTGTCCGCCGGCGTCGGTGCCTTTTATGACGACGAGGACGGACTTTCCGTTCCCTTCGCCGTATCCGCCTTTTTCGACGCGCCCGGCTCGCCCGTCGAGCGCGTTTCGCTTTCGGGCGGTATCGCGGTCGGCCGGATGGGCGTGAACGACCTCGCGCGCGAGAACCCCTTCGTGTACCGCGCGGGGCTTCCCGCGTACGCCGCCGACTGGAACGCCATCCTCTCCGCCGAGTTCTCCCCGGCCCCCGAGTTTACCGCCGCTTTCTCGGGGGAATTCAGGAAAAGCCTGCCGGACCGGGGTATCCTCTACCTGACGGGGGAGATCGTCCCCGATGGCCGCGTCGCCTGGACCCGCGCGGAACGGGACAGCCTCGTGACGAAGGGCTCGGTGACGTGGAAGCGCTCGGTCTTTTCGGTGACGGGAACGTACGCCGGGGAATGGCTCGACCGCCTCGGGCGCGACAGCCTTCAATCGCTGTCCGGCTCGCTCACGGTGTCCGATCCCGACGCGCCCCTGCGCTGGTCCGCGACCGCCGTCGCCGGCTTCGCCCTCGACGACGACGTACTGCCGCGCCTTGCCCTGTCCGCGTCCGTGCGGCCGCTCCCGCGGTTTCTCGTGACGCTTTCCGCGGTCGACATCCTCTCGCTCGCCGCGGGCGAGGGAAGGATGCTCGACGATCTGTATCAGGAGCGGAGCGGATCGGTGATCCTGTCGTTCCGCGTCGACTTTTTGCCTGGAGGAAACTGAATGCTGAAGATACTCGTTTCGGGCGGTCCGGTCATGATCCCGATAGCCCTGTGCGCGCTCGCCGCGACGGTCATCATCATCGAGCGGCTCTTTTTTTACGCGGCGATCCGCAAGGGTCAGCGGGACCTCTTGCCCCGCATCCGCGCGAGCGTCGACAAGGGACACTTCGACGAGGCCGCGGCGATCTGCGACACCGTAGAGGGCCCCGTCTCGCGCCTCATGAAAACCGGCATCGCCTACCGCGACTATTCGGAGGCCGCCATCAAGGAGGCGGTCATGAACCAGGCGAACCGGGAAATCCCCCGCCTCGAGCGGTACCTGTCCACCCTCGGCACCGTGGCGAACGTCGCGACCCTGCTCGGGCTCCTCGGCACCGTCACCGGCAACATCCAGGCCTTCGGCGTTCTCGGCGAGATGGGCACCATGGGAAACCCGGCCATACTCGCCGGGGCGATCGCCGAGGCCCTCGTGACCACGGCCTCGGGGCTCGTCGTCTCGATCCCGGCGATCGTCTTCTACAACTACTTCATCGCCGAGGTGAACCGGACGATTACCGAGATGGAGGCCTCGGTGAGCGACCTCGTCATCCTTCTCGCCTCGGGGAAGGGTACCCATGAAGTTCAAGCGTAAGCTCGAGACACGGGCCGTCATCGACCTCGTGCCGATGATCGACGTCGTCTTCCAGCTCATACTCTTCTTTCTCGTTTCCACGACCTTCGCCGTGCTGCCCGGAATCGGGCTCGAGCTGCCCGGCTCGACTACGGCCGAGGGCACGCGCACGAACGGCGTGACGATAACCGTCTCGCGCGCCGGAGAGGTGTACGTCAACAACGCCGAGGTTCCGCCCGACGGGCTCGACGCGGCCCTCGAGGCCCTCGCCGTCGACGTTCCCCGGGAGACCGTGCCCGTCAGCCTCGAGGCCGACGACGAGGCGACGAACGGGATGATCGTGCGCGTCCTCGACTCGCTCCGGCGGACCGGCTTCACCGGCGTGAACCTCAGGACCACGACCGCGCCGCGCGCTGAGCCGGGAGGCGGGGGGACATGAGCGTGACCGAACTCGACGACCGCGAACGTGAACGGCTCCTGCGAAGCGCGACGCTCGCGTGCGTCCTTTGGCTCGCTGTCCTCGCCCTTTTGGCCGTCATTCCCGCGCGCGTCGCCGTCGACGAGGCGCGCGATTTCCCCTCCGTCATGATCCGCCTGAGCGCGCGTTCCCCCGTGACCGCGCAAGCCCCAGCGCGGTCCGACGGCGACGCGCGCGCCGCGCCGCAAACGCCCGCCGCGGAGAAACCCGCCGCGTCGAAGCAGGTCTCGGCAAAACAGGTTGCCGCGAAACCCGCGACCCCGACGCCGGCCGCGCCCCGCGCCGCGCGGTCCGACGTACCATCAGGCGGGCTCGGCATACCCGATTTCGCGCCCGCCGACCGAGCCCTCGCGGGCGCGAAGGCCGAGAGCGCGACCCTCGAGTTTTCCTCGGAACCCGTCAGCAAGCCCCAGGCCGCGCGAACATCGGTCGGCGAATTCGAGGGTTCGGTCGCGGTCGCCTCCGGCCAGCGGGCCGGCGAGCGGGTGACGTCGACCGCTCCGGCGCCTGCCGCGCGCCGCGCCGCCTCCTCCGACGAGACCTCGCGGAGCCTTTCGTCGATCTCCGGCTCCGCCGGAGCCGGGACGGACGAGTCTTCGGGCGACCGCGCGGGAGCGGCTTCGTCCTCCGCGGACTCGGCGCGCTCGTCGATGTCCCCGTCGGCCGCCTCGCGCGCCGGCGGTTCTTCCGGCAGCCCTTCCGTCGGCGCGATCTCCTTCACCGAGGGCGCCCAGAGGCGCCTCGTGCATCCGGCGAATCCCTCGCTCGCGCTTCCCGAACGGCTCGCGCGGCTCATCGACTCGAACCGCGCCGTGTTCGTCACGATTACCGTTCGCGCCGACGGCTCGGTGCCCCGCTCGACGGTCGTCTTCTCCCCCTCGGCCCTCCTGCCTCCGGAGGTTCGCGACTATATCGCCGGCGAGGTGTCCTCCTGGCGGTTCGACCGCGGCGCCGCCGATGGACAGGCGCGCTTTTCGTATAGTATAAAAGTCCAATGATCGAGGGAATCGAGGCGATCGCCTTTGACATAGACGGAACCCTGTACCCGAACCGGTCCTTTTACTGGAGGATCGTCCCGTTCCTCCTGCGGCACTGGCGTTTTCTCGCCGAGTTCGGGCGCGTCAGGCGCGAGATCCGCGTCTGGCAGGCGGCGCATCCCGGCGAGACGCACGCCGACTTCCTCGGCTGGCAGGCCGAGCTTCTCGCGCGGCGTCTGGGCGTGACTCCCTCCGTCGCGCGCTCCCTCGCCGACCGGCTCATCTACGAGGGCTGGCGTCCGGTGTTCGAGCGCGTGCGTCCGTTCCCCGGCGTGCGCGAGGCCTTCGTCGCCTTTGGCGCCGCGGGACTTCCCGTCGGCATCCTGTCCGACTTTCTTCCGTCCCAGAAGGGTTCGATTTGGGGACTCGACGCCCTCAGCGACGTCATCCTCGGCTCCGAGGAAACGGGCGCGCTGAAGCCCTCCGCCGTGCCCTTCGTCGCCCTTGCCGGGGCGCTCGGCGTCGCGCCGGACCGGATCCTCTACGTCGGCAACAGCGTGGCCTCGGACGTGGTCGGTGCCTCGGCGGCGGGCATGAAGACGGCCTGCGTCATCAGCCCGCTTCGCGCGTTTCTCCTCAAGCTCACGCGCGCCCCGCGCCTCGCGACCGGCGCGGACATTTCCTTTACTTCCTATCGCAAATTGGTCCGCGATGTGCTAAAATAACCCGTCATAACCCATACTCATGCAAAAAAGGGCGGGCAATGGACTTTTTCACATCCGGAAACATTCTGACCCTTCTCATATCGGTAACGCTCATACTCGTCGTCCGGCAGATGGACCGGAACAACCGCTCCATCGAGAAGGCGAAGAAATTCGGCGATCGCCTGAAGGACGAGATCGACGCCTTCATCAAGGAACGCACCGGCAAGCTCGAGGAGTCCTCGATGTCGCTCGACGTCCAGCAGGCCAAGGCCGTCGCCGCCGTGAAGAGGCTCGAGGCGATCCGCGAGGACATCCTTTCCAAGGAGGCGAGCCTTCTCGAGCGGAACAAGGCGGTGGAGTCCTTCGGGCGCCAGATCGAGGCCTATGACGCCACGATCCGCCAGCTCCTGGAGATGACGAGCCAGGCCGAGAACAACCTTTCACGCATCACGTCCGAATCCGATTTCGCCGACAACCTCGGGCGGAAACTTCTCGCGAGCCAGAAACAGCTGCAGGAGGTCTCCGCGTCGATACCCGCCCTTCGCGAGGAGTTCGCGCGGGAAAACCGGGCGATGCTCGAGCGGGCCCACGCCGACGTCCTCCAGCGCCTTTCGGGAACCGTCTCCGACCTCGAGCGCAGGGTAGAGACCGCGGGCAAACACGGCGCGGCCCTCGTCGCGGAGTCCTCCGAGAAACTCAAGGAGATATTCCAGAAGGCCTACACCGAGGCCGCGCGGCGCGCGGAGCATCTCGAGGACGGGGCCTTCCAGAAGCTCAAGGAACAGGCGGCCGAGCGCCTGCAGAAATACCGGGACACCGTCGAGGAAAAGACGGCTCAGCTCCACGAGCAGACCAAGGCGAAACTCGCCGAGGTCCAGCACGCCGCCAAGACCTTCCGCGCCGACTGGCAGGCCGAGGCGAACGGCTTTCTCGAGGCCACCCGCGCGGAGATCGCCAGGCTCTCGGACGAGACCGGCAAGGCCGTATCCGCCATCGAGGCGCGCATCGACGGGGCCGACGCGACGGCCTCCGGGAAACTTTCCCAGCTCACCGCGACGCTTTCGCGCGTCGAGACCGAGTTCGACTCGGGACTCGAGGCCGTCCGGAAGGACGTCGAGTTCCGCATGGGCAAGTTCGAGTCCCTCATCGCGGACGCCGACCGGCTCGAGGGCGGCCTCCGCCTGGCCCTGCAGGACACCGAGAAGCGCGTCGTCGGCGACTTCGCCCTTTTCGCGAGCGACCAGGAAGGGAAGCGCGAGGCCCTCGCGCTCAGGCTCGGCGAGGAGGGAGACGCCCTGACCGCCCGGATGGACTCGCTCGAGGGAACCCTCAACGAGCTCAAGTCCCGGGCTTACGACAACGTCTCCGAGAAACTCAAGGTGTTCGAGGACGACTTCTTCGGCGACCTCGCCCGCAGAAGCGAGGCGATCACCGCAGAGCTCGACCGCTGGAAAGCCAACGTCGACGAGCGGCTCGCGGGCCTCTCGGCGGAAAGCGAGGCCGAAAGGCGAGACCTGGAGGACGATTACACGGCCAAGCTCAAGGAGCGGCTCGCCTCCGTGGCGGAACAGCACCGGCAGCAGTCGGCCCGTGTTTCCGAGCAGATCGCCGCAGTCGAGGCCGAACTCCGCTCGCGGGTCACGGCGAGCGAGCAGTCCATCGCCGCCTTCGTCGAGCAGTTCCGGGCCGAGTTCACGCAGGCGCGCGAGTCGGCGATGCTGCACGCGCAAAACGAGCTTTCCGGCCACGGCCTCGCCGTGCAGGAACTCCTGCGCAAGCAGGAGCGCGAGATCGAGGCGCGGACGAAGGCCTTCGCCGAGACGATAGACGCCTCCCGCGCCGACGCGGAGGCCGCCATCGGAACCCTCAAGTCGGGCTTTTCGGCATGGCAGGCGAGGAACGACCGCCAGCTCGAGGACGCGCGCGCCCTCATCGACGACCGCATCTCGTCGCTCGCCGAGTCGGCCAAGGCGCAGGTCGCCGACCTCGAGGCCGCGCACCAGAGCGAGTTCCGCGATTTCATAGCCGACACCGCCGAGGAACGGAAGCAGCTCCGCGAGTCGATCGACTCGCTCAAGTCCGACATGAACGCCTCGCGGCTCGCCTTCGAAAAGCGCGCCTCGGACGCGCTCGACGAGTTCCGCGCGGCTTACGAGGAGATGACCTCGGGAACCGCGCTCAGGGTGCGCGAGCACGCCGCCGAAACGGACCAGACTATCCGCTCGATCAAGTCGACCGTCCAGGAGCTCCGCGAGGGCGTCGACCAGACGCGCGAACGGCTTTTCCAGAAGATACAGTCGGACTCGGACGCGCTCGCCAAGACGCTCATGGACATCGACAATGGACAGAAGGCCTTCGTCGCGCAGACGCGCGTGTTCGACCGCGCCGAGGAACTGCGCGCCTCGCTCGAGTCGAGCATCGCCGAGCTCAAGGGAGAGGTTTCCCGCTTCGACGTGTACCGCGAGACCATGGACGCGCTCGACCAGCAGTACACCAGGGTGCGAAAGCTCGAGGAGGAGGCGTCCCAGAAGGTGTCGCGCTTCATGGCCGAGAAAAAGCGCGTCGACGCCCTCGAGAACGATTTCTCGAAACTCATGGCCCTGTCCGACTCCGTGGACCGCAAGGTCTCCGAGCTCACGCTCACGAACGACGACCTGCAGCAGTACCAGGTCCAGATCCGCCGGTTCGAGGAAACCCTCGCGGAGGCGAACGCCCGGTACGAGCGGCTCGAGAAAAAGGCGGGGGTGCTCGACCAGACCGTGACCGGCGTCGACCGCGCCTTCGAGGGCCTTCAGGAGCTGGAATCGGCGCTCAAGGAGTACCGCTCCGAGCTCGAATCGGTTCCCGGCGAGCTCGACGGGATCAAGCGTTCGCTCGACTCGCTGCTCGAGAACCGCGAGAAGACGTCCCTCATGGTCGAGCGGCTATCGACGCTAGACGAGGTGCTCACGGACGTCGAGAAACGGACGGAGAAGATGCAGACGGCGCGCGAATGGCTCGCCCGCACCGAAACGAGGCTCGAGGAGATATCCCGCCAGTCGGAGGAGCGGCTCAAGCTGCTCGCCGATTTGCTGAAAGACGACGCCGCGACGAAGAAGGGGAAGGGCGCGCCTCCCATCGGCATCCGGGAGAACGTCGTGAAGCTCGCGCATCAGGGATGGAAGGTGGACGAGATCGCCCGGGCCCTGCACCTGTCGCGCGGCGAGGTCGAGCTTATACTGGAGCTTCCGCAGAAATAAGGAGACAGGTCGCCCAGCAGGCGATCGCCTCGCCGGACCCGACCGCGTCGACTCCCTCCGACGTTTTCGCCTTCACGGACACGCGCTCCGGCCCGACGCCGAGCGTTTCGGCTATCGACGCGCGGATGGCCTCGCGGTGCGGGAGTATCCTTGGCCGCTCGAGGGCGATGACGGCGTCGACGTTCACTATCTCCCAGCCGGCCGCGCGCACTCGGAAGAGGGCCGCGGCGAGGAGCTTCCTCGAGTCGGCGTCCTTCCATGCGGGATCGGATGGCGGGAACATCTCGCCGATGTCGCCGAGCGCGGCCGCGCCGAGAAGCGCGTCCGTGATCGCGTGCAAGAGCGCGTCCCCGTCCGAATGGCCGTCCTCGCCCCTGTCGTGGGGAATCTCGACGCCGCCGACCACGAGGGGCCGTCCCGCGACGAGCCGGTGGAGATCCCACCCGAGCCCCGTCCTCAGTCCCGCGTCCCTCACGATATGTCCTCGCGGAAGGTGATCTTCCGGTTGTTGCGGTCTCCCTGGCAGATATACACGTCGCCCGCGTACACGCCCCATATCTCGGTGTCGTCGGTATAGTGGTGGCCGTCGATCGAGGCCTTGCGGTGCGCGTCGAGCAATTCGGTAAAGCGGAAACCCTGCGGGGTCTGCACGGAGACGACGCGGGAGCGGTCGAGGTGCCGCACGATTTTCCCCAGGCCGTCCGTTTCCTTTTGCGTGTCGGTCGCCGGTACCGCGGGCACGGCCGCCCCGCGGTCGAGCGCGCAGGCGAGCACGTCCCGGATCGTGGCCGTCGTTACCCACGGGCGCGCCGCGTCGTGGACGAGAACGGTCGTCGGCCAGCGCTTCACGGTGGTCGCGCGCAGGAATATCGACTCGAGACCGCGCCTGACGGAATCCTGCCTCGTGGAGCCTCCCTCGGCGAAGATGATCTCGCAGCCCGACTCCTCGATGAGGGGATATATTCGTCCGTCCTCGGCGAGCACGGAGCGCGCCTCGGCCTGGCCGCCGGAGGGAACGGTAATGACTATCAGGTTGAAAAGGCCCGTCTCGAGAAACGGATGGAGGGCCGAAGAGAGGACGCTGACGCGGCCGGTCGGCGGTTCGGCTATGGTGAGGTATTCCTTTTTGCCGGTACCCTGCATGCGGGCGGATTCGCCCGCGGCGGTCAACACGAGCGTGTGGGTCATCTCAGTCTTCTGAATCGTCCTGGTCGCCCGAGTCGTCGTCATCGGCGATGTCGTTGTCGACGAACTCCTCGTCGTCGTCGTCGATGGCCGGTTGCGGTCCCTTCGCCGGCGCCGGCGTTTCCATTCCCAGGGGCTCCAGATGCGTGTGGATCAGGGCCTCGACCTCGCTTCGCGGAAGGTCGAGCGCGAAGGTGATCTCGTCCTCGAGCAGTTTGCGCGCGGAATCGTAGAGCTTGCGTTCGAGAATCGGCAGTTCCTTCACCTTGCTTCGGTGATACAGGGAACGGACGATGGTGGCTATGTCGATAACGCTGCCCTTTTTCAGGAGATCAAGGTTTATCTGGTAGCGGAGCTTCCAGTCCGAGGGAATCGGCTCGAACTCCTGCGAAATCAGGTCGAGGGCCTTTCTCGCCTCGTCCTTCGAGACGATCGCCCTGATGCCAAGCTCCTCGGCCTTTGCCACGGGAACCATGACGGTCATGTCGGAAACCTCGAGGTAGATGACGTAGTACAGGACCATCTCCTCTTTGAAGGGTTTTTGCTTGATTTCGATGATTTTGCCCACGCCCTGGCTGGGGTAGACGATCTTTTGATTCACCTTGAACGCGGTTGAATGCCTCATAACGGGCGATTGTAGCATAAAGCAAGGGTCTGGTCAAAGCCCGTTTCGCGCGCCCCCGCGACGCGAGTGGCTGCGCGCCGCGTCTACCGCGCCGAGGCAACCCCCGGGAGCGGTTTTTTGGGCCCGAAACGGATGAACTTGAAGGGATGGATGTCGAGGGCGTTCGAGTACCACCCCTCGATGCCGTTCGTGTCTATGACGTTCAAGGCGGGGTTGTGCGCGACCGGGGCGATAAGGCCCTGCTCGAGCAGGTGCGTCTCGGCCTTCGCGAGCCGCTCGTACCGGTCCTCTTTGTCCTTGGCGTTCGAGGCGTCGAGGATGAGCCGTTCGTATTCGGGGCTGTCCCAACCCGAGTCGTTAAGGGTCGATCCGGGACGGAACATCTCGAGGAAGGAGAGTGGGTCCGCGAAATCCCCTATCCAGGTGGTGATGCCGACCGCGTAGGTGTTTTCCCGAAGGGTCGCGTAGTACCCGTCGTACGGGATGGCGCGAACGACGACGGAAAAGCCGAGACCGGTCCAGGCGGTCTCGAGCACCTTCGCGATCTTGGTGAAGGCGGCGCCGTCGGGCACGCGTATCTCGAGCACGGGCAGGGACGACGGATCGGCGACCCCCGCCTCGGCGAGAAGCTTTTTCGCCCTTTCCGCGTCCTGCTTCGTCAGGCCCGGAAGCTCGGGGTATCCCGAGATCGGGAAGACGAGCGTCTTCGCGGGAATCACGTAGTCCGCGCGAAGCTCCGTCCAGGGCACGGCCGCGAGCAGGGCGTTCCGGACGCGGGCGTCCGACCAGGGGCCCCAGGTGGCCCGGAAGAAGAAGTATTCGGTGGCGAACAGGGGCGTGAGCAGTATCGATGACCTGTCGAGGATGCGGTCGACGCGGGTCGAGCCCGCGAGCCAGTGGATCTCGCCGTTGTTGAACCGCGCGGTCAGGTCGTCCGGGTCGTCGCTCATGATGATCCGAATGGAGGGAAGGGCGACCTTGGCCGCGTCCCAGTAGTGCGGATTTCGCGTAAAGAGGATTTCCTTGTCCGTTATCCGGGAGACGACGAAGGCCCCGCTCGACACGGGGACGAATCCCGCGGACGGCGCGCGGGCAAGGGCCTCGGCCCGGCCGGTCTTGTGCACGGCGCTGAACGCGTGGTGGCACAGCACCTTCGGAAGATGCTCAGCCGGGGTCACGAGCTTCACGACGAGGGTTTGCCGGCCGGTGGCCGCGATGCCGACCGTGCCCTTGTCCGAGGTTTTTCCCTCGCGATACGCCGCGGCGCCGGCGACGCAATCGAGGAGCGAGGCGTACGGCGCCGAAAGGGACGGGCTGAGGAGGGTGAACCAGGATTCGGCGATCTCGGACGCGGTAATCGGGTCGCCGTTGCCGTACTTCGCGCCGGCGCGGACGGTGAAGGTCCACGTCAGTCCGTCCTTGGAGACCGTCCAGCTTTCGGCGAGCGCGGGCACCGGGTCCATCGAGAGCGGGTCGTAGACGAACAGGCCCTCGCACACGGCGGTCAGTATCTGCGCTTCGTCGGCGTTGTACGCGCGGTGGGGTCTCCAGTCGGGCATTCCCGCCGAGACGTTTACGACGAGCTCGCTTTGCGGAAAGTCCCGGGCCACGGCGGCGGACGCCGCCGACAGGGCGACGGACGCGAAGAGTACCGCGAGGAATCGTTTGTCATGCATTTGTTATCCCCAGTTTTCTCAGTTGCTGCAATTCTTCGACCTGCGAGGCATATTCGGCCCTGCACTGGTTCGCCTTTACGAGGCTGTTGCGTATGGCCGATATCTCCACCTTCACGCCGCGGATGCGCTCCCGCGTGGCGGCGGATGAGGCCTGCTTGAAATAGTCGTCGAGTCCCGCGCATTGCTTCAGGACGGTATTGAGTTCGGCCACGTGCCGCGTCAGGAGGTCGAGGATCTGCTGTTCCTGCATCATCTCGACCTTCTGATAGGGCACCGAGTTCTTGAGCGTGAGGGCGGTGAGCGCCTTCGCGCGGTGGCGCAGGGCGTCGACAAACGAGCTGAAGTCGATGAGCTCGCGCTTCCCCGTTTGCGTGGCGGGATCGATCGTCGTGATGGCGATTTCCTGGCGTTCCTCGGGCAGGTTGAACGCCTTGCGGAAGATTTCCGCAACTTTCTCCATGAACGTCTTTTCGACGCTTTGAAGCAGGGTCTGGTTGTCCTGAAGCTTCAGCGCGATCTCCTCGAGCTGCGGGGAGACGCTCCCGACCGTGCGAAGTCCGTCCATAAGCACGGGCTTGAACGATTCGGCCTCGGCGGACTTCGACGCGTTCGGTTTCGTGGACGCGATGCGGGCCAGGAGTTCCTGCTGGAGCACGGAATGGTCCGGTGAGTATTCCTCTTTCAGGATTTCCTCGACGAGCTCGGTGTAGAACGGCTGGTCCTTCATCGCGATGGCGAAGGATTTCTTGACTTCCCTGACGGCGCTCGTCATCCCGCCCGAGGCGATCGACGCGGGATCGATGATGACGCCGGGAAGCACGAGCTTGCGCACGGCTATCTTGTACCGTTCCCGGTGGAACTCGGTGAGGCCCTTGAGCGTCTTCGTGATCGCGAGCGAGGCGCGCGAGAGCTGCGTGAGGGCGTCGTTGATGATGCTGATGGACAGCGGGTCACCGCCTCCCCTGAGCGACACGACGAAATCCGCGAGCCCCTTCGTGTTCACCCGGGACGAGTTGGGCGAGAAGGCCTCCCAGCTGAACGCGCGGTTGAGCTGCACGAGCTTCGACACGCGCGCCGTGGTAAGGAAGTCGCACGTGAACTGATAGTTGTTGACGACGAAGTCGAGCATGGCCTCGTAGTGCGAAAGGCGCTGGCCGATAACGCCCGCGCGCTCGCTTTCGGTGTAGGTATCCTCGGGCGGTGGTTCGATGTCGCCGACCTTGCTGTCGTATTTGTAGGGATTTTCGTGGAGAAGGCCCTTTTTCACGAGAACGGTCTGGACCGTCTTCGTGGCGCTGTGCGTGATCCGGTACTCCTCCAGGAGTTTGGGCAGGAGAAATGAGTCGAACAGCTGTTGTCGCTCGGTAATCGCCTGGAACAACTGGTCGGTAAAGGCGTTTGTCTGCTCCATACGTATAGAGTATCGGGCAAAACCGGCAAAACGGCAAGAGCCGTCAGCGTGCCGGGGGCGTGAAGGTCAGCGCCGCGATGATCAGGAGGGAATCCGCGAGCGATACGTGCGCGTCGGACCAGATGTTGAAGATCGGCAGGCCTATGCGCAGGGACAGGCCCGCGCCCCATTCGTTCTCGAGGCGGTACTTCGCGCTGGCCTGGAGCATCGGGTAGAACCAGCGGAGCGAGCCCCACAGGTACCCGTTGATGCGCCCGACCTGCTCGCCTGCGGGCACGTCGCCGGTATAAGCGACGGCGTCCTCGTCGACGCTCGGGTCGAGAAACGCGTACCTGAGCAGGATCGCCGGTCCGCCGCCGAACGATATGAGGAAGCGGTCGCGCTCGAAGGTATAAAGGAAACTTCCGTCGAGAAGGATTGACGGCACGATGGCCGTGCGGTTTTCAATCTCGGCGGGCAGGGCCATCCCGTCCGCCCAGAGGTACTCGAGCAGGAATAGCGACGCCGACGGCGCGAAATAGAGGTTGGGCTTCATGTAATGACGGTATTCGACGCCGATGATCCCAACGAGCGGGCTCGGGGCGCTGTCAAGGCCGCCGGGTCCGACTTCGGTTACCCCGTCGCCGTTCGAGTTGTAGACGTAGTTCAAGCCGCCAAAGAAGGTCCATGGCGAATATTCCGCGGATACGGGCGCCGCGGCGAGGAAACACGCGAAGATCGCGGCTGATAGGCAAGCTACCCGGTTGTTCATCATTGCCAGTATATCCCATCGGGGAGGGGGATTTCCAGAAGTCCGGCCCGACCGGTCTCGAAAAAGCGCCGTTCTTCCCAGGCGGCGATGAGCGTCGAGCCCGCGATCATGAAACAGCCATAGGAGTAACCGGCCGAAAGCCGCGGCAATCTGAAGGCGCGGGAGGCCGTTTCCGTGCGTATGACGAAGGTTCCGTCCGAGAACAGGGCCGCCGCCCCCGAGTCCGAGGCGAAGGCCTCCGCCTCTAGCGGCTCGCCCTCGCCTTCGCGCGCCCAGGTTTGCGCGGTCGGCGAGCCCGCGACCCGCGCGCGGACGGAAAGCGCCGCTGTCGAGGGTACGGCGCTGAAAAGGCGCGCGAGCGGTTCGGGAAGCTCCTCGAACGAGAAGGGGCGCACCGCGGAACGCCAGGAATCGGCGGTAATACCGCGCGAGGCCGGGCCCTCGCCCCCGGTATCACCCGGGGGAAGCCGCTCGAATTCGAGATAGAGGAATTCCACGCGCGAGTCGCGTTCGCTCTTGAATGAGGCATACCACATCGGGCCGATACGGTCGAGCGCGACGCACACGGCGTCGGGATTCGCGCCGAGATCGCGGGGATACGCCCAGGGGTCGAAACGGCCGGTTTCGGGAAAAAACCTGAGCAGGAAGGGCCCCGTGAAGGCCTCGGACGAGCCGGAGAATGTCGTGTTGCGGTAGGAGCGAATCCCCGTGTTTCCGTTTTCCCGCACGAAGCCCCCGAGCGTGGAGGAGGCATAGGCCTCAGGCAGGCGGTAGAGCGACGAACCGGTCCCGCCGACCATGATCCCGAGCCTGTTGACGAGGAAAGCGGGCTTTCCCTGTATATCGGTCATGTCCACGACCCTCGTCGCCTCCGTCCAGGGCACGAATCCCGCCGGCGGAATCGCGGCGGGCGAGGGGGCGGGATGGATCCCGTTTTTCGAGAAGTAATACCAGCCCGAGGCCGTGCCGCCTTCCGAAACGGAATCGGCGGCGCCGTTTTTCGGGTCAGGCGCCTCGGCGCCGTTTCGGCCTTTTCCGGAAGGCGAATCCCCCGGCCTACGCGAGCAAGAAAACAGGGCGAGCGTGAGAAGAATCAGCGGCAGCAGCGATCGGCGCGTCATGGTGAGTAAACAGTAACCGACATACCCTTATTCGCGCAAGCTGTAATGCTCGTAAAAGGCGCACATGACCTTGCCGTCCGTAACGGACACGGTCAGCCATCCGTCGTCCGCGAGGAATCGCGCGAGTCCGTCGGGAAGGAGGAGCGGAGTTCCCGCGCCTTCGCCCCATCTCGTGATTTCCCCTCCGGGCCATTCGGGCACGAGCGCCGACCCGGGCGCGATGATGCCGCGCGTCGGTGCTACCACGAGTTCGCGAGAGGGACGCGCCGAGACGCTCGAGGCGGTAATCCTCCCCGAGAGGGCGGCGCGCGAGAACCGCTCGTAGTCGAACAGTCCGGGCGTCGCGAGCGAGGCAACGCGCGTTCTGAACTTCCCCCAGTTAACGCGGGAAGCGACCAGGCGCGCGTCGCGCGTGCCGTTAGGGGACATCGACATGATGGTCTCGAACGCCTGCGCGGCGATTGCCCCCGTCGCGTCGGGAACAAGGCTCGCGGCGGTTGGAGACGCCCGCGCGTCGGCGGGATACACCGCACCGACGGGAGCTGCCGCCCGCTCGGGCGCGCCCAATGCCGTCACGTCGGGGCGCGCGATGACGGCGGTCGCGATCCCGCGCTCAAGGGTAATCCCGCAGCGGTCCCGGACGCCGGACAGACGCCGCCGCTCTCCGTTTCCGTCAAGCCATGTCACCGTCCAGCGGATCGCCTCCCGCGCGGGGACGTCGTCCGGCAGGTTCGGTTCCGCCGGTAACGTCACCTCGACGCGTTCGACGCCCGAAAGGGGATCGATCGCCGGCGCGCAGGACTGCACGGTTCCCGCGGCCGGTATCAAAAGGGCCAGGGCCGCCGAGGCGAGAAGAGCGGTCACGGTTCCCGGTTTCGCTGAATCCATGACTGGTCTATGGCGAAAAACCGGCGTCGTGCCCGCGATACCGCCGATGATTGACAGAATCGCCTTCGGCCCCAATACTGATACGGGGGGACGCATGAAAGCCTTGTTTATCGGCGGTACCGGAACCATCAGCTCCGGGATCGCGCGGCGCGCGAGCGCGCTTGGTTGGGAAATCTGGCTCCTGAATCGCGGCACGAGGGGAGACCGCGTCGTCGACGGCGCGAGGGTTCTTTCCGGCGACGTCAACATGGACGAATCGGAGATCGCGAAACTGCTTGCCGGCCACGACTTCGACGTCGTCGTCGACTTTATCGCCTTCGTTCCCGGGCAACTCGAGCGCGACGTCCGGCTGTTTTCCGGGAAGACGCGGCAGTTCATCTTCATAAGCTCCGCGTCAGCCTACCAAAAGCCGCTCAATCGCCATCTCGTAACCGAGTCCACCCCGCTTTCGAACCCGCTGTGGGAGTATTCGCGGAACAAGATCGCCTGCGAGGAATACCTGATGACGGAGTACCGCGCGAGCGGCTTCCCGTGCACGATCGTCCGCCCGAGCCATACCTATGACGACCGTTACCTGCCCGTCGCGGTTCACGGAAAGCGCGGCGGCTGGCAGGTCGTCGACCGGATCATGAAGGACAAGCCGGTTCTCGTTCACGGCGACGGATCCTCGCTGTGGACGCTCACGCACAGCGACGATTTCGCGAAGGGCTTTTGCGGCCTCATGGGAAACCCCGCCGCGGTCGGCGAGACCTTCCACATCACCTCGGACGAATCGCTCAGCTGGAACCAGGTGTACGACAGGATCGGCGACGCCCTCGGGAAGAAGGTCGTCAAGTACCACGTCGCGAGCGATTTTCTCTGCGCCTGCGATCCCGAGTACTCGGGTACCCTCCTCGGGGACAAGGCGACGTCCGTCGTCTTCGACAATACCAAGATCAAGCGCTTCGTTCCCGATTTCGTCGCCACGATCGGGTTCGCGGAGGGCGCGCGCCGGTGCGTGAGGTATCTGCTCGACACCCCGGCGGCCCAGGTCGCCGATCCGGACTTCGACCTCTTTTGCGAGCGGGTGATAGCGGCGCAGGACGCCGCGAAGGGCTCTTTTTTCGCGAGCATAACGCGATAGCCCCCGCGCCGTCCGCAGGGCCTGTCCCCGCGCCGTCCGCGGGGGTCTGTCCCCGGTCGCTTATCCCCGGGAAACCAGTATGCGACATCCGTTCGGGGGAAGTTCCATCTCCAGTCTTTCCCCGTGGACCCGCCAGGTTCCGTCGGCGGCCGCCTTCGTTTCCGTCCAGATGCCCGGCTCGTGTATCCAAACGGTCGCCCGTTCCCGCGAGGAGTTCACCGCGACGAGGGCGCGTTCGCCGTCGGTCTCCCGCAGGAAGGCGAACTGTTCCGAGGCGAGGTGCGCCTGCCGATACGAGCCGCGCGCGAGCGCGGGAGAGGCCTTTCTCAGCTCGATGAGCGACCGGATTCGCGTTTCGAGCGCGGCCGGGTCGACCGCCGGGACGCATTCGGCCGGGACGCCGCTCCACCTCCCGTGGTCCGCCGTTTCCCTGATGGCCGGACGGAGCAGGGCGTCGCTTCCGTCCCTCTTTTCCCCGCGAAGACCCCATTCGCTCCCGTAATATATCGAAGGGATACCCGGAGACGCGAACAGGAGCGTGTACAAGACGGGCAGATGCGCGGCGTTTTTCAGGACGCTCGCGGCGCGGTTGACGTCGTGATTGTCGACGAAGGTATAGAGGTCAAGGTGGCGATACATCCCGTCGTGGCCGGACTGGCGGTTGAGGCTCCACGCGATCTCGAAAAAGTTCGCGTCGTTGAGGCATGACCACAGGCCCTTGTAGAGTTCGTAGTTCGTCACCGAATCGAGCCTCCCCGGCCGCGCCCACTCGCGGTAGTCGCCATGGACCACTTCACCCATCAGCCAGAAACCGCGCCTGACCGACGCGCACCGCTTCGAGAGCGCGTCCATGAAATCGCGCGACAGGACGTCGGCCGCGTCGAGGCGAAGGCCGTCGATGTCGAATTCCCGTATCCACCCCTCGACCGTCTCGAGAAGATACTCCCTTGTCTCTCCGTGCTCGGTATCGAGCTTCGCAAGGTCGTAGTGCCCGCTCCATCCCTCGAACATGAAGGGATCGCCGGCCGGGCTTCGCTTGCCGAAATCGACGCCCTTGTACCAGTGCCGGTACCGTGACCGCTCCCCCGCCTCGCGCAGATCCCGGAAGGCGAAGAAATCCCTCCCGGTATGATTCAGGACCGCGTCGAGCACGACCGAGATGCCCGCATCGTGGCAGGCCCTGACGAGCGCGACAAGGTCGGCGTTGACACCGAGGCGCCGGTCGACTGTCCGGTAGTCGGCGGTATCGTATCCGTGAGCAGTGGACTCGAATACCGGTCCGAGATACAGGGCGGTGATTCCGAGCCAGCTGAGGTGGGGAATCCGGCCGACAAGTTCCCGCAAACCCGTGCCGGGGGGTGAGGAAAAGTCGTTTCTCTTCGGGGCGCCGCACATTCCAAGGGGGTAGATGTGGTAGAAAACGGATGATTTCATAGGTTTCCTTTTTTGTTTGCTTCGTTATACCTACCGGTAGGTATAATGACAGATCACGAGATAGTTCTTGTATACCTACCGGTAGGTATACTCGATACCCATAAAAAACCCATGTACCTACCGTTCGGTACATAGGATCAAAATCATTTACCTTGATGTCTTACGAGAAAATTCCGTGCATGAATTGATGTACCGCACGGGTAAGCATATCGTTATCGAATTGAATCTCGTTATTCAGGACAAGCATTGCCCAGGTACGTACCATCCCCATGAAGGTTTCGCTGTAGGCCTTTGCCCGCCCGCGCATGTTTCCGTGGTCGGGCACCGCGTTTTCGAACATGCGCTCGATACTGCCGCTGAGTCCTTCCCTGAGTGGCAAATACGCCTGATAACTCGCGCTGTCGGGGGCAGCGGAAGAGAGCGCAATCTGCAGCCGATAAAACGAAGGATGGGCAACGGCAAAATGGATGATATCCCTGGTCAACACCGTCAGATTCATGACGATGTCGTGATTGTATTCGGTGTCACGATTGACGATCTCGAAGAGTTTTCCGCCAAAGTCGGCGATTATCGCGTCCAAGAGTCCCCGTTTGTTCCCGAAATAGTGATACAGGGTTGGTTTGGTGATCCCGGACTTCTCGACGATCTCCTGAATGCCGGTGGATTCGAATCCTTGAAAGGAGAAAAGGCCGAGGGCCGTCGTAAGGATTGTTTCTCTGGTAGGGGTTTTCGATTCCATGGTTGCAGTATACCTACCGGTAGGTATAAAGTCAACCTCTATACCGTTCGGTATACTACAACACCCACCCCATTTTTCCACTATTGAATCCCGTCAAATCGGAGTAAAATAGCGGTGATTAGCGCTTCAAAGGAGAGAATCAGATGGAAACGGCGTGTCCCAGATGCGGCTATTCGAATAACGGTATCGACGTCGTGTGCGCGAATTGCGCCGCGAGACTGCCCGACGGTTCCGGAAAAGTCCGCCGAAGGCGGTTTCGCCTGGCCTTGCACCCCGTTCACGTGTTTGCCCTGGTCGCGGGGCTTGCCGCCCTGGGATACGTGATATTCGGGGCCGGTAACTGGACCGCGCCTTCGGATCAGGTCATCGAAACCCCTGATATCCCGGATTCCGAGTCCGTCTCGCGGGACAACTCGGACGAGGCATGGATCATCATGTGCGACTTCATGCGCGAGCGCGTGCGGACCCCGGGCACGGCTGCCTTCCCGAATCTCGGGGAGGGCCGCACCCGCGTGACGAAACTTCCGAACGCCGCCTACGAGGTTCTGGGGTTCGTGGATTTCGAGGGCGAGGGAGACGTGCGTGTCAGGCGGTATTTCAAGGGAAAGGTCGTGCGGTATCGCGCCGGTCTCTGGAAGCTTGACTCTCACGAAATGGGCTATTGGGACATGATGGCCCGGTACTTTGCCGGTCTTGAGAGTTCCGCGGACGATATCGGAGGTGAAAAGTGAGCGCGCTACCGGATGCGGCGAGCCCGCACTCCCCGATAGGGTACGAGGAGATGTCCCTGAACGCCTGGCCTTCGCTGAAGACCTGCGTATTCAAGGGCTGTCTCCTTCGGTCCTCGAACGGATACACGAACCGCGCGAACTCCGCGAACCCCCTCTATACCGACCCGGCCGACTTTGGCGCCCTTGTCGATTACGCCGAAGGCTTTTACGCGTCAGAGCGACTTCCGCCGGTGTTCAAGATCCTCGGCATTCCGCGGCACGAGTCGCTGGACGCGGCGCTCGTCTCGCGCGGCTACGAAAAAGTCACCGAGACCGCGGTCATGACCGTCGGTCTCGGCGATTCCGGAGTCGCCGCGTCGCGAGTCGGGATAGGGGACGTCTTCGACGCTGACTGGATTACGGCGTGCGCGTCCTTCAACGGGTATCCGGAGGCAAAACGCGAGACGCTGACGCGGATGCTCGCTCTGATCGGCGTCGACACGATCGTCGCCTCGCTCCCGGTCGACGGCGGCATCGTCGCCTGCGGCTACGGGGCGGTCGAGCGGGGAGTCGTCGGTTTTTTCGATATCATCGTCGACCCGGCGCGAAGGGGCAGGGGCTACGGGCGGGAGATCATGGTCGCGATCATGGACGAGGCGCGGCGCCGCGGCGCGAGGGCGGGATACCTGCAGGTCGTCGCGACCAACGCCGTGGCGATCCGGCTCTACGAAAGTCTCGGCTTCAAACCCGCCTATTCCTACTGGTATCGCAGGCTCAATCCCCCGTGACGAAACCCGCGGGGTAGAGCTCGCGCAGGAGGGCCGCGCCCGCCTTCGTCCGGAAGACCGCGCGGTCGACCGAGGCGACGGCCTCGGGGGCCATGGCGTCCTCGTCGGCGTTCACGAGAAAGTCGGCCTCGACGAGAATTCGGAAGTCGGTTCCGTCGACCGCGGAGTAGGTGTGGTGGTGGCCGACGAGGAAGCAGACGCGGTCCGTCATCGCCCCGTCGGCGCCGGCCGCCAGGAGCATCCCGCGGGCTATCGGAGGACCCTCAAGTTCCTGCCAGGCGCCCGCGGCCGAGCCGTGCTTGCGCTCGGCCTCGAGGATGCCGATGTCGTGCAGGGTCGCGGCGGCCTCCACGCAGGCGAGCTCGCGGCCCGAAAGGCCCTCCGCGAGCGCGATCATCCTCGCGTAGGCAAGCACCTTGAGCGCGTGGCTCACGCGGCGGACGTCCGGCGCGTTGTACCCGACCATCCTCCGGACGAGCTCGTCCGTCAGGCAAACATCCGCCACGAGGCCTATCCCTTGTAGGCGCTTTCGTGAACGCCCGAGACCGCGCGGCCCGACGGGTCGTTCATCCCCTTCCACGCCGCGTCCCACTCGAGGGCCTTCGCGGTGGAGCAGGCGACGCTCGCCTCGTAGGCTACCGTCTTCGCCGCGCTCGCCGACGGGAAGCATTCCTCGAAGATCGTGCGGTAGTAGTACTGCTCCTTCGTCATCGGCGTGTTTACCGGGTACCGGTCGGCAGCCCTGCGGAACTGCTCGTCCGAGACTTTTTCCTCGCAGAGTTTCTTGAGCGAGTCGATCCAGCTGTAGCCGACGCCGTCGGAGAACTGTTCCTTTTGGCGCCAGACGATCTCGGCGGGAAGGAGGTCCTTGAAGGCCTCGCGAAGCGCCCATTTCTCGATCCGGGGCTTGCCGTCGGCCGAGATGGCGACGCTCGCCGCGCCGGAGAGTTTGTCGCGCGGGTTCATCCGCATCGCGACGTCGATGAACTCCTTGTCGAGGAAGGGCACGCGCCCCTCGACGCCCCACGCCGCGAGCGACTTGTTCGCGCGGAGGCAGTCGTACAGATGGAGTTTGGAGAGCTTGCGCACCGTTTCCTCGTGGAGTTCGCGCGCGTCGGGGGCCTTGTGGAAGTAGAGGTAGCCCCCGAAGAGCTCGTCCGAGCCCTCGCCCGAGAGGACCATCTTGATACCCATGCTCTTGATCGCGCGGGAAAGGAGGTACATCGGCGTGGACGCCCGGATCGTCGTGATGTCGTAGGTCTCGATGTGGTAGATGACGTCGCGTATCGCGTCGAGGCCTTCCTGCACGGTGAAGTGGATCTCGTGATGCACGGTGCCGATGTGGTCGGCGGCCTTGCGCGCGGCGGCGAGATCCGGAGATCCCGACAGTCCGACCGCGAAGGAGTGGAGGCGGGGCCACCAGGCCTCCTGCGTGTCGTCCGACTCGACCCTCTTGGCGGCGAACTTCTGCGTGACCGCGGCGATGACCGACGAGTCGAGACCGCCCGAGAGGAGCACCCCGTACGGGACGTCGCTCATGAGCTGGCGCTTGACCGCCGCCTCGAGCGAGGCGCGCAGGGCGGCGATGTCCGTCTTGGCGTCCTTGACGGCGTCGTAGTCCATCCAGTCGCGTGAATACCACTGTTTCGTCACCGGCGCCTTTCCGCTCTCGACGAAGTACGAGGTTCCCGGCAGGAACTCCCGGATTTCCGTGCACACGCCCTCGAGCGCCTTGAGTTCGCTCGCGACGTAGTAGCGGCCTTCGGCGTCCCATCCCTGATAGAGGGGGATTATGCCGATGTGGTCGCGCCCGACGAGGTAGCAGTCCCGCTCGATGTCGTAGAGGGCGAAGGCGAAGATGCCGTTGAGGTCCTCGAGGAGGTCGGGACCCTTGTCGCGATAGAGCGCCAGGATCACCTCGCAGTCGGATTCCGTCAGGAACTCGTACTTCCCCGCGTACCGGGCGCGGATGTCTTTATGGTTGTAGATCTCGCCGTTGACGGCGAGGGCGAGCTTCCCGTCCTTGCTGAACAGGGGCTGGTTGCCCGACAGGGGATCGACGATGGCGAGCCGCTCGTGCGCGAGTACGGCCCGGTCCCCCGAATAGATGCCCGACCAGTCCGGTCCCCGGTGCCTGAGAGTCTTCGCCATTTTCAGGATCTGATTACGGAATGGCTCCGTGTTTTGCTTGATGTCAAACGCTCCGACGATTCCACACATCGCTCATTCCTCCTCAAGAATGCAGTGTTTCGCAGGAAGCCTCGCGTGTCCGACGGACCAAAAAAAGGGGGCTTCCCGTGTCAGTCCATGAGTACATGGCCGTACGCGGGAAGCCCCGTTGCTTCTCTGCTGAAGGTACTATACAGAAACGGGGTGCGGAGATCAAGTAGTAATTGTATAAATATGCAAAAATAGCCCGAAAAGGTGAATAATATACACAAATAATTATTTATCTAAAATGTGCAAAAAGTGCAAAAACTCTTGCATTTTTTACACTGCTTTACTACACTGAGAGTGGAGGAATGACCATGAGAAAACACCCTGCCGTGTTTATGGTTCATTTCATAATTGTTGGTCTTGCGTTCATCATGATGGCCCGCCCGGTTTCGGCGCAGTCCATTCTTTCCGTGCTTCCCGAGGGAACCGGCAGTCGCATCGTGGATGCGCTTCTGCTGTCCCCCCGCGAAACCGAGGTTCCCGCGGATTCCATATCCCGCGTATCGGCCTTCGGCGCCCTCTATTCCCCCCTCATCGTGGGTCTGGCGGTCGGCGAACAGGCGCGCGGACGCGTAATCTCCCAGTATGCCGCCTCGGTCAGCCTTTCCACGATCGCCCTGTCGGAGGGGGATACCTTCGGGTACCTGACGACGAGCGCCGTGACCGGAGCGTCCTTCGCGACCTACGCCTTCAGCCGGTACGCGGGCGAATCCTCTCTCCGGATACCCGTTACCGTCGCCGCCTATTCCCTCGCGGCCGTGACCCTCGCCTCGGACGCGAGCGGGGACCGCCCCGTCGGGAGCCTCATGCTCGACGTTCTCGCGGGAGTCGTCTCGGGATACGCCCTTCCGGCCATGCACGAATGGCTCGGCCTCGAGGACGTTTCCTTCGTGTTCCTGCCGGGAACCCTCGTCGTAAGCGTGAGCCTGTAATCCGCGCGGACGTGGTATACTCGGTGGCATGACCGGCTTCGACTACATCCTGCGCGCGATCGACCTCTACGAGGAGGCCCTCACCTCGAAGGACTCCCCGGCCCGGCCGAAAACGGTCGAGGCACTCGCGCGCCGCATCGGCTATTCCACGCGCCACTTTGCGCATCTCTTTTCGGCGATCGTCGGGATGGGCCCGCGCGAGTACATGGCTGGCAGACTCCTTTCGGCGATCGCCCGAGAGATCGTCTCTACCGACATCCCGCTCGCCGCTCTCGCGGAGGCGTACGGCTTCGAGGATTACGAAACCTTCTCGCGCGCCTTCAAGCGGCGCTTCGGCCTTCCTCCGCGGCTGGTACGCGAGTCCCGCGCCATCGGCTTTCCGCTCATGGAACGGCCGGCTCCGTCGCGGCCGCGCGGGGAACTGCCCCTCGACAGCGCGGAACCCGAGCTTGCGGACGATCCGGGCCATTTCCTCGTCGGGATGGCGTTTTTCATGGAAGAGGGGACTCCGGGCTTCCACAAGCCGTGGGAAACCTTCATGAAGGCGCGCCGCCTCGTGCGCGGCGTAGCGCGGGACGCAGAGACCTTCCAGTTCTCGTCCTGGTCCGACGAGGAGATCCTCGGCGGTATTTCCATCCTCTGCGCCGTCGAGGCGGATCCTTCCGTCCCGCAGGAGCCGGTCTTCTCGACGCGGCTCGTACCTCCCGCGCGCTGCCTCCGCTTCGTGCACCGGGGCGACCCCTCGACCTTTTTCGAGGCCTACCGGTACATCTATCGCGACTGGTTCGGGACGCACGACGCCACCCCGGCCGCCTCCTGGGAATTCCAGCGGTACGGCGAGGGCGGAGACGCCGGGGCTACCGGGATTTACATCCCGATCGCCCTTGTATAGGTCCCGTCGGGCACATCGCGCCCCTTACGACGGAAAGAGGAACTCGCCCTCCCAGTCGAAGGCGCCGCTTTCCTCGTAGCAGGCCGGCCAGTGCGCGCACCAGTCGGGCACGCGGGCGTCCCTGATCCGGTCCGAGCTCGGGTGATAGGGCTTGATGTCGAGCACGGGGCTTTCGTGGTCCGCGTCGATCCAGGCGAGCGAGACGGTCCCCTTTTTCTCGTCGACGGCGACGATCTCGGCGACGCTCATCGCGATTCCGTTCGGCCGCCAGGGCGATCGCGTGGCGAATATGCCGAGGCTGTCCGGGGCGAGCCGGTAGGGCTTGGGCGTGGTCAGGGCGCTTCCGTCCCAGTCCGGCACCTCGTGGGGATGCCAGAGCACGACGACGTGGCTGAACCCGCGCAAACCCGAAAGCCCCGTCGCGTATTCGTCCGCGAGCTCAACGGCGAAGCCCTCCTGGGCCCGAATCGATCCGATTGCCTTCATTTCCATACGAAACCTCCCGTAGTCCTGTGCAGGCTACGGGTTCAGTATGCGGTCGATCGCCCGGACGATCCTTGACGGAACGCGCTCCCGGGATGACAAAACCGGCGATTTCGTTGATTTCGGCAGGATACATGTGGTAAACTTACAGTAATCGGATGTACGGCGTCCCCGTATGGGGAAACGACGTGCCTCCAGGAGGGTACTTGTATGACGCGACTGAATCAACCCAAACTGTACGCTTTCTTATTTTTAATAGTTGTTATCTCGACCGGGGCATGGGGACAGGTTGCTGTAGTAACGCCGCCGACTATATCCGGACCGATTACTAGTGATCCATCATTTAACGATGCAATTTTCAGTAGTTTGGCTCAGGATCTCGAAGATGAGATTAATTTGTTTTCTAGTGAAATCACAGAATATACTAACATACCGAATGTCGCTTCTGGCTTCGCGAATGCTGGCGCGGCGACCGCCCAGGAAGGCTTCCTTCGCGCTTCCCACGACATCAAGGTTTTTTCGATTTCACTCGGGTCTTCGGTTGCGGTAACACTTCCGAGTCTTTCCTTTCTCAGCAAGGTCGACTCGGCCAACTTTATCGAGGACGAAGGTGACGTCTACGCGGGTATCGCGACCCAGCCCCTCAACGTCACGGCGACCTTCAACCTCGGTTTTCTCGTTTCGGGACTCCGGGGAATGGCTAAGTTTGGCTACGCGGATATCCCCGAAGGGCTTCTCGGCGAAGGCTATGCCTTCAATGCCCTCTCGGTCGGCGCCGGCCTGAGCTACCAGCTCATCGAACCGAAGTCCGTCCCACTCGGGGTGGTTCGCTGGCGCGGCCTCGCCGTGGCGAGCGGCCTCTTTTACCAGCGGAATACCACCGAGATCGGCATTACCGACACGGGCGACATCGGTATTAGTCAAGTTATAACTACAAATGATATCGGTTTAGGCGGAACGACTGTGATCGGTACTGTTAGCTCTGCCCCAACCATCGTTGCCTCGGTCGAGTCGTCTACCTACACGATACCGCTCCAGGTGAGCACCGGACTGCGCCTTCTCTACATCATCGACCTGAACGTCGGCGCGGGCGTGGACATCGTCTTCGGGCAGGGGAAGATCAACCTTAAGTCGACTCAAGATTTGGAGTTTGAAGTTGATCCTGCGTACGCAGACCAAATATACGTAACACCCGGATCGGTAAATATTGCCACAACTACGAGCGGGGATCCCGATTTCATGCGGCCGCACGTCATGGCGAGCCTCGGCGTCGCGATGGGACCGGTGCGGATCGAGGTACCGTTCAAGTATTACTTTGACAAGGAAGGGAATACCTACGTGACCGGCGTTACCCTCGGCGTGTTGTTCTGACAAGCGAGGCGTTAGCGCGTGAAGCGCGGCGCGTACAAGATAAAGCCGTCCGGACAGCCGGACGGCTTTTTTGTTTTCTTACTTCGCGAAGACGGCCGCGATGTTGACCGGCTCGAGCACGCGGTCGACGCCGCGCTCGAGACAACTCGCAAGGGCCTTCGCCGTGTCGAGCGAGGTGAGGCAGGCGCAGTTGTGCTCGACGGCGCCGCGCCGGATGCGGAAACCGTCCCGGCTCCGGTCGCGCCCGCGCGTCGGTGTGTTGATGACGAGCGAGAGCTCGCCCGCCTTGAGGGCGTCCATGATGTTCGGCGAACTCTCGGAGGGCTTTCCGATCGAGCCCGCCTCGATGCCGTGTTCCATGAGATACGACCTCGTGCCCGCGGTGGCGAGAATGCGGAAGCCCGCGCGCGCGTACCGTTCCACGACCGGCAGGGCCTCTGCCCAGTCGCGTTCCCTGAGGCTCACGGCGACCGTTCCCTTGTAGGTGCCGTCGTCCTTCATCCGGATCTTCATGCCGGAGGCGCGGAAGCCCTTGTAGAGCGCCTCCTCCCAATTCCGGGCGATGCCGAGCGCCTCGCCCGTCGATTTCATCTCGGGGCCGAGGGCGGTCTCAACGCCGTAGAGCTTCTCGAAGCTGAAGACCGGCATCTTCACCGCGTAGTATTCCGACTCGCGGTACACCCCCGTCCCGTAGCCCATGTCGGCGAGCTTCTCGCCGAACATGCACCGGGTCGCGAGATCGACGATCGGCACGCCGGTCACCTTGCTGATGTAGGGGACCGTGCGGCTAGAGCGCGGATTGACCTCGATGACGTAGACGTCGTCGCCCTTCGCGATGAACTGTATGTTGATGAGCCCGATGACGTTGAGCTCCCGCGCGAGGCGGGCCGAGTAGTCGGCCATCTTCGCCTTCTGCTCTTTCGTGAGGCTCGGCGCGGGATATACCGAGATTGAGTCGCCCGAGTGGACGCCCGTCCGCTCGACGTGTTCCATGATGCCGGGTATGAGTATGTCCGTTCCGTCGCACACCGCGTCGACCTCGGCTTCGGTTCCCTCAATATACTTGTCGACGAGGATCGGGTTCTCCTGCGCGACGCGGTTGATGATCTCCATGAACTCGGCGACGTCGTCGTCCGAGTAGGCGATCTCCATGCCCTGTCCGCCGAGCACGTACGAGGGCCTGACGAGCACGGGGTAGCCGAGCTCGCGCGCCGTCGCTATCGCCTCGTCCGTCGTGAACACGGTCTTTCCCGCGGCCCGGGG
>LVBL01000136.1 GCA_001604405.1 Spirochaetales bacterium Spiro_10
TAAATATATGTGATATATTTGATTTTACCTCCAAGATAAATATATAGGAGGTAAGTTTTGAATGAAGCTCGTGTATTCGTGTCTATCTATGATGATGAGAAGTTCGAAGAAATCATTAGGCATCTAACAGCAAAAAATATTGTATATGATGCACCAACAAATCGTTATGCAGATGATATTGGTCAAATGTTTATAGGAAATTATTCCGCGTATATTTTTGATAACACATCTTATTCAATCAATAAATCAAGCATTAACTCATGGTTTCGAGAGACAGGTGATTTAACACCAATTATCATTTGTGAGAATAACCGCCCAGCGGCTATAGGGAATACATTTATTTATTTAAGTAATCATTCAGAATTGAATGTGGTCAAAATCCTTAAAAAAGCATGAAAAAAACAGGCAATCAATGTAAAACAATAAAAATCCCCGCAGTTATTCATACAACGCTTAAGAAAATTGCAGTTGAGCAAGGAAACATTCCAATATATGCGGTTATATCGGTGCTGTTGTTAAACTACTATAGGGGGGGGCGGGAAATACCAAAAATAAATAAAAAAAACCAAATGTAGGAATGTATGATGTATGTTATTTATCAGTTAGTTTTCTTTTACTATGAATACTACGAACAATAAGTGCCACCCCCCGATGAAACCAACAACTACACTATACACTATACACAAACTAAAAAAGTCAAAAAAAGTATTTAGAAAGTTAAAAAAGATAGGAGAAAATGCATAGTTATATATAACTGGTGATAATAAAGTTGCGTAAAGTATCACCTTCTATCATGAATTACATGACCAATAGAATCATCGAACGCAACTCGATGATTCTATTGGTTTTTTTTATTAAAAAGGAGAGTAGAAATGTGTAAAGTTCCAGAAGAATTAATAAAACGGTATGGAGAAAAAAAAATTGATGAGTATATTAACCAAATACAGGAAATACTTACAAAAAAAAATAACGAGCTACAAACAGAAGCAACAAAATCAATGAATGCAAGATACATCGTTGTATCTGTTGGGAATAAAATACGAATACTTGATACTTATGCCCCGATTGATTGGCAACTCGATATTTGTAATGCAAAAGACTATTTTGCAAATAAGGTAATATATCAAGAATCAATTGAAAAAATATTTGAATCAAATGGTGAATTATCATTTACCACTACAAAGAAGCAGCTATCTGTTTTCCAGACTTGGTTCAATTCAGATAAAACACTTCGGTATGATGGTATAAAAATGCTTCCAACAGAACCATCCGGAGCTTACTATAATAATGGGTTTCAATATTATAATACGTGGAACGGGTGGAGTATTAAAGGTAATAATTCAAAAACTTGTCAGAAGTTTTTAGATTTTTTATACAATGATATATGTGATAAACAAGACGCACGATATAATTGGATGCTCGACTGGTTTGCTCAAATGATTCAATTTCCATCTGTAAAGCATCCTAAAATATTGGTAATCCGTGGCGCGCAAGGAACAGGTAAAAATACTCTATTTGAAACATTAATACATTTAATGGGGCAGCTTTATGCAGTTTCCATTTCAAACAAGGCGCTAACTAATAATTTCAACTCTGTTCTTTACGGCAAAGTGTTTGTAGTAGCTGATGAAGCAATATGGAGTGGTGATAGAAGTGTATGGGGAATACTTAAAAACATCACAGGATCGGATTCAATTCAAATTGAATGTAAAGGCAAGGATACTTTCACCGCGCAAAATTATATCCATTTAATGATTACCACTAACGAAAACTTTGCGGCGCCTATCGAACAAGGAAATCGTCGCTATGAAGTATTTACAACATCGACACAACATCAAAATGATTCAGCCTATTTTAAGTCTATTCATGATGAATTGGCAGATGGTGGTTATGAAGCATTGATGTATTTATTACAGAATCGTGAAATAACTACAGACTTCTTTGCAGATGTAAATAATTTCGATGCCGTGGCTACAGAGGATTGTCGCATGGAATCTTTGTCATCTGAGAACCCTGTTGCCAAGTGGCTCGTTGATTGCTGGTATGGCGACGCCTCAGTGGAAGCTAATATTCTGCATTACACTAACGGTAAGGAAAACAAAGACGTTAAAGAAATATCTGCGTTGGTTATGTTCGGACATTGGAAAAAGTGGAAAGAGGATACAGCAGAAAAAAAGGACTTGTCATTTACTTCTTTTGGAAAACGTCTCTCTGAGATAATTTCATCCAAGAGGAAAGCTACTGGAATGTTTTATATAGTTGATAGTGATAAATGCAAAGATAAGCTCGAAGAAGTTATTGGATTCAAACTACACAGCATTGATAAACCAGATTCAAAAAAAGATAACAATGATGATATTGAGTTTGAAAATAACCATGCTATTTCCGATGTAAAATATACAATTAGCAATATCGATTCGATTCCACTCAAGAAGGAGCAAAAAAAATTATCAGTAGAAGAAGAGGAAGAAGAATGTAAAAGATTGGAAGCTGATTTGTTGAAGTATTTAAATATCGAGCCATCAGTAAATCACCATGCAGAAGCATCAGTTTATTAAAAAAAACTGGTATTTTGTAAGACCATGAAAATGAGTGTTTTAACCGTTCCTAATATACTTTCATGGTTTTGCTAAAATGATTGCACCACGACCCCGTGGTGCGCGTTTATGGCTGGGAAAAATGCCCTTAAGTTTCCTTTTTTAGCCTTTTAAGGGCTATTCTGACTATATCTGCACTGACGATAGCAGGGTAAATTTTAGATTTTCGCCATATACCAAAATCACTAATTACGATTCCACAATAAATAGGCTTTACTAAAGAAATTAGTGCCTGATGATTCCACAATCGCCCTGATCTATTCCTAATATTTTTTGATTGGTATTGCTGGAGTAAATCAGAAGTGATTTGCTCTACTGAATCACTGATGCGTGTAGCAATCGATGATATTACACTTCGAATAACGGCAGCTTCATCAGGAACAATTTCATAGTGTCCATCAGGATTCCGACGATATCCATAGATTCTACTCAAAGGTCTTTCTTGTTTACCAATATTTTCAATAACTTTCTGAAACTTCATAATATTATCTTCATGACAAAATGAAGATAATAACTATAAATCAATTTTTTTATCGTCTGATAATATCCAAAGTGAAAGTGCGTCAAGTAATTCACTTAATGTTTCTTTCTTCTTTATCGAGCATTCCCAAATACAAGCAATTCGCCAACCCTCTGATTGTAGTTTGCTTTGAACCAATAAATCTCTATCTCTGTTTTTATTGATTTTGTTAGTCCAGAAAATTGTATTTGTTTCAGGAATTTTAAAGTATTTACATTTATGCCCATGCCAAAAACATCCATGAATAAATATCACTACTTGATATTTGTGCAATAAAATATCAGGTTTTCCGAATACGTCCTTGATATTGATTCTGTATCGAAATCCTCTCCTAAACAGTTCCTTTCTAATAAGAACTTCCGGGTTCGTGTTTTTATTTTTAATATTAGCCATCATCTGGCTTCGTTTGTCTTTACTAACAATATCCATTTAGTTTATGTAATATTTGACATATGATGCAACAGAAGAAAAAAGCGGAACGACGACAGAGTTCCCGAACTGTTTATATGCACGGGTGTCTGACACAGGAATAATAAAGTCGTCATCATATCCCATTAACCGAGCACATTCTCTGGGTGTTAATCGCCTTGGGTTTATCCCTTCACCATTATACACAAGAATCTCTGACCCATCCTTATAATACCTTGCTGAAAGTGTCCTTGCTATATCGTTCTCGCCAACAAGTCCAAAACCAAATCCATTTCCAAGAGAACGATGCTTTTCGGCGTAGGCTTGTAAATATGCCCAAAGATTATTTGTTAATGTGTATTTTCTATTCACACACTTGTTATCATGATCAAAGTATTTATTACCATCGCTTGGAATAAATGGTTCTGTTCCATCTGTCTTATGTAAAATGTTTTTAAGACGAATCGCTCCTTTTGGGGGCAATCTCATGTTCTTAAGGTTTATATCGGTTTTTTCTTTTGTTCCGACTATAACGATTCTCTCTCTATGTTGTGGAACCCAATGTTGTCCATCGATTACTTCACATGAGAGTGTGTAGTCAAGTTCATCATGAAGAACACTTTGAATAATCTTGAATGTTCGTCCTTGATCATGCGAAACAAGATTCTTGACATTTTCAAGAACAAAAAGCTTCGGCTTTTTTACTTTAATGATTCTCGCCACATCAAAAAAAAGTGTCCCTTGCGTAAGATCAGAAAAACCATGGGCTCTACCCAATGAGTTTTTTTTGGATACACCAGCAAGAGAGAACGGCTGACAGGGAAAGCCTGCCAGAAGCACATCATGATCGGGAATGCTCTTTTCATTAATAGTTGTAATATCACCCGCTATAAGATCAAAAGATTTATAGTTTGCATTGTAAGTCTTTTGGGCAAATTCATCCCATTCCGACGTAAAAACACATTGCCCTCTGGCTTTTTCGAAACCTCTTCTTATTCCACCAATACCTGCAAATAAGTCTATGAAAGTAAAATCACTTTTTTTATGCTTTGGAAGTTTTATTTTTACCAACATTTCATCAAGTGCTGATTTGGCATATGCTTTCGGCACAATTTTACCATTTCGCCACCGATTAAGTGTTGTTGTATCGATCTGAAGCTCTTTTGTGATCTCGCTATCTGTATAAAAACGATTAACGACCTTGAGTGTATCCAGTAGCGAATAATCCTTATAGTTCATAATCTGTCTCTTATAC
>LVBL01000051.1 GCA_001604405.1 Spirochaetales bacterium Spiro_10
ACCGGTCGGTCGGGTTGCGCAGCTCCTCCTTTATGTCCCTGAACTCGTGTCCGTTGCAGGCAATGCCCGGGACTCCCGGGGTCGCCATGCGCACGGCCTTCTGCAGGACTTCCTCGAGCGTGCGGCCGAAGGCCATCGCCTCGCCGACCGACTTCATGACAGAGCCGAGGTGGCGGTCGACGCCGGGGAAACGGTCAAGGTCCCACCGGGGAAATTTGAGCGCGAGGTAGTCCGGCGCGGCCTCGACGCAGAGTTTTCCCCCGGCGATGAGGGGATGCTGTATCTCGGAAAGCGAGAAGCCGAGGGCCACGCGCGCGGAGACGAAGGCGAGGGGAACGGCCGTGGCGCGCGAGGCGAGGGCGGTGCTCCGCGAGACGCGCGCGTTCACCTCGAAGAGGCGGAACGCCGGCGAGTCGTGGTCCTTGGCGAAACGCATGTTCGCCTCTCCGACGACGTCGAGCGCGCGGACGGCCGCGAAGGCCATCTCCCTGAGCGACCGCATCTCCCCGTCGGCGAGCGTCTGGCACGGCGCGATCACGAGCGAGTCGCCCGTGTGTACGCCGATGGGATCGACGTTCTCGAGACTGCACGCGACGACGCAGTTGTCCATCGCGTCGCGAACGACCTCGAGCTCGATCTCCTTCCAGCCGCCGAGGAATTCCTCGACTGACACCTCCTCCTCCCGCGCGGCGCGCGCGAAGAAGGCGTCGATCTCTTCTCCCGTCGCGCACACGGTGAGCGAGGCCTCCTCGGTCTTTCCGGCGCCGCGGAGGAGCACCGGGTAGCCGAGGCGCGCGGCTGCCGCCTTCGCCTCGTCGGCGGTCGCGGCCGCCGATATCTCCGTGGCCGGGATTCCCGCCTCGCGCATGAGCGTGGCGAAGCGCGCGCGCTCTTTCGTCGCGCGGATGGTCTCGAGCGGCGTGCCGAGCACCTGGATGGCGTGCTTCTCGAGTACGCCCGCCGCCTCGAGCTCGAGCGCGCAGGCAAAGGCCGTCTTTCCCCCGTAGTTCACGAGGATCGAGTCGGGACGCTCCTTCTCGATGACGCGCGTGACGAACTCGGGAGTGACGGGCAGGAAATAGGTCGCGTCCGCCTGACCCTCGCTGGTCTGCACGGCCGACATGTTCGGGTTTACGAGGATCGTCCTGATGCCGTCCATCCTGAACGCGCGGATGGCCTGGATGCCCGCGTCGTCGTATTCCCCCGCCTGGCCGATACGCTGTCCTCCGGAGCCGAGTATGAGAACCGCCTTGGGCGTCGATATCCTGTATTTCTTCATGCGTGCGTCCCTCCGGAGACGACCGCCGAGAGAAAGCGGTCGTAGAGCCATGCCGTGTCCCGGGGTCCCGGGCTTCCCTCCGGCTGGAAGAGCACGCCGGAGAAGAGTCCCTTTTCCGAGGCGAAGCCCTCGATCGTGTTGTCCGCGTTGTTGAGGAAGGTCGGGTACCATCCCGCGGGCAGGGAGTCGTCGCGGATGCCGTATCCGTGGTTTTGCGCGGTTATCCAGCAGCGGCCCGTTTCGAGGTCGACGCACGGGATCCCCGGCCCGCGGTGGCCCATCGACATCCGGTACGGTGAGGCCCCGGCCGCCATGCCGAGTATGACCGCTCCCTGTCCGACGGCGAAGACCGGCTTTTTCCGCTCGAAGGCCGCCCCGAGGATCGCGGCTGTCCGGTCGCAGGAAGTCGGGTCGCCCGGGCTCCCCGCGATCACGATGCCGTCGAACTGTTCCTTGCCGTAGTCGTGGGCGCACGGCACGCGCAGGACGGTCGTCTCCGGCGTCACGAGGCGCCGGATCACCGAGTTGCGGGCTCCCGCGTCCACGAGGAGTATCTTTCTCGGTCCCGAGCCGTAGGCGACGGAGCGCTTGACCGAGACGTGCGCCGGCTGGTTCGCCTGGGACGCCGAGCTGAAGGAGACGTCCCGGCCGACCGACGAGAGGATCTTTCCCCGCATCGTGCCCCGGGAGGCGAGACGGCGGATGAGGGCGCGCGTGTCGATCCCGGAGACGGCGGGGATCTGGTGGCGTTTGAGCCATTTCGAAAGGCCGCGGTTTCCGTCCGACCGCGTCGAGTCGCCGCAGTAATCGGCGACGGCGAGACCGGCGACCTGTATCTCCCCCGATTCAAGCGACTCTGAAAGTCCGAGGGCGTCGTCTGAGTCGTTCGGTATTCCGGAGGCGCCCGCGACCGGCTGCGAGAGAACGAGCACGACCCCGCGCATCGCCGGGTCGGTCAGCAATTGGGGAAGCCCCGCCTGTCCGATGTACGCGACGACCTCGCCCGCGCACGAGCTTTCGTGCCCGAAGGATTCCCCCTCGAACTCGGTACCGTCTTCCAGGATTATTCGGGCTTGCGATGATGAATCGGCCACGGCGAGCCTCCTTTATCGTTTGATAATAGACCCGGTTCGCCGTATTTATCAAGAAATTTATCTAGAATTCAAGAACGAGCATGCGTGATCCGCGTTTCGCGTCCCATTTCTCCCGTCTTTTCGCCGGGAGACGCGCGATATCGGCGGATTTGAAGCCGAATCTCTCGAACCAGTCCGCCGTTTGCGTGGTGAGGACGAATATTGACGAAAATCCCGCGCTTTTCCCGCGCGCGATGAGAAGCTCCATGATCTTCGGCCCGATCCCCATGTGCGCGTAGGCCTCGTCGACCGCGACGCCGGCGATCTCCCCCATGTTTTCCGGATACGAATGGAGCGCCGCGCAGGCGCGAAGCCCCCCGTCGATCTCGTACACGACGAATTCGTGGGCCGCCTGCTCGAGCTCCTCGCTCGAGCGGGGAAGGAGGATGCCGCGTTCCACGAAGGGGTTCATCAACGAGAGGACGGAGGGGATGTCCTCCCGGGTCATCGGGCGGAAGCTGCCGTAGTTGTTGCGGTAGATCATCGTGCCGGAGCCGAGGTCGGAGAAGATCTCCGCCGGGATCACGCCGTCGATGTCCCCGTCGAGTATGTGGGCCCGGGTGACGCCCCTGAGGCAGGCGTCCCGTCCCTGGACGAGAAAATCGACGATCTCGAGCGCCCGTTCCGCGGCCTCGCCGCCGCCTTCGAGGAGAACCCGGTTCGACCCGATAAAGGCGTCGATCTCGTCGACCGAGATGGCGGCCATGCGGCCCTCGGGGGAGATCGCCGCTCCAGCCGGTATAGTAAAGTCGTCGACGGACACGGTGGCGCCGCTTCCGAGGAAAAAGAGCTTTTCCGCCTTCAGGGCGACCGCGGTGACCACGGCGAGCTCGGTCGAGGAGATGTTGTACGGCCGTCCCGTCGACGTCCAGCCGATGCAGGGGATGATCGGGATGAAGCCGTCGTCGAGGGCCCGCGTGAGGGATTCGAGCTGGACGCTTTCGACGACCCCGGCGCTCCCGAAGTTGACGCCGTCGATGACGCCCTTGCCGCGCGCGCGGACCCAGTTGCCGATCACGGCGGTCATCCGCTCGGCCGAAAGGCGGGTCATGATGCGGTTGGAGATGTCGAAGGCCGCCATCTTGATGAAGTTCATCCCCTCCTCGCCGGTGATGCGGACCCCGTCCTTCAGCTGCCAGGGGATGCCGTAGGAGTCGAGTACCCGGGAGATATGGCCTTTGGCCCCGGGGACGAGGACGACGCGCATGCCGGTCTCGTAGAGGAGCGAGAGGTCGTGGATGTGGCCCGCGAAGAGGGGGGAGTCGACCACGTCGTCGTCGAGCCGGATGACGACGGTCGAGCCCTTGAACTTCCGGATATAGCGAATGACGTCCCTGATCCGCTCGGTTTGCATCATGAGCGTATGGTACGGCGGATCGGTTCCCCTGTCAAACGGGTTCGCCCGCGGCCCGGGTTGACCAAACGGGCGATACCTGATTAACTCGAACTGCAATGAATGAAGTGGCGCTGTTTCATCACCATCATCATCCCCTCTCGATCGCCATTCCGGGCTGATGCGCTGGTGACCTTGCGTTTGTAATGCGAGCCGCCGATCCCGGAAGGGGTCGGCGGCTTTTTTTTGGCGCAGGCGGTGAGTCCGCCTGCCGATATACAAAGTACGACTGTACGGAGGATTACGATGGATAAACTGAAGATATTGCTGCCCAAGGGGCGCATCTACGAGAGCGTCTCGTCCCTGTTCGGCGAGGCCGGCATATCGATCCACCTGCCCGAGCGCGCCTACCGGCCGACGGTCAACCAGGACGACCTCGAAGCCAAGGTGATGAAGCCCCAGAACATCGGAAAACTCCTCGAGCTCGGCGCCCATGACGTCGGCTTCACCGGGATCGACTGGATCAGGGAGACGAACGCTGAGGTCGTCGAGGTGATGGACCTCGGCTTCGACCGCGTCCGGATCGTCGCCGCCGTCCCGAACGAGATCGACGACAAGACCCTCAGGACGAAGCGGATGATCGTGGCGACCGAATACGTGAACAACGCCGAGACCTGGCTCAAGGCCCAGGGGCTCAACTACCTCATCGTGCGCACGCACGGCGCCACCGAGGTCTTTCCCCCGGACGACGCCGACATGATCATCGACAACACGGCGACCGGCCGGACCCTGCAGGAAAACGGGCTCCGCATCGTCGACACGATAATGGAAAGCTCGACGCGGATGTTCGCCTCGAAGGAGGCGATGGCCCACCCCGAGAAGGCGCGCAAGATCGGCGAGCTCAAGATGCTCTTCGAGGCCGTGCTCGCCGCGCGGAACCGCGTCATGCTCGAGATGAACGTCTCCCGCGCCCGCTTCGCCGACCTCGTCAGCGGCGTGCCCGCCATGAAAAGCCCGACCGTCGCCCCCCTGTACGGCGACGACGGCTACGCGGTGAAGATCGTCGTCAAAAAAAGCGAGGTTCCCGTGCTCATGCCGAAACTGAAGGCCCTCGGGGCCACGGACATACTCGAGTACGAACTCCGAAAGGTGATGGTATGACGGCCCCTCGCACGGCGAAGATCGAGCGGAAGACGGGCGAGACCGACATCGCTCTCGAACTGAACCTTGACGGTTCGGGCCGGTGCGACGTGGCCTGCCCGATAGGCTTTCTCTCCCACATGCTCGCCTCGTTTTGCAAGCACGGCCTTTTCGACCTTTCGGGATCGCTCTCGGGCGACCTCGAGGTCGACCAGCACCACCTCGTCGAGGATACCGGGATCGCCCTCGGCCAGGCCTTCGACAAGGCCCTCGCCGACCGCGCCGGCATCTCCCGCGCGGGCTCCTTCCTCTACCCGATGGACGAGACCCTCGCGCGCGCGGCGGTCGACTTCGGCGGACGTCCCTTTCTCGTGTGCGAGCTCGCCCTTTCGGGCGCGGTACCCGTGACGGGAAGCGACGCCGAGATCGCCGCCGGGAAGGCCCCGGCCGCCTTCCAGACCGACACCGTCGACGACTTCTGGCAGGGCTTCGCCGCGGGCGCGAAGTGCAACCTCCATATCGACATCATCCGGGGCAGAAGCGACCACCACAAGATAGAGGCCGCCTTCAAGGCCGTCGCGCGCGCCCTCAAGGCCGCGGTCACCGTGGAAAGCCGGCTCGGCGGGGCCGTGCCGAGCACGAAGGGAACCCTCACGACGTAAAGAACTCTCGCAAAGGATTTGACCAATGATTATCGCATCCATTGATTTGAAAGACGGCAAGGTCGTCCAGCTCAGGCAGGGCAAGGACCTCGTGCTCGAACGCGACGACGCGGACGCCCTTATCGCGGACTTCGACCGCTTCGGCGAGGTCGCGATCATCGACCTCGACCAGGCGCTCCGGAACGTTAGGCCCGACGGAACGACCGCGAACACCTCCATACTCGCAGGCCTCCTCCGCAAGGGCTCGGTACGCGTCGGCGGCGGCATCCGCGACGCGAAGAAAGCGAAGGAACTCGTCTCCCTCGGCGCCGAGAAGGTCATCATCGGCTCCGCCGCCTTCACCATGCCCGACGGGTCGGCCGGGGTCAACACGGCCTTCCTCGAGGCGATGGCGACCGCGGTCGGGCGCGAACGGCTCATTGTCTCCGTCGACGCGCGCGACGGCAAGATCGCCGTCAAGGGCTGGACCGAAAGCGCCGGAATCGACCTTGTCGAGGGCGCGAAGGCCGTCGAGCCCTTTTGCTCCGAGCTCCTCTTCACCTGCGTCGAGCGCGAGGGCACGATGACCGGCATCGACATGGGCCTCGTCGAGCGGCTGCGCGCGGCTGTGAAGTGCCGCCTCGTCGTCGCGGGCGGGGTCTCGACCGTCGACGAAGTCGTCGCCCTCGAGCGCCTCGGCTGCGACGTTCAGCTCGGCATGGCTCTTTATACCGGGAAGGTCGCCCTCAAGGACGGCTTCATCGGGTGCCTCGACTGGAACAAAAGCGAGCTTGTCACCGTCGTCGCGCAGGCGGAGACGGGAGAGACCCTCATGGTCGGCTACGCGAACCGCGAGGCCTTCGAGAAGACCTTCGAGACGGGCAAGCTCACCTTCTGGAGCCGCTCGCGCAATACCCTCTGGACGAAGGGAGAAACCTCCGGGAACTTCCTCGAGGTCGTGCGCATGAGGGTCGACTGCGACCGCGACGCCGTGCTCGCAACGGTCCGTCCGCACGGACCGACCTGCCATACCGGCGCCTGGTCCTGCTTCTCCACGACGGCCGACCGGCCCTACAGCCTCGAGTACCTCGAAACGGTCATCGCCGACCGCTTCGCGAACCCGAGGCCGGGATCCTATACCGCGACCCTCACGGCAGAGCGCGTTCGCGAGAAGATCGAGGAGGAGGCCGAGGAACTCGTGGAGGCGGAGGGTAAGGCCGACGTCGTCTGGGAAGTCGCCGACCTCCTGTACTTCATGAACGTGCTCATGTACCGCGAGGGCGTGAGCTGGAAGGACGTGCTGGACGAACTCGACAAGCGGCACAAGAAATAACGCCCGGTTTTCCGCAGGGTGGCCGCCGTCTTTGCTCCACGTGTACGCGTTTTTCGCGCGGCCGTCGCCCTTTCGTGGTATAGTCCTGACAGGTAAAAACGCAGGTAAGAAAGTGCGATAATAAAAAAACTTAGGCCGGAGACGGGTCCGCGACCCGCCGTCCGGTCTTTTCTTTTTTCACCGTGAGCCGAACCCCCTCGAACAAGACGAGCTTCCATCCTTCCGTCAGAATGAGCCTCCGGTTTTCCGACGAGGTGACGCTTCCGATCTCGAGGAGTTCGAGCGTTTTCTTGAGTTCCAGGATCACGTTGTACGTCGTGCGGTAGCGCTTGCAGAGCGCCGCCTTCGTGTTTTCGCCGTCGCAGTGCGCGCAATCCGCGTATTCCGTTCCGTCCGGCGAGAGAAGGGCGTTTATCTCCGAGCACCGGAGAGTGCGGTTGTCGGCCGAAGCGAACGCGTAAAAGATGCCCGCCTTCTTGACCCCGAACGCGGAGAGAACGTCCTTGCCGTCCAGAAGAAGGCCGCCGCTCGAGCATTCCACGCGGGTCCGGCCCCGCAGGCGGATGTCCCGCGAGAGGATGACGAGCGACACTATGAGACAGAGATTGAGCACGTTGTACATCATGGACTCGACGGGCCGCGGTTCCGCGCGCGTCACGACGGCATACCCCATCATCATGACCCACAGGCCGTAGGCGGAGGCAAGCACGTAGCCCGCGGTACCGAACGAATGCGTCGTTTCCCGGCGAAACGGAAGATTCGAGACGGACATCCTCGAAACGAGCAAAAAGAGAAGGGCGACGGGAACGCCCATGACATACTGAAACGCCGCGGAGAAGTAGTCACGGTGAACGAGGACCCCCGAAACGACGGAGGCGAAGGTGAGCGCCGCGCAGGATGCCGCGAGAAGCGCGACCGCCTTTCTGAGCGAAAGGATCCGGAAGGACAGCCGGTACCCGACGTATCCCGAAACAAAGACGCCTACGACGGGCGCAAGCGGACGCTCGGCGAACCAGGCGGGCAGTCCGTTCCCGCCCGAAAGCGGCCCGAAGAGCACCGCCCAGGACACGAGGGCATGGGGGGAGGCGAGCATAAGCGTTACGATAGCCGCAAGAAGGCGGTCGGACCGGCTGGAGTTGATCAGTCGCATGAACCTACTGTACCGCCTTCACGCGTTTCTTTCACCCCTTAGCGGTAGAGTTCCGTCTCTCCGAACCGTTCTTTCCAGAGCGCCTCCAGGGCGCGGACATCCCCGGTGAATTCGCCCTCCGTCTGGGTTTCGCCCCTTCGCAACCGCTCGAGTATTTCCAGGGAGAACGAGGCGCCTCCCGTGGCCTTCCAGTCGTTCTCGAGAAGGGGATGGACGCAAAGCCCGGTCGCCCTCGCGAAATCGAGCTGAGACGACGCCTTGTCTATGTTCGTAGTCGAGAGGACGAGCCGTTTTCCCGAATCCGCGTTGACGAGCGCGTACACGCCCCCGATTTCCTCGCGCTCGCGGTAGGCCCGGAGCAGTTCCTTGCGCGACGACTGGCTCATTCCGCCTTCGTCCCGTATCCGGCATCCGCCAGAATTCTGGCGAGCACGTGAAGCCGCTCCGAGAGAAACTCGTCGTCCTTCGAGAGCGCGTCGCCGAAGAGTTTGATGTCCTCGTCGATCATCGGATTCTCCGTGCAGACCGATACGGTCATCGCGTCCCCTTGAAGCCCGATCCGGTCTATCCTGAATTCCTCTTCGGAGTAGAGTTTCGGGAAGCGGTATGCCTCCCGAAAGAAGGCCTTTGTCCGCGCGACCAGGATCGCGAGATCCAGCACGCGGTGGAGGGGGAGCTCCTCGGATTGCCGCGACCACTTTTCGCCGGTATATCTCCATACCTTGGCCGAGATGTCGACCCTTCCGCGGTCGTTCCACTGTGCAAGCCCCAGCGACAGCCCCTGGGCGTCCGAATCGTACGCCTTCCGTCCGTCTATGGATCCGTAGTTTTCGCATACGACAACCGGTTTATGCTTGAGTGTTGTGGGTATCTTCATCACTGACTCCTTACGGGTATATCTCCCGTAGTTTAAAGCCTTGGCTGTTTTTTAAACTATTTGTGTAAAAAACATATAAACAATAAACTTACATAACTACTAAACTGGTAATACCACTAAGGAAACGGAGCTGTCAAGACGTAAATTTATGTATATACTGCCAAAAAGGAGTGACTGACGGCATGGCTTCACTAAACATCATCGATTGGACAGCGATTCCGGAGTCCTTTTTCCAGGCACGCCGGTACTCCGCCGGGACTGAGGCGGTGCCTTCAATATTGGAGGCGGTCCGTGAACGGGGGGATGCCGCGGTTCGCGAGTTTTCGGCGAAATTCGACCGGGCCCATCCGGAAACCTTCGAAATAGATCATGACGAATTGGCGGCCACGGTTGAGCGGCTTTATACGGAAGACCGCGAGTTGTACGAGGCGATCGTCGTTTCGCGGGATTTGGCGCTTGCCTTCGCGGAGCGACAGCGGAGATCCTTCGACGATTTCGACGTCGAGCTCGCTCCGGGGCTCGTGACCGGCCAGCGCATTCACCCCGTGGACCGCGCCGGGCTCTACGTTCCCGGCGGGCGTTTTCCGCTCGTTTCCAGCGTCATCATGTGTACCTCTCCCGCGCGCGCGGCGGGAGTCGGCGAGATCATTCTCTGTACCCCGCCCGTTCCGCATCCCTCGGGTGACGCCGCGTTGCCCTGGGCCGACTGGCGTACCCTCGCGGTGGCGTCGATGTGCGCGGTTACGCGGGTGTTCGCCATCGGAGGCGCCCAGGCGATCGGCGCGATGGCCTACGGCACCGGAACGGTTCCCAGCGTAAACGTGATCGCGGGCCCCGGCAACAAGTACGTAACGGCCGCGAAGAAGTACGTTTTCGGTGAGGTGGGTATCGATTTGCTCGCGGGCCCGAGCGAGGTGCTGATCGTGGCGGACGATTCCGCGAACCCAGCCTGGGTCGCGGCCGACCTCTATGCGCAGGCGGAGCACGATCCCGACGCGCAGGCCGTTCTCGTGACGACGAGCAGGAGCCTTGCCGTGGCGGTTCAGAACGAGGTGGAGAACATCCTTTCGCGCCTGCCGGCCGACGCGATAGCGCGAAAAAGTTTCGAGGATAGCGGCTGCGTCATCGTCGTGGACACGCTTGACCGGGCCATGCGGATCGCGAACAGTAAGGCGCCTGAGCACCTTGAGCTCGCTCTCGAGGAGGGAAGCGAACGCGACCGGCTCGAGGCCGCGGCCCGCGATTTCGGCTCCGTTTTTCTCGGGCATCGCACGGCCGAGGTGCTTGGCGATTTCGCCGCGGGCCTCAACCATACCCTTCCCACTTCGGGTAGCGCGCGGTTCACCGGCGGCCTTTCCGTACGGCATTTCCTGAGGACGGTAACCGCCTTGCGGTCCCCGGCCGGCGAGGATTCGGGATGGGAGCGGTCCGTCCGCGCCGCCGAGGTTATCGCGCGGGCCGAGGGTCTCGACGGGCACGCGCTTGCCGCGCGCCGAAGGTTCCGTCGCTAGTCCCATCGGTATTCCGAAGCGGGTCGCGTTCGGGATTGCGCGCAGTCTGTTTCCCCCGAGATTGCTAACGGGCGAACCTGCCCTTATACTTGGGGTATGGAAGCGCTGTCCGTCATCGAAGGATTCCTGTATTCCGACGTCTCGACCCTGATCAGGCTTCTCTTTCTCGGGAATGCCTTTATCGGGTTGCTGGGGATAACCCACGCCCTTTCGGGTGTCGATTCGAAAGACATGGACCGCAGGAGACTCTTTGTGGGCGCCAAGGCGCTCCAGTCCCTGGGATGGTTCTTCGTGTACATAGGACGGGACATCCATCCGTACGTCGCCTTTACCCTCGTGCAAAGCGTGCTGACCGCGGGGTTTTTCCTTGAAGCCCTGATGCTGCTCGACATGTCCGGCCTTTCGCGACGCTGGATCCGGCATGTCGAAGACGCGGTTTTCCTGCTGGTTCTCGTCGGTTTCCAGGCCGTGTATTTTTTCTGCGCCGAGTTCGTTCAGGTCCTGGCCTTCAACGCATACTCGATCTTCCTCATTCTCGTGCTCCCGGGCGTCTTGTTCATCGCGGGATCCGGCCGCTCGCCACTGCGCGTCCTTGTCGGGTCCCTCTACGTGACGGCCTTCGTCGTTTCGCTTTTCAGGGGGAGGGAAATCTCGAGGGCGGGTGAGGCTTCGCGATTCCTCGAGGAGCTCATGAACGACGCCTCGCTGCTTCTGTTCGTCCTCGTTATGCACGTCGGGAGCGCGGGGGTTCTTCTCCTCATCAAGGAGGAGTCCGACAAGCGCCTTTCGGAGATGGCGTATCGCGACTCGCTGACCTCGCTGTACAACCGTCGCCATTTCTCCGAGAGGGCGCGCGCGCTTCTCGCCCTGCACGCGCGCGGAAACGAGGAGCTCTCCCTCCTGTTCATGGACATCGACCGCTTCAAGTCCGTCAACGACACCTACGGTCACCACTTCGGCGACGACGTCCTGCGGGATTTCTCGTCCGTGATGAAGATCGCGGCGCGGACGTCCGACGTGTCGTGCCGGTATGGCGGGGAGGAATTTCTTCTGCTACTGCCCGGGACGGGAAAGGACGGAGCGGTCAGCCTCGCCGAGCGGATTCGGTCTCTTGCCGCCGCGTCGAGGTTCCCCGGGAAGGCGGGCTTCTCCTATACGGTGAGCATCGGCGTGGTGCACCGCGTTCCGTCGTCGGCGACGGTCGACGAACTCAACCGCCTGGTTTCGGACGCCGACTCGGCCCTGTATCGCGCCAAGGCCGGGGGAAGAAACCGGGTCGAGACCGCATGATCAGGTTCGTGAAGCCCGCGGGACACGGCGCGCGGCGCGGAGTTCGCGCCGCCTTCGGCCCCGTGGCGGTCAGGAAAGCCTGCCGACCTCGTTTTCCTCGTGCATCAGCTCAAGCCGGTGCATGACGTAGTCGACCACCAGCTGTTTCTTGTCCTCGACCCCTTCGCCCGCCCACGTCCGGGCCTCTTCGCGGAACGCGACGCAGTCGATAACCGGGCTCGCGCACATGATGACGCGGTCCGTGCACAGCACGTCGCCGAGCATGTCGTGGGGGTCGTCGGAGAAACGGAGGCAGTTGCCGTTGATCGACACGAGAAGCATGACGTCTGACAGGCGGATATACGAGTCAATCTCGCGTACGCCCCGTTTCGTCTCCGGCCTGCCGGGGCGGTACCGCGTTCCCGACGGAAACACGAGGACGGCGTTTCCTTCCTTTCTTACGCGGTCGAGGGCCCTCATGGAGGCGAGGTTGATGACGCGGCTCCGCTGTTCTTCCCTCTTGAGCGTCTCGGGATCGGTGATCGCGGCGAGCGACCGGCTGGGATAGATTATGATCCGCGTATAGGCCTCTGCGAAGGCGGACACGACAGGATTGTCCTCGTTGAGCTTCATCCCCGCTATCGCGACGATGTGGTCGGCAAGATCCTTTCCGTCCGGACCCGAGTGCGAGAGCAGATACATGACCCCGGGAAGGTCGAAGTTGCTGTAGTGTTCCATCAGGATTATCCCGCGCTTTCCCCCGCGTATCGCCGAGAGAAAATCCCGCACCGCGCCGAGATTGCGGAATTCGGAATCGGGACGAAGGTTGTCCCGGCACATGCCGTCCATGATCTTTCGTATTTCCTCGTTCGCGGGCTGAAAGACGTTTGCCTCGGTTATTACGTTTTCGGCGCGCGTAAGCCGCTGGAGCTCGGGAAAGAGGTGTCGATAGCGAACGGCGAGCGAATCGGGATGCATGAGAGTCTCCTCGGTCTGTGGTCGCGCCCGTACTGCCGCGTCGCGGCGTGGCGCCTCAATAGTAATACTCCTTCGAAATCTGACTGTCAATGATTCCGGAGCCACGAGGCGAGTCCGTAGATCGATTCCACCCGGCCGAATCCCTCGGTTTCCGCGATCGCGGCGTAGAGGCCGTTTTGGTCCACGAGCACCGCGCGACCTCCCAGGGCCTTGTATCCGCGCGCGTATTTCGGAAGGTCGTCGACGAACAGCGTCTCGGCGACCGATTTGTCCACGGCCGCGAGCGTATTCAGGAACGACTCGGGATGCGGTTTTCCCCGGCCCTTGTGGTAGGTGAGGTCGAAGACCCCGAGGAAGATATCCTCGATCCCGAAGAACCGGAGCAGGCGAGTCGCGTGGTCGATGGGCGCGTTCGTCAGAAGCGTCAGGGGCAGCCCAAGCGAGAGCAGGTAGTCCCTGAGATTCGGGTCGGGGCGCAGTTCCCCGATTTCGCTTTCCGGATGGACGGCCCGGAAGTACGCGTCCTCGTCCGTGAGCCCGTGCCGGGCCTTGAGCCATTCGAGCGTCGTCGCGTACGAGGGAAGCCCCTCCGCGCGAAGCCGTACCGCCTCGTCGGGCGGCACGCGAAGGAACTCCGCGACGAAGGAAAGCATCCTCTTCCGTATTCCCTCGTCCATCCCGTCGGACGCGGGATAGAGGGTGTTGTCGAGGTCGAGCAGGAGATGTCGGATCGGCGAGTCGCTCATGTCCCGACTATAGCACAAAGCGTCCCGCCGATCTCCCGTCTAGCCGGCCATGCCCGGCCGGGTAACCACCGTTATGCACTCGACGGAACCGTCGCGCGAGAGAAGCCGGGAGGATACGTCCCTGTCGAGGGATTCTCCCCCGACGCGCCTCTCCGTCCCGTCGATGACGGCGGATATGCCCGGTTTCCCGTCCCCGGAGGCGAGACGGTAGAGTATCCGGACGCCGCACCAGGTAAACCCGAGCGTTCCGTCCGCGCGGAATTCCCGCGAGCGAAGGAGCTCCGGCCGGAAGGTGACGATGCCGTCGTCAACCGAGATGCCGAGTTCTCCCCAGCGCGTCAGTATCTCCTCCTTTACCTGTCCCGTCATGCCCGGCTGTTTCGCGCCCTGTCCCGCGGGGGTATGCGAGTAGGGATCGGTCGGGAAGGCCCCGTACTCATCGGGCCGCTTGTTGAAGCCTATGCCCTTGCGCACGTCGTAATACCGCTCGGCAAGGCGCCTTTTGAGGGACGGGTCGCGTTCCGCGAGGCAGTATTCCTGGACGGCGAGCATGAGTTTGGAGACCATGTGCCAGTAGATGCTCCCCAGGCCCTCGTACGCGTAAAACGTCCCGGAACGTCCGGTGAAACTGCGGTGGTTGAAGGTCTTCTCGTACAGTTCCCGCGTCGCGCGGCACGCTGCCTCGTCGGCTCCGGAGCGGGCGAGCGCCGCGTCGAGGTCACGCGCGTTGCGGAAGGCGGGGTTGAAGTGGCACGTTCCGCGCGCGTCCCGCAGCACGATCGACTTGTCGCCCGTGTCGAGCATCCCCGCGAGCAGGGGTATCGCCATGGCGTCGCGCGGGGCGACGACGTTCTTCTCGGTAAAGGGCGGAAGTTCCTTTTCCGGATAGAGGATGTACGAGTACTGGTCCGCGCGAAAGAGTCGGCCCGTCTTGAGCGATTCGAGGAGCGCGAGCGCCTCTTCGGACGAAAGCATGCCCGAGGACAGGACCGCGACCTGTCCCTCGAGCATCTCGGTAAGGTTGTGTACCGTCATGCCGCCGTCCGGGAGTTCCTCGAGGGTGTTGTACGCGTGATAGAGCCCGTCGTCGCGGCGGTTCGCCCGTATGGTCGCCTCGGTGTGGGCGAGAAAGGCGTTGAACCCCGAAAGGAGGTCCTCCCGCGCGATCTTGCGCGTTTTCGGCGAGTAGCCGCCGCGGTAGAGCGACTCGCGGAAGGTCTCGAAGCTTCCTCCGACCGCGTCCATGAACGACCGCCGTTCGGCGGGACTGAGCGGGGCGCCGGCGGGTTTTTCGCGGTAGAGGGCGGAGAGGCGGCCGAAGAATTCCGCGGTTTCCCCGCCGACCTCGAACTCGGGCCGCGTCGACGAGCCGTAGAGGCCTATGAGGAACACGAGGAAGCGCCTGAGGTAGCAGAGCGTCACGACCGACAGGCCCCACCCCGCGAGCGCGTTGTTGGCGTCGTTCCACTCGGGCCGCTGGGTGTTGAGCCATATGCCGCCGCCCGGAACGAGGTTGGCCATCTTCGCGCCGACGATGGCGACGAACTTGGCCGTCATGGACACGAGCGCCACCGACCCGGACGAGTCGTGGACGAGACGGGCGTCCGATCCCTCGGTTTTTTCGCGCTCGAGAATTTTCCTGTGCAGGTCGTGGTCGAACACGATCGTGTCCCGCGGGTTTTTCACGATGTCCGCGTAGGATTTTATCCGGTAGGGCACGTTTCCGGAGGAATAGACGGGCTCGTCGAGCGAGGCGACGAGGCCTTTCCGGTCGAAGCGGTTCCATAGCTCGAGAAGCTTCGCGAGATAGATCACCTGGTGGTCGCCCCAGTAGCCGATGTTCGACCAGGGATTGTCGGGCTCCTGCACCTCCCAGTCGATCCCGTCGCGCGTGACGCGGTAGGGGTTGAAGCCGTCGGCGGTCATCGCGTTGAGGAACTTCGCCGTCATGCCCTCGGTGAACCGGGGCCAGGACATGGCGAGCGCCTCCCAATTCTGGAAGATGTCGCGCCAGTTGCCCTGGTAGTTGAGCTTCCTGTTTCCGTCCCTGTCCTTGAGCTCGATCGAGAAGCGGTTCCAGGGCCGGCTGGGGTCGCCGTGCCGCCGCGAAAAGGTCAGGGGCAGGTATTCGAGGGCAAGGCGCTTGAGATGAACGTTGCCCGTGGCCTCCATGGCGGAGCGGAACTCGCCCATGCGCGCCTTTGCGGGAAGGGCGGAGACCGCGGCGGCGGCGCCGTCGGCGAGCGGGCGGTTGCGTGCCTTCACGAACGAGAGGAAATCCGCTTTTTCGACGAGGTCGTTTTCCGCGAAGATCCCTCCGCGCATGATGTTGAACAGGACGTTCGCCTTGTGGTGCACGCAGGTCGCGACGTCCGCGGTATCCTCGGCCCCGTCGGCATCGGCGACGAGACTCTCGAGCTGGGCGATGCAGGAGGAGATATCCGTCTCCAGTTCGGCCGTCGCGCGCGAGCGGTCGGCGATGCGGTCCTTGAGTTCCACGATGCGGCCGAGGTCGAGCGACGTGTCGAAAACCTGGTACCAGCCGTCGCCCGCGCCCGCGGCGAGCTCGAGGTCCCGGCGCACGAAGAGGGCGGGCCGTTTGCCCTTGACGGGGCCGCCCGCGGGCAAGGGATCGCCGCGCCTGAACGACTCGACCGCGTCCGGCGAGAGGCAGACGTCTCCTTCGACCGTGAACCAGCCGACGTTCGCGAAGAGACCCTCGCTCGGCTCGGCCTTGTCGGTAACTATGGAAGTAACCGAGAAGATGCCGAGTCCCGATTCCGCGTCGAGATCCGCCCGCTTGTAGGCGTCAAGCAGAACGCTGTTGTCGTTTTGCAGGGTGGAGGTAACGCAGGCCGGCAGGATGTTGCGGCATCCGTCGAGTATCTCGACGCGCGCGGGCTCCGTGCCGAGATTCGCGATCCTCGCGCGCCGAACGAGGCCGAACCGCTCGCTCGACGTCCAGCTGTAGAGGTAGGCGAGCTTGAGGTCATGGTTGATTTCCTCGAAGGTTACCCGCGAGCCGGTGTCGTTCTTGTAAAGGTTCCGCTCGGTGACCCACAGTCCCGGCGTCGTGTCCGAGAAGGGCTCCCAGAAGAGGGTCTGGCCGTCCCGTTTGGTCCGTACGGCCATATAGGGACCGGTATGGGTTCTCCCGTCGGAGACCTTGTCGGCTGTGTAATAAGGAAAGATTGCGTGATCGCTGTTGATCCTTCCGGCGGTGAGTCCTCCGTTCGACCACAGATAGTTCCATATATCCGAAGAACTTACGATCGTCATGAAAAAAGCCGGCATCGCGTCGTAGTTCGCGATCTTGTAGCAGCGTTCCCCGTCAAAGTCGACAAAAGAACCGCTCACCGACCCGGGGCGGGTGGCTCTCATCCGCTCGATTGACATACCGTTCATCATTCCTCCTCCTCGATACCGCAAGTATGGTATCAAATGTTGTTTTAGTCAACAAAAGAGCGAAAAATATGCAAGAATACGAAAACTTGCGCAAAATGACATGTCATGATAATTTGTTATTTATGGAAAACACCCTGCCCAAATTGCTCAAACGCGTAGCGCGGGAGCACCCCTCGCTCGCGGCGCAGTATTCCCGGAACGACGCGGGAGAATTCGACGAGCTTACCTTCGCGGATTTCTACGCGGTCACGCTCGATTTTGGCGCGGGTCTTTTGTCGATCGGGCACGTCCGGGGCGACCATGTCGGCCTCATCGCCGACAACCGGAAGGAATGGTTCCACGCGAGCATGGCAATCATGGCGATCGGCGCGGCCGACGTTCCCCGCGGCTGCGACGCCACGGAGAAGGAGATAGCCTACATCCTTTCGTTCGCGGAATGCAAAACATCAGTGCTCGAGAACGAGGCGCAGGCACGCAAGATCATCGAGATCCGGGCCTCCCTGCCGGCGCTTTCCACCGTCGTGCTCATGGATGCCCCGCTCGCCGAAACGGCCGAGGCTCTCCGGGCGTCGGGCCTGACCCTTCGCTCCTATGATGAGATCGTCGCCCTCGGCAGGCGGTGGCGCGAGGCCAACCCGGGCGCGATCGAGGCCCAGCTTGAGGCGGGAACCTCTGACGAGCTCGCGACGATCATCTTTACCTCCGGAACGACCGGCGAGCCGAAGGGTGTCATGCTGACCCACGAGAATTTCCTCTGCCAGCTTGAGGAGCTTCCCTCGCGCATAACCCTCTCCGCCGGCGACCGGGCGCTCTGCGTCCTTCCGGTGTGGCATTCCTTCGAGCGCATGTGCGAGTACGTCATCCTGAACGCGGCCGCGGGTATCGTCTATTCGAAGCCTATCGGAAGCGTCCTGCTCGGCGACTTCGCCAAGATGAACCCGACCCTCATGCCCTCGGTTCCGCGGATATGGGAGTCGATCTACGACGGGATCTACCGCGCGATGCGCAAGAAGGGCGGCGTCTCGCTCGCGCTGTTCTCCTTTTTCGTGAGCGTCGGCATCGCGCACGCCCGCTGTTCCCGCGCGGTTTTCGGGCGCGGACCCGTCTTCAGCCGCTCGAGCAGGGTCCTCGGCGCGGTCGCCTGCCTCGTCCCCTGGCTCCTCCTGTCCCCGCTGCGCGCGCTCGGGAACGCTTTGGTGTATCGGAAACTCCAGGCCAAGCTCGGCACCAGATTCGCCGGTGGAGTGTCCGGCGGCGGGGCGATGCCCCCGAACGTCGACGAGTTTTTCTGGGCGGTCGGCATAAACGTCGTCGAGGGCTATGGCCTGACGGAAACGGCACCGGTCGTTTCCGTCCGTCCCTTCACGAAGCCCGTGTTCGGTACGATCGGCACTCCGATCTCCTGTTGCGAGGTCCGCGTCGTCGACGATTCGGGCGTCGAGCTTCCGGTCGGGAAGAAGGGCACGGTGATGATACGCGGGCGAAACGTCATGAAGGGCTATTACCGCAAGCCCGACCTCACCGCGAAGGTCCTTTCGCCCGACGGGTGGCTCGACACGGGCGACATCGGCCTGAAGACGCTGCGCGGCGAGATCATCCTGCGCGGGCGGAAGAAGGACACGATCGTCCTGCGCGGAGGCGAGAACATCGAGCCGACGCCGATCGAGATGAAGATCAACGAGTCCCGCTACGTGGCCCAGTCCGTCGTTCTCGGGCAGGACCAGCGCTACCTTGGCGCTCTGCTCGTGGTGAACCGCGACGAACTCGCCGCGTGGGCCTCGGAGAACGCGCTTGACGCGTCGGATTTCCCGGCCCTGCTCGAGCACGCGCAGGTGCGCAAGCTCTACGAGCTCGAGATCGCCGACCTCGTCAGCCAGAAGAACGGCTTCAAGCTCTTCGAGCGCATAAACCGTTTCGTGCTCCTTGAAAAGCCGTTCGAGCAGGGCGTCGAGCTCTCGGCGAAGCAGGAGATCATGCGCTATCGGCTGAACGATCTCTACCGCAAAGAGATAGCCCGCCTGTTCGCGTAGGCCAGGGAGAAAGCATGGAAAAGATCGTCCTCGCGCTGAGGGAATTCGCGGAGGCCAAGATCACCCCGGAGCGCGTGTTCTCCGCGCTCTCGCTCGTCGTCATCGTCCTGGCCCTTCTCGCGTTTTTCCGCGTGCTCAGAAAGCTCGTGTCGCGCGTGACCGAGCGGTCGGCGAGTCCGCAGGTCCGCTATCTCGTCGACAAGGCGATCCACTATATCGGCGTGGTTCTCGCCGTCTTGACCGTGTTCAACCGGCTGGGCATCAACTTCTCCGCCCTGCTCGGCGCCGCCGGAATCGCGGGTATCGCGGTCGGTTTCGCCGCGCAAACCTCGGTGTCCAACGTGATCTCCGGCCTCTTCGTCATGACCGAGCGGGCCTTCAAGCTCGGCGACGTCCTCCAGATCGACGCGATCACCGGGGTCGTCGAGTCCTTCGACCTCCTGTCGGTCAGGCTCAAGACCTTCGACAACCAGCTCGTGCGAATACCGAACGAGACGGTCATCAAGGCGAATCTCCTGAACATGACGCACTATCCCGTGCGCAGGTTTTCCCTGACAGTGGGCGTCGCGTACGGTTGCGATCTCGAGAAGGTCCGCGATGTGCTGTTCGGCATCGCGCGGACGTGCGAATTCGCCGTGGCCGATCCGGAACCCGTCGTGATATTCGACGCGTTCGACCAGTCGTCCGTTCGCGTCATCTTCGGCGTCTGGGGTGCCACGGAGAATTTCCTGTCGTTGAAAAACGCGATCATGGTCGCGGTGTCCCGGAGATTCGCGGAGGAGGGCATCGTAATCCCCTTCCCGCAGATGGACGTGCGCGTTACGTCTTCCTAGGGCCGGGCGCCTTCCGCCAGCGCGTCCCGTACGGTCGCGAGCAACTCGTCTATGGTGAAGGGTTTCGGCAGGATCGAAACGACGCCGAACTGGTGGGCAAGCACCTTGAAGGTGGCCTTGCTCATGTCTATCTTACCCGAGGTAAGGACGATGGTGAGATCCGGGCGGAGCGCGTGAAGCTCGAGTATCAAATCCATGCCGCCCTGGCCGGGAAGGATGATGTCGACGATCGCGAGGTCCGCGGGCTTTATCTTTATCAGCTCCTTGGCGGCCTCGGCCGAGGGGGCCGTAACAACCTCAAACCGCTCTCCCTCGAGGACGGTTTTGACGAGCTCCGCGACTGATTCGTCGTCTTCGACGACTAATATGGTATTCATCGTTTATAAAACTCCGTTTTGATCGTTTTGTTTCAGGATTCCCCGCTACAACCGCCGGGACCCGTCGCGTTCCGTCCTAATAGTGGGGCGGTTTCCTGTTCGGGATATCCTGGACGAGGTCGTCAATCTCAGTCAGTTTCCCCTTGAGCGCCCTGTTCTCCGCCTTGAGACGGTCGATGGCCTCGGTATGCTCCAACATAATGGCCTGCAGTTTTCCGACAAAGTCCTCGAGGTACGCGAGCTTGGTTTCAAGGTCCACGAGGCGGTCGTCGGTATGCTCATTCATGGTGACAGTATAGCACATTTTGGACATTTTCAGAAGAACGAGGCAAGGGGTTCTTGCCCGGAAAAGAAAAACTTTTTTCTCCCTATTCCCGGGAATTCGGGCATGAATGTGATAAAATGGAGATAATAGATGAACAGCCCGATGTTTGACTTCCAGGGAAATAGCGGCCGATCTCCCGATCAAGCCCGGTTTTTTCAAGCCGAACGGTCTCTCTTTTTTACGGAGCTGCTCGTCGGTACGGCCGTTGCCGTCGCCTTTTTCGGGGTGTTCGGGTTCATCGCCCTCGCGCGCGGAGAGCCGCGCGGGGATTCGTCCCTGTCGGTCGAGTTCCGGTATCGGGCTACCGATGCCCGCATGACCTCGAGCGAACTCGCGAAGACGGGCCGCGACTGGCCACTGCTCGCTGGCAGGAAGGAGGCCAGGGCCGGGTTCGCGTATGTACTCGCCGAGATCTATAACGGGGAGGCGACGCCCCGCGAGATCGTGCTGGAGAACGGACTCGTCAACGGCTATACCGAGCTTCTCGAACCGCGCCCCGGGGGGGCCGTCACCCTGTATCGCCACGGCGACTCCGTCCCGCTGGGGGAGAGCCCCCTCCGCCACCACCGGGCGGCCTTTCCGCTCGTGATCCCCCCGCGCGTAGCCGTATCCTACATCCTCGAGTATCGGGATCCGCGGGGAGCCCTTGTCGCCCCCGCGGCGAGAACCTGGCCCGACTGGCACGCGCGCGCCTCGTACGAGCGAGGACTGTTGACCATGTACTTCGGGGCCCTGTTCCTGCTCTTTTTGCTGAACGTGTTCATCTCCTCCCTGGGACTCGGGAGGTTTTTTCTCCCCTTCGCCGCGCTTACCGTGTCGACCTCCGTTTTCTACATGGGCCAAACGCGGTTCCTGTGCTACCTGATCGATCCCTTTCCCGTGTCCCGGTGGTTGTCCTCCGTCGCGGTCGCGGCGAGCCTTTCGAGCGTGATGTATCTCTTTCGTACCGTCTTCGAGGACCGCTACGCGAGGATCGAACGGAGGGTCATGCTCGCGATCATGATGGCTGTCGTGCCCCTGACCGCCGCCTCCGCGCTCGGGCAGGGGCTGTTCAGGGCGGAACTCGCGTATCTGCTTATGCCGGTTGGCTTCGTGACGGTTGGCGTGGCCGCCGTGAAGGCGGGCCGCGCGCGCGCGAAGGAACCCGTCATCGTCGTGATCGCGCTGTTGCCCTGGACGCTGACCTTGCTGATCGGCGACGTCATGTACGCCCTGGTCGGCCGCATGGTCTTTCCGAGGGAGGCGCTCTCGCCGCTCTCCTTCCTTTTTTCCATCGGCCTTTTGACCGTATCGAGGCAATACCTCGCGTCGCACGCGCTGACCGAGGCCTCGCGCGAGCTTGAGCGGAGCGTCGGGCGCGCGCGCGAGGAGACCGCGCGGGCCCTCGCCGGAGTCGCCGGCCTCCAGTCGGCCCTGTCCCTGAGGATCTCCAGGATGATTCGCGAGCCGCTTGACGGGATCGTCGCGCGGGCGCGCATCCTTGCCAGGGAAGTCCACGACGAACGGACGGAGGCCTTCTACCGGGCGGTCGCGGACGACGTGCGGGCGATCTGCGCCCTGACCCGCGAGGGCACCGCGTTCGCGGCTTCCGGTGACCGCGCGGGCGAGGACGATGTCGTTGTCGGCGGACGGGGAACCGATGCCGGGACGGCGGTTTTCGGCGCGCGCCCGGAGGCCGCCGGAGAAGAAGTCCGCGCCGCGGGAAGCGGGCGCGAGGGACAGGGCGCGCGCGTATACCTGCATGTCCCCGAACGCGACGTCGCCGCGAGGCTGTGGCACATACTTCTCGCCGAGGGATTCGCGCCCGTACTCGCGACCGACCGCTATCACGTCCTCGACGACGCCTCCGCGGGGAAGGTCGACGTCCTGGTCATCGACGCGTCCTCGTCCGACGATACCGCGTTTTCGCTGTGCCGTCTGCTTCGCGATTCCTTCAGCCCCGTCCAGCTTCCGATGCTGCTCGTGGCCGACTGTCTCGACGACCTGGCCGCGGAGCGTGGGCGCGCCGCCGGCTTCAACGACTTCCTGACCCGTCCGTTCGAGGCGGGCGCCCTCGTCCTGCGCGTCGAATCCCTCGCGCGCCTCAGGGAGGCCTCGTCGCGAAACGAGAGCCTTGCGAGGTCGGAGAGCGAGAAGAACGCCTTCCTCTTTTTCCTGACGCACAACGTGAACACGCCGCTGACGGTCCTGCTCAACCGCGTGCGCGAGCTCGAGCGCGTGGGCGCGGGCTTTTCCTCGACGCAGGAATTCGACGACATCCAGGCGAGCGCCCGGGAGATCAACGACATCGTGCAGAACGTCCTCGTGTCGTTTCGGCTCTCGGACGGCAGGCAGACGCTTTGGCTCGAGAGCGTGGACGTTACCGCCGCGCTCGACCGGGTGTTCCACGAGATGTCCCGTAAGGCGGACGCAAAGGACCAGCGGCTCGAGTTTTCGGTGCCGGAGTCGGTTCCCTCCGTCATGGCGGACCGCGTCGCCCTGCACGGGATACTCTACAATCTCGTCGACAACGCGGTGAAATTCGCGCCGCGCGGAGGGACCGTGTCGGTGAGCGTCTCGGCGAATCCCGTCACGGTGCGCGTTTCCGACACGGGTCCGGGGATCCGCGACGAGGATCGCGCGCGGCTGTTCGGGAGGTTCGAGCGCCTTTCCGCGCGTCCGACCGGCGGCGAGTCCTCTACCGGCCTCGGTCTCCACGTGGCGAGGGAACTCGCCTTCATGCAGGGTTTCGAGCTGGAGTCTCCCCCCGGATCCTCCGGCGGGGTGTTCGAACTGGTACTGCGGGGGCGCGCCTGAGATGACGCGGTCCGGAAGGTTCCGATTCGCCGCCATTCTCCTCCTTCTCGCCTGCGCGCTCGCCGCGAGCCTGACGACGCTCGCGCGCAGCGAGCGGATTCGGGCCCGGGAATTCGTCAGAAAACGCGAGTTGCCCGCGCTCGGCCAGGCGATCGTCTCCCGTCTCTCGCTCGCGGTGGCCGACTACCGGAGGGCGGGCGAGGGGATGCTTGCCGACGGCGTCATCCGTGATTGGATACTCGCGGGAGAGCGCGACCCGTTCGCCCTGATCTCGTTCATGAGCGAAAAGAGAAAGGCCTTTGACCGCGAGCTCGTCGACATGAGCATCGTCAGCGACGCGAGCGAGACCTTCTATTCAACCGACGGCCGTATTGTCGCCCTCTCTCCCGAGATGGCGGAGCGCGACGGTTGGTACTACGCGTATCGCGACTCGCGGCCCGGCGGGAACGTCGACTCCTCGTACAACCCGGATACGGGCGTCATCGGCATGTACATCAACGTCCCGATTCTCGGCCCCGACGGATCGTTCCTCGGGGTGGCGGGCGGCTGCATAAACTCGGACCAGTTCATGGAGACGGTACGCGCGTTCGAGCGCGGGCATTCGGCGCGCGTGTATCTGTTCCGCGGCGACGGCGAGATCGTCTACGCGACAAACCGTTCGCTCATACGCGATCGCGTCCTCTCGGCCGACACGGTGTGGGGCGAACCCGTCCTTCCTTCCCTGATGAGGGCGCAGGACGATCCGTTCGGAATCGTGCTCGAACCCGGCGGGCCGAGGGGCCCCCTGCTGTGGGGCGGTAAGATCACCGGCTGGGACACCTTCGTGGTTGTGGAGCGCGGCCCGAACGAGATACGCTCGCTTGCGATGGACGGCTTCGTCAAGTCCATGGCCTTCGAGGGCGCGGCGTTCGCCGCGATGATAGCGATATTCGCCGCGGCGTGGGTTTTCCTCGCGCGCCGCTCCGAGGCGGACGGCCGCGCGCGGCTCGCTTCCGACGCGAGGCTTCGCGCGATCGCCGAGGGGCACGCGAGGCTCTGCGCGCTGGCGGAGGGCTGGCTCGCGGGCCTGGGCGAGTCGGTGCTCGCGAAAAACGCCGCGGATCTGGGCGGCAGGGACGCGGTGGCGAACGCGCGTTTTCTGGCGGACTCGCGCGAGGCACTCCGCTCACTATCCGCCCGGACGGCCGCCGTTCCCGCGCGCGCCCCCTTTCTCCTCTCGGACGCCGTGGCCTCCGTTCGCGCCTCGTATTCGGCGGAGTTGGCCCGAAGGGGGATTTCCCTGGTGGTCAAGGAGATTGACCGGGGTCTCGTCGCCTATTCGAACGAGGCCCTGACGCGCCTCGCCCTGGGGGAGCTGATCGGGGCCGTCGCCTCGCGCACCGTGGGACCGTGCGAGTTATTCCTTTCGCTTTCAGGAACGCGGGAGTGCCCCTGCGTGGATTTGGCCGTCCCCGGGGCGGCCGCCCTCGCGCGGGAGGACGAGCAGTCGCTTCCGGGCATGCTGTTCGAGTCGCTCGGCGCGGCGTTCCGGTATCTCGAGGTGAACGAGAGCGTCGGCGTGTATCACATGGAATTCGCGGGGTCCGGGGAGTAACGGTAGCCCGAGTGGCGCACGGTCTGGATATGCCTCGGGCATGAAGGGTCGTCCTCGAGGAGGAGCCTGAGCTGGCGGATGTGCACGTACAGGCTGTTGTCGTTCACGCCGTCCCCGACGTTCCATGCGCGCGCGTAGAGTATCTCGTTCGTGAGCACGGCGTCGGGATTCCGCGCGAAGAAGAGAAAAAGGTCGAAGAGTTTTTTCCGCAGGTCTATCGGCTTCCCGTTCTTGCGGACTTCCATGCTCACGGGGTTTATCTCGAAAGGACCGCTCCTGATCGTCTCGGCGATCGCCGTCGCTGGGCGCTCGTCCGGCACCGCCCGCTTCAGCAGACGCCGCACGCGCGCGAGGAGTTCGTCCACGTAGAACGGCTTGGTTATGTAATCGTCGCATCCAGTGTCGAAGCCGTCGATCTTGGTTCCGCTCGACGTTATGGACGACACGATGATGACCGGCAGGCTTTCGTCCTGCCTGCGGATCGTCTTGAGTATCTCGAGTCCGTTGACGTCGCCGAGATTCAGGTCGAGAAGGACAAGGTCCACGTACGTGTCCCTGAGCGCCGCGTACGCCTCCTTTCCCGACTCGGCCCCGATGACCGAATAGCCGGCCGTTTCGAGGTTTTCGGTTATGAAGGCGCGGAGGCGCGAGCTGTCCTCGACTACCAGTATCCTCTTGTCAACCATGTACCCTGCCAGTGTATCCCATACGCAGGTAACTGTACCACGCGGTTGTTTAACTTTCTCTTAAAAGGGGATAGGATACGGCATGGCACGGAACACAGGCGGAGCATCCGACGGCTTCTCCCGGCTTCAGAAGGGGCTTACGGGCGAGCGTTCGCTCGCGGGAGCGCCGTACATGAACGACGCCGCACTGCTCGCGGCGTACGCCGAATACTACCATCCCGTTTCCCTCGCGCAGGCCGACCGCGTGCGGCACGCCCTCGCGACGGCGTTTCCGCGCGGGTTTCCGCGTCTCGTCGACTTTGGCACGGGCTCGGGCGCCGTCGCCGAATCCTTCGTCCGGGGCGGGACGCGCGAGGCGTATCTGGTCGACCGGAGCGAACCCGCCCTCGCGCGCGCCGCCTCTCGCCTTTCCTCCGTGTCCGGCGACGTCGGCGTGCGGACCGCGACGCGCGACCTTCGGGGACTTTCGGGTCCCGGATGCTTCGCGGCATCCGCCTTCCCCGGCGATCTTTCGGGATGGGCCGACTGCGTGACGTTCGGGCACGCGCTCAACGAGCTCTGGGAGGACCGCGATGACCGCGCGGAGCTCCGCGCGAATCTCGTCGAGTCGGTGCGCTTCCTTCTCGCCCCGGGGGGCATCGCCGTCGTCATGGAACCCGCGCTGACCCGCACGAGCCGCGACCTGATAGCCATGCGCGATATCCTCGTCGCGCGCGGATGGACCGTCCTCGCCCCCTGTCCCGGCCGGTCGCGCCTTCCCTGTCCGGCGCTTTCCGCGGGGCCCGCGCAGACCTGTCACGAGGTTATCCCCTGGGTCGCGCCCCCCGCCGTTGCCCGACGGGCCGTTGAGATGGGTCTCGAGAAGGACGCGCTCAAGATGGCCTGGTTCGCCTTTCTGCCGCCGGACGGCGCGACCGGCGACTGCGCGTCCGGCGACTGCGCGTCCGGCGACTGCGCGTCCGGTTTTCCCGATGACGCGGTCCGCGTCGTGTCGGAACCGATGCTCAACAAGGCTGGCCGGATACGCAGGCTCGTGTGCGGCGCCCGGGGTCGCGTTCCCCTTTCCGCCAAGGAGGGAGACCCGGCGGCCTCCTCCTCCGGCTTCTCCGGTCTCCGCAGGGGTGACGTCATACGCCTTGTCGGTCCGGAACTCCGCGAGGGCGGGTGGGGTGTCGCGGAGGGAACCTCGATAGAGATTGTCTTCCGGAATTAAGCTTGCCGTAAACTCCCGGGTGTATCCTGATCTCAGGAAAAACTTCCAGGTAAAAACACGGGCCGTCCTGACCGGACGGCTTTCTTTTTGTTCGGCTGATCGCCGGCTACGCGTCGGCGCCCTTGTCGTTCATCCCGCTTAAATGGCGCTTCAGTTCGCTCTTTCTCCGTCGCTCTGTCCTGCCGTGTCCTCCGCCCGAGCCGAAGCCCTTGAAGAGAATCGTGCTCAGCAGGAAAAGCCCCCAGGCCTGCCAGTAACTTATTTCCTTGAGGCCGAAGATGTCGGGCATGAGGGCGTTCCACAGCTTCATGACCACAAAGCCGAAGGCGGACACGAGGGCAAGTCCGAGAATGCCGAAGCAGATTCCCATGGCTATCTTCGCCGGAAGGGACCTCCTCGACCACCATTCCTCCCCGCCGCACGAAGGTTCGCATCCCGTTTCGTTCATGTTGTCCATCAGTTCCTCCTTAGTCTTCGATCCAGTGTCTGAGCGCCCGGGCGAGGTTGGCGACCGCGTAGCGTTTTCTCGCCGTCAGCGTGTCCACGTTCTCTCCCGTGCTCTCCGCTATTTCGCGGAAGGTCATGTTCCCGAATACCTGCGCCTCGATTACCGCCCGCTGGGGGCCGGGAAGGGCCGAGATCGCGGTGTTGAGGGCGTCGACGAGGCTGTCCCGCACGCAGGCGTCCGCCGGATCGACGCCGACCCTGTCGACGATCTCCCTGAGCGTCTCTTCCGACACGCTCGTCTCTCCCGACCGCGCGCGCGCCCGGTCGCGCCTCCACGCGTCGATCACCCGCCGCGTGAAAAGGGCGTTTATCCACGCGGGAAGGTTTACTATTCCGCCCACGAGCGGAAGCCGTTCCATGACTTCCGCGTAGACGTCGTGGACGATATCCTCCGCCTCCTCGAGGGATCTGCCGGCCGCGCGGAGCCTCGAGAGAAAGCGGCCCTTTTCGCTCGAGTAGGCGCCCTCGAGCCGTTGTCGTTCTTCTGTCATCGGTTGCCCGGGATGTGTTTTCATGACCTTTCACCTATATCGACGGACGGGCGGCCGTTTTGGTGTGGCATGTGAAAAAAAATCTTTGGAGCGTCGAGTGCGGTGCGGCGGTCGGTGAGGCGCCGGGGCGCCGGCGTCGCGCGCCGGGAGGTCCCGACGCGCGCGTGACGGTTACTTTCCAGAAAGGCCCTTCATGAGGGCGTAATAGGCGGGTTTTTTCTTCATGTCCTTGTCGAAGATGTTGGCCGAGCCGAATCCCGGGAAGGCGCGGGGTATCCAGCTTCCCTTGTCGGAAAGGCCCCAGAGAATGAGGCTCTTTGCTCCCGGCTCCGTGCGCGCTATCGCGGCAAGCCGCTCGTAGACGTTGTTTTGCTGGGCCGTGTTTACCTCGTCGAGGGGCAGCTTGACGCGGACGTCAACCTCGGAGAAGGAGCAGCTTACTCCCATCGCGTGGAAGCGGCGTATGTTCTCTCGGATCGCCTCCTCGTTGAAGGGGAGCTCCGCCATGCAATGGAGCTGGAAGGCCACGCCGTCGACGGGGACGCCGCGGGCTTTCATTTCCTTTACGAGTTCGTAGCTCGCGTCGCCCTTAGCCGTTCCCGCGTATTCCGTGTTGTAGTCGCAGAGGATGAGCTTGGCGTCCGGGTCGGCGGCGCGGGCCGCCTTGAAGGCGACGTCGAGGAAGTCGTCCCCGATGAGGCGGTACCAGATGGTGTCGCGGAGGGTTCCGTCCTCGTTGAACACCTCGTTCGCGACGTCGTATTCGCTGATACGTCCCTTGTAGCGCGTCATGATCGTCGTAATGTGGTCGGTCAGGAGCTCGACGGCCTCCTCCCTCGTTTTGAGCGAGTGGACGTAGGGGCCGTTCTGGTCCTGCCAGAGGAAGGTGTGCCCCTTGATCCTCATCCTGTTCTTCTCGGCGAAATCGACCATCGCGTCCATGTCGGACCAGTTCCAGAAATCCTTTTTCGGCCTGATGTTGACCCACTTCATCGAATCCTCGGGAACGATGAGGTTGAAGTGGCTCTTCATGATCTTGACCGTCTCGGGCGTGTAGATGTCCCCCGCCTTTATGGCAAGGCCGAATACCATGCCGTTCCTGTCGGCGATCTTTCGCGGCGAAGGCGAGCCGCACGAGGCGAGGGCGGTCGCGAGGGCCGCGATCGAGACGATCGCGAACGCGGCGCGGAATGCGTTGGTTGCGGTTAAGCGTTTCATGGTTCCTCCGTAACTGGTTCTATTGCGTCGCCCTGCCGCTCGCGCTGCACCACTCGATCGCGAGCCTCCTGAGTTCCTGGGCGGACTTGCAGTGCAACTTGAGCTTGATCTGGTATTGGTGCGACTCTATGGTCTTGGTGCTGACGTTGAGGCGGTCCGCTATCTCGGCCGGCGTGAAGCCCTTTCCGACGAGGGTGAATATCTGCAGCTGCCGGTCGGAGAGGCTTGCCACCGAGTCGACTGCGTTCGCGCCCAGCGCGCGGTTTCCGACCATCCGGTCGACCGCGCGGTTTCGCTCGCGCTCGCTGAGCCATATCCTGCCCGACGAGACCGTGCGTATCGCGTCGAAGACCGTCTCCGAGACCTCTTCCTTCATGATGTAGCCCTGCGCGCCGGCGGCGAGCGCGCGTTC
>LVBL01000137.1 GCA_001604405.1 Spirochaetales bacterium Spiro_10
ACCGGTCATAGGACATGACCTCGCCCGAGCGCTTGACGACGCTTTTCAGGAAGCTCGCCGCCTCGGGATCGCGCGAGGTTCCGAGAAAGCTCTTCCATTCCGGGAATACCCCCTGGTCCACGCCTGTTGAATCATTGTTTGTCGCCATGTATTCCCCCCACTTTATTAACTTCCTCGATAAACTCGTCAAGGTTCTCGAAATGCCTGTATACCGACGCGAAGCGGATGTAGGCGACCTTGTCCACCTCATGGAGCTTCGCGAGCACCAGTTCCCCGAGCGTCGAGCTCGGTATCTCGTGCGCGCCCTTGCCCGCCATGACCGCCTGATCCTCGATCTCGTTGACGATGTTCTCGATCGTCATGCCGGAAAACGGGCGCTTTTCCACCGCGCGTTCGATGCCGTGCTCGAGCTTTGCCCGGTCGAAGGGCTGGCGCCGGCCATCGCGCTTGATGACCATGAACTGCTTTTCCTCGATGCGTTCGTAACTCGTAAAACGGTAGCCGCACCCGATACACTCGCGGCGACGGCGTATGCTGTCGCCGTTCGCCAGGGTACGCGACTCGATGACCTTGTCGTCGAAACTGCCGCAATGGGGACAGCGCATGCCAATACCTCGTTGAATAATAGTGCCCAGATATGGTGTCCCGAGCCCGTAAATGTGAGTCTAGCACTATTTATGGTGTTTGTAAACGAAAATGTGTAAAAAAGAGAAAAATCACGCGGAGCGGTTTCGCATGGCGCGTTCGGTGGTTTCCGCCATGGAAAGGAGGTTCGAGACAAGTACCGGAAGCAGGATGACCAGCTTGCGACCCCCGTGATACGCGCGCGCGAAGGGATTGCGCCGTACCCGGCACTCGCCGCCGCGGGCGAGCCAGGACCGGTCAAGCGCCGTCCAGACCGCGAACACGCGGGGAATGAAGATCATCGTCAGGGAGAGGGAGAGAACGGGATCGGGAAGGCGGGCGAGGGGGGGGATCAACGAGACGACGCGCGCGCGCGCGCGGGTCAGGGCCTCGCGGATCTCGATGCCGCTCGTCGTGCGGTAGAAAACGCCCCCGGACACGGTGACGAGGGCGAGCCTCCAGAGGTACAACGCCGTTTCCGACAGTCCCTCGAGGGCCGCCGCGCGCGTCACGGGTCTTCCGGCGAGCCGGAACGCCGCCATCAGGATGCCGTACCCCGCCACGACGCGGGCCAGGCGAAGGAGCTCGCCGGGATTCGGGCGCGAGAGGGCCGTCGCGACGGCGAGTGCCGCGCTGAGGGCGGCAAGGACGTGCGGCCCCGACGCGAAGGCGAACGGGGCGATCAGGAGGAGGGCGACGAGCTTGACGCCCGCGCCGACACGGTGGAGCGCCGTATCGGCCGCGCCGTAGAGAAAGAGGGGCGGGTCTCCCGGCCGGCTCAACGGATTTCCGCCTCTTGCGGTCGCGGGGCCCACACGAGATCCGCGGCGCGGGTGTAGGAGCCGAGGGGATTGCGGATTCCCCAGGACTCGAGGGGGGCGGAGGCGAGGGCCTCGTCGGGGGCGCCGTCAAAGGCCACGCGCCCCTCGTAGAGGACGACGAGCCGGCCGGCGAGGGCAAGGACTTTCTCGAGCTCGTGCGTCAGCACGACGACCGTCTTGCCCCCGGTCCGGAGGGAGGCGACTACCTCATTGACCTGCACGACGCCGGGCCAGTCGAGGTTCGCGTACGGCTCGTCGAGGATGACGATCTCGGCGTCCATCGCGAGGATGCCGGCGACGGCGAGCCGGCGTTTTTCGCCGCCCGAGAGCGTTCTCGCCGGAAGGTACTCCTTGCCGGACAGCCCCGCGCGCGCCAGGGCCTCGCGCGCCCGCCGTTCCGCCTCGCGCGGGTTTGCCCCGAGGTTTTTCGGGCCGAACTCCGCGTCCTCGAGCACGGTGTCGCCGAGGATCTGGGCCGAGGCGTCCTGAAAGACGAGGCCTATTCGCGTTTCCCCGCCGTCGGGCCCGCGCGCGACACGGACCGAACCGCGGCTCGGCCGGTCGAGGCCCGCGATCAGGTGCATGAGGACGCTTTTACCGGAACCGTTCGCGCCCGAGATCACGACGCACTCGCCGCGGCGGAGGGAAAGGTCAACCCCGTCGAGCGCCGCCCGGTCCATTCCGGGGAAGGTGCGCGAGACGCCGTCTATCTCTACGATCAGTCCGTCAGCCTTCATGGGCCTCGAGCGTCCGCGAGACGACGGGCCGGATCTTGAGGGTCAGCGGCACGAGTATGGCCATCTTGACGATGTCCCCGACGATGAACGGGGCAAAGCCCTTCGCGATCGCCTCGGGTACGGTCAGGGAAAGGCTCTTGCCGAGCATCATGACGCCGGGCAGGTAGATGCAGGCGAAGCCCGCGATCGTGGCGCTGATGACGCTCGCGGGCGAGGCGGCGCGACTCTCGGTTTCGGCATTCTTCATCGCGAAGCCGGCGACGAGGGCGGCGAAGAAATACCCCGCGAGGTAGCCCCCGGTCGGCCCGGCAAGGACGGCCATCCCGCTCCGTCCGCCGGAAAAGACGGGGAGCCCGAGAATGCCGGCCATCAAGAAGAGGCCGACGGCTCCCGCGCCCTGGACGGGGCCGAGCACCAGACCCGCGAACACGGCGAGGGCGTTCTGGAAGACGATCGGCACGGGCCCGATCGGGATCGCGAAGAGCGAGCCGGCCGAGATTAGCGCGGCAAAGAGGGCCGTAAAGACCGATCTGAGGGACGAGGTTTTCATGTATTCCTTCCTTTGTTGAGTAACGAGACCGTTCCGGGGGGAAAGGAGCACTCCCCCCCGTCTTGCGTTTCAATTCTTGCGTATCCGCGGTCGTCGGTGCCGAGAAAGACACCCTTTTGTTCAGCTGTCCCGGCATGCGGCTGAGGAGCCGGACCCGCGACGTAGGCAACGGGCTTGCCCACCAAGGGACAGCGCGCGTTCCAACCGCGAACGAGTTCGTCCGTGTCCACGCGCGAAGCCGAGAGCGCGTCGCGCAGTACGGACGCGCGCGGGACAGGGACCGAGGC
>LVBL01000006.1:0-196237 GCA_001604405.1 Spirochaetales bacterium Spiro_10
TAGCGGATTCTACACCTTATTTAAACTGCCTTTTGTGTCTTAATTTCTGGGCTCATTATAATCTGATACAAGTAAACATCCCTCTTTACTTACTAAACGGCTTGATTTACCCAAAGTTTGAGTTTCTCCCAAATCTTGCATGAATATTTCATTTGTATTAACCGTAACAAGCTTCGACCATAACCCCGAAGTTTTATCTATCGCATTTTTCGTTTCTATCTAAGCACGATATTCTGCTTCCTCAGTTCTCCTGATACTTTCAGTAGTTTCCTTTTGAATAATTCCAGGATACATATAATCAAGATATGTTGGCGTGTATCTTCCTTCATTAGTTTTTACATGCCATTTATCTCTATCATTATAATAAAGACCAGATTCAATCATAACTTGACTCATCGCGTCCTTACCTACTGATGGCTCATCTCCATTTATCTGAGCAATCTGCTCACTCAAAGTTAATTGATTACGTTTCACCTTAATTATTTCACCAGTAGCTGAAACTACAGTAATATTGTTTCGATCCCCGTCATCTTGAACCTTGACAACCTTTCCATTAGCATCCTTTGTAACTCTCCAATAATCCCCACTGCTATCATACTTCTTATTTGCATAAGCATCGAAAGCGGCAGATCCGCTTTCGTATGCAGCAATGTCGTTCGTGAGGTTTTGATTATACGTTATGGCATTTACGTACATTTTGTCATCGCGTACCCGAATCGCCATCTCGGTATGTCCGCGCACGGAAGAGCGCGTTTCGGCCTCTTGGTCGCCGCTGTCGACGCCGTCTCGATACGCCTCGTGCTGAAGGACGATACCCGCGTTCACGCCTGCGTTCACGTTATTGGAAAGACTCGTCAGGAAGATCGTCTTCGTGCCATTGCCGTTATCCACCGTCTTCGCCATCGCATTGTCCGCTAGGTTCTTGTCAACCGCGAGCTTCGTGTCTCCCCGGAAAATATCGCTATACGTCTCGCGTCCGGCTGAGTCACCGTACGAAAAGAGCGTGCGCAGGGCGACGTTTGCCTCAAGACCCGTCTCCGCAGCATAGTCGTTGATCCGGCCGTTCTGATAGAGCGCGTTAATTCCATTCAGCGAGCTCACGAGCTTCCCGACGTTCAAGTCCGTCCCACCCATCCCGATCGCACCGTGAACGCCGTCCTTCCCGAAACTCAACTCAAAAAGACCGGTATTCAACTTGTCGGAGAACATACTCATATTCAACAGGTTTACCGTCGCGTTTCCGGTCATACCGTATGTTACACCCGTCGAAGCTAATCCGCCAAGCGTCGCTCCCAGGTTTTTTATACCATTTGTATAGGTACTTGAGAAACCCGCAAATGACTGGCTTTTCATCGCGGAATTAAAACTTCCCGACACGAAATTTCCTGCCATTCCGGCCACAACACCGGTCATGGCTCCTTTCCCAAAGGCGCCTTCGTTGAAGCCGCGTTCGTCGAAAAAGTCCCGTCCCTTGAACATCGCCTCGAAGTCGAGGGCGTTGATCGCGCTGGAGGCGATATTGGATGCCATGATCTCCGCGCCCTTCAGGAGCGTGGAACTCATTACGCTATCTCCCACGTTCAATGCTTGAGCGAGACCACCCGTTACCACCGGAGCTTTGTCAACGATGTTTACGACCCCATTAATCTTCGCGCCTATAAATGACGTTGCCACGCTCACGAGCCCTTTTTTCGCGAAGCCTTGTAGGGCATCGCCCGCGTCGAGACCGTTTGCTATGTCCATCATCGTGAAGATCGCGTCGTCTATCATGTTCGCGCCGGCGGCGGCGAGCATCGTTGACATGCCGAGCGCGCCCGGACCGGTCGCCACGGCGACGGCCACCGTTAACGCAATGTCGGCGAGGCTTCGGATCGACGGAGCCGAGAACCAGCTACCGCGGTCGTCCCAGAGCTTGCGGCTGTAGAAGGGGGCGTCGCAGGCTGCCTCGCCCGCGCCTTCGATCATCTTGTGCTGGATGAACATCCCCATGAGCCGTCCGGTTTCGCCGTAACCCGGGAAGCGGACGTTCGCCATGAAGTTCTCTATGTCCACGCCCGGATTCGCGTCTGACTTGAAGACGGGGGCGTACCCAACCCACTCGTTGAACTCGCCCGCCTTCAGCTCGACGATGCGCTCGGACTGCTCGTAGGCGGTTTTGGCCTTTCCGCTGAGGGAGTCCATACAAAAGGGGAGACGCCGCTCAGGGCCGCGCCATACCGCTACGGACGGAAATGCGCACATCACGGGAGGGCGGGTCGGTGTCCTCGAGCGACAATTGGCGGATTTCAGGGAACGGAAAGCGATCAGTCTGCGCGCCAAAGCGGTCGAGGCCACTCGCCCCGCCCCGCCGCCATGGTGGCGCGCTAATCCGTCCGTAGAGCTAAGGGGCATTGATGCCCGGTTGAGCGGCACGATGCAATCGTACCCCGAGAAAGCCCCTGGGGCCGACACTACTCCCTTACGTCATCAAATAAATAGAACTTATAACACTTATTCTTGGCATGATAGCTTACCCCGACAATATAGTTGCCGTTCGGACTTACTCGGTACATCCCGTAATCACTACTCCCGGGGAATGCAATATCCCTTACTTTCAAGTAATTATGACCACCCCAAACCATCAACTTGTTGCCACCCCGACTTAAAATATACAAGTAATCGCCATCCGGACTAAACTGGGGGGTCCTACAATAATCCCCCGTATCCCACCGCCCGTTATAACTGAAGGAATCGGCACCGATCGCCAAATCATAGATTACGTAACTATTATTAACTACGGGTGAAACGATATCCTTATTAGAGCAAAGAATTGCCACCCTTGATCCTGTGACATCCATATCTTGCCCGTCTCGCCCAAGGAAGTTCTCCATTTCATCGAAAACGACAGAAGAAGGACTCAATCCGGCACTCGTATCATAAACACTGAATCCTCCACTGCTGATTCCCAGTTTGGCAACGGACAGTTTTCCCGCTTTATAATCCAGGAATAAGCCGCTTGTATTACCCCCGACAACTACCGGAGTCGTTAGTACTGATCCATCAACCGCGGAGAGAACACACACGACATGATCGTCCGGCCAATCGCTATCTCTGTACGCGACAAAAAGGCGGTTCCCAGCATGGTCGGCGGCAATGTCATAGGCCTTTACGAGCGTCTCCCCGCTTCGAAGAGGAATAGTAAACGTTCCAGCCTCCAAAAAGGAGTTCTCCGGAGAACTTCCATTTATGGAAAACCTAGAAATCGCAAGCTCGTCCTGGTATACGATATACAGTGTTTCCCCTATAAGATCCATATCAACTGGTCGATCATAAGGCAAATCCCATGCGTATAGGGCTACCGCCGATGTCGGATCAACATAGATAAGCTGTCCGTTAACCCCGTCAAGCGCCCATAGTCCGGACGAATCCTCTTCAAATTTTAGTGTGTTTACCTCTCCCATCGGAATATGATGGTAATTAAAGGTTATGGAAGCGGCCGTGTTGCTACGTCTCGAAGAGGAATCCTTGAGCGCGCCGGCGGGTAGAGTAAGGGTAACAGTTGCATCATTACTGGGCATAAGCAATCTGACACTATAACCACCGGTCGATCCATACTGGCCAAACACGTCTATAACGGCACCACCCGTCACTATCAAGTCTTCTTTAACGAAGCTGTTTTTATCGATTGCGACGGAGAAATTAATATCGACGGTAATCATCTTCTGGTTTGTAGATCCTTCGTCGTCAGTAACCAGCGTCGCGACAAGCGGAGGTTCCGTTGTAAAGCTCTGGACGTTACTCTCGGTCTGTCCTCCGTTGTTTCTCGCGACAATCTTCCAATAATACGTTGTTGAGCACTCCAGTACGGGATAGTACTGCCTATCAGTCAGATTCGAGACCAGTAATGTCGATCCATCCAAACTGTCAAGATACAGGTCATAGGTATCGGCATAATTGCTATACCAATCCAAGCGCTTATTGCTGTATACATCGGTCGATCCGTTGGAGGGATACAGAGAACTTAGTTGGGGAAGGTTTTTTGCATATCCGATTGGGCTAAATTCACCGGAAGCAATCAACGTCCCATCATTTTGATCAGTTAATGACCAATTAGTGAGGTCGGTTACGGCCAATGCATACTCGCCATTACTAGAACAATTAAACTCATAAACAGATCCATCTTTCATGAGAGGGTAGGACTTGACACCATAATTGATCCAAAGATCGTAGGATCCTTCTGCCATCTTCACATCAGTACTTGCGTTGGATGAAAAAACACCCGACGAGACCTGGGTATTTCTTCCAACTATCTCATTCGTCCAGATACCCGCATTAAAGGAAAGAAACGTGGTTTTATTGCTCGTGAGTCGTATACTCGCGGGATCGACGACGGGAACATCAGGATATTCAACGACCGAACCAGAGCCCAGTATTACAGTGTCCCCATCAGTGAGCGTCCAGCTCATATCAGTAGTGACAACCGTCAGTTCATATTCCGATCCCGCTTTAAATACGAAGTTCACGCTATCGTCCAAGAACTTCAATCTGAAATCAGACGTTCCTTTTCTTATCCATAAACTGTAATCATTCGTTACCAGAGTCTTAACATCATAAACGCCACCAGAAGGTATAGTAGGCGTTTCGCTTGCGTCTTTCCTCGCGTCCAAATCGTCAGACCAATCGCCGAGCCTGAGAACCCAAGCGTCTCCCGTGCTGTTATTTACGCGTAATAAAACCGTGTCGTCATTTGGTTTGTCTCTGGGTCCACCATTAGAAACGGAACAGCTAAACAAGAGGATTAATACGAAAAAACACATGGTAACTAACTTAAACTTTTAATACATACTACGTCCTTTACCTTTATTATAAGTATGGTTTTACCTGTCTTACATACGGAATGATCATCACAGGTACTGAAGATAAATGTTTAGGAGAGTATACCACATACGTAGAATTATTTCTGCCCAATTACAGTTCGAATTCCTCATAAAGGGGAGACGCCTCTCAGGGCCGCGTCATACCGCTACGGACAGAAATGCGCACATCACGGGAGGGCGGGTCGGTGTCCTCGAGCGACGGTTGGCGGATTTCAGAAAACGGAAAGCGAACTGTCTGCGCGCCAAAGCGGTCGAGGCCCCTCGCCCCGCCCCTCCCGCTATGGTGCCGCACCGTTCCGTCCGGAGGCATACAAGGCGCGGCCCGGAAAGCGGCATCCCCATTTCGCTACATTGTAGTAGCGGCCTCCCCTGGCACCGAACGTTTCGTCGTGAAGCGGCGAAACGTTTTTCCGCCACCCCTGCGTGAATTGACAGCAAATAGATAATAACAGAATTATTCTATTGCGACCCCCGGATCGACGATCCTCCATGTCTTCACGCTTGCTTTGAACTGCTCAATAGCTGTGGTCATCGAGTCATAAACTACTTTTCCATTTTTATCTATATATACATATCTACTCGTAGTAAGAGGTTTGATTTTCATAGACACCATTGAATCAGTCGTATATGTATAATCAAATTTCAGCAGGGCTAATCCACGATCAAATCTGAACGGATTCGAATACTTCGGTTTTATCACCCACTTGCCAGTTTTATCGATAGCACCCCAGAGCCCTTCTTTGTTCTGTTCACGCGTAAATGGGTTATCATTGAAAATATCCATTGCCTTCCTGATATTCTTTGTAGGCACCGGAGGTCGCGTTGATACGCAAGCTAGTCCATCAGAGAACGGTCTGGCGTCCGTAAGACCGAGCTTTTCTCCGTCTATGACTATCTCGCCGTTATGATTGATGTAATAAGCGTAGAAGTGATCCGGATCGTTTCTCCCGGGCATAATGACCGCCGCTAAGCCTTCCGTATAATGATGTCCATAGAAATATCCGCTTCCGTCTTTCCCCCGATTGCCCTTAGCATCGACATATCCGGTTCCCATGAAGACTTTCCCTTCGGAAGGAGATCCAACAGGCCAGATTTCTTTCCCGGGGAAAACGATATCACCCGTAACAGTCTGAATATTAAATAATAAAGGTTTATCAATATCCTCTTTTTTAAATCCCACGAAAATACCATCATCAAGATAGTTCGCAGGATAGAACCAAACATCATTGTTTTGTAGAAATGGCAGGGTTGCAAGTATTTGACCATTCTCAGAAATGACATTGCTACTTTGTAATGTGGAAACAACAGCTTTACCATCAGAAAAATAGCCAATTGCTGCATTATTTATTGCAAGTCTGTACTCTCTTTGTAAATCAATCTTAAAGTATTCATGTTTTTTAAAATCAATAAGCCTCCACACAGTCTCGCCTACCTGCTCCCAAACCCGTGTGTAACTTGCCGGAACTAACGCCTTATCTGATGAATAGAGCCACTCTCCTTCGGAAGTAAGCAAGTGATACTTCTTGTCTTTCTTATCCGACAGAACTGCAATGCCAATCCCGTTAAACTCGGTGTTTAGTCCCCATGCATATCCACCAGTAAAAGAACCAATGGCATTAATGACAATCTCCCCCTTCCTGTTAATGAACGCAACGCCATTCGGAAGATTCACATGGTAAATTGGTTCTGCTGCTAAGCTAAAAGCCATAGATAAATGAACTAAAAGCAAAGTTATTTTATTCATACTACATCCTTACCAATGGGCGTGTTTTTTATTCGCCTTAATATCGTTACTTCGTCCAACAATTATATATTTCAAACAATCATTAATATAAAAGCAGATTGTGATCAGATTGATGAACATTGGTTTCTTAATGACCGTACCGCCCATCCCGAAGTTCAACCCGAAGCCGTCCTTCCCGAGGTGCATCTCCATAAGGACCGTCCCCGCGATACTCGCCACGTTGAACGTCGCGTTCTCGGTAATCGCGTACGTAGCACCCACCCCCACCATGCTTCCCATCACTCAATTTTAACTGCTGAATGCTCGCGGTGTCAAAGGTAAAATGTCAAAGGGGAGACGCCTCTCAGGGCCGCGTTATACCTCTACGGACGGAATTGCGCGCATCACGGGAGGTCGGGTCGGTGTCCTCGAGCGACGATTGGCGGGTTTCAGGGAAGTGATACGCGAACAGTCTGTTCGTCAAAGCGGCCGAGTCCCCTCGCCCCGCCCCGCTGCCATGGTGCCGCGCCGTTCCGTCCGGAGGCATACAAGGCGCGGCCCGGAAAGCTGGTTTCCCGTTTTGCTAGATTACTAGACGCGGCCTCCCCTGGCTCCAAATCTTTGCGCCCGCGCAAGGAACACGCTAACGTTCAAGTATATCGAGTTACGAACAGCGATCAGAGTCGGTGCGATCGCAAAGGATTTTTCGCCACCCCTGCGAGCAAGTTTTAAAAAAAAACCCGAAGAACACAAAATCAGTAAACTATATTGAATGTGGTTTCTTTAGTATTCGCATTCTAACGACAAGAAACAACAAAGCAAAAACACTGAATCCAAGTATCAACATATACATCATCCATTTTTTTGTATTTTCCCCAATTTCTTCTTCTATTTCGGTACTTGTGCTTGTCTTGCCAACAGTATCACTTGTATGAACAACATCCGTTTGTCCTTTCGAGGAATCTGATCTATAACTTTCTATGAGAGAATCAACTTGCTCCCACTCAATAAGCCTTCCACGAGTCTCCAGCCTGTTCTTCCAGTCATAACCCTCAATGAGTAAATCTCCGCCAAACACCCAACCACAAGTATCGCCGGATTCTATTTTATACCAAAAATCTTCAGTTCCATCTTCTCTAATCTCATAATGATCTGCATCAGTAACAAGTACGCTTGTATGGATTGGTAGAAAATCACTCGTATCATTTATTTCATCAACTTCCGTATAAACCTGTACATCCTTTACCGTTTCTCCATCGTACACAACCTTGAGTATGTATACTCGATTGTCGAGACGAAGAGGATCATCCTCTGTTTCCTGTATAACTTCTCCGATCATTGCTATTCGAAATCTGTCAAATGATACAGCTACTTTTGTTGTATCTCCGACATTACGAACAGAGTATAACTCCTTAGGATTTTTTGTAATACTCTCAGTTTGTAAATTTTTTACTGATACAATGCTTTGCATATCCATTAACTGAAGCTCTTCAACATCATCAATATTAGGACTATTTACTAGCGAAAATAATCCCAAAAGCGGAATTTCCCAATTATTAGTTATAATTTTATTTTGCTTATCACTAGTCCCACTTTTTTGATTCCTGATAATCCTTTTTTCAAGCTTATCATCAATATCTTTCCAACCATCTCTTGAAGAGTATAGACCAAATCTTCTTTCTGATAACGGACCATAGTTTCCATATTCAAAACAAATAAAATCACCACCATTACAGGGACTCATGAAACGATACTCGGAACCTAATTGTCGAAACAGAAAGGAATCAGTGCTATACAAACCAGTTTGCAAATCTAATTCAAAGTAATACGGCCTTGCTTCATAAATTATGTTATCATTGCTCCAGATTAAAGACGGCATTTGAAAACCTGACCAATCAATTTTTCCATCATCAGATACATCAACAATATCATTACTTGTTGGACCAGAAAAATTGGACACAAGAACAACATCAATGGCCATAACTGGAAAACTAATAATTTGTAGCAAGATACTTAACCAGAGTGATATTTTCATCCTTACCATCCATTTCCATATTTCCAAGTAAACTCGATTCTATCATGATTCAGATAAAAATGGTTTCGTCAAACTAACTATAACCGCACTTGGATTGGCTACTACATTTTTCCATGTTGCCATAGTGTGAAAATGGCTACCAGAACCAGCAATCGACCCTGTTATCCCGCTAGTCGCAATACCCGTAGTACTATCAGAAACCAACATTGCCTGCATAATTCGGAATTTTCGCATATCCCGCCATTCCGGCGGCCACCCCGGCCATGGCGCCTTCTCCGAAGGTGCCTTCGTTGATGTCACGATCGTCTCAGAGCTTGCGGCTGTAGAAGGGGGCCTCGCAGGCGGCCCCGTCCGCCTTCAACTCTACGACGCGTTCACGGTAGTACCAATCGCTCTTGCTTTCCGAACCATTCCATCATATATTTGAACCACGGAGGCAAACCATGGGATCTCTGACGATTCATTCAATTAATCCCGAACTTGACGTGCGCCTGACCGAAGAGGCGAAACGGAACAAGACGAGCAAGAACCAGCTCGTTAAGGATGTACTGGCAAAGTCCCTGGGAATGCCGAACGGGGGACGGTATGCCGACGATTACCGCGAATTCTGCCGTTTGTGGACACAAGGCGAACGGGAAGCCTTTGACGCCTTTCAGTCGGACAATGAGCGAATCGACGAGGGAGACTGGCGGTCATGAGCCGCATACTGATCGACACGAACGCGTATTCGGCTTTGATGGCGGGAGACGAGTCGATCGCCGACGAATTGACGAGGCACGAGGCGATCCTCCTGTGCCCGATCGTGATTGCCGAACTGTATGACGGTTTCTCGCGTGGGTCGCGGAATCGCGAAAACAGAACCATCCTTGCCAGATTTCGCGAGAAACCCCGTACGGTGTGCGTGCCCATAACCGACGCGACCGCGGACTGGTACGCGGAGATCAAGCGAATTTTGCGCAACAAAGGTCGCCCGATTCCGATTAACGACGTATGGATCGCGGCAAGCTGCATGGAACACGGCGCGCGAATCCTGAGCTTCGACGCACACTTCGACGAGATCGACGGCCTGCTAAGGGCGTAACCGTTATGGAATCTCCTTGCGCACATTTAAAAAAAACGCCGTATGACATCGTCATACGGCGTTTCGCTTTACTGCAAGTGTCCCTTACTCTCCCTTGATCATCCTCGAGGCCTTTCCGATCACGTCGCGGAGGTCGGTAAGGTCGGAGCTGATGATGACCCGGGAGCCCGATTTGGCGATGCCGCCGACGGCGTCGATCCAGTTCTCCGAGAGACGAAGGTTCGCCGCCTCCTCGCCGCCCTTCATCGTCACCGACTCGGCGACCTTGCGGATTCCCTCGGCGGTTGCGCGCGCCACGGCCACGATCTCGTTCGCCTCGCCCTCCGCCTCGTTCACCATCCGCTGCTTCTCGCCTTCGCTCAGGTTCACGGCCTCCTCGTATGCTGCCTTGGAGAGGTTGATCTTCGTTTCCATCTCTCCGAGCGAACGCGCGATCTCGGCGCGCTTCTCGCGCTCGGCCTTCATCTGGGCCTCCATCGCGTCCATGATCGACTCGGACACGCGGATGTTCTGGATCTCGTAGCGCGTCACCTTGACGCCCCACGGGTCCGAGGCCTCGTCGACGGCCTTCACGACCGTCGCGTTTATCTGTTCGCGGGCCTCGAAGGTGTTGTCGAGCTCGAGCTGGCCGATGACCGAGCGCATCGTCGTCTGTGCCAGAAGCACCGTGGCGTAGGAGTAGTCCCTGATGCCGTAGCTGGCCTTCTTCGGGTCCATCACTTGCAGGTAGAGTACGCCGTCCACGCGTACCTGCACATTGTCCTTGGTGAAGCAGTCCTGCGCGGGGACGTCGATTGCCTGCTCCTTGAGCGTCTGGCGGTACCGCACGCGGTCAAGGAAGGGAAAGAGCACGTGGAAGCCCGCCTCGAGCGTGCGACTGTACTTTCCGAGCCGCTCTACGATCAGAGCGGTCCGGTTCGGCACGACGCGGACCGAGCGGAACAGGGTAATGACGAACACGAACGCGAATACGGCGAGCATCACGAATAACGGGGCGAGCGGATTCATGCGGCGCCTCCTTTTGACGTTTTCTTGCCGGCGCCCTTGACGAGCTCGGCCACTGCGGCTATCCCGGCGAGTTCCTCCGGGAAGACGGAGACGTCGCAATCGGCGAGCGTCTTTCTGAACCGGGCTATGTAGCCCTCGGCGAGGCGCATCCCCATGGCGGTCTTTCCGCCGGGGACCGAGAGCGCCGACGCGACGAGGGAAAGACCCTCGGCGCTCGCCTTGCTCGTGATCTCGATGGACTTCGCGCGTCCCTCGGCGATGTTGATGCGCCGCTGTTTCTCTCCCATCGACCTGTTGATGGCGTCCTGCTTGTCCCCGAGCGAGACGTTGATGCGCGCCTCTCGCTTTCCCTCGCTCGAGAGTATGCTCGCGCGCTTTATGCGTTCCGCGCGCATCTGGCTTTCCATCGCCTCGAGGATGTTCGCCGTCGGGGTTATGTCGCGTATCTCGTAGCGCGTGACCTTGACGCCCCAGTTGTCCGAGGCCTCGTCGAGCGCGCGCACGATGTTGTCGTTGATTCCCTCGCGTCCGCAAAAGGTCTTGTCGAGCTCGAGCTTGCCCATCTCGCTTCGCATCGTGGTCTTCGCGAGCTGGGATACGGCGAAGCGGTAGTTCTCGATGCCGTAGCTTGCCTTGACCGGGTCCATCACGCGCAAATAGAGAATCCCGTCCACCTGCACCTGCACGTTGTCCGTCGTGATGCAAAGCTGTGGGTCGACGTCAAGGGCCTCTTCCTTCAGGTTCTGCTTGTAGGCGATGTGGTCGACGAACGGCACGAGCAGGTGAAAGCCCGCTTCTAGCGTCTTCGTGTAGCGTCCCAGCCGCTCCACCACGAAGCTTTCCTGTTCCGGCACGACCACCGCGATCTTGAAAAGCACGACGACCACCACGAAGGCGATCAGATACATCAATACGACCGGCATATCGGTTCCCCCTACTTTTGAGCGTTATCGCCCGATCCGAGCGATTCGACTATGTACATCATCCCGTCGCGCTCAACGATGCGCGCGCGCGAACCGGCAAGAATATCCGCGTCCCTGGACCTCGCGTTCCAGGTGGTGCCGCGGAACCGTATCCTTCCTTCCTTGACCGTGCCGACCGTCTCGACGACGTCGCAGGTGCTTCCCACGCCGTCCTCGGCCGCGACCGATTTTCCGGGGATGAACAGGGTTCCCTCGAAAACGCGCGTGAACCTCCGCCTGAGAAAGACGAGAGAGAGGACCGAAAGGCCGGAGAAGAGCAGGATTTGCAGCCACACTTGCGAGTCAACCGCCGGAATGAGCGTCAGGACGGCCGTGGCGAGGGCGCCGAGCCCGAAGAAAAAGATGACGAAACCGGGCAGGAGCATCTCGAGGCCTATGCAGGCGATCCCGATGACGGCCCAGGTAATCCAACTATTTTGCATGGAAGTCTCCTTTCACAGAAGGAGTATAGCACCATTTCGGGCGATACGACGCAAAATCACTCCACGAAGAGCCGGTGCGAGGCGAATACGGGGTCCGAGGTCAGGTTGACCCCGAGCCGCCTGAGTCCCGCCTCGTCGCCCGGCGTCGGGAAATGCGTCAGGTGCATCTGGCAGCCATGGAGGTCGGTTAGCCGGTCAAGACAGCTTTGCACCACGGGGGTGAGCGCGGCGCTGATCGCGAGCGCGATGAGGGCCTCGTCGACGTCGAGGCTCGCGGTCTTTCCCTTCATCGTCTTCTTCTTGAAATCGGCGATCGACTCGATCACGAGCGGCGACAGGAGCTGGATGCTGTCGGGCACGCCGGCGAGGCGCTTGATCGCGTTGAGCACGGCCGCCGTCGCGGCATGGAGGAGGCGCGAGTTCTTTCCCGTGACGATCTCGCCCGAGGGAAGCTCCAACGCAGCGCCGCACCGCACGGTCGGTTCGCCGCGCGTGGCCCCTGCGCCGGACTCTTCCCCGTCTTCCGCGCCGGCCGTCGCGAGGGCCTCCTCGGCGGTCTTTCTCGCCGCGACGAGCACGGGCCGGTACTCCACCGTCAGGGAGAGTTCCTTCATGAGCCGGTCGGCCTTGGTGAGCGCCTCCTGGTCGGCCATGCCCATCATGAACTCGCACGCGCACCTGAGGTAACGCCTGACGATCTCCTGCTTCGCGGCCTCGCGCGTGACCTCGTCGTCGACGATGGCGAAGCCCGCGCGGTTCACGCCCATCTCGGTCGGGGAGCGGTACGCGTCCGCCGAGCCGGTGATCCTCTCGAGGATGCCGCGCAGTATCGGGAACGACTCCACGTCACGGTTGTAATTGACGGCCGTCTCGCCGGTCGCCTCGAGGTGGAAGGGATCGATGAGGTTGACGTCCCTGAGGTCGAGGGTCGCCGCCTCGTAGGCGAGGTTAACCGGATGCTTGAGCGGGAGGCTCCATATAGGAAAGGTCTCGAACTTGGCGTACATCGCCTGAATGCCGAGGGCGTGATCGTGGTACACTTGCGAAAGGCAGGTCGCCATCTTGCCGGACCCGGGACCGGGACCGGTAACGACGACGAGGGGTTTCGTCGTCTCCACGCGCGGGTTCGCCCCGTATCCGTCGTCCGAGACGATGAGGTCCACGTCCGTGGGATAGCCCTTCGTCGGCGCGTGCGTGTAAACCCGTATGCCGCGGTTCTCGAGCTTCGTCCGGAACGCGCGCGCGGCCGGCTGGTTTTCCCAGCGGGTGATGACGACGGCCGAGACCGAAAGACCCCACTCGCCGAGATCGTCGATCTGCTTCATCGCGTCCGCGTCGTAGGTTATGCCGTAATCGGCGCGTATCTTCCGGTGCTCGATCGCGCCCGCGTGGATGCAGAGTATTATGTCCGCCTCGTCCTTGAGCTCCTTGAGAAGGCGGATCTTCACGTTGGGGTCGTAGCCGGGAAGCACGCGCGAGGCGTGAAAGTCGTTCATGAGCTTGCCGCCGAACTCGAGATACAGCCTGCAGTCGAAGCGCCGCATCCGCTCACGGATATATGACGCCTGTTCGGCCAGGTATCGTTCGTTGTCAAAGCCCTTGCGCATAGTCCCGTACCCCCTTGTACAAGGGGCGAGTATATACCCCGAACGGGGAAATAGCAACGGAGAAGGCCTGTCGCGCGGGCCCGCGCGGCAAAAAAAAACCCGGAATCCAGGGATTCCGGGGTCTTAGCGGCAAAAGGGCTTGAACCTTTGACCTAACGGATATGAGCCGTTTGCTCTACCGACTGAGCTATACCGCCACGATGCCCGGTAAAAATAGCAAAGGGGGAAAAAAAAGTCAATACGGGGGAGTCCGTGAACCGGGGGAGCGCGGCCGCTAGATGAGCATGTTGTCGCGCGCCGCGCGGTATATCCGGTTGTTCCATACGGGGTTCTGCATGAAGCGCTCCCGCAGGCCGTTGTCGCCTATCTCGTTCGCGCGCTTTTGCAGGTACTTGAATCCTCGGCTCAGGTACACGGCCACGTCGGCCTGTATCGTGCCCGGCATCCTGCTTCCGATCTCGAAACAGAGATGATAGTAGAGCGCGGCGTAGGGATCCGCGGCGTCGAAGGCCTCATGGGCGACCGAGGCGATATCCGCGATGGCGGAATCCTCCGCGGCCGAGGCCTCGAACCGTGCGCGGTAAAAGGCGAGAAAGGCCCGATACATCCTGGCGGCGACGCGGGAGTCGTTGGCGCCCGTCGCGAGGTCCTCCGCGAAGTAGAAACCGCTCGCCCACGAACGGCAGTAGTCGGGCCAGAATCCGTACGCGGGAAGAAGGTCCGAGATGTCCTCGGGGAAGTCCTGACCGGTGATAGGCCGCCCCGAGAGCACCGAGGACTCGATGAGGAAGGCGTAGGCCTCGGGCACCCGGTCGAGGGAATCGCGGAATATCTGGTCGGAGGCGTGAAACCTGCTCTGGTGCGACAGGGTCCTCGCGTACCAGGTCCGGCACAGCGCGACCTGCTCGGGAAGCCGGTGCGACGAGGCGAGCGAGGAGGCTGTCTGGAAGACGAGCTCCGCGTTGCGGTAGTCGCCAAGCTCGAAGAACACGCGACCCTTCATGAACAGGATCAGCACCTCCCTGTCTTTCGCGAAGCACCGCTCGGCGGTCTGCCCCGCCGCGTCAAGCGCGCACTGCGCGAAGTGGAGGTTGCCGTTGCCGAAGTGCACCATCGCCATGTCGAACCTGGCGTCAAGGAGCGTGAGGGGATCCTTCATCCGTTCCGCGTTCTCGAGCGCGTACTCGAGATAGACGACCGCGTCGTCGCCCTTCTTCCGCGCCAGGGAGAGCATGGAGATGAGTTCGAGCGCGCGAAGCTCGCCCGAAAGGACGCGTTCCTTCTGGAAGACGTGCAGGACGTCCTTCGAAAGCCGCGAGGTTTCCTCGTATTGGCCTTCGCGGTACTTGGATATCGCCCGTTCAAGGTCGTTGATAGCGCCCGGTATGCGCGCGTCGCGGAACGCCTCCGAGTGCGCGCCGAGCGCGCCGAGGGGGTTGTCCGAGCGGTAGACGCAGGAAACGAGGAAGGAATCGGTTGTCTCGAAGCCGAGCGAGGCGAGGGCCTCGTACAGGGAAAAATCCGCCACGAGTTCCCCGCGCCCGAACTTGTCCCACAAGAACCCCGCGATCTTCGCGTCAAGCCGCGCGGCCCCGTCGCCGACCTTTCTGTACAGGGACGCCCGCAGGGCCTCGTTGACGGAGCGGAAGTCGCCCGGATCGGAAAGAAGGCCGAGCCGGGCCATCCACGTCCCGAGGGAGACGAGAAAGTCGCGCTGCTTGTCGAGATACGAGAAGAGCGCGGGCAATTCCTCGATAAAGACGAACTCGAGGCCGCGATACACGAGATAGGCAAGTTCGGCGAGGTCCTCGGGAAGCCGCTTGACGTCGGCCGCGGCGAAGACGGCCTCGCGCCGTACCGACGGGTCGAACCGGCTTCCCAGGAGACCCGAAAGCGCCGTCAGAAGGTCGCTTCCGATTCCGCCGCCGACCGCCTCGACGGCGAATTTCCCGCCGGCCGCCCGCTCGTAGGATTGCAGGCGCGACACGAGATAGTCGAGCGCCGCCTTGACCCGCCACTCGGGCTGGTTGTCCGAAAAGCGGCAAAGGGCATGCATGTCGAGCGCGTATGAATTTCCGTCGGGCAAGAGGTCTCCGTCCGCTTCCGTCAGCGACTCGGGTACGCTCGCGACGAGGTTTCGCGTCATCGTTACGATATCCCCTCCCCGCTCCGGGTAGAGGGAAAGGACGGGACGGCCCCGACGGGATGCGGGCGCGCTTGGGGGCGCGTCGGAGTGCGCGTCTGTCACCGCATCGGACGGCGTGGTGCCCGACGCGGCGTCCGTAACCGCTTCCGGTCCCTTGCGCAGGCCCGAGAACACGCTCAGTCCCGTCCCTTCCAGCCCGTCCGCGTCGACGTACGGGGAGAGACACTCGAGCGCGGCGTCGGTTATCAATATTCCCTCGTCCGGGATCACGACGGTATCGAACCGCGAGAGGCATTCCTGAAACGTCTCGGGGGATATCCTGGTCTTGAGAAAATCGACGATGGTAAAATACTCGCGGATGCGCTCGCGGTTGTCCTGCAGAAGGGCGTACAGGTCGGAGATGACGCGCGAGGCGGAGAAGGCGAACCCGACGGACGAGGAGTCGAACTGGTAGAGGTTTCCGCCGGAAAGCCGCGTCGTGATTCCGCCGTTCCTGCGCACCGAGTCGGCAAGGGCCGAAAAAAAACTGACGGGCACGTCGGGACATATTCGGTTGAGCTGTCGTTGGTATCGCAATTGTATATAGAGGTAAATCATCGATCCCCCGATCGCGCGCCCGATTGCATTGACACCGTCCCGGCGCCTTGCTAGTATAAACCGATACCACGGAAAAATCGAGTCTAATCGAAGGGCCTGCCGTTCGCGTTCGCTCGAATCCGGCGCAAGGGGAAAAAAATGAAACCGTCCGATTTGAAGGGAAGATCGCTGATCAACTGGAAGGACTGGTCTCCGGAGGAGATCAAGTACTTGCTCGAGTTGTCCCACTCAGTCAAGAAATCCCTCCGTCTCAAGGACGTTCACCAGCGTTTCCTCGGCAAAACCCTCGCCATGCTCTTCGAAAAACGGTCGACGCGCACCCGTTGCGCCTTCGAGACGGCCTTCGGCGAGGAAGGCGGACACCCCGTGTTCCTCTCCTCCTCCGACATCCAGCTCGGCGCGAAGGAATCGATCGAGGACACCGCGCGCGTGCTCGGAAGGATGTTCTCGGCCATCGAATTCCGCGGCTACAAGCAGGAAACGGTCGAGATCCTCGCGCGCGAATCGGGCGTTCCCGTCTACAACGGGCTGACCGACAAGTTCCACCCGACGCAGGCGCTCGCCGACGTGATGACGCTGGAGGAGGTCTTTGGCAAGGTGGCGGGAAGGACCCTGTGCTTCGTCGGAGACGGCCGCAACAACGTCGCCCGCTCCCTCATCGTCATCTCGTCGAAGCTGGGCATCAACTGCACGGTCATCTGCCCGCCCGAGCTCGCGACCGAACGGGACCTGCTTGACGAGGTCGCCCCCTGGGCGGCGGCCTCGGGCGCCAAAATCACCGTGACGGGCGACCTCTCGGCCGTGGCGGGAGCGGACGCGGTGTATACGGACGTTTGGGTGTCCATGGGCGAGGAGGCTCAGCGGGACGCCCGCGTGGCCCTTTTGACCCCCTACCGGGTTACCGAGGAACTCATGGCGAAAACGGGCAATCCCGACGCCATTTTTCTCCATTGTCTCCCCGCCGTCAAGGGCGAGGAGGTCACGGTTCCCGTCATCGAGGGGCAGAGAAGCCGGGTGTGGGATCAGGCGGAAAACCGCAAACACACGATAAAAGCAATTATGCTTGCAACAATTTGAAAGCAGGATATATAATTAGGGTACATTCCGGAGGTTGAACAATGAAGAAAGCGATCCTTCTCGTTACGGCGTTCGTTCTCGTTTTTGGCGTTTTCGCCGCGGTACCGGCCTCCGCCGCTGAGTCAGACCTGTACTACGTCAATGTCCAGATTTTGAAGATATTCTCCCATAAACTCGGATATTTCGTCATCTACCGGCGCGCAGGACTCAAGGCGGGAGAGGCCTACATCCCGCACACCTGGTTCGACCGCCGAGACAGCAGGGCGATCCTGAACCTGACGAGCGAGAATATCAACCCCTACATGACGATCATGATGAAAAACGGCGAGTTCGACCATGTGCGCGTCGTGGCCAAAAAGGATACGCGTCACGTGACCTGGGGGACGATCAGCGAGGCCGCTATCCCGGCCGAGAAATTCAACGTGGAAAAGCTGAACCTCGAGTTTTAGGGGTGTCCGGGCGTTTTGCGGCGGAAGCCGCGCAAAGAGCCATCCGCGAGGAAGCCCTCGACGGGTGGCTTTTTTATAATATGGCGCATCGCGACGGTCTCACCGACTCCCTCCTCGGCCTCGATCCGGGGGTGACCTCCACCCGTCCCTGGTTCTATCTCGTTCCCGCCGAGGGGACTTGCGAGCGCGTCGTGCACGCCATCGAGCCCGCGGTGCTTGACGCCCTTCCCGGGCTGACGGCGGTCTACGGCGGGGCCGATGAACTCGCCGCCCGCCTGTCGCGTCTCGCGGGCAAGCGCCTCGCAATCCTCGCCGACCGCGACCTCCCCTATCTATCCACGTTTCCCGCGGGCATCCGCGACCTTCTCGCCTCTGCCGGGATTTCCACCGTGAGCGCCGCGACCCTCGTGCAACGCGCCTGGTCGCTGCTCGACGCCGACGGCATCGCAAGCCACGAGCGGGCCGCCCGCATCCTCTATGACGCCGTAGCCGACGCCTGGGACTTCCTTTCGCGCGCCCTGCTCCGCGGAGAGGCCCTCTTCGAGGGGGATGTCGCGGACCGGATCGCGGGCTATCTCGGCCGGGAGGGTCTCGTCCATTCCTCGCCGCCCATCGTGGCGGCAGGGGCCGCCTCGGGGAATCCGCACTACGAGCGGCGGGACAGGGGAAATCCCGTCGGGCGGGACGAGGTCGTGCAGTTCGACCTGTGGGCGAAGGAACCGGGGGGCATCTACGCCGACATCTCCTGGGCGGGCTATACGGGCAGGGAGCCGCCGGGGCGCGTCGAGGCGGCCTTTGCCGCCGTCGTCGGAGCGCGCGACCTCGTCGTCTCGACCCTCTCAGGCGCCCTCGACAGCGCCACCCCCGTAACCGGCGCCGAACTCGACGAAGTCGCGCGGGATTTCCTTGCAACGGCGGGATTCGGGGGTGCGCTTCGCCACCGGACCGGGCACGGCATCGACACCTCCTGCCATGGTTCCGGGGCGAATCTCGACTCCGTCGAATTTCCCGACCGGCGCGTTTTGCTGGAAGGAAGCTGTTTTTCGGTGGAACCCGGGGTCTACTTCCCCGATTTCGGCTTCCGCTCGGAGATCAACGTTTACATTCACGGGCAAAAAGCGGTAGTATCCGGTACGCGACCCGTACAAAAAAGTTTATTAACCCTGCAGGAAACGACATGAACACGGTACCCAAGGCGCTTCTGGATTTTATCGGACGTTACGAGCATTTTGTCATCGCGAGCCACCGCGAGCCGGACGGCGACTGCGTCGGAAGCTCGCTCGCCCTCGCCTCGTATCTCGCGCGCAAGGGCAAGCGCGCCTCCCTCGTGTCGGCCGGTCCCTTCAAGCGCCCGGAGATCCGCGAGTTCGAACCCCTCTTCGTACAGAAGGCCGACGGGGCGGACCTTACGCCCTCCACGGCCCTCTTTGTCCTCGACTGTTCGGGCATAGAACGGCTCGGGGACGCGGCGGCCAGCGTCGAGTCCCTGCCGCACGCCATCGTCGACCATCACGCCACGAACGAGTCCTCGGGATCGGCCGATTACGTCGCCGGAAGCGCACCGTCCACGACCGTCCTCGTGCAGGACATCATCGAGGCCGCCGGCGACACCCCCACCCGCGAGGAGGCGGAGCTTCTCCTCTTCGGGCTCTGCACCGATACCGGCTTTTTCCGCCATCTCGACGAGCGCGCCTCGGAGACCTTCGCGCACGCGTCGAGACTCGTGGCGGCGGGGGCGAACCCGAAGAAGACCTTCGCGCGGATGAACGGGGGCAAATCCTTCGAGTCGAGGATCCTTATCTCTCGCATCCTCTCGCGCATGACGCGCTACTACGACGGCAGGCTCGTCGTCTCGAGCGAGACGATCGACGACACCCGCGAATACGGGCTCGAGGGCCGCGATTCCGATTCCCTCTACCAGCTCATCCAGGCGATCCGCGGCGTCGAGGCGATCGTGATCGTCAGGCAGGAATCCGAGACGAACTGTTCGGTGGGGCTCCGCTCCCTCGACCGCGTCGACGTGAGCGTCGTGGCCACGGCCTTCGGCGGCGGCGGACACCGGCAGGCCTCGGGGCTCAACACCCCGGGCACGATCGACGAGCTCATCCCCCGCTTTGTCGAGGCCTTCAAGCCCCAGTTTTCCTGACACGAGACCCGGGCCGAGACGGCCCGTATCCGCGCGAATTCAAGGTTTTCCCCGGTTTTTCAAGGTTTTGGGCCATGAAAAGCGGCTTTTTCGTTGGCATGATTCTTGCTGTACCTCGGCGGAGGTATGGAATGAACGAATCCCAGCTTATAGAGGCCGTCGCGACGTGCAAGGAAGCCCCGACCGCCGACAACCGGAAACGCGCTATCGACGCCCTCGGGGTATTCCTCTACGAAAACCTGCAGAAGTACCGGCTTTCCATCCGGGACGAGGACACGAGAAGCGACTTCATCGTCTGGCTCTATCCCCGGTTCGGCGGGATGATCGACCGCTTCAACCCCGAACGCGCCTCCTTCGGGACCTTTCTCAACTGGAACGTGCGCCTGACCTTCCGCTCCTTTTGCCGGAGCCGCTATGGCACCGAGGCCCGACAGCGCGTCTACGAGGCCGAGGAGGAAACGAGAATCCGGAGCGAGATGGCCGAACAGGAGAACTCCGGTTCTTGGGAGCTCTACGCCGAGGAGCGTTCTCCGGGACCGCCCCGGGGCGGATCGACGGGGGCCACGAGAAAACGCCGGGAGATCGAGGCGCGGACCCTGCTCCTCCTGGCCTGCAAGGCCGGCTACGATATGGACGACGCGACGATCGAGTCGGTGTCGGGTCACACGGGCCTTGACCCGCGGGATTTGCGCGAGCGGGTCGAGCGGGTCCGGACGCAGAGTCTCCACTGCCAGGACCGGCTCAGGCTCGCGCGCGAACGCGAATACCGCTACTACCTCCGCGCAAGCCGGTGTCTCTTCGAGATGGGGCAGATCGACAAGGCGACGAACCGCTACCAGGCCCTCGAGCGCGAGCGCGCGTACTGCCAGCGGAGGATCGCCTCGATCCGGGACCAGATAGAGCGCCAGCAAAAGACCCCGAGCAACCGGTTTCTCGCCAAGACCCTCGGGTTTTGCCGGGGAACCGTCGACGCGACCCTTGCGGCGGCGGCGCAACGGGGGTATTCTGGCGTATCATGAAGCTGTACCTCGCGACGGGCAACGCCCACAAGCGCCTCGAGTTCGCGCGCATCTTTCCGGATCACGACATCGTGATCCCTTCCGATCTCGGCCTCGCCTTCGATCCCGAAGAGACGGAGACGACCTTTCACGGCAACGCGCTCATCAAGGCGAAGGCCCTCTTCGAACTGGCCGGGGGCCCGGTGATCGCGGACGATTCCGGCATCTGCGTCGACGCCCTTGGCGGGGAGCCCGGCGTCCGTTCGGCCCGCTACGGCTCGGAGAACGGGGTGAACCTCGACGCGGCGGGCCGGAACCGCCTCTTGCTGGAACGCATGCGGGGCATGGACGACCGGCGCGCGCGCTTCGTGTGCAACCTCGTCCTCTACCTCGGACCCGACCGCTATTGGTCCGTCCAGGAAACCCTCGAGGGGCTGATAATCGATTCGGAGCGCGGCGCGGGCGGCTTCGGCTACGATCCGGTCATGTACCTTCCCGAGGAGGGGATGACCGTGGCGGAGCTCTCCGACGCCGACAAGGACCGCCTTTCCCACCGGGGAAAAGCCGGTCGCCTCCTTTCGGTCCTACTGGACGCCATCCGGTGACGAAGCCGGCTTTCTGAAGAGAAACCGGCCCTGCCCGACCCGACCGAGCCACTGAAGCCCGGTATCCGCGGCGCACAGCTCGAAGGCACGTTCAGTCCAAAAGGCGACATGCGTGCTGTCCTCCCGGTACCACCAGCGTTCGAAAGGCGTATCGGGAACGGTGCGGGTCCCGACCGCGAGCCAGCCTCCGGGACGTACCCGGGATGCAAGGTCGGCGAAGGACCGGGCCGGCTCGAAGAAATGCTCCGCGACCTCGAGGCAGGTCACGAGATCGGCCGAGTCCGGAGGCGACCCCCCGGCGGGCGCGTAATACGGGTCCCAGCCCCGGGCGTCAAGGCCGCGCTCGCGTAACAGTGTAACGAGGGCAGGCTCCGGCCCGCTTCCGTAGTCGAGGACCGTTCGAACCGACGCGGACGCCGAGCCGTCCCGCGTCCCCATGCCACGAAACGCATCGTCAAGAAAGCCCTCGAGCCAGGCGCGATACCCCGGGTCGGCCAGGGAATTGCGGTGCAGGTCATACCGCGCCCGTTCCGCCTCGGGAGCGGGCAAAAACTCCCGGTTCAGGGTAATACCGCCACAGCGTTCGCACCGCGCGTAGTGCCGGTCACGGACGCGCACGGCGTTTGTGGCAAAAAAACCGCAAAAACGGCAAAATTCGGCGTTTTTCTCCATAATTCCCCTCAAGTATTGTAAGCCCGTTGCCGATAAAAGGTACGGGGAAGGAATCGTTCCGTGGCCTTCGTCGAAGGATACCACGGAGACGGACTCCCTCTCCACTACCGAATTGAGCGAAACGAGCCGGGTGGCGCGGATCGTCGGTTCGGGCGGGAAACATGGATGCTTCCCGTTACACATATTCCACGGAGGAATACCTATGGTTATCAACCACAACCTCTCTGCAATGTTCGCTCAGCGAACGCTCGGCGTCACCAACGGTGCCATTCACAACGACGTTTCCAAACTGTCGTCGGGAATGAGGATCAACAAAGCCGGTGACGATGCCTCCGGACTCGCGGTATCGGAGAAGATGCGCAGCCAGATTCGCGGCCTCAACCAGGCCTCGCAGAACGCGGCGAACGGCATCAGCTTCATCCAGGCGACCGAAGGCTATCTGCAGGAAACCACCGACATTCTCCAGAGAATTCGCGAACTGTCTGTTCAGGCTTCGAACGGTATCTACTCGTCCGAAGACCGAATGCAGATCCAGGTCGAGGTTTCCCAGCTGGTTGCGGAAGTTGACCGGATCGCCAGCTCGGCGCAGTTCAACGGAATGAACATGCTTACCGGTCGTTTTGCCCGTGAAACAGGCGAAAACACGATCACCGGTTCGATGTGGTTCCACATCGGTGCGAACATGGACCAGCGCGTCCGCGTTTTCATCGGTACGATGACTGCTTCCGCCCTCGGCGTCCGCAGTGTCGGTGACGGCACCATCATGACCCTCGAGAACGCCGATTCCGCGAACCGGAGCATCGGTGTCATCGACGAGGCCCTGAAGGCCGTCAACAAGCAGCGCGCTGATCTTGGCGCGTACCAGAATCGCCTCGGACTCAGTATCGTGGGACTCGACATCGGCGCGGAGAACCTCCAGGCCGCCGAATCCCGCATCCGCGATACCGACATGGCCAAGGCGATGGTCGAGTACACCAAGAACCAGATCCTGTCCCAGTCCGGCACGGCCATGCTTGCCCAGGCTAACACCAACAGCCAGCAAGTGTTGTCACTTCTCCGATAACGTAGTATAATGCTATGAGGAGCGTTCCGGGGGCAGTGTGCCCCCGGTGCTCTTCATGCGTTTTACCGGCGTTTCGGCGAACGCATCGAATTGCGCGGCCGTTGGGGCTACCCCTTCCGGACGCGATGATCTTTGAAAAACACCCGAATTGAACCGTGCGCGACGGTATGGACGGTTTCGTTGGATTTCACGTAAATCACAGCGTAACCATCCGTGCCGTAAAAACCGGACCGTTTCCTGGAGGCGCTATTCCAGGGTTCGTCCGGCCGCCACGGCCGGTGTGTCTGGCAAGGATTGCCGGACAAACACATTTCAAGGAGGGTCATATGGTTATTAACCACAACATGAGCGCGATGTATGCCCAGCGGCAGACCGGCGTCGTAGAATCCGGACTGCAGGCGAGCATCGAGAAGCTTTCGAGCGGAATGCGCATCAATCGAGCCGGAGACGACGCTTCCGGACTGGCCGTATCTGAAAAGATGCGGAGTCAGATCCGGGGACTCAATCAGGCGGGGCAGAATATCCAGAATGGCGTTTCGTTCATCCAGGCGACCGAAGGGTACCTCGGAGAGACGACCGACATCATTCAGAGGCTTCGCGAGCTCTCGATACAGGCGGCGAACGGGATCTATTCCTCGGAAGACCGGATGCAGATCCAGGTCGAGGTTTCCCAGCTCGTTGATGAAGTAAACCGCATCGCCAGTCACGCTCAGTTCAACGGAATGAATATCCTTACCGGACGGTTCGCTCGTGAATCTGCAACCGGAGCCATGCAGCTCCATGTCGGCGCCAACGTCGACCAGAACGAGAAGATCTTCATCGGTACCATGACCGCCCAGGCGCTTGGTATTACCGGAACCCAGGGAACGGAAAATTCTATGATTTCACTGTCTTCTGTTGACGGCGCGAATATGGCTATTGCCTCTCTTGATTCCGCGCTTCGGACGGTTTCGAAGCAGCGCGCCGACCTCGGCGCCTACCAGAACCGTTTCGAAATGGCCTACGAAGGAATCGCGATCGCATCCGAGAATCTGCAGGCCGCTGAATCCCGCATCCGCGACACGGACATGGCACATGAAATGGTGAACTTCACCAAGAGCCAGATCCTGAGCCAGGCGGGCAACGCGATGATCGCGCAGGCGAATACCCAGCCGCAATCAGTCCTCAGACTGATCCAGTAGATGGGCACGATAGACTGAACCGATAGAGAATTCTGGACGTCATCTCTCCGGTTTAGGCTGATTTTCCGGGAGAAGAAGAAGCGCCCTTCTTCTTCCACCTCATTCCTCCGGCTAACGCCGGTAGCGATACACGTGCCCCGCAACGCGCCCCGCCCCACCGGCCCGGCGCGATACGGGACGGACCGACTCATGGATGAATCGGTTTTTTGTTCTCTTTCAAGGAGGTTGCCGATGAGTATCGAAGTGACGAGCATCGGTCAGCAGTTAACGGCAATGGATCGCCGTCTTGAAGGTTCGGTTAATTCAACATTGCGCTCTACCACAGCAACCATGCAGACGAACGACGCGGCCGCCGAACAGGCGCCGATGAGCGAAGAACGGGTTTCCAGAATAGCCGAGCAGATTCAGAACATCTCGAATATGTTCGACCGGCAGCTGCAGTTCCGCGTGAGCAAGGAGCTCGAGCAGGTAATCGTCAAGGTCATCGACTCCAGCACCGATAAGGTTATAAGGGAAATTCCGTCCGCGGAGATCCAGAAGATTCAGATCAGGATACAGGAAGCGTTAGGACTTCTGTTCGACGAGTCGATATAGCGGTTTGACATTGCCGTACGTACGATGCCCCTGGTAAACGCGGATGTGGGAGGTTAGGATATGTCCGATATCAGCATCCCGGGCGTGACGGCGAGCAAATACAAAACCGACGAACTCATCCAGGGCCTGATGAAGGTCGAGCGCGTGCCGCGTGACAGGGCAAACGCCGATCTGGAGACGTACAAGAAACAGCAAGCCGCATGGCGCCAGATCAACCAGTCGTCGACGACACTCAGGGACGCCGCGAAAAGCCTGTACTCCTTCAACAACCCCTTCAGCGAGAAGATCGCGGACTCGACGGACGCGCGCGCCCTAACCGCGAGCGCGACGCGCGACGCGCGCGACCAGAGCTTCCGCGTCACCGTCAACCAGGTAGCCGAGGCGGACGCCTTCCTTTCCGCCGAGTTGCAATCCGACGGCAAGGTTCCCGGCGGCACGTACACCTTCTCGGTCGGCGATTCGCGCGTCTCCTTCAAGTGGAAGGGCGGGTCGTACGGCGATTTCGCCGAGGCCCTTAACCGCCGCGGAGAGGGAATCGTCCGCGCGTCCCTCGTGCAAATCACGCCAAAGACGAAATCCCTCCTCGTGGAATCGCTCAAGACCGGAGCGGCCGAACGCCTTACCTTCTCGGACGACGCGCTATCCTTCGCGCTCGGCTCGGGCCTCATCAGAAAGAACGACAAAAGCGCCGTCGCGGTATCCGCGGCGTCGGTCTCTGTCAAACCCGTGTCGAACTCCCTCATCGAGTTCTCTCCCGCGGCCCGCGCGCGCGACGGCCTGACGCTCGAGTACCAGCTGACCGTCACGGAACGGTCCGCCGATGCTCCGGAGAGCGACGAGTCGGCGGCCTTCGACGCCGGCAAGCCGAGCGCCCTCACCTGGGGAGGGATCACGATCCAGAACGTCGAACCCGACATCCCCATTGAGGCGGAACGACCGGCTCCCCGCGCGCCGGTCGTCGACGACGCGGTGCTCTCCCTCCGCTCGACGAAGGGCACCGCCCTGCCCCTCCCGCCCGCCGGCCCGGCGGGCACCACGCAGTCGTTCAGCGTCCCGCTCGCCGAATACGGCGACGTCGACGCGATCGTCCTTCATAACCGCAACACCTCGCGCGACGTCTCCGTCACGGGCGTCAAGATCGTCGACCCTCGCGTCGCGGGCGAGTACGTGCCCGTCAATCCCGTCTCGATAGCGCAGGACGCCGTCATAAAGTACGAGGGGATCACGGTCACGCGCCCGAAAAACGACATCGACGACCTCGTGCCGGGCGTTACGCTTTCGCTCAAGGAGGCGACGGGCAAGCAGGAAACCGTGACGGTGAAGCCCGACGTCGAGGTCGCGAAGGAAGCGGTCATCAAGCTCATCGGCACCTACAACCGCGTCATCGCCGAGATAAACATACTCACGCAAAACAAGCCCGAGATCATCAGCGAGATCACCTATTTCACCGAGGACGAGCGCAAGGCCGCCGAGGAACGCCTCGGGATGATGCAGGGCGACATGACCCTGAACGGCATCAAAGCCTCGCTTCAGCGGCTGACGAGCAACGTCTACGCGGCCAACGACACCACCACCACGAAAACGCTCGCGCAAATCGGCGTTTCGACGAGGTCGGGCACCGGAGGCGCGCTCGAGTATTCGCGCCTTCGCGGATACCTCGAGATCGACGAGAAAAAACTCGACGAGGCGCTCGAGCGGCGCATGGGCGAGGTGAAACTCCTCTTCGGCTTCGACTCCGACGGAGACCTCGTCATTGATTCGGGCGTCGCGCAGGCGATGGACGCGAACCTGACGCCGTACGTGCAGACCGGCGGGATTTTCTCCACGAGGACCTCCGGACTCGCGACCAGGATCACGTCGACGGAGAAAAACATCGCGCGCCTTGACGACCAGCTGAAGAAGAAAGAGGCCGAGCTCAAGGCGAAGTACGGGCAGATGGAGGGGACGCTCAACAGCCTTCAGCAACAGTCCAACTCCATTTCGAATTTCAACCGGCAACAGAATTCCGACTGACAGGAGCGCATCGATGGACATACTCGTGAACGGAACAAGCGTGGACTTCACCCTCGAATCCGAGCGGACGCTCGGCGAGGTGCTGGGCTCCGTGGAACAGGCGGTGGAGGAAAACGGACAGACGGTCATAAGCGTGCGGATAGACGGCTCCGACGTTCCCGCCGAGGGGCTCGACGCGGCCTTCGCGAGGGACATCGGTTCCGTTTCGCGCATCGAGCTCGACACCCTCTCGAGGGCGGACATCCTCTCGATGCTCAACGCCCTCGGGGAGGAACTGGCGGGCTCGGTCCCGCTCCTCGAGGAGATTCCCGTACACCTCCTGACGGGCAAGGACCGCACGGTCATGGAGACGATTCACGGCTTCTCCGTGCGGCTCGAACGCCTGTACAAGCTGATTCCGCTTCTTCCGCTTACCGGGATGCCGTCTGACAGGTTCGAGATCGACTCGGTTCCGCTGTCGTCGTATCCCGGGGAGCTCGCGCCGCTGCTCGGCGAACTGCTGTCGGCGCTCGAGCGCAAGGACACCGTGACGGTCGGCGACATCGCCGAATACGAGCTGGCGCCAAGGATTGCAAAGGTGGGGAATCTGCTGATGGAACTTTGAAAACGGCGGCGCGGCGATTCCGCCGGGATATTCTCGATCAAGGGGGCCTAACATGATCGAATACCTGTTCGCGCAAGTCATACCGTATAGCACGGACTTCAAGCCCGTCTATCTCGTATTCCCGGTCATGGGGGCGATCATCATCGCCGTCGTGGCCATATTCAACAAGTACAACGAGGAGCGAACGAGAACCGTCGCGCGGCCGCGCGCCCAGGGCGTCCGGCAACCCCAGGCGCCCTTCGTCAAGACGGGAAGGTTCAACCAGGAGATCAAGTCCATCTCCGCCGCCTGCAAGTTCAACCAGAAACAGACGGCCGTTTTCTCGAAGGTTTGCGTCGATAACCGGCTCGAGCGGCCCGACCACCTCATCCGGAACGCGCGCGCGCTCGAGGAGGCCTTTTCGCGCGAGCTGACCCGACTCGAGTCGATCGCGCCGCGAACGCGCGAGGTCGAAGAGGAGATCACGCTGCTGTTTACCGTGCGCGAGGCGCTCGAGAACGCGCGGAAAAATCAGGCGACGCTCGTGTCCTCGCGTTCGCTCGAGAACGGCCAGCCGTTCACGATCGTGACGCCGGATCAGGAGCAGTACCCGGTCCTACTCTTCGAGAATTCGTCGCGGGGACTCGTATGCAAGGTGCCGAGGGACTCCTTCGGCAACGAACTCCGCCTTCAGCACTGGTCGCGCATCGAGATTTACTTCTCGCTCGAGAACGGCCAGACCTACCGGTATCCCGCCCGCGTCGTCGGCTACGAGTCGGGAATAAACGAGAGCCTCATGATCATCTCCCATACGGACGCGCTCAAGCCACTGCCGAACCGCCGCCACGACAGGCGGAACTTCACCACCGACTGCACCTTCACGTACGTGTCGGTCGCGAACGTCATCAACGGCAGGAAGACCGAGCACCGTTTCTATCCCATGGGGAAGTCCTACCCCGGAGCCATCATGGACATCTCGGCCGGCGGATGCAGCATACGCACGCCCTCCCCCCCTCCACAAAACCAGTATATCGAGATAGAATGCAGCCTTGACGGGAAGTCTCAGGACTCGATGACGGGAAAGGTGCTCAGGCTTTCGGAGACGTCGAGCCACGGCGACAAGGTCGCGCACATCCAGTTCGCCAAGATGCCGCGCACGACCATGAACAGGGTTTTTTCCCTGATATACGCACACGGGGAGTAGCTACGTTGACAATACTCGCGATCGACGACATTACGCGCAAGGAAACCTTCATCTACTACAGACGCGAGTTTACCGGAAAGGCCCTCTACGACCTCCCCGGCAGGCGCCATGCCGGTTCCATCGAATTCTCCATCGAGACCGAGCCTACGGGGAAGAAGGACATCCGCGTACGGCTCCTCGACTCGGTCGACTATCCCCTGCTCCCCATCGTCTCCAACCTGAAGCGGTATATCCTCGACCTCGACAAGGACGGAAAACTGCCCTGAGTCCGTACTGACCGGACTTGACCGCCCCATCCCTATGCGGTATTTTTACCGCATGACCTTCGTGACGGCTACGGAAGAAGAAACGATATCCCTCGGCGAGCGGATCGGCTCCAGGCTCAGGCCCGGCGACGTGATAGCCCTGCGCGGCGGACTCGCCGCGGGAAAAACCACGATCACGAAGGGGATAGCGCGCGCCCTCAAGATAGACGAGGACGTAACGAGTCCCACCTTCACCCTCGTTTCAGAATATGACGGATCGCTTCCGCTGTACCACATGGACGCGTACCGGCTCGACTCGCCGGTGGCCTTCGTCGATCTCGGCGTGGAAGACTGCCTCTACGGAGAGGGCGTGTGCGTCATCGAGTGGAGCGAGCGCGTCATGTCCGAGCTTCCACGCACCTCGATCGTCATTTCCCTCGAGGCGCGCGAGGACGGAAGCCGCGTCATAACCCTTGAAAACTGGCCGTACGGGGAACTCGAGCCGTGAACGTGCTCGCGATCGATACCGCGGGCAAGCGCTTCTCCGCGACCGTCGACACGGGCTCCGAGCGGTTTACCCTGACGGTGGACTCCCAGAGACAGCACGCGGAGCGGCTCCTGTCGTCGATTGACTCCCTCTTGGTCCTTGCGGGAATAGGCCCGAAGGACGTAGCGCTCGTGACGTGCCCGGAGGGACCCGGTTCGTTTACCGGCCTCCGGCTCGCCTATGCGACCGCAAAGGCCTTTCAGCTCGCGACGTCCTGCCGTTTTCTCCCCGTGCCCACGCTCGAGTGCTACGCGTTGCCGTTTTCGGCGTGCGCCGGGGCCGTCGTATGCGCCGTCGACGCCAAGAAGAACCGCTACTATGCGCAGGTTTTCCGCCGCGGAATCGCCGTTACCGAAAGCCTTGACGTCTCGAGCGGGGAGATCACCGGCCTTCTCGACGCGGAGGAGCGCGTTCTCGTCGTAGGACCGGACGCCGAGCGTCTCGCGGAGGAGCTTTCCGCGCTCATGCCCGCGTCGCGCGTCGACTACGTGACGCCCGGGGGATCGGAGATCTCCGAGACGCTGGCGAAAATTGCGAAAACGCGCCATTTGCAGTATACTGACGGTGTGTCGGACTACGCGGGTCCCGCATATGTGAGAAAAAGTGACGCAGAAACCGGAACCTGAAAAGAAAGAACGCCGTTCCGCCCTCCTTGAGGAGCTAGCCGAGGCCATCGACCTGGTCCCGCTAGAGATCCCCGCGGACGGGATATCCGTCGGCTCCTCGCCGAGCGACCTCTTGCACCTTCAGCAGATCATCGCGAATACGGACAACCCGCATATCGCGATAGTCATACTCGGGCCCGAGCTCGACATCGTGCACGCGACGCCGGCCGCCCGGTTGCTGTTTTCCGATTACCACGCGATAGACCAAAAGCCCTTTTTCAACGTGTTCAAGCAGTGCCTTGACCACGACGAGACGCAGGATCTCATCGTCTCCCTTCGCACCCGCGACAAGGGCTATTCGTGGTCGGGAACGATGCGGCACAAGACGGCCTCGACAAAGACGCTCTATACCAGCACGACCTTCCTGCCCTTCTTTGACGTGAACAAGGCGGTGTCCGGGTTTCTCGTGTATTTCTACGACATTACGGCCGGCTTCAACGACCAGCTTCACGCCACCTTTCGGGGAATCCTCGAGGCCGCGAAGCTCAAGGACAACGAGACGGGCCTGCACAACGACAGGGTCGGTTTTTACAGCAAGAAGCTGGCGGAGCACCTCTACGAAAACCGGGCGTATCCCCAGATAGATCCCGACTTCATCGACAACATACGGTTTCTCGCGGCGATGCACGACGTCGGCAAGATCGGCACGCCCGATTACATCCTGCAGAAACCCGGAAAGCTCACCGACCTTGAATGGGAGATAATGCGCGAGCATACCATCAACGGAACGTTCATCCTGTCGTCATATCCCGTGCCGATGGCGAAGGAAATCGCCCTGAGCCACCATGAATGGTGGGACGGAACCGGGTATCCTTTCAAGATAGACGGGAACATGATACCCCTGCCCGCGCGCATCGTCGCGATAGCCGACGTGTACGACGCGCTCAGGATGAAACGGACGTACAAGACCGAGTACACGCACGAGGAATCGATAGCGCAGATTTTCGCGAACTCGGGGACGCAGTTCGACCCGCGTCTCATAGAGGCCTTCAGGCACATCCATCAGGATTTCGACGATATCTGGAATCTCCTGCGCGACCCCGAGCGGGGCGAGGCGGGACCCTCGTACGACGGCGAATCGATGGAGGAATGGTCCTGACCGCCGTCGGGCCGGCTATTTCGGAAGGACGATGCCGTTCAAACCCTCGAGGTTCGGCGCGGAGGTAGCGGCCGCGCGGTTTTCGTTCTTGATCGCCTCGAACACCTCTTGCCTGAACACCTTTACCGACTTGGGGGCCTCGACGCCGATCTTGACCTGGTCACCGCGAATCTCGATGACCGTTATCGACACGTCGTCGCCGATCATGATCTTCTCGTTGATCTTCCTGGAAAGTATCAGCATCAGTTGCCTCGCTTTCCGGCGGCTTCGGCGACGATGTCGTGCTTCGTCTTCCACTTGACGTCGGAAAGAACGGCCTGCATCGCGCGGTTGTTGCGCTTGTTGATGATGAGCGGGCCCTGCAGGTTCGCCGTGACGGGGCTTCCGTCGGGCGGGATGGTCACCAGGGCGAACACGATGACGTCGGACGGGTTCTCGATTCCGAGCGGTTCGAGAAGGCTGTCCTCTATGTCGATCTCGTAGTCGGGCCTGAACAGGAACGGGTCGATCGCGAGAAACGCGAGATCCGCCTTGTCGAGCGACTGCACCCAGATGAAGGGCTTTTGCGGCGCGTCTATCAGCGCGAACGCGTGGAAGTCCTTGAAGCCGTAAAACCCCTGTTCGAGCCCGATAATCTGTTTCTCCAGGATTTCAACCTGGCCCATCGCCTTTGTCTGGATTTCCATCTTCCCCAACCTTATCTGACGTAGTCAAGCAGCGTGTGCGAGTACAGCTTCCCGGCGGTACTGAGCGACGCCTGGTGCGTGTACTCGTACATCTTAAGGTCCGTTACGGCTTTTGTAAAGTCGATATCGGCCTCGCGGGACTCGGCGGCGGTGACGTTGAGCGTCTGCGTCGCGATTCGCGACACGGTGGCCTCGGTGCGCTCGTACTTGGAGCCGAGTCCGGCAAGCCGGCTCGTGAGATTGTCGAGCGCGCCGTCAAGGGAGCCGAGAACGCGGCCGCCGATGGATTCCTGGTCGCCCGAGAGCATCGCCGTCCTCAGGGAGATGACGGCGTCGAAGAGCGAGCCGCCCGAAAGCTTGACCGAGGGGGCGATATTGTACGGCGGCCTCTGGCCCTGGCGGATCATGCCGAGAGAGGACAGGACGTCGCCGCCGGCCGCGTCGTCGAGCCAGAGCTGTCGCGCGTCGGTCGTCTCGAGGTTGAGCCCGTTCGTTACCGGGTCGAGGTGCGCCTTGACGGCCGCCCCCGAGTCGTTGATCTTCGAGATTATCGAGTGGACGTTGTCGCCGGCGACGAGCGGCACTTCGATGCCGTCGACGGTGATGGAGGTGTCGGCCTTGACGACGAAGGTCGATGCGTCGACCTCGGAGAAGAGGGACTGCCTCTCGGCCCAGAACACCCGGTTTCCCGGCTGGTCCGTTCCCAGCCAGCTTTGTTCGTCGACCTCGACGTTCTTGGCGCCGACCGAGCCGTTGTAGCGCACGTTCATGATCATGCGGGATCCCGCGCCGTCCATGTCGCCGAGCACGGTCTCGAAGGGCTCCGTGTGGCTTTTGGTTCCGGAAAAAAGCCGGTTGCCGTCGGGCCCCGTCGCGTTGGCGTTCGACACGAGCTCGCCGAGGAGTTCGTCGATCTCTCCCGCCATGTTTTTGAGGTCGCCCGGGGTGAAGGTGCCGTGGGCGCCCGCCACGGCGAGCTCCCGCACGCGCTGAAGCACCTGCAGGGACTGGTTGACGTAGCCTTCGGATATCTTGATCTGGTCCTGAATTGTCTTCGTGTTGCGCTCGAAGCGCTCGAGCCGCGCGAGATACGACTGGTAGCGGACGACGTGTCCGGCCGAAAGCGGGTCGTCGCGCAGGTTGTTGAGGCGCCGCTGGTTTCCGATCTTGTTGTTCTCGTCGCTCAGCCGCGACTCCTGCCGCCTGAGGGCGCTCTGCATGTCCGTATGCTGAAGATTAGAGCTGATCCTTCTCATGTCGTCCTACCCCCTTACACGCCCATGCGGTTGATGATCGTGTCGTACATCTCGTTGAGCGTCGCGATGAACTTCGCGGCCGCGTTGTATCCGTGCTGGAATTTGATTATGTCCGCGAGTTCCTCGTCGACGTTGACGCCGGAGACGGAGTCGCGCATGTCGCGAAGCTCCTTCATGATGGCGACCTGCGTCTCCAGGGCGCGCGAGGCCTGCTCGCCCTTGAGTCCGATCGAGGTAACCGTGTCGGCGAAGAAGTCGTCGAAGGTGCGCGTGTTACCGACCATGACCGCCGTGTTGCGGATGGACGAGATCGCGAGCGCGGCGCGGTTGTCGCCGGCGTGCACGACGCCGTCGCGCTCGGGAAAGCCCGCGGCGACGGTCTGAACGTCGGACTTGATGACGCCGTTGATCTCCATCCAGCCGGCCGGATGCGCGATCGGCGATACGGCCCATGCGAGCCCTCCGGCGCCGCCGGCTCCGGCTTCGCCCCCCGCGAGAGAATTGACCGCGTCGGCGCGATCCCAGGAATAGGCGCCCGCCGCTCCCGGTTCCCTGAGCACGCCCGCGTAGCCCGCGAGAAACCTTCCCGAGTCCTCGACGTACCGGATGACGAAATCGGGATTTTCCTTCCGGCCCGCCACGGTTCCCTTGAGGACGAGCTTGCCGTCGCGGTCCAAGTTCGCCACGACCTCGGCGCCCGAGTTGTTGATCCGGGCCACGACGTCCGCGACCATGTCGGTCGGCCGATACGGCACGGTGACCGTGCCGTTCGCGGCGGAGAGGGTTATCGTCCCCTCGAGTCCGATCTGCTCGCGGGCCTGAAGGGAGTTCGCGCCGGATATCCGGTAGATATAGCTCGAGTCATACTCGCCGTCGCCGTTCCGGTCGAAGTTGCCCGCGACGTTGTTGATGAAGGCCTGCTCGACGAAGAAGTCCACGCCGGTCTTGCCATTGGCTCCCATTCCGTCCGAGTGTATGTCGTTCACGAGGTCGACGAAGGTCATCGTCATCGTGTCGAGTTTCTGGATTTCCTCGCGTATGTCGACGTCGCGAAGCTCGATGAGTGCGCCGAGCTTGCCGCCCTCGAAATACGCGGTGTTGCCCGAGTCGGCCCAGACCACCTCGGCGTAGCCGTCGTTTTCCATGCCGCGCCTTAAGTCGAAGGTGCGGTAGAGTTTTCCCTGCACGAGCTCGAGTCCCGCGGTGTGGATGACGTATTCGTCCGGGTCGCGCTGGTCGACGGTTATGTTGATGAGGTTCGAGAGTTTTTCGGTCAAAAGGTCGCGGCTGTCCATGAGGTCGTTCGGATTGTCGCCCATCGCCTTCACCTTGACGATCTCCTCGTTGAGGGCGGCGATGCGCTTGGCGATGTCGTTGACCTGCTTGGTCACGGCGTCGATGTCCCCGTCGACGATGTCCCGGATGCCCTGGAGGCCGCGGTACTGCTGGTGGATGGCGTCGGTGAGGCCCTCTCCGCGGGAGAGCACGGCCTGCCGGGCGGACGTCGACTCCGGGTAGAGCGAGAGCTCCTCCCAGGAGTCCCAGAACTGGTCGAGCCTGCCGCGCACGGATATGTCGGCGGGCTCGTTCTGTATCTGCTCGAGCATGAGCACGTAGTTGTCGCGCGTCTTCCAGTAGCCCTCGCCGTTCGTCTGCGCCACGATGCGCTGGTCGAGGAGTTCGTCGCGCATTCTGCGGATGGCCTGCACGGACACGCCCTGGCCGATCTGGCCGGGGGTTTCCGCGCGCGACAGGTCGGGGCGATAGAGGGGGTCGGTCGCCTTGAGCTCGACGCGCTGGCGGGTATAGCCCTCGGTCGAGGAGTTCGACAGGTTGTGTCCCGCCGTCTGCATGGACTGCGAATGGGCGAAGAGGCTCCGCTTTCCCATCTCTATTCCGGAAAATGTAGACATTCAGGTCCTCCGATTAAAACGAGCGGTTGAGCACGACGCTCTCAAGGCCGCGGTTGGCGACACTGCCGCGCCGCGTGTAAATGCGGCCCTTTCCGCCCGCGACCACCGTTTCCATGAGGCCGCCGAGTATGCTTTTTGCGTTCGAGACGTAGGTGGTAAAGACGTCGCTTTCGGTCTTGGAAAGAAGAAGAAGGCGCTTCATCTCGCGATACAGGGAATTGACGCGGACGCGTTCGGTATCGTCGAATTTTGAGGTGACGCGATAGAAGCCCGTGGCGGGATCGACGTCGGGGACGATCCATGCCATGGCCTGGCACCGTTCCGCCTCGAGGGCGCTGAAGCGCTCGGCGATCTCGGTTGAAAGCTCTATTTCCTTTTGCAGCATGACCCAGTCGCGTACCAGTACCGACTCGTACATACGCTTTTGGCAGGCGTAGAGGGTCGAAAGAAGGGCGATTTGCTGTTCAAGGACACGCTTCAAGACGTCGGAATGGCCTTCTCTGTTGTGCATACGGTAGACTCCTTCAGTTCATTATCGGAATCCGGTGAAAAATGCTGAGAAAAAACGCTCGAATTTGCGAGTTCCGGCATACAGTGCGGCTTATTGACTTTTTTGACCCGTTCTGGCAGTATTCGGTTCGTACAGCTTCTTGGTGCCTGTAGTTCAGTGGTAGAGCGCCAGATTGTGGATCTGGTTGTCGTGGGTTCGAAACCCATCAGGCACCCTAAAAGCCGCTCGCCGCTCTGGAGAGTGGCTTTTTTTTCAAGGACCAATGGTCCCTTGCGCCCGTAGCTCAGCTGGATAGAGCGCCGGACTTCGAATCCGTAGGTCGCACGTTCGAACCGTGTCGGGCGCAATCCTTCCTTATTTCCAATGCCTTCCGTACTACCCCGCAAGACGAAAGTTTCCTCAATATAGGGCTGAAGTACCGCCAATTTTACGGTATACTGGCGTCATAATCCATGCCGTGCTGTACCCTTCCGGAGGTATACATGACCGCCTTGTGCCGCCGCATCCTCGCCGTTTCCGCCGTCGCAGTAGCGCTCCTTTCGTCCTGTTCGGACTTCAACTCCCCCGTCAAGGACTATCTCGAGGAATACACCAACTCGGCGGCGATCGGATACCAGCAATTCCTGGTTCCGGTCGAGAAGGACGCCGACGGGATCGACTCCATAGCCTCGGACCAGCCAGGCGTCATTCGCTTCCTGTTGCGCAACCCAAGATCGTACGTGATATCGACAAACATCGTCATGGACTCTGGAGGATCCGTAAATGAAGGCACTGATTACCTCTTAACCCAGGCAACCGACCTCCAGTCCGTCACGCTCACCTTTACGGAGTCGTTCTTGCGCGATCACGACCGCGGCGGGGATATCTCGGCACGTCTCGATCTGGTGGACCCGAGCCCGTATGGAAGGGTATTTCCCTCCTGGCACTTCAATCTTCGGGGGAATACCCCGCCGCCCGCGCCGTACGCGAGCCGGGTGATGCTCGAACCTGAATCGGAGGGCGACGACTACATACTCTGCTTCAATCTGGATCTCAGGAACACGGTGCATTCCGACATCGACTCCATAACGATAAACGGCGAGCTGTTCACCGTCGACACCATCCAGGCAGGACCAACGCCGTCAATCACCTTTATAGATATAGACAACCGCCTCTCCACGACGCCACCGGCGGAAGAGCTACGAACGGTAGGCAATCTCCAGCGCTTCGTGGAAGAGCCCGGGATGACGCAGGTGTACCTTCGCACGACCATCGCCCAATCCCAAGCAGAGACCCGTTTTACGATAACGGTCCGCGACGAGATGGGGCTTTCCCGTACGGCCGTCACCTCGACGGCGGGCGACATGCTCGCGCAACCGACCCTGCGAAACACTCAGAACCAGGAACCCGAGGATGGAACGCTCGATCTCTATCCCGACGCGAATGGAGACTATCGCGTTACGCTCAGTCATACCGACCCCGGGGCGACGCTCAACTGGAAGATTGACAACGGCCCGATGCAGACCGCGCTGGCTCCCAGCACGTCTATATACTCCACCAGCGACTGTACCATCACCGCATGGGCAAGCCGAAGCGGCTACATCAACTCCGACCCCGTCACTGTTGACCTTCACTGCGTGACTAACATCAAGTACGTGAACCCCAATCCTGCCATTGGAAACGACTCCACGGGCAACGGAAGCGAGACCAAACCGTTTAAAACCATAACCCACGCCGTGACACAGTTCGACGAACCCAATGATGAAGATAATACGATTTTCTTGATGGGGGATATTGCCGGTGTTGAAGATGGAGCTACTAATGGCTGTATATCAATAACGCCAAGCGGTCCTCTCACTTGTACAATTATTGGGTATGATGTCGTATCTGAAGAAACAAACAGAACGATAGACTGTGATGATGAAAGCCGGGGATTCTATATCACAGAAGGTACCGGAAACCTTAAAATCACACTCGATCATCTCACGATAAAAAAAGGTAATACGTATACTATAACTAATGGAAAAGGCGGGGGGATTTATTTCATGTCCGGTTTGTCCGGATCACGCCTTACTCTCAACACATGTATACTTGAATCGAATAAGGCAAACAATTTATCCGGCAGCGCAAATGGCGGTGGCGTGTATTTCCAAGGAGAAACACTGGCACTCAATACTTCAAGATTTGAAGGCAATCTAGCTATCGCCAATAGTAATACGGCATATGGCGGCGGATTGCGCGCATTCGGAATCGGTACTAATGCCAAAATTTCGGTCGATGGGTGTACCTTCTTTCGAAACGGATCAATCTCTCCGCTTCTAGGAGGAGGAGGAGGGCTATATGTACAAGATGCGTTCCTTGAATTAGCGGCAAATCAAGGAGTTACTACAATTCATGAGAACTACGGGAACTCGTCGGCAGCCGGACACGGGGGCGGGATTTTTCTCATAAATGGTTCAGGAAGTATGACAAGCGATGTAACGATTAAGAATAATTCAGCGACCACTTCCGATTCAATGGGAACCGGCGGTGGTATCAGGATGCAAGGTACTACACCAACAATCTACACCTTTACCATGTACGGCGGTAGTATACAAAACAATTTCGCAGGTCAATACCAATCATCAGGCAATGCGTATGGCGGCGGTATTTTTGCCAGCGGCATAACGGGTAGCCCCTATGACCTTAAACTACAAGACGGCACGATTTCCGGAAATTACGCGTCTGGTTTTAGCGCACCAGGTTGTGGCGGAGGCGTATATGCGGAAATGGCCGACATTTCCATCTCCGGTGTCATGGTACAGAATAATACCGCAAGCAAGAGCGGGCTTGGTCAGGGTGGGGGTATCTACTTTGAATCCTCTGGTTTGACAATGACTTACGGCACAGTAAGCGATAATTCGGCGACCGAGGCTACCGAAATAGGTTCCGGCGGCGGGATATACGCACGAAATACGGGCACTACTCAACAACTCATCAAAATTTCCGGTGGCAAAATAAGAGTAAATTACGCAAATAAATCTACCAGCGCAATCACCACAACTTCACCCGCGTCATGCGGCGGAGGGCTCTACATTTACGGAAACATAAAAGTCGAACTTACGAATAACCCCGAAATCTCAGATAATTTCGCATCATTAAACGGACCCGGTAACGGTGGGGGTTTCTATCTCGAAGGGGATAGTTCTAACAACCCTGAAATACACCTCCAAGGAGGAACCATCTCCGGAAATATTGCGAGTCAAGATAACGACGGTCAAGGGGGCGGCTTTTATCTAGGTCCGTATGCGAATGTTTCGAGTGAATCGGCAACCGTGTCAGTTACCGGTAATTCGGCCAGCACAAGCTTTTCGAAAAGCGGGTTTGGAGGCGCGTTTTTTCTTACGCAGAAGAGTGCCGTTATGTGGAATGACGGCACTATTTCTGATAATAACGGAAGCAGGGATAATCCGAATTCATACGGCGAAGCAATCTATATAGCCGCCACACCGAGCAACACGAGTACATTCCATTTGAAAAACCAACTTGGCCCCAATGGTATACGTACAGATGATGTAGTTCACCTAACACAGGGAGCGATACTCGCCTTGTATAAAAATTTTTCACTCTCTGACCCAGATGACTATCTCACTCGTGATGGTGGTGGTTCTATTCGATGTTATGAGTACCTTTACACAAATACCATTCCAATAGCAATAGGTGGGATATTAGGAGAGCAGATTATCGATACTACTATCGATTACGGTATCGGAGCAAAAACCAACTACTACAAGTTTGTAATAGGAAACGGGAACACACATTGCATCAATGCGGAGGGTTGTTATAACCAAATTAATGCTTCACCATCTTCATCTTTATTTACCATAAACTCAATCTTATCCCTCAATTCACCAGATTCCACTACTACTTTTGTGTTTAATTATAATGGCCTGGAGGAAGGAACAACCACAGCGACGATACCCACTGGATTTCATGTACGAATCGTACCGCAGAATGACATCATCGTGAATCCATCTCAGCATTCTTTGTTTATCGTTCAAGACGGGGGACATCTCCTGGTGGGAAATCCGGATGTGACAACAACTATTGACTGTAACGTGGACAGGTCGAATCACCTTATCCAAATGAAATCAGAAAGTTCCCTGATTCTACGTAGAATAACTATCAAAAACTCTACCGCTAACACGACTACTCATGCATCACTGGTAAGCACACAAAGCGCTTCCGACGCTTCGATCGTACTAGAGGATTTTATTTTTTCCAATACAAACACAACAAGTTTAAGCGGTGGCGCACCTGCAATCACCCTCTACGGACCGAATAGCGTATGTCACTTCGTTTCTGGGGGGATAACCAACTTCAGAAAACAAATCAGTCCTGGCATCGCCTTTCTTGATACTGGTACAAAATTCTACTTATACCAAGGGGTCACGCTTTCTGAAAATTCGTTGGATGGATTGCCAAGTATTTCAGGGCCGGGAACACTCGATAATCCAGGTACTATTCCCCTTAACTAGTACCGGCGAGTGACTCATTTTCCCCCTCCCCGCTTCTTGACATTCCCGGGGTTTTTTACTATTCTAACAAAGTCGCCGGCGGGAAGCCGCCGGATTGACAAACGGGCGCGTTTACGGTACAACGGTAAACCTCACGGGCCATTAGCTCAGCTGGTAGAGCAACAGACTCTTAATCTGTGGGTCGAAGGTTCGATCCCTTCATGGCTCAGAAGAACCGCGGTTCTTGACAAGGAACAGGCGGTTCGCTACACTGCGGATACCCCGAAAGGGGAACGCTCATCGTGCGAGCGAGAGTGGTGGAATTGGCAGACACGCCAGACTTAGGATCTGGTGCCTCGGCGTGAGGGTTCAAGTCCCTCCTCTCGCAGGGCCTTCTCCCGAAAGCTCGAAACGGTGCAACAGTAGATTTTGCGGGAATAGCTCAGTGGTAGAGCGCGACCTTGCCAAGGTCGATGTCGCGGGTCCGACTCCCGTTTCCCGCTCTCCTAAGAAGGCGATCTGGTAGAATCCGGATCGCCTTATTTTTTTGCACCTTGAAACCAAACCCCGTACCAGATAGAATACGGTACAGAACAAGAGGAACAGAACCCATGAAAACCACCAAACAGTTTACCAAACTCGACAAATCGCGCGTCAAACTCGACGTCACCATCGACAAAGAGGAAGTCGCCGCCGCCTACCAGAAGATACTGGGGAAATACGCGAAATCCGCCCAGATTCCCGGCTTCCGCAAGGGCAAGGCCCCCGTCAAGATCCTGGAGCAGAAGTACGGCGAGGCCCTCAAGGGCGACGCCGCCGGCGACATCATGGAAACGGCCCTCGGCGAGATATTCGAGGCGGCCAGCGAACACGAGCGCCCCCTCCCCTACTCCCGCCCGACCATGGACGCCGCCCCCGAATTCGACGTCTCCAAGGACCTCTCCTTTTCCGTCACCTTCGACGTCTTCCCCGAGGTGGCCCTCAAAACCGTCGACGGCTTCAAGATCGAGGTACCCGCCGTAACCATCGCCGACGCAGACATGAAGGAAGAACTCGAGGCCATCCGCGAGCGGAACGCCATCGTGGTCGACCGGAACGACGGCGACAAGGCCGCCAAGGACAACATCGCCACCGTCAACTACTCCGAGCTCGACGAGGCCGGCGCCGTCATCCCGGGCACCGAGCGCGAGGACTTCGTGTTCACCATCGGAACCGGCTACAACATCTACAAGTTCGACGACGAGATCGTCGGCATGAAAAAGGGCGAGACCAGGGACATCTCCAAGGACTTCCCCGCCGACTTCGAGGACAAGGACCTCGCGGGAACCAAGAAGAAGATCCGCGTCACCCTTACCGCCCTCAAGGCCCGCTCCCTCCCCGACCTTGACGACGAACTCGCCCAGGACGTCAGCGAGAAATACAAGACCCTGGACGACCTCAAGGCCGACATCCGCAAGAACATGGAAACCGCCCTCGAGAACAAGCTCAAGGAAATCCGCAGCAATACCCTTCTCGAGAAGATCGTCGAGGCGAACCCCTTCGAACTTCCCGAATCCATGGTGGCCGCCGAGCTCGAGTCCCGCTGGCAGATGCTGGCCCAGCGCTTCCGCACCGACGTCGAACAGCTCGAGAAGCTCATGACCGCCTCGGGACAGACCAAGACCGACATGCTCGAGGGCTGGAGGGGAGAGGCCGAAAAGCTCCTCAAGAGCCGGGTCATCGTCGAACTCCTCCTCAAGGACCGCGAGATCTCCGTGACCCCCGAGGACGTCGAGGCCGAATACGCCAAGATAGCAGCCGGAGCGGGCGTTTCCGCCGAAGAGGTGAAAAAACACTATGCGGACCCCCGTCGGAAGGAGTATCTTATAGACGACATCAAGGAGCAGCGCCTCTACGGCCAGCTCCTCGAGAAATGCACGGTCGCGAAGGGCAAGAAAACCTCCTTCGCGGACCTCTTCAAGGACGGTCAACAGTGATGAACGAGCAGATGAACTCGCTGGTCCCGTACGTCATAGAGCAAACCGGAAACGGCGAGCGCTCGTACGACATATTCTCCCGCCTTCTCAAGGACCGGATCGTGTTCATTGACGGGGAAATCTCCGACGCGACGGCGGACCTTGCCGTCGCGCAGCTCCTGTTCCTGGATTCCCAGAATCCGGAAAAGGACATCAACCTCTATATCAACAGCCCCGGCGGTTCCGTGACCGCGGGACTCGCCATCTACGACACGATGCAGCTGATCAGGTCGGACATACAGACCTTCTGCCTCGGCCAGGCGGCGAGCATGGCGGCCATCCTTCTCGCGGGCGGGACGGCGGGCAAGCGGAACGCCCTTCCCTCCTCGCGCGTGCTCATCCACCAGCCCTGGGGCGGCGTCCAGGGACAGGCCGTCGACATCGGCATCCAGGCGCGCGAGATCATCCGCCTCAAGAAGCTGACAATAGAATACTTCTCGTTTCATACCGGCAAGACCCCGGAAACGATCGCCCAGGACATGGAACGCGATTTCTTCATGTCCGCCGAAGAGGCGAAAAACTACGGAATCGTCGACCAGGTAATGGTCAGGAGGAAGCATGGCAAAGCTTCGGAATGACAAGGAACAGATCTGCTCCTTCTGCGGAAAGACCGCCGACAGCTCCCGCCGGATCATAGCCGGCCCCGGCGTGTTCATATGCGACCACTGCGTGGACGTCTGCAAGGGCATACTCGACGAGGAAAACCAGCAGCTCTCCACCGAGTTCTCGGGCGACATCCCGACCCCCAAGGAGATGAAGGCCCATCTCGACCAGTACATCATCGGGCAGGAGCAGGCCAAGAAAACCCTCTCCGTGGCCATCTATAACCACTACAAGCGCATCGCGAACCCGTCCAAGAAACCCGAGGACGTGGTGATCGAGAAATCGAACGTCCTCCTCATCGGGCCCACGGGCTCCGGCAAGACCCTTCTCGCGCGCACCATCGCCCAGAAGATGAAGGTGCCCTTCGCCATCGCCGACGCGACCACGCTAACCGAGGCGGGCTACGTCGGAGAGGACGTCGAGAACATTCTGCTCAAGCTCATACAGAACGCCGGTGGCAACATCGCCTCCGCCGAGCGCGGGATCATCTACATCGACGAGATCGACAAGATCGCGCGCAAGGGGGAGAACGTCTCCATCACGCGCGACGTCTCCGGCGAGGGCGTCCAGCAGGCCCTTCTCAAGATCATCGAGGGAACGACGGCCTCCGTGCCGCCGCAGGGCGGGCGAAAGCACCCGAACCAGGAGATGATCAAGATCGACACGACGAACATCCTCTTCATCTGCGGAGGGGCCTTCGTCGGGCTCGACAAGACGGTCGAGACGAGGATCGCGCAGCATCCGATGGGCTTCGGCGCGGACATCAAGATCCAGAAGGAACGCAACCTCCAGGAGCTCTATGACCACCTCGGGCCCGACGACCTCATCAAGTTCGGCATGATCCCGGAGTTCATCGGGCGGCTTCCCATAACCGTGGCGCTCAACGAGCTCGCGCGCGACGACCTCAGGCGCATACTCACCGAGCCGAAGAACGCGATCGTGAAGCAGTTCCAGGCATCGCTCGACATCGACAAGGTGGAGCTCGTTTTCGAGGACGCCGCGATCGACGCCATCGCCGACCTCGCGATCAAGCAGAACACCGGCGCGCGCGGGCTTCGTGCCATCGTCGAGAAGATGATGATGGAGCTGATGTTCGAGATCCCGTCGATCGAGGGCAACAAGCGCGTCGTAATCTCGAAGGACGTCGTGGACCGCAACGTGAAACCCGAAATCGAGATGGCCGCCCAAAAGACGGCATAACGACGGACACCGGTTTCGCAACGCTCAAAAGAAAAACCCCGACATCGGTCGGGGTTTTTTTTTATCGCCGGCGGCGCTTAGCAACGCAAGCGGCATTTATTAACGGCTGTCTGTCGCCTGTCTATCGCCTGGTTTTCCTGGCCTCGGCCGCGGCGACGAGGGCGGCCACCGTATCGTTCGCGCTTTTTTTCCAGCTGAACTCCTGTACCCGGTCAAGACCCTTGCCGATAAGGGCGTTTCGCGTGGACTCGTTCGCCCCCGCTCCGTCCCGAACGATCCGCCCGATCGCGTCCGCGATCTCCTCGGGGTTCGACTGGTCGAAATAGAGACACGAGTCCCCCGCCATCTCGGGAAGGGCGCCGGAGCGCGCGCAGGCCACCGGGATGCCGCAGGCCATCGCCTCGAGGACCGGAAGGCCGACCCCCTCGGCCGACGAGGGAAAGACGCACGCGTCCGCCGCCGAGTAGAGCTCGGGCAGGTTCTGGTGCGGGAAGTAGCCGGTCAGGAGGATGTCCGACGAAGCGGGCGACTTGAGCACCTCGCGATGGACCATCTCCGCGTTGACGCTGTCTGAGCCCGCGAGCACGAGCCGGTGCGGGGCGCCGGTCCGCTTCTTGAAGATGTCGAAGCCGCGGATGAGCTCGACATGGCGCTTCGAGGGGTACGCGATCCTGGAGGCGTAGATGATGTAGGGGCGGCGAATCGAAAAGGGCTGTATGAGGACTGCCTCCGAGTTCGGAACGACGCGCGGGAAAAAAAGCCCCGTGTCGATGCCGTTCGGTATGACGGTGACGCGGGACTCGGGGATCCGCAAATTCACGAGATCGTCACGAATGAAACGGCTCGCCGCGATGACGCGGTCGGCGCGCTTGAGCTGCATCTTGAAAAAGCCGTTGACGAGACCGTCGTCCGAGTTGCGCTCGAGGTCCGAGACGATGTCCTGAACGACGACGACGGAGGGCACGTCGAAGAAGGCGGGCAGAAGCCGGATACCCGCGGGAAAGAGGACGGCGTCGTATTTGCGCCTCTTGGCGAACGAGTTGAGCCGGGTTATATGCCAGAAGCGCTCGGCCATCAGGGTGTCCCCGAGCGAAACGCCGGAATAGGAAACGTTCTCGAGGCCGGAGTTATAGGTGTATCGGTCAAGCTCGGGGCCGAAAAGCTCCACGACATGGCCGGTTTCGGAGATGTTCCGTACCAGGGAGGCGATATACGAGCCGATGCCTGACCGTCCGTGATCGCATCCAAAGGTGTCAATACCGAAAATCAACGATAGTCCTCCAGGCAGTTCGGTAAATTTCGACAATTATAGCACTTTCCCGGTCAATATGCTATCCTGAGAGCGTGAGTACCTTTTCCGACCTTTCCGTTCCCGAAGAACTCGTGGCCGCCTTGGCGAAACGCGGCATCGTAACACCTACGCCCGTACAGGAGCGCGTCATCCCGCGCGTGCTTGCCGGGGACAATGTCCTATTTCAGTCGGAAACCGGCACGGGTAAGACGCTGTGCTACCTTCTGCCCGCCTTCCTGCGCTGTCTTCCCGTCGCGAAAGCCCAGCCCCGGGTGCTTATCGTGGCACCGACCCACGAGCTCGCCTCGCAAATCAGGCGCGAGGCCTCGGTCCTGGCGACCGACTCGGGCCTCGAGGTCCGCTCGACGCTCTTTATCGGGGGAGCTCCCCTGAAGCGCCAGGTCGAGGCCCTCAAGGAAAAGCCGGCCATCGTCATCGGCGGGCCCGCCCGCGTCGTCGAGCTCGTGCGCCTGAAAAAACTCGACCTCCGCTCAGTCGGCCTCGTGGCCCTCGACGAGGCGGACCGCATGCTCGCCCCCGAGCTCCGGGACACGCTCGCCGAGCTTCTGACCCTCGTGAGCGCGGACGCCGTCGTCGCGGCCTGTTCGGCCACCGTCACGGAACATCACGCGCGGCTCCTTTCGGCCATGCTCGCCCGCCGCCAGGGCGCGACGCCCGAAAGCGCGCGCTTCGATACGGTCACCCTGCCGCCCGAGGACGTGCTCAAGCGGAACATCACGCACTGGGCCTTTTTCAGCGAGGGCCGCGACAAGACCGAGGCCCTCAGGCGGTTCATACTGGCGGAAAAGCCGGCGAAACTCCTCGCCTTCACCTCCATCGTCGGACAGGTGGACGGGATCGCGGCGAAACTGAAATTCAGGGGGATAGCCTGCGCGGTCCTCCACGCCAAGCTCGACAAGATAGGCCGGAAAAAGGCCCTCGACGACTTTCGCTCGGGAAGGATCACCGTCCTCGTGACGAGCGACCTTTCTGCCCGCGGGCTCGACATCGCGGACATCAGCCATGTCGTCCAGCTCGACGTCAGCGACAACGAGGATTTCTTCGTGCATCGCGCGGGACGCACGGCAAGGGCGGGAAAGTCGGGGATCAATGCGGTATTCGGGGACGAGGTCGAACTGAGGAGGCTTTCGCGCATCGAAAAGCGCCTCGGCATCGTCGTCTACCCGAAGGTCCTGTACGGTGGCGTGATCCGAGCCCCGGACGAGGGAGACGACGGCGACGATGACGAAACGGCCCCGGACGACACGTCCCCGGGCGGCAATCAGTAGAAGTATTCCATCCCGGCCGAGATGTAGTTGTTGAACACGGTACCGCCCACGGCGGCGCGCCAGGCGTCACGCTGGGCCCGCGCGGCGTTTTCGATGGTAGTCCGGTCGCCCGGGTCGGTGGGGTCGAGCGCGGCGATCGCGGGATCGTACACGTACATCTCGCGGCCCACGTTCGGGTTGACGTCAACCTCGAAGCGATAGCCCAGCTTGAACACGATGAGCCCGCCCGTCTTGAGCTTGGGCAGGCGCGCCGTCACGTCGAACCCGGCCTGCCACACGTACTGTATGGTCTGCTGGGTAAGGAAGGGCGTCGAGTAGAAAAAGGCGTGGCCCGCGCCCGTTCCCGAGGAGTTGTTCACGCTTCCGTCCGTGACGTAGGAGTCCTCGGCCGACATGTACTGGTACACGCGCATGTAGTCGGCCCCTTCGAAATCGAGGCTTTCGTTCACGTTTCCGTGCCTGATGAGCGTCCCGACGATATCGACGTCCATCGCGTCGAGGGGGCGGAGCTTGACCTTCAGGTTAAGCCGGTCCGAGTTCGGCTCGAGGGCCGCGCCGACGCAGTTTCCCGCGTGGGTGAAGCTCTGGTAGTTGGGCGCCGTGGAATCGAGCGTCTGGCCTTCCTTGTGGGAATAGGTATACGGGGTCACCATCGTGTAGTCGAGCGAGGCGAGCGTGAAGAACCCGGACTTTCTCGGCGCGTAGGAAACGGCAAGCTGGCCGGCGATACGCCACTTCGTGTCCCATTTGAACGTGATGATGTCGTTGAAGCTCAGGTCGTCCGCCACGAGCATGCCGTCGACTTTCACGCCCTCAGCCGGTCGCACGGTAAACATCCCGCCGATGAAGTTGTTGTCGGCGAAGCCCGTATTCCCCTGGCTGATCATGAAGGCGGACGCCGGCAGAAGGTACAGCGGCTCGAAGCGGCCGCCGTACATGACGGACTCGAAGGCGGATATCTCGAGCCAGTTCAGGGGTCGGACGGTAAGCGAGTGGATGGCGAGGTACTTCTCGGGATAGTAGGTCTCCTGATCCTCGTCGGAGGTGGCCGTTAGGGCGTAAAACGAGAAATTGAAGGCCCATTTTTCGCGATTGACGGCGGCGTTCCACTGGCCGCTATGCAGGGTCTGGGAGCCGAAAAGGACGCCGGTATCGTGTATCGGGCCCCAGGAGCCTCGCATCATCCCCGCGTTGAAATAGGTGTCGGGCGTTCCGACCGCGAGGGAGGAGTTGAGCGAGGGCAGTATCCAGAAGGGTCCGGCCTTCGCGTTGTCCTTGACGATGTCCTTGTCCGAACGCTCGCTCTGGGGTATGAGTTCCTGGTAGGGGAGCTTGTTCGTGGCCCACCCGTCGACCGAGGCGCTCGCGGAGACGTACTGGTTGAAGATGTAGTTGACGTCGAAGGATATGGCCACGTCCATCTGCTTGTACTTGTTCGCCGTGTCGATGGCGAGCGTGCCCTTGCCGCCGTAATGAAGGATGCGCCCGAACAGGCGCTTCGAGTGCCGCTCCGCGATCTTCCGCTGGGTCGAGTCGCCCCGCTCCATCACCTCGGAAAGTATCCTCTTGACGAGGGGAAGCGGGTACGGCCTGGCGGCGGGAAGGTCCCGCACGATTCCCATGGTCTCCCAGACGGTGAGGTCATCGTAGAAAAAATCCAGGGGATCTGCCGCGACTTGCGCGGAAAGGGTCGCCGCGCAAAGGGTAAGGGCGAGCAAAACGGCTGTAATCTGCCTCATATTACAATGTATCTCCCGACGGATCAGAATAATGACCAGGCAACCGAAAGAACCGCGAACACCGACGACGCCTCGATTTCCCCGCGCATCAAACTATATCCGAGATTACCGGTAAGCTCAAGGGATTCCCGCGCCTTCGGGGTATTCGAGAATGAAGCGGACGACGTAGTCCACCCCGTTCCGGACGCCGAGACGGGCGATGTTTTTCCGTACGTCCCGCGCGAGCTCCGGGTTGTCGATGACCTCGTAGGCCTTTGCCAGTATCTCGCGGGGCTTCTTGATATACCATCCCGCCCCGTTATGCACGACATGGAGCACGTTTCCGATTTCCTGCCCGCGGATGAACGTCGAGAAGATGACGGGTTTTCCGACCGCAAGGACCTCCATGACCGTTGAGGCCCCGCCCTTGGTGATGACGCAATCGGCGATATTGAGCAAATCGGGCATGAAGTCGACAAACCCGAAGGTCATGACGTTGGAGGCCTTGTACCACTCGGCAAGCTGATTGACCTGGAACCTCAGGAGGCGGTTTCGGCCGCATACCACGACGAGCAGTTCATCCCGCTTTTGCCGCAAAAAAAGGGAAACGATGCGGTCGGCGCTCTTGAGCCCCTCGCCACCCCCCGCGACCAGGATGACCTTCCGGTCGGGCGCGATCCCCAGCCGTTCCCGGACCGCGAGGCATTCCGCCGCGGTGTAGGGCCTGTCATAGGCCCGTGAGAACATGAACGGGAAGGAACGCACGCGGTCGGGCGTGAATCCGTGGCGTTCGACGGCCTCTTTCCGCAGTTTTTCCGAAAATACGACGAGTTCCATCCTTTTCACGTAAAACCAGGAACCGTGGGCGGTAAAGGGATCCGTTACGAGGGTAATAAGGGGGATGGACGGATCTACGCGGTCGATCGCCTTTCTCGCCATCATGATGAGAACCTCGTGAAGGCACACGACCTTGGTGATGCCCTCGTTCCTGAGGAACCTGACGAGGTGGTTCTCCCCGTGTATGGACACGAAGTAGTTGCCGAACCGCATGACAAGGGGAATCTCGGTCATCCGGTAGAAGAGGACATAGCTCGCCTCGAAGTAGTTCGAGGATATCTTGTACCCGTCCTCGAAGAAGAACCGGCACGCCCACATGCGCTCGCTGAAGCCGTTGAAGAGGGTCGTCTCCACCCGGTCGGGGAAATTCTCGTTCAGGGCCTTCGAGAGCGCCCGAGCCGGCGCGACGTGTCCGCCGCCGGTATTCAGGTATAAAAAGGCGATTTTCTGCTTCATGGCGTCCCGACAGTATACCCGTAAGGCCGCCCGTTCACAAGCAAAAACCAATTTACAAAGGAGAGGCAAGACGTTTATAATCCCGGGATGAACATAGCCCTTTTTTCAGACAGCTACGTCCCGACGAAAAGCGGCGTCGTGACCGTGGTCGTACAGTTGCGAAAGGCCCTCGAGGCCATGGGCCACCATGTCGTCATCGTCACCGTCGAAACGACCGCCGAGGAACGGAAGGTTCGGGAAGACGACCCGTGCATCTTCCGCGTAAAGTCGATTCCGCTCGGGCTTGGCACGGACCAGTTCGTCGGATTTCCGCAAAAAAGGAAGATTATCGCCTTTCTGCAGGCCCACGACATCGAGCTCATACACAGCCACACGGAGTTCTACATAGCCCACGCGGCCAAGAGCGTCGGCAAGGCGATGCATATCCCCACGATCGCGACCACCCACACGATGTGGGAGGATTTCTACGACTATTACATCCCCATGGCCCGCCTCATACCGGTCAAGGCGATCAGAAAGCTGGTCAAACGGCTTTTCAAGAAGTTCTACGCCCTGATCAACGTCTCCACCAAGGCGCGCGACTATTTCAAAAGCGAGTTCATGCTTCCCGGGATTCCCTCGGCGGTTATCCCGAACGCGGTCGACACCGAGGCCTTCATGGCGAAAAGGGAAAGCGGGCGGGATCAGGAGGACATGCGCGTCAACTGGGGCATCAAGCCGGACGAGGCCCTCCTCCTGTTCGTCGGGCGGATCGGCGAGGAAAAGCGCGTGCTCGAACTCCTTGACGTCTGCATCGGCGTCATCCGCGCGCGGCCGTCGGCAAAGGCGATATTCGTCGGAAGCGGACCCGCGCTCGAGCAGATGCGCAAAACCGTGCAGAAGGAGCGTCTTGACCACCGCATCATCTTTACCGGCTTCGTGAACTGGACCGATTTGCACGCCTACTACGACATGAGCGACATCTTCGTCACCGCCTCCCTTTCCGAGATGCACTCCATGACGATCCTCGAGGCCCTCATCTCCTCGCTGCCGATCGTCGCCCGCAACGATTCCAGCTATTTCGACACGGTGCTCCCGGGCCGGAACGGCTTTCTCGCGAAATCCGACGGGGAGATGCTCGACTGCATCCTCGCGCTCGTCGACGATCCGGACCTGCGCGGGCGTTACGCCGCCGAGAGCCGCTCGGTCTCGGAGCGCTTCTCGATAGAAACCCACGCGAAAAAAACGCTCGCCTTCTACGAGGCGGTGCTCGAGGCGTATCCGCGGCCCCTTGACGAGGACCGCCTTCGGGCGCTGGTCGAGTCGTGAAACGCGAGGAAAAGGAACTGCTCTACGATTTTCTCGAGACGGCGCGCTGTTACCTCTCCGACGGCGCGGCGGCTCGGCGCGCGCCGCCCGAATTCGAGGACGAGCTCGACGGCCCCGCCCTTGCCGCGCGCATGCTTTCCTGCTTCCGGTGCGAACTCTCGAAGAACCGCGCGAACGTCGTCCCCGGAGCCGGCTCGGCTTCCCCGCTCGTCATGGTGATAGGCGAAGGCCCCGGCGCCGACGAGGACGCGTCGGGTCTGCCGTTCGTCGGCAAGGCGGGCCAGCTCCTTGACCGCATGCTCGGCTCTATCGGCGTCTCCCGCGAGACGAACGCCTTTATCGCCAACATCGTGAAGTGCCGCCCGCCCCACAACCGCGACCCCGAGCCCGGCGAGATAGAATGCTGCCTGCCCTGGCTCGAGGCCCAAATAGCCCTTCTCTCCCCGGTCGCCATCCTGGCGCTCGGCCGCGTCGCGTCGCATACCCTGCTCGGCGTTTCGACGCCGATGGGCTCGCTTCACGGCACGTTTTACGAATACCGGGGCATTCCGCTCATGCCGACCTACCATCCGAGCGCCGTGCTCCGCGACGAGTCGCTCAAGCGGCCGGCATGGGAGGACCTCAAGGCCTTTCGCGACCGTCTCGCGGCCTTGAGCCCCGCGTATCGCGCCGCGATCGAGGGCAAATGACCCCGCTGTGGCTCGAGGTTACGTTCAGCCTGCCCCTCCGACAGTCCTTCACCTACGTCATCAAGGAGCCCGAAGACCGCGAATACGTCGGATGCCGGGTCGAGGTGTTTCTCGGAAGGCGGAAGACGACCGGCTTCGTCGTGGCGACAATGCGCGAGTTGCCGTCCGGTTTTCCGCTGAAGAGCGACGAGATCAAGGAAGTCCGCCGGGTGATCGACCGCGACCCGATCTTCGGCGCCGGCGAGGTCGAACTCGCGAAATGGATGGCCACGTTCTATCTGTGCTCCGCCGGCGAGGCCCTCGCGGCCATGCTGCCCTCGGGCAGGAGGGAATCGGAGGGACAGGGAATCAGCGAGGACGAGGCGGACTTCTCCGCCTCCAGGACCGACCTCTCGGACGAGCAACGTGACGCCGTCGGGGGGATATCGTCGGCCGGCTCGGGCGCGATATACATACACGGCGTGACCGGCTCGGGCAAGACGGAGGTCTTCCTGCAGGCGGCCGAACGCGTGCTCGACGCCGGAAAGGACGTGATCTACCTCGTGCCCGAGATAGCCCTGACGCATCAGGTCGAGGAGGCGATAACCCGGAGGTTCGGGACCGCGGCCGCCGTGCTGCATTCCGGCCTTACGCCCTCGCGGAGACTCACCGAGTGGATGCGCGTGCGCCGGGGAGAGGCCCGCATCGTCGTGGGCGCGAGAAGCGCGGTATTCGCGCCGGTGGCCAATCTCGGGCTCGTCATCATCGACGAGGAGCACGATCCGTCCTACAAGTCGGGAACCTCGCCGCGGTACCACGCCCGTCAGCTCGCCATGCGCCGGTGCGCCATCGCCGCCTGCCCGCTCGTCATGGGAAGCGCGACGCCGTCGCTCGAGGCCTGGCACCAGATCAAGACCGGCGCCATGCGCTGTTTCCGCCTCACGAAGAGGCTTTCCGGCGGGGCGCCGCCCGAGATCCGCGTCGTCTCGCTCGCGGGCTCCGCGCGCGCCATATCCGACGAGCTGCTCGCGGAGATGCGGGACGCGAAGAGCGCGGGAAGGCAGTCGATCATCTTCCTCAACCGCCGCGGGTTCACGCATTTCTTCCGCTGCAACACCTGCGGATACGAGCTTCTCTGCCGGAACTGCTCGGTTCCGGTTACCTGGCACCGGAGCCAGGGCGTGATGAAATGCCACTACTGCGGCTGGCAGTCGAAGCCGCCCGCGAGCTGTCCGGAATGCGGTTCGCTCGACGTGGGCTACGCGGGTTTCGGAACGGAGTACCTCGAGGAGGAGATCGCCGCCGCCTTCCCCGACTGCTCCATCAGGCGGATCGATACGGACAGTCTCACGGGAAAGGACAGCCTCAAGGACGCCCTCGCGGAGTTCAGGGAAGGCAAGACGGACATCCTTCTCGGGACGCAGATGGTCGCGAAGGGCCTCAACTTTCCCGGCGTGCGACTCGTGGGAATCGCCCTCGCCGACACGGGCCTTCACATGCCGGATTTCCGCGCGGCCGAACGGACCTTCGCCCTCATCCTGCAGGTTGCCGGACGGGCGGGAAGGTTTTTCCCCGACGGGCGCGTACTCGTGCAAACATGGAATCCCGCGAATCCGGTCATCAGGTTCGCGCAAACGGGCGACATAGAGGGCTTTTACGCCTACGAGCTGGCCCAGCGGGCTGAACTCGGCTTTCCCCCCTTTTCGCGCCTCGTACGGCTCGTGTTCAGGAGCAAGTCGGCGAAACAGGCGGAGGCCGGCGCGGAAGGCGCGGCGGCGATATTCAGGGAGTTGCTGCGCGAACCCTCGGAGGTGATGGGTCCCGCGGAGTGCCCCATCTCGCTCATGTCGGGAAACCACCGGCACCAGGTCATCCTGAAGGGCCCCCGACTCGCCCCCCTCGTCGCGGCCGCGGGCGCGTTCCGGGACGACTACAAGCCGAACCCCGCGCTCTACGTCGAGTACGACGTGGATCCGCAAAGCCTTTTGTAGTCAGTACCGGACGTTCCAGAGGAACAGGCCGTTTCCCGGCGCGGTCGGGCCCGCAAGCGAGCGGTCCTTCGCGCGAAGAACGCGGGCGAACTCGGACGGATCGGCGCCGATGCCGTCAAGGTGCACGATGGTACCGACCACGGAGCGGACCATGCGCCACAAAAAGGCGTTCGCGCTTATCTCGAACACGACGCGGTCTCCCTCGGGATGGAAATGCGCCCCGAAAAGATAGCGGGACTTGCTGGCGCTTTGGTCGCCCGCCGCAGCGAAGGTCGTGCAGTCGATCTCGCCGGAGAGATACGCCGCCATCGCGTTGACGCGCGGCAGCGAGGGCCACCGACCGATGTGCCAGACGTACGGCAGTTCGTGGGCGAAGGGCCGCGCGCCGCAATGCAGGAAAAAACGGTAGGTCCGGGAGCGCGCGGAGAATCGCGCGTGAAACAGGGGATCGGCCTCGCGGGAGCCTACGACGCGCACGTCCTGCGGCAGCATCGAGTTGAGGGCGGGAACGAAGCGCTCGGCGGGGATGGACGCGATGTCGGTGAAGAAATTCGCCACCTGGCCGACGGCATGCACGCCCGAATCCGTCCTGCCCGAGCCGATGAGGGGAACGGCGTGGCCGTGCATCCGCCCGAGGGCCGTCTCCACGGCCTCCTGCACGGTTCGCCCCGTTTTCGCCTTGCCCGTCTGGCGCTGCCAGCCCAGGAAACCGGTGCCGTCGTACGAAAGGGTCAGCGCGATGTTCCTCAACGGCACGTCTTCGCGGGAGTCCCTACTCATCGTCCTCTTCGCCGTTCAGTTCCGTGACGAGACGCTCGTACAGCGTACGCGCGTGTTCGAGAAGCGGGCCCGGTTTCGTCTTGGACGACTTGCCGAGGCCGAACATCTTGGCGAGGGATCTCCGCTGGGCCGTCAGGAGGTCGCGCCTGCGCTCCGGGTCGGTACGCGATCCGTACTTGTACTCGAGAAGGGCGCACAGGTACAGGACCCCGTCGTAGCCGTAGTTCTTGTCGAGATCGGGCCCGAAGGATTTCATGTTCGCGATCATTTCCTTCCCGGTCGACTCGAGCTCGACGGCCCTCCGGTAGAAGAAAAGCGCCTTGCGGTAGAGCAAGTCGGAAATGTAGGCGTAGTTCTCCTCGGGATACCGTTTGCCGAGCTCGGAGAAAAGCCAGGCGCCGCGGATGGCGCACACGCCCTGCTTGATGGTCGGCGAGTATTTGGGGTCGACGTATTCGTAGCAGAACAGCGCCAGATAATGGGAAGCGGCTCCCTCGGCGAGCGAGCGGGCGGCCGCGAAGTCTATCTTCGAGAACAGTTTCTTGACCGAATCGTAGCGTTCGCGCATGTGCTCGTAGATGCGCGCGAGGCTGTCCTTGTCCAGCACGCAAAAATCCTGCGGGAAGGCCGCGTAGTGGCACTTGGGGCACACGGTCAGGGAATACACGAGGGGGAATATCTCGCCGAACTTGGCCGAAGGCTCGTAGAGGCGGCGCAACTCGTCGGTGAGCGCGCCCGCTATCATCCTTCCGCCGCCGGACATGAGCTCCTCGCGCTTGAAGCGGGCGTTGCAGATGGGGCACTCCGTCTGGTCCTTCGAGTAGAACGTAATGGTCGGCGTCTTGTCATTCTTCCCGGACATCGTCTCCCCCCTCCACCACCACCATGGCGAGCGCGTTGTCCCGCTCGTGGGTAAGGCTCAGGTGAATCGCCTTACCCCCCGCGCGCTCGAAGGCCTCGAGCGCGTTGCCGAACAGCTGCATGCACGGCTTTCCGTTATGGTTATTGAGCACCAGGATGTTCTTGAGCGTGATCCCCGAAAGCCCCGTTCCGATCGATTTTCCGAAGGCCTCCTTGGCCGCGAACCTGGCGGCGAGGGAAAGCATCGCCGAGCTTCCGCGGCTCATCGCGGCGGCGAGCTCCTCGGGATGGAAATACCGCTCGAGGAGGCCGGGGATTCCCTGCCAATGGATGAGGCGGTTGACGTGAACGACGTCCAGGCCGACACCGATTATCACGGGATCCTCCTCGTAACGGTCATCTGCACCTCGCCGGGCTCGAAGGAAACGATTTCCATGGTCTCGGGCACGATCACGTGAACGGGGAGGCTGTACACGCCGGGGCCGGTGACGTTCTCGCACAGGACGGTGAGGGCGTTCGGCGGCAGGGTCCAGCCGGAAAGCTCGGTTTGCCCGCCCTTGACGCGGAGGGTACCGGAGACCGCATCGGTCTCCACCGAAAGGGCCGGATTGAGATTCTCGAAGAAGAACGGAACGTCGTCGAAGGTGCGGATGAGCGTCGTCTGCGCGATCGTCACGCGGTACTCGATTTTGCCGTTGTTGCCGGTCGTCACGAGGGAGTTCCGGTTCACGAGCGGCACCGATCCCTCGAAGGAGGCGTTGCGCCCGGCGAGGTCGATCGGCTCGGTGGAAAGCTCCGCGAGCTTCTCCATCACGCCGCGCGGCCCGGAGACCTCTATCGCCTGCGGGCTCACGATGTAGCCGGCAAGCTCGTAGCCCGCTTCCGGATAGCCCTTGAACGAGGGATTGACGGGGAGGCGCTTGATGACGCGGTGTTCCACGCGGAGCGTGATCTCGCGGGGCTCGATCTCGATCTCGAGGGCGTCGATATCCTGCGCGGTGCCGGTCAGGCGGCTCAGGACGGGAACGCGGTACTCGCCTTCCTTCGAGAATTCCGTCAGGTCCACGTACACGGAGATGTCCCCTTCCTGGACGGGATAGATGCGGTCGACCTCGCCCCGGATCCCCACCTTGACGGTCTTCGGATACGGCGCGGCGGGAACGATGTCGCCGTTCGTCTCGACCGCGAGGGGGACGGAAAAGTACTTCCGCTCGAGCGTGCTCATGCGGTAAAAGAGGAACAGGAGGAGCGCGAGCGCGAGGCAGACGACCTTGGCGGGCCAGTTCTCGAACAGCCGTTCCCGCAATTCCTTAATCGTCATTTTCGATACCCTCCGCGACCGGCGTCTCCGCGCCGAGATCGAGCAAGCCCTCGAGAAGCCGCGTGATCTCGGCCGACGAGAGGTCGTAGTAGAGCTTTGAGTCGTACGCGAGGCTGATGGCGCCGGTTTCCTCGGAGACGATGAGCACGACCGCGTCCGTCTCCTCGGAAAGCCCGAGGGCCGCGCGGTGGCGCGTTCCGAAGGTTTTCCTGATATCCTGCTGTTCGGACAGCGGCAGGAAACAGCCGGCCGCGACTACCTTGCCGCCCTGTATGATGACGGCCCCGTCGTGCAGCGGCGTGTCGTGCCCGAATATCGTGACGAGTATGCTCGAGGAAAGGTCGGCGTTGAGGCGGGTTCCCGATTCCGCTATGTCCTTGAGGCCGTTCCGGCGCACAAGGGCCGCGAGCATTCCCCGCCTGCGGTTCGAGAGTATCTCGGCGGCGGTAAGAAGGGAGTCGAGATGGCTGTGCTTGGAGCGCTTTCCCATGCGGAACCAGTCGCTCTGCCCTATCTTGAGGAATATCTTGCGGAGCTCGGGCTGGAAGACGATCGCGACGCCGATGAGGAGGCCCGGCGCGAGTATGTTCAGTATCCAGAGGAGGGTATTGAGGCGGAGCAGGAAGGCGAGCGCGTACACGAGCAGGAGGGACACGGCACCCTTGAGGAGCTGTATGGCCTGGGTCTTTACGAGGATGCCGTACGAGACGTACAGGAGAAAGGCGAGTATGGAAACGTCGAGAAAGGGCTGAATCGCCGCGTACAGCGAAGCGGCTTTTTTAATGAATTCCACGCGGGCGCATCTCCTGTACAACTTTGAGCATATCGCGGGTTTCCGCGACGTCGTGAACGCGCACGTACGTCGCTCCCGACATCACGGCGAGCTGGTTCGCGGCGAGCGTCCCCGCAAGCCTCGACTCCGCGTCCCGTCCGGTCATGATCCCGATCGACTTTTTGCGCGACAGGGCCATGAGTACAGGGTACCCCCCGCCGGCGATTTCCGCAAGACCCGCGACGAGGGCGCAATTGTCCTCGTGCCGCTTTCCGAAGCCGATCCCGGGGTCGAGGATGATCCGGTCGGCCCGGACGCCGGCGGACAGCGCGAAGAGCGCGCGCTCGAGGAGCCAGTCGCGCACCTCGCGCACCACGTCGCCGTACGACGGGCTCTCCTGCATCGTGAGCGGGTCGCCCCGCATGTGCATCAGGATGACCGGGACGCCGAGCCGCGCGGCGAGCGCGGGCATGTCGGGGTCGTCGCGGAGCGCCGAGATGTCGTTGAGGATGTCGGCGCCGGCCGCGAAGGCGAGCTCCATGACGCGCGCCTTGCGGGTGTCGACCGAGATGGGCACGTCGCTCCGCGCGCGGATGCCCTCCACGAGCGGGATCACGCGGTCGAGTTCCTCCTCGAGGGAGACGTAGGACGACCCGGGACGCGAGGACTCGCCGCCGATGTCGATGCAGTCGGCGCCCTGGGAAACCATCGCCAGGGCGCGGGCGATGCCGTCTTCGACGGTCCCGACGCGGCTTCCCTCCCAAAAGGAGTCCGGCGTCGCGTTCAGTATCCCGAACACGGCGGCCGGCAAGCCGGTCGAAAGGACCCTGCCGCGGGGAAGCGAGAGGGAGACGCTCACGGGCGGCTGCCCTTGGACACGCCCGCGCGCAGGCGGCGGACCGAGTCGGCTATGTGGTCCGGGGAAAGGCCGGCTGACGCGAGAATCTCCGCGCGGCTCCCCTGGGGATAGAACACGTCGTCGAAGGCGTGCGCCTCCACGGAGACGCCCGGAAGGGACCGCGCCACGAGCGACGACAGCCACTCGGCGATGCCGCCCGAGTACGCGCCGTCCTCCACGATAACCAGGTGCCGGTACCCCGAAACGGCCGAAAGGAACCAGGCCTCGTCGAAGGGCTTCGCGAACCGGAGGGAGAGGCTGTCGACGGGCATGCCGGCGCGCGCGAGCAGGTTCGACGCCTCGTGAATCTCGGCGTACGCCCCTCCCGTCGAAACGAGCAGGGTATCATACCCGTCCCGCTGCGCGAACACGCCCCTCCCCGCCTCGATCGGCGCGAGAAACGCGGCCTGCTCGGTCGGGCATGCGGATTTCGGATAGCGGATGATGACCGGCCCGTCGCTTGCGAGCGCCCAGGAAAGCATGGAGCGCACCTCGGAGGCGGACGCCGGACAGAGGATCGAGACGCCCGGTATCGGCCGGAAAAGGGAGATGTCGTAGAGACCCTGATGCGTCTCGCCGTCGTCGGGTACGGGGCCCGAGCGGTCGAGCGCGAATACGACGGGAAGCCGCTGGAGGGCCACGTCGTGAACGAGCTGGTCGACGGCGCGCTGCATGAAGGTGCTGTAGATGGCGACGACGGGCTTCATCCCGCCGGCCGCGAGGCCGCCGGCGAAGGTTACCGCGTGCTGCTCCGCGATGCCGACGTCGAAAAACCGGTCCGGGTACCGGTGCTGGAAGGCGGCGAGCCCCGTGCCCTTCGCCATCGCGGCGGTTATGGCCACGACGCGCCCGTCGGCGGCTGCCTCCTCGAGCATGGCCCGCGAGAAGGCCTCGGTAAAGCTCGTCGTGTCGAATTTCTCGACCTTGCCGTCGCTGATGCAAAACGGTCCGATGCCGTGGAAGGTCGCGGGATCGCTCTCCGCGAGGCTGTAGCCCTTGCCCTTCTTGGTCTGCACGTGCACGACGACGGGTTTCCTGAGCGCCTTGACGTCGCGGAACACCTTTTCGAGCTCCTCGACGTTGTGGCCGTTGAGGGGACCGACGTACTCGAACCCGAGGTCCACGAACAGGTTGTCCTTGAAGAGGATCGCCTTGACGCCGCGCTTCACGCGATATACCAGGCGGGTCAGCGGCTGGCCGAAGACCGGGATGAGGCCGATGCCGCGGTCGACGCGCTGGCGAAACCGCTGATAGGGGGCGCCCATCGTCAGACGGCTCAGGTATTCGGAAAGCGCCCCGGTGTTCTTGCTGATGGACATCTTGTTGTCGTTGAGCACGACGACGAGATCGTTGGCGCCCTGCCCGGCGTGGGAAAGGGCCTCGAGGGCCATGCCCCCGGTCAGCGCGCCGTCCCCGATGACCGCGACTACCTTGCCTTGTTCGCCCCGCGCGCGGCGCGCTACCAGAAGTCCGAGGGCCGCTGAGATCGACGTGGACGAGTGTCCGGTGTCGAAGGCGTCGTGGGGGCTCTCGGAACGCTTCGGGAAACCGGACAGACCGTCTTTCTTCCTGATGGAAGAAAACAGGTCCCTTCTGCCGGTTACGAGCTTGTGGGTATAACACTGATGGCCGACATCCCACACGATGGCGTCCGTCGGCGAGGAAAAGACCCTGTGGAGGGCAAGGGTGAGCTCGACTACCCCGAGATTGCTGGAAAGATGCCCGCCGTTCGTGCCGACCGCCTCGATGATGACCTTGCGGATCTCGGCCGAAAGGGCCGGGATGTCGCCCGCGGGAACGCGTTTGAGATCGTCGGGCGAGTGGATAGCGGCAAGGATTGATCGGGTCATAGGTGGGGAGTATACCATAGCGAAAGGCAAAAAAAAAGACCGCGAACACGTGAGTTCGCGGTCCCTGCTGGCGCTGTGGCCGTTCCGGTGACAATGGCGCGGAGCCTGTCCCGAACGCGAAAACCCGCCGGTACCCGAGTCGAAGGCCTCCGGGCAGTCGGGCGCGAGCGCTCCGTGTAGCCCGGTTGGCGTTATTTCTTCTTGTGCCGGTTTCTTCTGAGTTTTTTCTTCCGCTTATGCGTCGCGATCTTCTGGCGTTTTCTTTTTTTTCCGCAGGGCACGTCGGCACTCCTTATCGATAAAGTCTAGACATAATATCGTTTGTCGTAGTGCCAGTCAAGTACCGCGGGGCGGCGGGAGGAAATCGGCGACAAGCCAGGAAACCGTCCCCAGGGCCTCCGCCGGCACGCAGACGACGCCCGGAAGCGAACGGACATAGGTTTCCTGCCGTTTTGCGTAGCGCTTCGTGTCCGCGGCGACTCGCTCCCGGACGGCGCGTGTGTCGGGATTGAGGGCCGGTCCCTCGAAAAACTCCCGATACCCGATTGCCCGCATCCCGGGGTCCTCGGGGCCGTATCCCGCCGCCACGAGGGCCGAAACCTCCTCCGCGAGGCCTTCCGAGAACATCGCCTCGACGCGCCGGTCTATGCGCCCGTACAGGTCGCCCCGTTCGCGGGTCAGAACGAGGACGAGGAAGCGGTAGCCCGGGCGATACGTCGAGGGAAGCGCGAACGAGCCGAAGGTGGTCCCGGACGTCTCGCAGACCTCAAGCGCCCGGGTAATGCGATACCCGTCGTTCGGATGCACCTCGGAGGCGCGGCGGGGGTCCTTGGCGGCCAGTTCCCGGTACAGGGCGGCGGCACCCTCGCGGGCCAGACGATCCTGAAGCTTCGCGCGGGTATCGGGGTCGGAAGGGGGGGTCGCGGGGAGCCCGTAGAGGAAATTCCGTATATAAAAGCCGGTTCCCCCCAGGATCAGCGGAACGCGTCCGCCCGCGTGTATGCGCGCGCAGGCGGCATCGGCGAGGGAAACGAAGTCAGCCACGGAAAACTGTTCCGTGACGTCGCGTACGTCGATGAGCTCGTGGGGAAGACGTCGGAGAAGGGATGCATCCGGCTTTGCGGTGCCGATGTCCATGCCGCGATATACCTGCATGGAATCCGCGCTGACAAGGCCGATTCTGCCGGCAAAGGGGCCTCCATCGGCGAAGAGGCGCTCCGCGAGGGCGGTCTTGCCGGATGCGGTCGAACCGAAGATGACGAGTACCGGAATATCCGGCGGTCGATCCATCGGAATGGGCGGGTATTACTGCTTTTCTATCTGGTATTCCACCGTCTTGGTGAATACCTGATGGGCCGCGAGGGACACGACCTTGCCGTCATTGTCATCGATTTCGGGGTCGCGGACCATGGAGAGCTGGTATGCGCGGCGAATGGAGGCACAGGTCACTTCGTATACGTTGCCCGTGAATTCAACGAGCTGTTCCAATGGGAAAATCATACAGTATGTATAAAGCTTTTCCCCCGTTTATTCAAGCCGACCTTGCCCATATCGGGGTTTATGGCTACATTTGACCGTACGTATACGGAGGAACCATGGATATGAACCCCGGACAACGACCACCCCGCCCTTCCGCGTCGCTCCTTGCCCTCGGAGCGGCCATCATTGCACTGTTGGCCCTTGCATTCACGGGCTTTTTCGTAGTCGATCAAACCGAGGACGCCGTCGTTACGCGCTTCGGACGCTACCGTACAACCGTCGGTCCCGGCCTTCACTTCAAGATCCCCCTGGGGATCGACCGCAGCTACAACGTCCCCTCCAAGGCCATACAGACCGAGCAATTCGGCTTCAGGACGGTGCGCGGGGGTTCCACCAACGTGTACGAGAACAACCTCACGAGGGAATCCACCATGCTCACCGGGGACCTCAACATAGTCGACGTGGAATGGATCATCCAGTACCGCATCAACGACCCGCGCGCCTGGCTCTTCAACGTCCACGAGGACGTCAGAAGGTCGACCATACGGGACGTATCGCAGTCGGTCATAAATACCCTGGTGGGAGACCGGGCGATCCTCGACGTCATCGGACCCGAACGCCCGGCGATAGAAAACGCCTCCATAGCCATGATGAACGACCAGCTGCGCGAGTTCGGTCTCGGCGTTACGGTCATAAACGTCCAGCTCCAGAACATCGTGCCTCCGTCAGGCGTCCAGGAGGCCTTCGAGGACGTCAACAAGGCGATTCAGGACATGAACCGGCTCATCAACGAGGGAAAGGAGGCGTATAACGCCGAAATACCCAAGGCGGCGGGAGAGGCGGAGAAACTCGTGCAGGTCGCGCGCGGATACGCGGCGGAGCGCGTCAACCGGGCGCAGGGCGACGTGGCGCGCTTCAACTCGGTGTTCGCCGAGTACCGGAAGGCGCCGGACGTGACGAGGCGGCGGCTCTACCTCGAGACCATCGAGGCCCTGTTCTCCTCGGAGCGCGGGACTACCCTCGTGGACAAGAAACTCGAGAACTTCCTGCCGCTCAAGACGCTCGACAAGGGGGCCTCACGATGAGAAACTCACTATCACGCGCGCTCGTTACCGCCATTGCGGTCATACTGTTCGTCCTGCTCGCGAATCCCCTGTACGTCATCAACGAGGGCGACCAGGCCGTTGTAACCCGCTTCGGAGAGATTGTAGCCTCGTCGTCGCAGGCAGGGCTTCACGTCCGCGTGCCCTTCGTCGATTCGGTGGTGAAGTACCCGCGCAAGGTCATGTCTCTCGAAGGCGACTCGCAGCGCATACCGACGAAGGAAAACCAGTTCATCATCGTTGACACGACGAGCCGCTGGCGCATATCCGACCCGGTAAAGTTCTACGAGTCGGTCACCTCGATAGAGGCCGCCTACTCGCGCCTCAGCGACATCATAGACTCGGCCGTGCGCACGGTCATCACCTCTTCGAGCCTCAACGACGTCGTCCGGAACTCGAACATAATCAACGAGCTGCAGCATCGCGAAAACTTCGCCCTGGGCGCGGACGCCGAGGAGGTCCAGCTGAGCCAGATTACCGGCGAGAAGGTCGTATACGAGACCATCTCGCGCGGAAGGCGCGCGCTGAGCGCGGAGATGGCGGACATAGCGCGCACGAAGGTGCCCGAGTTCGGCATCGAGCTGATCGACATCGTGCCGAGGCAAATCAGGTATTCCGACGAGCTCACCGAGAGCGTCTACAACCGCATGATCAAGGAACGGAACCAGATCGCGCAGACCTTCAGGTCGACCGGCGAGGGGAAAAAGGCCGAGTGGATGGGCAAGCTCGAGAACGAGCGGAAGACGCTCCTTTCCACCGCGTACAACCGGGCGGAGCGCATCAAGGGCGACGCCGACGCGGAGGCCTCGCGGATCTACGCCGACGCCTACAGCAAGGACCCCGAGTTCTACAGTTTCTGGAAGAGCATCGAGACCTACCGGACGACGATGCCGACCTTCGACAAGGTCATGTCCACGGATATGGAGTATTTCAAGTACCTGTATTCACCGAACGGAAGATAGGGATGGCGATAACCGAAGAACGCGTCATCGGCGGCGCGCCGCATACCGCGATTGACACGGGACTGTCGGCGCGCGACTTCGCCAAGGCGCGCATGCACGATTCGCTCGCGGAAGGCGGTTACGCGCTTGCCTTCGACGGGACCATAACCCGTTGGCCGGTTACGGGGACGCTCTGCGACCGGGAGGGAACGGACAGCGAGTCGATGGTGGCCTACGGGCCGGCCTTCGGGGGCGCGACGCTCCTTTCCATCGTGACGGGAGACGACGTCGAGGCCGCATGGTCCGCCTTTTACCGTTTCACGTCCTTTTTCGAGCGCGTCGCCTCCTATGGCGAGGTCGGGCGCGAGGCCAGGAGAGCGGCCGTTGCCAACGGTCCCGGCGGCATCCTCGCATCGCCGGACGGCGGCTTTCTCGTGCTTCCGACAAAACTCTACGCGCGTTCCCTTCTTGCGCGCGGCGGCGATGCCGTTACGCGCGAACGGCTCCTGTGGACCTATCCCGACGACGATCGTGACGAGTCCCGGCGCTTCGGCTTCATGGCCGGAACGCTCGCCTACCGCGTCATCACCGGCAAGGCTCCCTTCGAGTCCCATCTTCCGCCCGAGCGCGGGGCGAATGAGGCGGATGACGGGCACGACGACGCGAGCGAGATCGCCCGGCTCATGAGAACGGCCGACTTCGTCCCCGCCGAGCTCGAGAACGCCTCCGTGCGAAGGCCCGCGGCGGACTGCGTAAACGCGCTCGTCACGATTTCGCTCGCGACCTCGCTCGATACCCTGCTCGCCTTCGGCGACGACTACCGTTCCGTGCTCGACCCCGCGCGGCACGGCGCGGGTGCCTCCGAGGAGGCGTCGCGGACGCGCGAGCGGGTCGTGCAGGGACGCGCGCTCCGCGCGAAGCGCGCGGAGTTCCTCAGGAAACGCGGGAGGGCCCTCCTTGTCGGGGGCGTCGCGGCGGTCACGCTCGCGGCCTTCGCCGCCAGTTGGGCGCGCGGTGCCGCCTCGAGACCAACCACGCGGGGCATGTCCCCGCGGGAGGTGGTCGAGGCCTACTACGATGCAGTCGCCTCCCTCGATACGGGACGCATCGACGGCTTCAGCACCAGGAACGCGAAGAACGAGTACGAGAATCTCGCCAGCACCCTCTTCGTCTCGACCAGGATGCGGCTCAATTACGAGGCGGGCGCTAAGCTCGTGTCGCCGGCCGTTCTCGCGGAAAAGGGCCCGCGCAAGGGTCAGACCGTGTTCGGGATAACCGGGCTTGAAATCGTGGAAACGGAATCAGGACCTGACGCCGCGGTCTTTCGCGCGTCGCTGTATCTGTGGGTTCCCTCGGCAGAGTCGGGGGCAAACGACGCAGGATGGACGGCGACCGACGCGGAGGAACCGCTGACCGTCTACAGGAACCGCGACGAGGTACGGCTTGTACGCAAGAACGGCCTCTGGCTCGTCGACAGCGTCATGCCGGAAGAACGCTCGGAGACGATCGCGGGGACGGGGGCGATCGTCGAGGCGCTCGCCTCGGGCGACCTGCCCCCCTGGGCGCCTACTCCGTGACGCCCAGGCGCGACGGCGGCCAGAACCTGAAAGAGGCCGCGCCGAGAATCCGGTTGACCGGCACGTACTGGGGATCGATGTTCGAGCGGTAGAGGAAGGAATAGGCGTCGTCGGGATCGACCGGCGCGAGGGTCGTCTCGTAGGAATGCCGCATGTCAAGCGAGTTGAAGCGGTTGTCTCCCATCATGAAAAAACATCCCTCGGGTATGTAGTTCCCCTCTCCCTTGGGGAATTCCCCCATGTTCCGCTGGTCGTTCCAGGAAAGGTAATACCGGTAGGCCTCCGCCTCGGCAAGAAGCCCGTTTCTCGTCTCGTCCGAGGCAAACTCGCCGGCCGTGACGTTGGACGTCAGCAGTTCGGCGTTCCGCACGACGAGCCGTCCGAAGGCGAGCTTAAGCATCACGTTGAGGCGCTCGGAGCGTTCGTCGAAGAGGTTCGCGCGGTTCGGGCTCGCCGCCCAGGAGGTCATGAAATCGCGGAACCACAGGTACCCGCCGTTCGTGGTCAAGAGCACGCGAGAAACCTCGTCGCTCGACTGAAAGAGCGACACGATCTCGAAGCGGGCCCTCGGAAACAGCTCCGGCGCCGATACGACCGTGTCGGCGGAGCGCTTGAGCGCGGCGAACCGCCTCACGATGGCCTCGGCCTCGCGTCGCGCGGCGTCAAGGTCAAGGTTGGCCCTCCGGGATTCTATCGAGGCCAGTTCCGCGAAGGCGTCCTTCGTCAGCGGCACGTGCTTTACGAGCGCGAGCTCGGAGCGGGGCAGCGAGGCGACGTCCCAGGTTGCCCAGGTGGCGTCCTCCGCGACGGGAGAGAATCCCGCGTCTCCCGCGCGCTTCGCGTACAGGACCCCGTCCACCATCATCAGTTTCTCGCCGGGAACGCCCGTCACGCGCTTGACGAGGGGATCCGCCTTGACGCGCCCGAACTCGTCGCGATTGATGTTGATGGCGGTGAAGCTGAGCATGTAGACGAGCTGGGAGGCGAACGAGGTTACGCGGGCCTCGCGGGTATCGTTGTAGTGCGGATTGCTGAACACGACGATGTCCCCGCGCTCGTATCCGCGCATCCTCGGTATGCCGACCTCCGTGAGCGGAAACTTCGGCCCCGAAGGCGTTTTGACTACGACGACGCGGTCGCCTATCATGAACTCGGGAACCATGGACTCGGAGGGTATGGCGTACAGCTGAAAGAAAAACAGGTTGATTATCAGCACGAGACAGGCGGCCTGGACGAGGGCGTCAACCCACTCGAGGGCGTGGCGCACGGCCGATTTCGGCTTGTCAACGGCCGCATCGAGTCCGGGATAGCTCCGCATGATCCGCTTGTCCGAGAGGCGGTACTGTATCACGAACGCGGTCGCGACGATCGCCACCCACAAAACGGCGGATACGACGTCGATCGCGTATGACGGCTCGGCCCCGGCGGACCTGCTCATCACGAAGGACGCGAACAGTACGAACGGCAGGTATTCGAGCGCCTTTCGGTAGGCCGCGAGGCGGGCCCGTCCCGGAGAGGCGCGGAAACGGAGGGAAAGGACGGCAAAGACGGCCGTGTAGCCCGCCGCCAGGAGAAAGCCCCCGAGCGACTCGCGAAGGGGAGGTATTATGAGGGATACGAGCGAAAACAGCGCGGAAAGGATGACGCAACCAATTATTGATACAGACATGGAGACTCTCCTATCGGAAGTTTTTTCAGTATAGCAAAAAAACACCCTCCGGGCTATACTGTAACACTATATGGAATTCGACCGCCTGGAAACGAGCCCCGCGGATTTCCCGAACCTTCCGCCGGACATGATAACGCGTCTTTCGAGGCTCGCCTTCGAGCGGCTCTCGTTTACGCTTACCCGCGCGCATCTTGACCATCTGCTCGAAATCGCCGGAAACGGGCAAACGGGCGATAACGACCGGCTCGTCGCCTCGTACCTTCTCGAAAACGCCATAATTTCGTCACGCGGGGAGCTTCCCCTCTGCCAGGACACGGGCACCGCCCAGGTCTTCGGCTGGAAGGACGAGGGCATACGGACGGGACGGGACGACGCAATCCTGATCGGCGAGGGAGCGCGCGAGGCCTGGCGCGCGTCGGCACTCCGTCATTCGACGTCCGTCCCCGATGGGTTCTTCGACGAACGCGACCCCGGGGACAACAGCCCGGCACAGACGTCCGTCTTCGCGACGGTTCCCTCCGGGGAAGAACGGCCCGCCTACCGTTTCCTCTTTTGCGCCAAGGGGGGCGGTTCCTCCAACAAGACGACCCTCACGCAGGCCACGAAGGCTCTGCTCGAGCCTGCCGCGTTCACGGCCTTCCTCCGGGAGAAGGTCGCCGCCCTCGGGACGGCGGCGTGCCCGCCCTATACGATATCCGTCGTCGCCGGCGGCATCAGCCCCGAGCAGAATCTCCTCGCCCTCAAGCTCGCCACCGCCGGGTACTTCGACGAACGGGTCGACGGTTTCGATTACCGGGTCATGGGCACCGTGCCCGAGCGCGACGCGGGTCTTGAAGAAGAGGTGCTCTCCATCGCGGCCGCCACGGGTCTCGGTGCGCAGTTCGGCGGGAGGTCGCTCGCGACGGCGGCGCGCGTACTCCGCCTTCCGCGTCACGGGGCGAGCTTCCCCGTCTCGGTCGGCGTGTCCTGCGTCGCGCACAGGAACCTTCTCGCGCGCATCGACCAGGACGGCGTGTGGCTCGAGAAAACGGTGGCTGACCCCGCCTCAATCCCCGGCCTCGCCGAGGCCGCCGCGCGCTGCCGTGCGGCCCGCCCGGACGCCGTCAGGATCGATACCTCCGAAGGCATCGAGTCGCTCCGCGCCCGCCTCGCTGGCCTTGATACCGGCACGCCGGTGCTCGTGTCGGGGCCCCTCCTCGTCGCGCGGGACGCGGCGCACGCCCGCTGGCGCGAGCTCGTCAGGGCCGGCAAGCCGCTTCCGGACTACGTCGCGCGCTATCCGATCATGTACGCGGGACCCGCGGAGACGCCGGAAGGGCACGTCATCGGAAGCTTCGGCCCGACCACCGCGGGCCGGATGGACGAGTACGCCGGGGAACTCATGAGCCGCGGCGGCGCGCTCGTGACGGTCGCCAAGGGAAACCGGAGCGAGACCTGGCGCGCGGCGTGCGCTGAATTCGGCGCGACCTATCTCGGCACGCCCGGCGGCATCGCCGCCCTGATCGCGGAACGCCACGTCGCCGAGTCGCGCGTGCTTGACTATCCCGAGCTCGGCATGGAGGCCGTGAGGCTCGTCACCGTGAGGGACATGCCCGCCTTCGTCGTCATGAACGGCCGCGGGGAGGACTTCTTCGCGCAACAGAAGGAGAGATGAGAATGGCTGCAATCAATATCGACGAGGCCCTCGAGCGGTTCGACAACGACGTCGACATCTACCTGGAGATCGCGGGGGCCTTCCTCGAGTCGGGAGTCACGGACTCGAAGGGCATCGCCGACTCGTTCGCCGCGGGCGACGCGAAAAAGGCCCTGTACTTCGCGCACAAGATCAAGGGTGCCGCGCTGACGGTCGGCGCCGATACGCTCGCGGCCCTGGCCGGAAAGCTCGAGGCGTCCCTCCGAACGGACGAGAGCGCCGATTATTCGGACCTTTCCTCCTCGATCGCGCGCGAAACCTCGCTCGTCCTTGAGGAGATGAAAGGGCTCGTCAAGAAACTGAAAACGCCCTCCTGAAGTTCGCGCGCAGGAGCGTCACCGTCTCGTCGATGCCGGAGTTCCGCAATTCGGCGATACGTCCGGTTACGGGCACGATGTCCGAGGGTACCGAGCGCGACTCGCCTCGGAGCGTCATCCAGGGGGCGTCGGTCTCGGAAAGCAGACGCTCGGGCGGGACGGACACGACGGTCGCCGCTAGCGAGCGGTCGCCGCGCAACAGGCCCTTGCCCGCCGAGAAATAGGCGTTCACCCCCCGGCCGAGAAGCGAAGCGGCCTCGACGGGAGAGCCGGGCCATCCGTGAAAGACCACGGCGTTAAGGGCGGAAAGCCTCCGCGAGTCCGCGAACACGAGATCGAGCGCCTTCCTGCAGTGCACGACGAGGGGCAGGCCCGCGCGCCGCGCGAGATCCACCTGCGCGTCCCATACGGCCCTCTGCCTGACCGCGTCCGCGCGATACTCGGCCGTAAAGCGGTCGAAGCCGCACTCCCCGATCGCAGATATCCTTCCTTCGGCGACGAGGTCCGACAAGAACCCCAGTTCCGCGTCATCCGGCATCTGCGGGTGTACCCCGAACGAAAGCATGACCGAACCGGGCCAGGCGCGCGCGAACCGTTCGCTCCATTCGAATTCGTCCCTTCGCCAGCAAGAGGCGCATACGACGGAACCGGGAACGAGAACGGGCTCGGTCCCCGCGAGGTCGGCGAGATCACGGAGATGGATATGGGCGTCCGAGTACATACACCGATTATATAGCTAAAGATCGCGCGCCGTTACCCGAAAATCTAGGTATCTGGGGGTTATCGTGAAAAATTACTATATCAGAGGCTTGTCCGGCTCCAGCGATTACCTTTCGGTCCTGGAAGAAAATGACGAAGGTTGCATGGTTCGCATATACCGCGATCAGGACGGATACGAAAAGGTCGTCGACGACTTCATGACCCGTTCGCTGTTCGAATCCTGCGTTCGAACCGGATACCTGCTAGAAATGGAAGAGGCCGCGGCCTTCGCGATCGCGTAAGTCGCGCCGGTTTTCCTCTTTACATGAAGGACGGCGGCCGGACACGAGTCCGGCCGCCGTTTCCGCGTCCGCCCCGTCGATCCAGTTGATCCCGACTCCCTTCCGCTCCATTCCCCTGAACCATGTCTCCTGGCGTTTCGCGAATCTGCAAATGGCCGTACAGAGCCCCTCGAAGAACTCGCGTTCCGTCGGTATCTTTCCCTGCAGGTATTCGGCCGTAAAGCGGTACTCGAGGCCGAGCCGCTCGAGCCGCTCCCATGAAACGCCGCCCGCGTGCAGGGACCTCACCTCGTCTACCATCCCCTGCCTTATACGCTCGGCAAGCCGCGCGCGTATGCGATCGCGCAATTCCGGTCTCGGGTAGCGGATGCCGATGACCAGCGTATCGAGGTCGGGCGGGGACGATCCGGGGGAAACCGGGTCGGCCGACGCGGCCTCGCCCGACGCGGCCTCGGCGATCTCTATTGCCCTGACGAGACGGTCTCGATCCTCGAAATCGGTGGTGTTGTGCGTCTTCGCCCCGGTTGCGACGAGCCGTTCCGCGAGTTCCCCGAGGGAGAGCCGGTCAAGTTCCGAACGGAGAGAGGAATTTACCGGAGCGTCGGCGAAGCGGTAAGCGCGCACCACGGAATCGATGTACAGCCCGGTGCCGCCGGTCACGATAGGAAGCCTTCCGCGCGAAAGAACATCCGCTATCGCCGCGTACGCATCGCGCTGATAGGAATAGACGTTGTACTCCCCGGGCAGGCTCGCGACGTCGATGAGGTGGTACGGTATATCGCCGTACTCTGAGAGGTCCTTGCCCGAACCGAGGTCGAGCCCGCGGTACACCTGCCTCGAATCGGCGGAAACGATCTCTCCGGAGAACCTCCGGGCGAGCGCGCAGGCCAGGGAGGTTTTGCCGGTCGCCGTCGCGCCGAGCACGACGACGCGGAGGTTCCCTACCATACCCTCAGGATCGCGCATTTGAGGTACTCCGACTCGGGATACCCGAGCAGGGAGGGATGATCGGGACCGGGTCCGTAGGAGCCGACGATCTGCACGGTGCGCCTCGCGTCGCGCGCGGCGTTCTGTATCATGCGGTAAAAGTGCGAGGGCCCGAAGAAGTGAGAGCAGGAACAGGTAACGACGTAGCCGCCCGGTTCCACGATCTTCATCGCCCGCAGGTTGATCTCCTTGTAACCGCCATAGGCCTTGTCGATCATCTTCGCGCTTTTCGTGAACGCGGGAGGGTCGAGGACCACGAGGTCGAAACGCCTGCCGTCGCGGTCGTATTCCTTCAAAAGCGAGAAAACGTCGGCGGCCTTCGCCGTCACGACCGAATCGGCGCCGTTACGCGCGGCGTTTTCGCGTACGGTGGCCACGGCCTCCTCGGAGATGTCCACCGCCTCGACGGAGGCGGCCCCGCCCTTCCACGCGTTCAGCGCGAAGCCGCCCGTGTGGGTAAAGGCGTCAAGCACCCGCTTGCCCTTCGAAAGGGTCCCGACGATCGCGCGGTTCGACTTCTGGTCGAGAAAGTAGCCGGTCTTCTGCCCCTTCTCGAGATCGACGACGAGGGCTATGCCGTTTTCGCGAATGATGATGACGGGATCGCCCGAGCCGAACGCCCAGCCCTTGCGTTCCTCGAGCCCCTCCAGGGCGCGAACGTGCACGTCGCTCCGCTCGAATATGCCGGAGGCTCCGGTCGCCTCTGCGAGCGCGGCGATGATATCGTCGCGAAAGACGTCGACGCCGAGCGTCAAAAACTGCGCCGAGAGCCAAATCCGTCCCTTATCGTCCGCGAACCGGTCGACTATGAGGCCGGGGACGAGGTCCGATTCGGCAAAGAGAAGGCGGTACGAGTCGCGCTCGCCATAGAACGCGGATCTCAACGCCATCGCGTCCCGCACGCGCCGCGCGAAGAAGGCGCGGTCGATCGCCTCGTCGCGGCGTCTCGTGAACACGCGAACGCAGATCTTCGAGGCGCGGTTCATGATGCCGGTTCCGAGATACTGTCCTGATTTCGTCAGGACCTCCACCGGCTTGCCGGTGGCGCAGTCGCCCTGATACCGGCCGATTTCGTTGTCGAACACCCAGGGGTGGCCGAGTTGAATGCGCTCTTCCTCGCGCGTTTTGAGGTATACCTTGTCCATACGGGGTCCGAGTATATACGTTTCGTTGCCTTAAGCCTACTGGTGTGTTATTGTTGCATATGCGAATCGACTGCAAACCGATCGCGGCGCTCGTCGCGACATGCCTTCTGGCCGTCCATCCCCTCGCCGCCCTCACCGCTTCCGAGGCGAGAAGGACCTGGGCGGATTCCACGGCGCGGGAACTCCGCGGATATCTCGTCTCGGAGGTCCCGGGCTCCGAACTGGGCGACTGGCCCCGTTCCGTCGACGAGACGCTTTTCATGCTCTTCAGGAGAACCGAGCTGCATCGCGGGCGGCTCCAGGTACGCTATACGCGCTCCGACGCCGTCGTGTCCCGGATATTTCCGGACGGAACGGTCGTCCTTTCCACCGGCCTCCTCGACCATATCGACGCGGCTCTATTCGACCGGATGGCCGCGTCCTCACGCCGGGTGCGTTCCCTCGAGGGCGAGCGCGAAGAGGCCCTTCTCCCCTTTCTCGCGCAACTCGCGGCGGAGACGGCGCTCGATTTCGGCTTCGCCACGAGCCAGGAGGCGCGCGAGGCCGGAGTGGGCGACGCCGCGCGCCGGTCGGTTCCCGACCGTTTTGTCGCGGACCGCATGACCATGGCACTGCTCTCGCTCGCGGGTTACGAAACGAAGTCCTTTACCGCGTTTCTGCGGGAACTCGCGCGTCCGGGCGTCCCTCCCGCCCTCCGTGACTGGGCGTCCCGATTCCCGCCGGCGCAGTCCCGGCTCGCGGCGCTCGAGTCCTCCTCCGAGGCGGTGTCGAGGCTCGCGTCGGAACTCTCCTCCCTGATCTCGGCCGCTGCCGTCCGCGCGGATGTCCGCGACATCCTCGCCTCCGCCGAGATGGCGATCTCGGCGGCGGGCGACATGCCGTATCTCGCGCGTCTTCAGGCGCTTGCCCTCCACCGCTCGTGGCTGTCAAGCGTCACGCCGGAGGACGCCGTCATGATCACGCATTTGCCGGTAGCCTCTGTGGAGGACGGCTCCTCCGAGCCGTACGCGGCCCGCGCGGCGGGGCTGTCACCCGCCCGGGCCGAGGCCTTCGCCTCCGGCTCTTCACGCGCGTACTCGACGGCGTCTCCCGTTCCCGGCGACGCGAGGGCCTTTGCCCTTGCGCTCCAGTCGTACGCGCGCGCCCGCGAGACGCTCGTCGACGGCGCGCTCGATTCCGCGTACGCGAGGCTTCTCGCCTTCTCGCCGTCGCTCGAGGCGCGAAAGGAGGCCCTGTCCGTGGCCCTGGCGGCGGGCGAGTCGGAAGACGAATCGGACTCTCCGGTCGCGCGGGCCAACCTGGCCGCGCTTCTCTATTACTCGGGAACCGACCGCGCGCGCGGAAAAACGCTCGCCGAACGGCACGCCCTTCCCCCGGCCGACGACGCGAAGCCCCGCGCGGAGGCCAACGCGGCCGGTTCGTCCGTACGTTCGGGCTATCCGTGCGACGCGCGTGCCATATCGGTCAATCTTGCCGTCATGATGAAGTCCTCGGGCGAGGCGAAAAAGGCGGACGAGTATCTCGCGCGGATCCGGCGCCTGTTCGCGGACGCCCGTTCGGTACCGTCCGCGGCGCGGGCCTCCTTCAGGAGGCTCGTCCCCGGAGACTCGGTCGATGGCCTTGTCGCCTTCTGGGGAAAGCCGGCGGGGATCGCCTACAGCTACTACTCGGAATGGTGGGAATACCCGTCTCTCAAGGCGCGCGTTCTCGTCGCCAAGGATCCTGACGGAAGGGAGACGACACGCCTCGTAACGCTCGGCGCAGGGTCTCCCGTATCGCCGGGAGGGAACGTCCGTGTCGGCGACGCGCTCGCGGACTTCGAGGCGGAATTCGGCACGGGGGCCTACGCGGTCGCGGACGGAACGGCCTACCTTTCGGGAGGCCTACGCATGACCGTTCTCGCCCCCTACGGCACGATCCGCGCCATCTCGGCCGGTTTCTGAAAGCCGGCGCGACCGGTCAGAGCGAGTCGAATACGTCCTGCATCGTGAAGACGCCCGACGCCGCGCCCCGGGCGTCCGAGGCAAGCCACTCAGCGGCGCGCACCGCCCCCGCAGCGAGACCCTCGCGCGTTCTCACGGTATGCGTGAGCTCGATGGTATCGGCCGGCGAGTCGAACCAGACGGTGTGAGTGCCCGGCACGGAGCCGACGCGCACGCTCGCGACGTGAAGCTCGTCCCTCTCGGGTTTCCTGTCGAAGGGATCCGACACGACGCGCGTTTTTGACGGCATGTTCGCGAGTATCCTCTGCGCGATGTCGAGCGCCGTTCCCGAAGGGCTGTCAACCTTCTGGTTGTGGTGCGACTCGAAAACGGCCGTATCGTATTCGTCGAACTCGGCCACGAGGCGCGCCGCCTCCGCAACGATCCTGTAAAACAGGTTTACCCCGACGGAGAAATTGGCCGCGTGCAAAAGGCGCGTCTTGTTGAGCGCCACGAGCTGGGCGACCTCGGGAAGGCTGTCCTTCCATCCCGTCGTCCCGACGACGAGGGGGATTCCGGTCGGCACGAGAGCGCGAATGTTTTCCAGGGCCGAGGCGGGATGCGAGAATTCGATGACGGCCTCCGCTCCCGATTCGCGCACGGCGCCTACCATGACCGCGTGGTCGGACGTGACGCACGTCGCGTCCTGCGCGAACAGGTCGACCGTGCACGAGACCTCGTGCCCGCGCGCCTCGCAGGCCTTCGCGATCATGTGGCCCATTTTGCCGTACCCGACGAGGGCTATTCTCATGTGGCGCCTCCCGCGGAAACGCCGATAAGGTCCTCTTGACCGCTCTTTCCGAAATAGCGCTCGTGGAGAAGCCGCACGACGTGGTCGGACTCCGAGGAATCGCAGATGAGGCTGATGTTCACCTTTGACGCGCCCTGGCTGATCATCTGAACGTTGATGCCCGCCGACGAAAGCGCCTCGAAGGTCGCCGCGAGTATGAGGCTCGACCGCTTCACGTCGCAAATGATCGTGACGATGGCGCGGTCCTTGCGCACGTCAACGCTCGAGAATTTCTCGAGGTCGTGCCTGAGGGCCGCGAGATTCGCCTTCTTGCTGTCGACGGTGAGCGAGACCGATACCTCGGACGTGGCGACCACGTCGACGCTCACGCTGTGCGCGGCGAAGGAATCGAACACCTTGGCGAGAAAGCCGTACTGCCCGAGCATCCTCGTGGAGACGATGTCGACGAGGGTAACGCCCTTCTTCGACGTGATCGCCCGCACGGGAGAGGGCGTTGACGGATGGCTCGTGACGATGATGGACCCGGGGGCCTCGATGTTGTACGAGTTCTTTACGCGCACCGGGGTTCCGGTCTGCAGGCACGGCTGCATCGAGCGCGGATGGAGGACCTGCGCGCCGAAGTACGCAAGCTCGGCGACTTCGTCGTAAGTGGCGACGGGAACGGGCCTCGCTTCCTTCACGACCCGCGGGTCGGTCGTCAGGATTCCGTCGACGTCCTTCCAGGTCTGCACCTCGGCCGCGTCGAGCGCGGCGCCGATGAAGGTCGCGGTCAGGTCGCTTCCGCCGCGGCCGAGCGTCGTGATGGAACCCTTCGGGTCCTTCGCGATGAAGCCCGTGACGACCGGTATCGGCATGCCGTCTCCGGTCTTTCCGGCGGCGTAGGGGCCGAGCAATTTGCGGACGTTCTCCCAGGTTTCCGGAAGGAGGTCCGCGTTCATGAAGTTGGAATCAGAGGCGAAGCCGACGTCCCAGGCGTCGCGGGCCTCGGCGCGCACGGACTGGGATGAAAGAAAGGCCGCCATAATCCGCACGGACAGGCGCTCTCCGAAGGATACGAGGTAGTCGCGGGACCGCGGGCTCACTTCCCGAAGCATCGAAATCCCGGTGAGGAGGGTTCGAAGCTCTCCGAGCAGGGGATCCACGACGCCCGGGGCGATTCCGAGTTCCGAGGCCGTGTCCTTATGGAGTTTTTCGATCGCGTCGACGGTGACGACCCCGCCGAGGGCGGCATCGGCCGCGTCGAGAAGGTCGTCGGTGGTATCACCCATGGCGGAAAGGACGATGACGGGGCGTTTGTCGGCGAATTTGCCGATTATTCCCGCAACGTGTCTGATACGCTCCGCGTTCGCCACCGAAGATCCGCCGAATTTCATTACGATCATGCTGTCCATCCTTCCAAACCGATATCATCGATATTTATTCAGGTTAATGGGGATTATTGCATAAATATTCGGTGCGTGTCAAATCCCGTGAGGAGTACAGGAGCTCCCCGGTCGCTAGCACCGGCGCCGCTTGAGGCGCCTTGCCGCACCGTGCTAGAGTAAGCCATGAAACTCACAGAACGCGCCCTTGTCATCTACCACGCCGCGCCGGCCGTCATATCGGGCTTCGAGGGCGATAAAATAGTGATCGACACCCCGTCGGGGTCAAAAAAGGTCCGCGAAAAAGACATAGAGGGCCTGCATCCCGGACCCGTTTCCTCGGTAAAAAACGTCCTGGCCGCCGCGGCGCCCGAGGCGGACTTTGTCGAGGCGTGCGAGTTCTTCGCCGGGGAAACGCCGACTTACTCGGAGCTCTCCGAACTCCTCTTCGGAGCGATCGAGGGCGATGCCGCGTGGGCCGCGTGGAAATCCGTGTCCGAGTCCCCCTACTTCGAGGCGGTATCGCCCGCAAGCCCCGTTACGGTGCGTTCCGCCGAGGACGTCAAAGAGCGTATCCGGAAGGCCGAGGGGAAAAAAGCGGAGGAAGCCGAGCGCGCGGCCGCGATAGGGCGCCTGAAAGCGGCGGTCTCGGGCTCGGACCGGCTTCTGCCCGAAGACTCCCGGTTTTTGCAGGACATCGAGGCCCTCGCCCTCGGCATGAGCGACAAGTCGCGGTCCCTCAGGGAAGCGGGATTTCCGGAAACGCCCGTCACGGCCCACTCGGTCCTGCTCGCGGCGGGTCTGTGGAAACTCGAGCGAAACCCCTGGCCCGCGCGACACGGACTCAGCCTCAATTCATCCACCGCCCACGTGCCGCCTCCCCCGGAGCGCGGGGACAGGCTCGACCTCACCGCCCTCGACGCGTGGGCAATCGACAACGCATGGAGCTCGGATCCGGACGACGCCGTCTCGACCGAGGGTGACGCCCTGTGGGTGCACGTGGCCGATCCCGCGTCGACCGTGCTGCCCGACGGGGACGCAGACCGCGACGCCCGCGCGCGCGGATCCACGCTTTACGTTCCCGAGGGGGCCTCGCGCATGCTCGCGGACGCGTCGCTCGAAAGCTTCGCGCTCGGCCTCGCGGACGAATCCTTCGCCCTCTCGTTCCGCGTTACCTTCACGGAGTCGGGAGCCATCGACGACGTCTCGATACACCGCACGGTCGTGCGCGTAACGCGCCTCACGTACGCCGAGGCCTCCGCGCGGCGCGACGAACCCGGACTCTCGAAGCTCTTCGCGATCGCCGAACGCAACATCGAGCGGAGACGCGCCGCCGACGCGGTCTTTATCGAACTGCCGGAGGCGCACATCTCCGTCGGTCCCGGACACGACGGCCCTTCCACCGTCGTCTTCGAGCGTGTTGCCGGCGAGAGCGCCGCCGACATGGTTCGGGAGATGATGCTGATCGCGGGCGAGGCCGCGGCGCGCTTCGCCTTCAAGAACGGCATCCCCTTCCAGTATGTCAGCCAGGAGCGTCCCGACATCCCGAAGGACCTCCCCCCCGGTCTCGCAGGCGAGTACCGCAAGAGGAGATCGATGCGCTCGCGAAAAGTCGGGACCATCCCCTCGGATCACGCCGGACTCGGGCTCGGGATGTACAGCCAGGTAACGAGTCCCCTGAGACGCTACGGCGATCTCGTGTCCCACCAGCAGCTCCGGCGTTTCCTCGACGGCAAGCCGCCGATGGACACGGACGACATGCTCACCCGCATCGCCGCGGGGGACTCCGCCGCTCGTGAATGCACGTTCGCGGAGCGCGAGTCGAACATGCACTGGACGCTCGTGCACCTTTCGCGCCATCCCGAATGGACGGGAGAGGCGGTCATAGTAGAGATCGCGGGGAATCAAACGACGATACTGATACCGGAGTTCGCGCAGGAGTCGAGAATAACCACGCCCGCCGGGGCCGAGCTGAACGCGGTCATACGCGTTCGCGCCGGCAACGTGCGTATCCCGGAACAGACGGTAAGCTTCATGCCGGTGGAGGAATGATGCCCGGAAACCCCTTTTCGCCCCGCGAGGTGATCTTCGCGCCGACTTCGTCATGCAACCTTTCGTGCGGCCATTGCCGCGTCGACCGCTCCAAGGGAACGCTCCGGACGGAAGAGGCGCTCGCCTTCCTTTCGGACTGCGCCTCGGGCGGCGTCGACCGCGTCGGCTTCTCGGGCGGCGAGCCCTTCCTTGCGGCCGATTTCCTCGTGGCCGTCATCCGCTCCGCCTTGGATCTCGGCCTGTACTTCGACCGGCTCATGACGAACGCCGCCTGGTGGAACACCGAAGAAGAGCTTGCGGCAGCCCTCTCGTCCGTCATCGACGCGGGATTCGACGGAACGCTTGCCGTGAGTTTTGACGACTGGCACGGGCAGAACCCCGGCACAGTCGCGGCGTTCATCCGGGAAGCCGGCAGGATATCCGGCCGTAACGACTGGTTCGAGATCGTCTCGGTCCTGGGCCGTTCGGGAGACGCGAGCCCGAAGCGCCTGGAGGAGCTCGCGCGCGCGCTCGACTCGAAACTCGTCTCCTCCGACGGCATGCCGCGCGCGATACGGAACGAAGCGGCGCGCAGGAACCGCGAACTCGGGATGGACGACGGCTCGGGCCTGGACATTCCCATACTGACCATTCCCTTCTCGCCGCCGTCCGCGGACACCGGGGCATGGAAGGGCGACCGGTGGTTTGCCGACGACTGGTGCGAGGGACCGGGCAACGTCCTCTACGCGCATCCCGACGGTTCCGTCGCCGTCTGCTGCGGCTTCGCGAACGAACGTCCGGAACTGGTCGCCGGGCACATACGGGACGGCTATGCGGCCATACTCGAGCGCGCCCGCGCGATGCCGCAGGTCCGGGCCTGCTACGAGCGTGGCCTCGGCGCCGTCAGAAAGGACCTCGAGTCGCGGGGCGTCGCCCTCCCCGGCAAGACCGCGGACATCTGCCAGTTTTGCGACTGGCTCTGCGAACGGGGAATGCTCGTAAAACCGTGACATTCAGGCTGGCGGACGCGCAGACGGGAACGAAGTCAGTTTTCAATATACTGATATGCTCCAGTATAGCCGAAAGCGCAATCGATATCCTTCGATTCGCACGACAGCGATCCCGTAACGGTCAGCGTTCCGCCGTCCGTACCCGATATCGTTACATCGACCGACGCGATATCCGACGTTTCCAGGTACACGTCATCGCTGACGGAAACCTCGCACAACGACTCGTCGTCCATCGCCGTCCAGCGGCCTCTCGGGATTTGTGACGATACCTGGTCGATATGGAACACGAGGGACTCCAAGCCCGCGGTCTCGAGCGCCACGTAGCGGAACTCGCCGGTATGGAATATCGTCGCCTCCACGATGTCATACTCGACTCCGTTAATGCGGATTTGATTGTCAAGTCCCGAGACTTCGCCGTCCGAAGCGCATCCAGCCACGCACAGCGTGACGCAAAGCAGGGCGACCTCCAGTGCCAGATAGTTCCGCAGCCTCTTCATCACCATGAATCTCCTTATCCGCGACTCCGCGGCAATACTATCGATCATTTCGCGAACGGCCGCATCCAAACGGGATTCGAGCGGCATCCGGCATGACCGTGATTAGTATACAAAAGATGAAAGCATGATTCCAAAGATTCGAAAGAAGTAAGACGTAAGTTTTTTCCCCGGCTCGCGACAAGGCACACCGTAATTGCTCACGACGAAAAAAAAGCCGTCCTTCCGGACGGCCTCTTTCGCGAACGCGTTAGCGGGAATTACTCCGCCTTCACCTCTTCGCAGATGCTGAGCTCGGTTTCCTTGTCGAAGAACTTCGCCTTCTCCATGATCGGCTGGAAGTTGATGACTTCGCCGATCTGGAACACGAGGTCCGGAGAACAGCGCACGATGGCCTGCTGGGTCTTCGTGGACATGATGAGGTGCGTCTCGGCGCCGAGCGGCTCCTTCACCATGACCTTCATCTGCATGTTGTTCTTCGCGGACGGGGTCTTGATGTATTCGAGGTCCTCGGGACGGATTCCGAAATACACTTCCTTGTTAAGGTAGGCCTTGAGAGTCTTCTGCTGGTCGGCGGTCGGGACGATCTCGAAGGAACCCTCGTCGGCTACGATCTGGCCGCCCTTCTCGATGAGCTTGACCGAGAGGAAGTTCATGGGCGGGGAACCGATGAAGCCGGCGACGAACTTGTTGATCGGGTGGTTGTAGAGATAGAGGGGCGAGCCGATCTGCTGGATCTTTCCGTCCTTCATGACGACGATCTTGTCGCCCATGGTCATGGCCTCGACCTGGTCGTGGGTGACGTAGATCATGGTCGCCTTGAGGCGGTTGTGGAGGTCGGAGATCTCGGCGCGCATCTGCACGCGGAGCTTGGCGTCGAGGTTGGAAAGGGGCTCGTCGAAAAGGAACACCTTCGGGTTGCGCACGATGGCGCGGCCGACGGCGACGCGCTGGCGCTGACCGCCGGAGAGGGCCTTCGGCTTACGGTCGAGGAGCTTCTCGATGTCGAGGATGCGGGCGGCCTCGTTGACGCGGCGCTCGATCTCCTTCTTGTCGGTCTTGCGGATCTTGAGTCCGAAGGCCATGTTGTCGTAAACGGTCATGTGGGGATACAGCGCGTAGTTCTGGAAAACCATCGCGATATTGCGGTCCTTCGGGGGAACGTCGTTCATCCGCTCGCCGTCGATAAAGAGGTCACCCTCGGTGATCTCCTCGAGTCCGGCTACCATGCGGAGGGTCGTGGACTTTCCGCAACCGGAAGGACCGACGAATACGACGAATTCCTGGTCTTCTACGACGATGTTGGCGTTATCGACGGCGCGGACGTTTCCGTCGTACACCTTGCCGATGCCCTTGAGTTCTACCTTTGCCATTGTGGCCTCCTAAAGTTATCTTATAGAAGCCATTTTATGCGGAATTTCGGCGTCTGTCAAACGAAAAGGGCCATAAAACGGGCAAAGAAGGGGTCCGCAAGGACGAAGAGGACGGTTACGATCATCGCGGGGAGGTAATTCGCGGTTTTGAGCTTCTTGAGGTCGAGTAGGTTGATCCCGATCATGACGATAAAGGCCCCGCCGATGCCGGTAAGCTCCGCGATCATTTGCTCGGACACGTACGGCTTGACGTAGCCCGAGGCGAGCGTCAGGAGACCCTGATAGACCAGGAGGGACAGCGCCGAGAATATCGTGCCGATGCCCATGGCGGCGGCGAAGACGATGGACATGAATCCGTCAAGCACGGACTTCGTGTAGAGAAGCGTATAGTCTCCCTCGGTACCCGCCTTGAACGAACCGACGATGGCCATGGCCCCGACGCAAAAAAGCACAGAGGCGTTCAGGAAGGCGTACGCGAAGCGCGAGCTGCCTCCCTCGGCGTTCGATGCGTGGGAGTCCCCGTCGGCACCCGAATCTCCGTCGGCGACAGGCTTCCCTTTACCACCGAAACGCCGCTCGAGAAATCGCCCGAACGCGAGGATCTTTCCGTCGATGTCCCACCAGGAACCGAGAATGCCCCCGATGATGAGGGAAAGCGCGAGATAGATGATGTTTTGCGCCTTGAAGGCAAGCTGCATGCCTATGACGAGGGTCACGATGCCCGCCGCCGAGCAGATCACGCCCGAGAGCTCCTTGGATACCTTGCGGGAAAAAAGAATGCCGGCAAGGGAGCCGGCGATAACGGCGACGCAGTTGACGATTGTTCCGATCATGATGTCACGATACTACTTCCGACCGCCCGACGTGTCAATCAACGCCGTTTCGAAAACGCGGGAAGCGCGAGCACGCCCGCGAGCGGAAATGCGGCGAATACGACAAAGAGGACCCGGTATCCGAACCTGTCGATGACGAATCCGCCGGCGACGTTCCCGAGAACCGACGCGATGCCGACCGAGACCGAGGAGTACATGGTCAGCGCGAGCGCGAGCAGCCGTTTCGGCGCGCGCTCGCCGATGAAGACGACGGCGGCGGGATGGAAAAGGCCGAAGCACACCGAGTGAAAGAGCTGGCCGATTACGGCACCGCCGAAGGTCGGGATCGCGGCGTACACGAGGTTGCGCGCGCCGATCGCCGCGAGAGAGAACACGAGAATGCCCTTCGTGCCGTACTTGCGGATAAACCGGCCCGAGAGAAACATGAACGGGACCTCGGCCGCCGCCGAGAGGGCCCAAAGCCCGGCGTACGACTCGAGGCCGAGATAGTCCCGGACGTAGAGCGAGAAAAAGCGCTGGGAGGGAGTCATGCCGAAAAAGCCGAGGAACACGAGGGCGATCCCCGCCCAGTAGGACTTCGGGAAGGCGGCGACGAAGGCGCGGGGCGAGCCGATGGATACGGCCGTGGAGGAGTCACCTCTGTCTGCTTTCGGCTGGGGATCCGCCCCGGCTACCGGAGTACCGGCGCCGGAACGTCTGGCGCGCGCGAGAGAGATCCTGGCGAATAACCGCGGGACGAGCGGCACCGATGCGGCGAAAAGCGCGCACGGCACGGCGATCGCGACCGCGATTGACGATGCGGATGTTGAATCGACGACCGAGGTGAACTGCAGGAGCAGGGTCACGCACACGAAGCCGATGCTTCCGAGCACGCGGACCTTGCCGTAATCGGTCGCGTTCCCGCCGAGGGAGCGCGAAACAAGCGTGTCCACGAGCGGGACCGTCCCCTTGAAACCGACGGCGAGCAGGGCAAGGAGAAGACCCGTGACCCAAAAGCTCCGGAAGGCGACAAGCGGCGGCAGGACGACGATCATGAGCAGGGCAAGCAGGGTTATCACCGTGACGTAGTTTCCCCTCCGGTCGACGCGGGCGTTGACGAGAATGGGAAAGGCCATCCCCGCGGCCTCGAACATCCCCTGCAGCACGCCGATCTCGGTGACGGAGTAGCCGAGGCCCGACAGCATCACGGGCAGATACGCGTTGACGACGCCGTATACGCCGAAGATAAGAAAGAGCGGTATGCCGAGAACCATCGGTTATATCTCGATTCCGAGAAAACGCTTGACGGCGATACCGACGCCGAACGAAAGCAGCGTCACTCCCATGCTGACGGCGAGCATCCCGAAAAAGTGCCGCTTGAACGGCAGGTCCTTCGCGGTACACAGGTAGTAATTGAAGGAAAGGATGATGAGCACGACGGTCGCGAGGGTGACGGACAGCGCGAGCACGAAATTCGCGGTGAGAAAAAAGGGAAGGACGAGCAGCGCGACGGTAAGGATATAGGCGACCCCCGTATAGGTTGCGGATTTGACCGGAGAGACCTCCCCGTCTCCCTCGGAGCGCTGAGAGAGGTATTCCGAGGCCGCCATGGAAAAGGCTGCGGAGATCCCGGTGATGAGCCCGGTCATGGCGATAATCCTGGTGTTCTGGAAGGCGAACGTGAAACCCGCCAGGGCTCCGGTGAGCTCGACGAGCGCGTCATTGAGGCCGAGCACGACGGACCCCGCGTACTTGAGCCGTTCCTCGTCGATCATGGCGATGAGAGCGTCCTCGTGGCGGTCTTCCTCGGCGATGATCTCGCGAACGTCGGGAAACCGGTCAAGAAACGGCGAATACCCGACTTGGGCCTCGGCCTCCGCGTTCTCGAGTTTTTTTATTGCGAACGTGAGACCCAAAAAGCGCGCGATCAGGAAGAAGACGAACACCTTCACCTTTGAAGGGCGGAGAACGACCCCGGTAACCGCCTCCCAGCGGGCGGCGTGTTTCGCCTCCTCGTCGCCCATGCGGCGCATGATATCGGCGTGCTTCGGGTCGGGAAGAGAGGCGGCAAGGCGCGAGTATATCGCCGCGCTGTCCACCTCGTCGCGCTGAAAGGCGAGAACCGCCTTCACGGTCGCCTTGTCGAATGCTTGTTGGATCATTTTTTTGTCTCCCGTTTACAGGGTATCGGATGATTGTCCGACATTCAATACCCCGCGGACGGGAATGCGCCCCGCACGCGGCGGAAATCCGCGTACGGGAAGCACGACGGTCAAAACACGGTCATCGTTTCGCGCGAAGCTGCTTTGACATCCGTATCGCTCTCGATCTCGCGAACGTCGCCGTCTTCGGCGTTCTGCCCGTCGGCGGCGGATTCGGACTCCGTTTCGGAGAACTCGGCCTGCTCGTCACCGTTCGTCTTGAACCGCGGCTTGAACTCCACATGCTCGGCAACGACCTTGACCTTGCTGTAGTTCTTTCCGTCGGATCCGACCCATCGGTCCTGCTTCAGCCGGCCGACGACGCGGACTCCCCTGCCTTTCGTGCAGTTCTTGCCGCACGCCTCGGCGAGCTTGCCCCACGAATCGACGTCGATGAACGAGGTTTCCTGCTCGTACTCGTCGTCCTGCCTGAAATAGCGGTTCGACGCGATGGAGAAGGCGCACACCATGCTGCCGCGCGGCGTCTCCTTCACGACGGGATCGCGCACCACGTTTCCCTCGATCAAGATGGAATTGAGAGCGTTCATGTCATTCCTCCCGGAATAGTGTTTTGTCGGGTCGGCCGGGCCGGCTCGCAACGACGGCCCGGAGCGTCCCGCACCACTACTTATGGGAAAGATGTGGATCGGTGGCAAGAAAGCGGAAAGACGCTCCGCTACTCGGCGAGGGCCGAGAGCGCGAAGACGTCGAGGGCGTCGAGCTGTTCGGCGACCCTCGCCGGATTGGGACCTCCGGGGAGGTCTCGCGCGGCGACGCCGGCCTCGGGCGCGAGCACGTCGAGCACGTCGCGCGCGATAAGGGGCGAACGCGAGGCGAGCCGCTCGAAGGGCAGGTCCCGCATGTCGCGCACGCCCGCTTCGACGCAGTCCCGCACGACGCCGGCCGCGACGGAGTGGGCCGTCCGGAACGGCATGCCCTTCCTGACGAGATAGTCGGCGAGGTCGGTCGCGTTCGCGTGCCCGCCCGTGCAGGCCGCCTCCATGCGATCGGTTCTCCATTCCGCGGAGCCGATCATCTGCTCGAAGACCGACAGGCAGGAGGACGCGGTATCGATCGCGGCGAAGAGGCTTTCCTTGTCTTCCTGCATGTCGCGGTTGTACGAGAGGGGAAGGCCCTTCATCATCGCGAGAAGGGCGACGAGGTTTCCGTAGACCTTTCCCGCGCGTCCGCGAATGAGCTCCGCGAAGTCGGGGTTCTTCTTCTGGGGCATGATGCTCGATCCGGTCGACCAGCGCTCGGAAAGGTTGATGAAGCCGAACTCCTCGGTCGACCAGATGACGACTTCCTCGCAAAAGCGGGAAAGGTGGGTCATCAGTATGGAGAGGGCGGAGACGATCTCGAGGCAGTAGTCGCGGTCCGAAACCGTATCGAGCGAATTCGGCGTGAGTCCCGGAAAGCCGAGATCCGACGCCACGGAGGCGCGGTCGAGCGGAAGCCCCGAACCCGCGAGCGCTCCGGCGCCGAGAGGCATGGCGTCGAGACGGACGAGGGCGTCGGAGAGCCGTCCGTGGTCGCGGACGAGGGGCCAGCACCAGGCGGCAAGATGGTGCGCGAGCGTTACCGGCTGGGCGCGCTGGAGATGCGTGTATCCCGGCATGAGGGTATCAAGGTGGCCGCGCGCGATGCGGGAAAGCGTCGCGACGAGGGACGCGACGGAACGCGCGACGCCGGGAACGGCCCGTTTGAGATAGAGCCGCTCGTCGAGGGCTATCTGGTCGTTGCGGCTGCGGCCGGTATGGACCTTCCTTCCGACGTCGCCGAGCCGGTCGGTCAGCACGCCCTCTATGAAGGAGTGGATGTCCTCGGCGCGCTCGTCTATCGCAAGCGCGCCCGACTTCAGCTCCGAGGCGATGGCGGAAAGCTCGCGGGCGATGGCCTCGGCCTCGGGCGCGGGTATGATCCCGCGCTTGCCGAGCATGGTCGCGTGCGCCACGCTGCCGCGAATGTCGTCCTCGGCCATTCTCGAGTCGACGTGGATCGAGGTCTCGAACGCGACGGCCTCGGCGGAGGGTCCCTCCTCGAATCTTCCGTGCCACAATGGCGCTTTTTTTTCGCTCACTTCGACCGCCCTCCCTGATAGGCCCGGAGGATCTCGCAGACATACACGCGATGATAATCCTTCTGGGGATAGTTTTTTTCAATTGCCTGATCGATGAAAAGCGCGGGATCGAGATCCTGCGCGTAGATTTTTTTGCAAACGAAGGTCAGACGGGCCTCGTCGAAACCTACCGCTCCCGGCTCGAGGATCACCGGAGTCAAGCCCGCGACGGAGGCCTTGTCGGTGTCGGCGCCGCTCGTGCTCCCGCAGATCTCGAGAGCCTTTCTCATCTCCGGCCCGAAAAAGGAGAAGGTCACGAGCGGTTCGCGCTCGATAAAGGCGTAGGTATGCCGCGTCGGTCGTACCATGCAGGTGATGGTTCTCTTGCCCCAATGCACGCCGAACGCGCCCCAGGAGGCGGTCATGGTGTTCCAAGTCTCCCGGGCGACGCCGGTACCCGCCGCAATGAGCATCCAGTCCTTTCCGACCGAGGAAAAGGGCGTCACGAGACCGTCAAGGGCCGCGTCGTTCGCGTCCAGAACCGCGCGCCCGCTCATGATTCCGCCTCCCCGTCCGCGGGCGCGCGAGACGCGTCGCCCTTGGAGAACCAGAAGGAAAGCGCGAAGCCTCCCGCAAGCGAGAGGGCGGAGGCGGCCATCACGGTCGCCGAGGCGACCAAACCGGGGAAAACCGGGATGAGGGAACCGACGACCAGTCCGAGTATGAACGAGTAGGTCAGGAACGGACATCGGGAAAGGAGGAACCGCACGATACCCGCGCCGATCAAGAGGCCCAACCCGACGCCAAAGGCGAAGGGCGCCATGAGCGGCACGTTGAAATCGGAGACAGAGCCCATCACGGTGGCGTACGCGCCAAAGAGCACGAGGACGAAGGAGCCCGAAACGCCCGGCATGAGCATCGTGACCGCGGCGACGACGCCCATGGCGAACAGCCAGAGCGCGACGGGGACGGTCAACGCGGTGACGCGGACGGCGGACGCTCCGTCGGCCGAGACCACCGCCATCGCGACCATGATCGCGACGCCCAGGAGCGCGAGCGCCACGCGCGCGGCGACGGATCCCGGAACGGAGCGCCGTCCGCCGAAACCGGCGAGTGACGCGATGAACGGCACGCTACCGAGTATGATACCCTCGAAGAAAAAGTTAACCGGCACGGGATGGCGCGCGAGAAGCCATGTGACGATCTTGGCGAACGCGAGGATGCTGACGACGAGCCCCGCGGCGAGTGCCGCGACGAAGGCCAAATTGCGCCGTATCGTCGCGAGGTTGAGCGTCAGCACCTCCACGAGGCGATCGTAGACGCCGAACACGACGGCCATGGTACCGCCCGAAACGCCCGGAATCACGTTCGCGATCCCGAGAATCATGCCGATGAAAAATGTCCGTACGTGTCCCATTCGTCCCGTCTCCTTATTCAGTCGCCCGCTTTTTCGCCTTCTTCCCGCTCATCGCCTGGCCTTTCCCGACGGACTGCTCCATCATCGCGCGGACCTTGAGGGGAAGGCCAAAGAGGGTGATAAAGCCGTCCGCGTCCTTGTGGTTATACAGGTCCCCGGTGGTGAAGCTCGCGATGTTCGCGTTGTAGAGGCTGTAGTCGGAATGCGATCCGGCCCCGCGGATGGACCCTTTGTAGAGCTTGAGGCGCACCCATCCGGTGCAGTTCTCCTGCGTCTTGTCCATGAAGGCCATGAGGCTTTCCATGAGCGTGGTGTACCAGCGGCCGTTGTAAATGAGTTCGCTCATCTTGAGCGACACCTGCTGCTTGAAGAAATAGGTGTCGCGGTCGAGGCACAGGTGGTCGAGCATGTTGTGCGCCTGGTAGAGTATGGATCCGCCGGGCGTCTCGTACACGCCGCGGCTCTTCATGCCGACGACGCGGTTCTCGACGATGTCGACGAGGCCGACGCCGTTCCTGCCTCCGATCTTGTTGAGCTCCTGCATGAGGGCGAGCGGCTTCATCTTCTTGCCGTTGACCGCCACGGGGATTCCCTTCTCGAAGTCTATCTTGACGTACTCGCCCTTCTCGGGGGCCTCCTCCGGAACGGTCGTGAGCTGAAGCATGTGCTTCCAGTTGGGCTCGTTCTCGGTGAACTCGAGCTCCAGACCCTCGTGCGAAAGATGCCAGATGTTCTCGTCGCGGCTGTACGACTGGTCCTTCTTCATCGGCACCGGTATTCCGCGGGCCTCGAGGAACTCGATCTCCGCTTCCCGGCTGTCCATGTTCCACTTGTCGTCGCGCCAGGCGGCGATGATCTTGAGGTCGGGAGCGAAGGCTTTTATCGTAAGCTCGAAGCGGATCTGGTCGTTGCCCTTGCCGGTAGCCCCGTGGCTTATCGCGACGGCGTTACACTTACGGGCGTAGTCGACGAGAACCCTCGCGATGAGGGGTCGCGCGGTCGAGGTTCCGAGGAGGTACTGATCCTCGTAGATCGCGTTCGCCTTGAGGGCGGGAAACACGAAATCGGTGATGTATTCCTCGCGCGCGTCGACGACGTGGCATTCCGCGGCGCCGGTATCGAGGGCGCGTTTCTTGATGGTCTTCCAGTCGTCGCCCTGTCCGACGTCGATGCATACGGCGACGACGTCGTAATCGTAGTTTTCCTTGAGCCACGGGATGATGACCGTGGTGTCGAGTCCGCCGGAATACGCGAGGACGACCTTGTCACGCTTTCCCTTCGGGGCGCGGGCCGCCGGCGCGCTTTTGGCGACGGGCGCGCTTATAGCGACGGGCGCGCTTATAGCGACGGGCGCGCTTATAGCGACGGGCGCGCTTTTCGCCACGGGCTCCGCCTTTGCCACGGGCGCGCTCTTCGCGGAAACCGCCTTTTTGGCAGCCGGTGCGGCCTTCTTCGCGGGGACCTTTTCAGTTTTCTTCGTTACAGCCATGTCTCTATCTCCTTATAATGCCATTCGCGTGGTCAAGCCGTCTCGAGGGCGGCAACTTTCGCATGCAATTCAAGTACCTTGCGGTTGAAAAACCGCGAGATCATGTGCTCCTCGACCATACCCAAAACGACTCCGTCTTCCCGTACGACCGGGATCGTGTCGATTCTGTGAAGGGCAAAGAGCTCCCGCGCGTCGCGGACGAGCGTGGACGGCTTGCAGCTCACCGGGCACGGGTTCATCACGTCGCACGCGAGAAGGCCTTGGGTCAACTCACCGAGGAGGAAGGCCTCCTTCAGGTTGTCGACCGAGATAATCCCCGAAAGCCTTCCGTCGTCCGACAGTACGGGACAGCCGAGGGAGTCCTGACGGCCGAAGCATTCCGTTATCTCGCGGAACGAGGCCGTCTCGCCGAGAGCGGCGGCAGACGAGGTTCCGAGGAGCACGTCCGCCACGGTGCTTTCCCGAAGCAGGTCTTCCTCCGTGATGTCGAGCCCGCACTCGCCCGCCTTGGTAACGCCGTATTTGACGCAGACCGGACCGAGTATCTGCACTATGAAGGTGGTGGCGGTCACCACGAGGATGATCGTCGGGCCGAGGGTATCGGGAAAGACCTTGCCCGCCATGATCGAAAGGCCGATCGCGACGCCCGCCTGGCTCAAGAGGCACCACTTGAGGTATTTGCGCACGGTCGCGGGGGCTCCTGAAACGCGCGCTCCGAACCATGAGCCAATCGACTTGCCGACGGTCCTGCCGACAACGTACACGACGGCTATCAGCGCGAACATGGGCGACACCTTCCAGATGTCGAGCTTCGCGCCGACCAGCACGAAAAAGAGCACGTACACCGGCGGAGTAAAGCGGTCGACGAGACTGAAAAGATCGCGCGAGCGGAACGGCGCGAAGTTGGCGATGAAAAAACCCATCGCCATCGACGCGAGTATCGGGTCGAGGCCGAGGTACGCGCACGTTCCCGTCATGATCATGATGCCGCCGAGCGAGAACGCGAGGGTTCGTCCCTCGTCGTTTCGCACGTGCTTGATGATCAGACTCAGGGCGCATCCCATCAGTGCCCCGATTCCGACGGAAAAGGCGAGTTCTCGCGCTATGTCGAGCAACTGCGCGCCGAGCGAGACGGTTTCGGCGCCGATGAGGCCCGCGGCGACGCTCGCGGCGACGGCGAAAAGCACGAGCGCTACCGCGTCGTCCATGGCGACGATACCGAGCACCATCGTCGTGAGCGGCCCCTTCGCCCGGTTTTCCGCGAGCACGTCGGTCGTCGCGGCGGGCGCCGTGGCGGATGATATGGCCCCGAGCAGCAGGGCCAGCGCGAGCGACGTTGACCAGTCACCGGTAACGGCGAAGGACACCGCCCACACGAGGGCGGTGACGATCACGAAGGGCATGATCGCCTCGAAAGAGAGTATGAAGGCGAAATGCCGCCCGTACTTCCTCATCAGCGGTATCTTGAGTTCCGAACCGATTAGGAAGCCGATGAGCGAGAGCGCGAAGCCGCTGATCGGTTCGAGCGTCTCAATCACCTGCCCGCTTATCAGGCGAGAGCCCGACTGTCCGATCAGGATGCCGATGATGATGTATCCGACGACCTGGGGAATCTTGAGGCGCCGAAAGATATAACCGCCCGTCGTCCCGAGAAACATGATGATGCCGAGCAGAAACACGCCGTTCGCCGATTGCAACTCGCTAAAACGCGGGAATTCGGAGAATAAACCAGTCATTAACTTCGCCCCTTCATATCGCCTGTCGTTTCCGCGTTCGTCATCCAGCCAACGCCGTCTTGAATATCTCGAGACCCCTGTCGATCTCCTCCATCGTGACGACGAGCGGAGGCAGGAACCTGATCGTCTGCGGTCCGGCGGTCGAGACGCACAGTCCCGCCTTCAGGCACGCCTTCTGGATTTCTGCCGCGGTCGCGGGACCTTTCGCAGTGCCCGTGACGTCGATGCCTATCATGAGGCCCTTGCCCCGAACGTCGGCGACGCAAGGGAGCTTCCAGGCGCTCACCTTCGACCGGATGTAGTCGCCCTTTTCCGCGACCTTCGCGAGGAATCCGGGTTTCGAAAGCTCGTCGAGCACGGCGAGTCCGGCCGCGCATGCGAGCGGGTTTCCGCCGAAGGTCGACTGGTGGTCGCCCGCGACGAGGATGTCGGCCGCCTTTCCCCTCGCGAGACACGCGCCCATGGGCACGCCGCCGGCGATTCCCTTGGCGAGGGTCACGACGTCGGGATCGACGCCGAATTCCTCGCTCGCGAGAAATCTCCCCGTCCTGCCGACGCCCGTCTGCACCTCGTCGACGATGACGATTGCGCCCGCCTTTCTGGCGGCCTCGCACGCGGCCTTTGCCCAGCCGGCGTCGACGAGATTCACCCCGCCCTCGCCCTGCACGCACTCGAGCATGAAGGCGCAGGTCGTTTCGTCGAAGGCACCGTCAAGGGACCCGGGATCGTTTCTGGCGATATGCCGGAAGCCGGGTGTATAGGGCGCGAAGGCCGGGTCGTGGAACTTGTCCTGGCCCGTGGCCGAAAGGGTCGTGACGGTCCTTCCGTGAAACGACTTCTCGAGGGTCACGATGACCTTTCTCGTGCCTTCGGGTTTTCCCGCGGCCTTGTCCGAGGCATGGCCCATCTTCCGGGCGATCTTGATCGCCGCCTCGTTCGCCTCCGCGCCCGAATTGCCGAAAAACACCCGGTCCATGCCCGTTTTTCCGAGCAGGGCCTTCGAGAACTCGAGCCCCTTGTCCGAATTGTAATAGTTCGAAACGTGTATCATCCGCGCGGCCTGCTCTCCGACCGCCTTGACGAGGGCGGGATGGGCGTGGCCGAGGCAGTTGACGCCGATGCCGGACACGAAATCGATATAGCCCTTTCCGTCGACGTCGAAGAGTTCGCTGCCCGAGCCGTGCGAGAACACGGCCGGAAGGCTCCCGAGATTGTTCAGTATGTTTCCGTTCATCGTTAACTCCTTGTGGTTGGCCGTTCGCTCTCGCGCTCCTCGCGCGCCCGCATCCCGCGAATCCGGCGTCGCGTCCCCGCGGTCAGGTCAGCATCGTGCCGATGCCGCGGTCCGAGAACATCTCGATGAGCAGGGCGTGCGGCACGCGCCCGTCGATGATGTAGGTACGCGGCACTCCGCCCTTGATGGCCTCGAGGTTGCACTCGATCTTCGGGATCATCCCCTCGGAGATGACTCCCGTCGCTATCATCGAGGGTATGGCGACGTGGTCGATATGGCGGATGAGCGACGAGGGGTCCGAGACGTCACGGAGCACGCCGGGCACGTTGGTCAGCTGCACGAACTTCTCCGCCCTGAGCGCGACGGCGATCTTGGCGGCCGCGGTGTCGGCGTTGATGTTGTATCGGTTCATGTCGCCCTGCTCGCCGAGGGCTACGGTCGAGACGACCGGTATGTAGCCCTGCGAGAGGAGCGACTGGAGTATCTCCGGATTCACCTCGGTAACCTCGCCGACGAAGCCGAGGTCGACCCCGTCCTTGTCGATCTTCTTCGCGCGCAGGAGACCCGAGTCGACGCCCGAGAGTCCGACGGCCTTGCCGCCGGCCTGCAGGAGAAGCCCGACGATGTCCTTGTTGAGCTTCCCGGTCAGCACCATCTGGACGATCTCCATCGTCTCGCCGTCCGTATACCGGAGCCCGTTGATGAACTTCGACTCCTTGCCGGTCTTCTCGAGCATGGCGTTGATCTCGGGGCCGCCGCCGTGCACGAGCACGGTATGGATGCCGATCGTCGAAAGAAGGACGATGTCCTCCATGACCGCGGCCTTGAGCTCCTCGTTCAGCATCGCGTTCCCGCCGTACTTGACGACGATGGTCTTTCCCACGTACTGCTTGAAGTACGGCAGGGCCTGTACCAGGATGTCGGCCCAGTCCTTGTTGCTTATCGCCTCGCTCATGTCCGGTAGTCTCCGTTTATCTTTACGTAATCGTAGGTAAGGTCGCAGCCCCAGGCGGTGCCGGTGCCGGTGCCGTCGGAGAGCGCGACGCGGATCTTCACCTCGGTCTCTCCGAGTATCTCCTTGGCCTTCGGTTCGTCGAAGTCGAGCGGCACGCCGTTATGGAACACCTCTACAGCTCCCTTGCCCGAGTCGAACGACACGCTCGTCCCGGCCTGCGAGAAAACGCCGCCCGAATAGCCCATCGCGCAGAGGATCCTTCCCCAGTTCGCGTCCTTTCCGAAGAAGGCCGCCTTGACGAGGCTCGAGGAGATGACCGCCTTCGCGAGCTTCCGCGCCTCGGCGTCCGACTTGGCGCCCGTAACGGCGCACTCGATGAGGTGCGTGGCGCCCTCCCCGTCCCCGGCGATGTTCCTCGCCATCTCGGCGTTGACGGCGTCGAGCGCCGCGACGAAGGCACGATAGTCCCTGCCCTTCGACGATATCATCCTGTTGCCCGCGAGCCCGTTCGCGAGCGCGATGAGCGTGTCGTTCGTGCTCGTGTCCCCGTCGACGCTCACGCAGTTATAGGTCCGCTCCGCGCTTTCGAGCAGGGCGGCCTTGAGCATCCTCGGCGTGATGGCGCAGTCGGTCGTGACGAAGCCGAGCATGGTGCCCATGTCGATGTGGATCATACCGGACCCCTTGGCCATGGTCCCGATCGTCACGGTCTTTCCGCCTATCTCGAAGCGGACGGCGGCTTCCTTGTGTTTCGTGTCGGTCGTCATGATGGCCTCGCGCGCCCGCGCGTTGCCGTCCTTCGAAAGGCCTTCGCATAGGGACTCCATCGCGGACTCGATGACGCCGACGTTGATCTGCTGGCCTATGACGCCGGTGGAGCATACGAGCACGTCGGTCTCGTCGAGCCCGAGATGGGCCGCCGCCGCACGCGCCGTCCGGAGCGCGGCCTCGTATCCCTGGTCTCCCGTGCAGGCGTTCGCGTTTCCCGCGTTCGCCACGACGGCCTGCGCCTTCCCGTTCGCGACGTGTTTCATCGAGAGCTTCACGGGCTCGGCCTTGACGAGGTTTTTCGTGAACACGGCGGCCGCCGAGCAGGGAACCTCCGACTCGATGAGGGCGAGATCGCTCTTCGTCCGGCTTTTCTTGATGCCGGCGAGCACGGCGTTCGCGGTAAATCCGTTCGCGGCGCAGACGCCGCCTTCAATGAATTCCATACTATGTCTCCTGATCGGGCTTCGCGCCTGGGCTAGAACGCCGCGGGAATGTGATCGATTCCCGCCTTCTCGGCAAAGCCCGAGACAAGGTTCATGTTCTGCACGGCCTGACCCGCCGCGCCCTTAACCATGTTGTCGATCGCCGACACCGCCACGAGCGTCTTCCCGCCGTTCACGACGTGAAGCGAGACGTCGCAGTAGTTCGAGCCGCGGACGTTCCTCGTCGTGGCGGTCGAGCCGACCGGCAATAGCCTGACGAACGGCTCGTTCGCGTAGCGCGCGGCGTAGACGGCGTGCAGCTCCTCGACCGTGGAGGGCCTTTCGAGCGGGGCGTACACGGTCGCTATGATTCCCCGGCTCATCGGCAGAAGATGCGGGGTAAAGACGACGTTCACGTCTTTTCCGGCAGCCTTCGTCATGTTCCGCGCGATCTCCGGCTGGTGCCGGTGCTTGCCGACGTTGTACGGCATGAACGACTCCCCCGCCTCGGAGAAGTTGTTCGTCTGCGTCGGGTTTCGCCCCGTTCCGGTAATGCCGCTTTTCGCGTCCACGATGACGCAGTCCGTCCTGACGAGACCCTTCTCCAGGGCCGGGATGAGCGCGAGCGTCGCGGCCGTTACGTAGCAGCCGGGGTTTCCGACGACGCGCGCCTTCTTGATGCGCTCCCGGTTGAGCTCCGGAAGGCCGTACACCGACTCGGCGTGGACGGCGGGAAATTCGTAATCCTTCTTGTACCATTCCTTGAATGTCGCCTCGTCCTCGTCGAAGCGGAAATCCGCCGAGAGGTCGATGAGCTTCTTTCCCTGCTCGACGCAGGCCGCGGCGTACTTTTCAGCAACTCCGTGCGGGAGCGCCGTAAAGACGACCTCCGAGGCCGCGACGACCGAGTCCGCGTCGACGAGAACGCCGTCGCATTTAGCCCCGAGCATCCCCCGAAGGTTCGGATAGATGTCGACTATATTCTGTCCCTCGAAACTCACCGAGCTGACGACGATCTTTGACACGTCCGGATGCGCGAGTAATAGCCGCACGAGCTCGACGCCGACGTAGCCCGTCGCGCCGATAATGCCGACTGTGATCATGGTAATTGACTCCAATATATAGTAGGTACGTTGTGTGACAGAATGTCACGAATCCGCGCGGGATTCAAGACCGTTCCGGACCGGAACGGGGCGATGGGTTGACGTGGTTACGCCTGACGGCGACGGAGGAGAAGGAAGGATGGGTATGCGGTCACTGTGCTTGCAAGATTCATGTCGCCTCTCCTTTTCTCGTGTGATACTTTGTTATACCCCTCAGTATCGGTTAGGTCAAGGGTTTAATGCAAAAAAATGCATTTTTCGGCGAAATTATGCATAATCATGCGTTTTTACCCTCGTGACCTGTCCATTTCGTCATACTGGTCGAGACGCCCGCAACCCGCAGGAAGGCGCGATACGCCGCGTCGGGAAGAATTCGAGCCAAGGCCTTCAGGAGGTGTACGCTCGGGGGAAGATCGAGCAGGCGCCGGTTGCCCCGAACCGCCGATACGACCGCGGCGGCGACCCGCTCGGTCTTGAGGATCGGCGTCAAAAACGGAGCCTGTGCCCCGGCAAAGAGGCCTGTCCCGATGTATGAGGGGCAAACGGTCAGCACGCGACGTTTGCCGAGGCCGCGCAACCTGAGTTCCTCTTCGACCGAGACGGCGAAACCCCGCACGCCCCACTTCGTCGCGGCGTAGCTCGCCGCCATGGGGAGCGGAAGGTACCCCGAGGCGCTCGCGACAAAGACGAGCTTGAAGTCGCGCGATGCCTCCATGAGCGGCAAAAAAGAGCGGGTGACTAAAATCGTGCCGGTCAGGTTCACGTCCACGGTGAGACGATGGCGCTCCGGGGAGACGTCCCGTACCGCGCCTCCGAAGACGACGCCCGCGTTGCTGACGAGCACGTCGAGTCCGCCCCATTCCGCACGCACCACCTCGGCGGCGGCTGCCACGGATTCGGGCGACGAGACGTCAAGCTGCCGGATTAACGCGCCGGGAAAGCGCGGCCTGATCCGCTCGAGCCCCTCGGACGAAACGTCGGTCAAAAAAAGCCTCGCGCCTTCCCCTGCGAAGCGTTCGGCCATGGCGAGCCCGAGCCCGCCGGCCGCGCCGGTAATCGCGACGCGCGCGCCGTGCAGTTTCATGGCATACTCCTTTTGCGCGCGGCGAATCGCGGCGCGCGTACTGGTCAAAACGTCATCGGACGCTTGTTGTCGGCCAACCGGCGCGACAGATAGTCCCGGTCGAGATCAAGGCGCTCGACAAGGCCGCGCGTCTGCTCCGCCGAAAGAAGGTTTTGCTCCGCGAACAGGTACACGACGGCCCGCTCTGCGATCAGTGGCACGCGCAGGGCGTTCATCCGCTCCCTCGACGGGTTCGGCCCGTCCTGGTAGTTCGCCCTGAACGAACGGAAGAGCTCGGACGCCTCGGGATCGAAGGCGAGGGCCCGCAGTTCCGCCTCGAGCGGCGCTATGTCCCCGACGCTCGCCCGCTGGCCGAGGGGCTTGAGCGTGAAATAGGTATACTGCTTGCCGGGCAGATAATGATGGGTATCGCAGCGGGTGCAGTAGTTCGGCTCGCGCGGATCGTCCCTCTGAAGGTCCCCGCCCACGATGATGAGCGGGTCGAAAAACAGGGCCGGGCATTCGACGCCGTCCACGAGATAATAGCGGTAGGTATTGTAGGCGTGTTCGAGGCATTCCTGATGCTCGCAGTACGCCGACAGCGGATAGATGTCGGTCGAGGTCTCCATGAGCAGGCGCGCGGTCGCGTTGAATATCTCCCCGCGAAAGTTGAGAAGAAGCGTCGGCATGACGAAGACGAGCCCGCGCTGTTCGGACTCGCGCTTGACGAGATACGCGAGCCGCTCGTCGTAGAAGGCCGCCTCGTCTATGATCCAGGTTCCGACGCGGGGATTCTTGCGTATGAGATCCTCGAGGTCGAAGGACGTGGCGATCATGGCGATGTTCTTTCCGCACCGAACGAAGCCGCCCCGGTACGCGAGGGCGTCGTCGGGATAGTCCGCGAACCGGGCCTTGTCGATGGAATAGCGCACGAAGAAGGTGTTTCGGCGGTCGGCCGTGCCGATGCCGCTTTCGGGCTCGAAGAGCTCCTTCTGCGTTCCGCCCCCGCTCGTGAGCCAGGAGATGGACGGACCCTTTTTCCGCGCCACCGCGGCGTCCCGCCACAGGCGCGCCGCGTACTCGGTTTTCCCCGAGCCCATCGGGCCTATTACCAGTATGGTCCGGGACGGTTCGACAAAGTCGAAATGGGTGTTCGTCTCATGAACGGTAACCGAGGGAAAACCAAGGCTTTTGTAGAGCGTTCCGGTATGGGTATCCATCGCGTATCAGTATACCACGACTTTTTCGCCTCGTGGCGCTAATCGGGAAACCCGCACCGGCCGGCCGCTTTGTCCGCTTTGTCCGCTACGCCCGCTCGAAGGCGAGAGCCGCCCCGCCCGATCCGGCCTTGTGCGTAACCCTGATCGTCGATCCGTCGGGGAAGCGCCCGGCGAGCACCTCCTTGGCGAGGGGATTCTCGAGCTCCGACTGTATGGCGCGCTTGAGCGGCCGGGCGCCGAATAGGGGATCGAAGCCGACGTCGGCGAGATAGCGCTTCGCCTCGGCTGACACCTCCAGGCGAAGGCGTCTCGAGACGAGACGCTTCGCGACGGTGGAAAGCTGGATGTCGGTGATCGCCAGGATGTGCTCCTTACCGAGACGATTGAAGGTCAGTATCTCGTCGATCCGGTTCAGGAGCTCAGGACGGAAGCTCTCCCTGAGGATTTCCTGTATCTTCGGCTTTGCCTCTTCCATCGTCTTCGCGGTAAGGATGTAGTCCGACCCGAGATTGCTCGTCATGATGATGATGGCGTTCCGGAAATCGACGACACGTCCCTGCCCGTCGGTCAGCCTTCCGTCGTCGAGGACTTGAAGGAGCACGTTGAAAACGTCTGGATGGGCCTTCTCTATCTCGTCGAAGAGGACGACGCTGTAGGGCCTCCTGCGGACGGCCTCGGTGAGCTGGCCGCCCTCGTCATAGCCTACGTAGCCCGGAGGCGCGCCGATGAGCCTGCTGACCGAGTGCTTCTCCATGTACTCGCTCATGTCGATGCGGGTGAGGGACTTCTCGTCGTTGAAAAGGAAGTCCGCGAGGGTGCGCGCGAGCTCGGTTTTGCCGACGCCCGTCGGGCCGACGCAGAGAAAACTGCCGAGCGGACGGTTCATGTCGGAAAGGCCCGCCTTGTTCCGCCTGATGGCGTCGGATACGGCCGTGACCGCCTCGTCCTGGCCGACGACGCGTTTTTTCAGCACGTTCTCGAGCTCGAGGAATTTCTGCATCTCGCTCGCGAGCATCTTGGCGACCGGGATTCCCGTCCATGCCGAAACGACGCGCGCGATATCCTCCTCGGAAACCTCCTCGCGAAGGAGGGGACCCGACCCCGAGGCGCCGAAGGCCGAGTCGGAACCGCGGGAAAGGGCTTCGCCCGCGGCGGCGATCCGCTTCTCGAGCTCCGGGATGCGGCCGTACTTGATCTCTGCCGCCTTCGTGAGGTTTCCCTCGCGCGTAAAACGCGTTTCCTCGATGCGTAGCCGCTCGAGTTCTTCCTTGAGTTTGCGCGACTCGCCGATCTTGCCCTTCTCGTTCTCCCACTGTGCCTTCATCGCGTCGCGCCTCGACTGGAGCTCCGCGAGGTCCTTTTCGAGCTTGGCGAGCCGCTCGACCGAGGCCGTGTCCTTCTCCTTGAGCAGGGACACCTTCTCGATGTTCATCTGGAGCATCTTCCGCTCGACCTGGTCGAGTTCGGTCGGCTGGCTTTCGATTTCCATTTTCAGGCGGGAGGCCGCCTCGTCGACGAGGTCGATCGCCTTGTCGGGAAGAAAGCGGCTCGTGATGTAGCGGTCAGAGAGTGTCGCGGCGGCCACGAGGGCGTCGTCGCGGATGCGCACCCCGTGGTGCACCTCGTATTTCTCCTGGAGTCCGCGAAGGATGGCGATCGTGTCCTCGACCGAGGGCTCCGCGCAATAGACCTGCTGGAACCTGCGCTCGAGCGCGGCGTCCTTCTCGATGTGCTTGCGGTATTCGTTGAGCGTCGTGGCGCCGATGGCGCGGAGCTCGCCCCGCGCGAGCGCGGGCTTGAGGAGGTTCGAGGCGTCCATGGAGCCCTCGCTCGCGCCGGCGCCGACGAGGGTATGGAGCTCGTCGATGAACAGGATGATCTCCCCCTCGGCCTTCTGCACCTCGGTGATGACGGCCTTGAGTCGTTCCTCGAATTCCCCGCGGAACTTCGCGCCCGCGACGAGGGCGCCGAGGTCGAGCGAGAGGAGGCGTTTTCCCTTGAGGCTGTCGGGCACGTCGCCCGATACGATGCGCCGCGCGAGACCCTCCACGATGGCCGTCTTTCCGACGCCGGGCTCGCCGATGAGCACGGGGTTGTTCTTGGTCCTTCGGGAAAGGACCTGCATCACGCGCCGGATTTCCTCGTCGCGCCCGATGACGGGATCGATCTTCTCCCGCCTCGCGAGGGCGGTCAGGTCGCGGCAGTATTTTTCGAGGCTCTGGAAAGTCGCCTCGGGATCCTCGGTCGTTACGCGCTGGCCGCCGCGGATGTCCTTGAGGGCCGCGAGGACCGAGTCTTTCGTTACCCCGTGCGCCCGCAGGAACTCGCCGACCGGGTCCGCGACCTGGGTCATGGCGAGGAGGAGGTGTTCGGTTGAGACGTAGTCGTCCTTGAGGTCGGAGGCCTCTTTCTCGGCGCGCGCGAGCGTCTTGCCGGCGGACGGGGAGAAATGGAGTTGTGCTGATTCGCCCTGAACGCGCGGCTTTCGCCTGAGGCTTTCGCCTACGCCGGAGCGAAGTTCGTCGAGCGGTATCCCTATGCGTTCCACCAGCGGGGGAACTACCCCTCCCTCCTGGTCGAGCAGGGCGGAGAGGATATGGTCGTTTTCCACTTGCGCGTGGTCGGCACGCTGCGCGAGCGAGGTGGCTTCCTGGATGGCCTCGCGCGTCTTCACGGTGCATTTATCGAGGTTCATGCCTTAAATATACCCATTAGGCGCCCCGCCGTCCACGTTTCTGCCGGGGTCTCAGAATTTCGGAAGGGAATCCTTTTCCTTCGGGAGGTTTTTGTCTATGTACTCGAGGCACTGGATCGCGACTTGCTGGGCATGTTCGTACCATATCCGATAGAGCTCGTTGTCGACGACGTTGGGGTACGGAGCCCCCTGAACGTCGGATACGAGCTGCTTGAGTATTACGTAACCCTCATGGTCCATCTTTTTCATGATGCTCACCTCCTGCGAGTACAACCCGATTATAACGTGATTTCCGTCACTTTTCCAGAACAAACGCCGGCCTTCCCCCCCTTGAGGGCCTTTTTGCCCGCAAGGACCGTCTCCCGCACGGAAGGCCAGTCCGAAAGAAGCCGCTCTGCGGCGTCTCGTATCTGCTCCGGCTCGACTCCGACGATTCCCGCTATCTTGCCGAGGCGGACCTCGTCGGTTATCCCGTAGAGAAGCCTGATGAACGAGGTAAACCCGCGGTCCGACGGCGAGCGGGGCTGAATCTCCCTGCTGTAGCACCCGGTCACGACCCGGTCGAGCGAGTCGCGCGCGATGCCCTCGCGGGCCGCGTCCTCCAGGGCCTTCCTGAATGCCTCGAGCGAGGCGCAGGGCGCGGGATCCCGATACGTCGAGAACACGAAGGTGGACTCGAGGGAGTCCGGATAGCAATAGGCGCCGTACGCGCCGCCCGTCGTGCGAATCCGCTCCCAGAGCATGCCGCTCGAAAGCCAGTGGCCGAGCACGGCCTCGGCGGGATGCGCGGAAGAGCCGAACGGAGAGGCGGGAAGCACTGCGGCGGCGAACCCGACTTGCAGGGAAGCGGAGACGAGGGTCCGGCTTCCCCCCTCGAGCGGGGAACCGACGAGGGAGCGGAACGAATCCGCCGAAAGCGAGGCCCGTTCGGGAGGCGCTGGCGGCCTATAGCCGGCAAGGCGGGGCTCAAGGGACCGGGACACGTCGCCGAGGATGCCGGCCGTTCCCGTGGCGTTTACGAGCAGGCCGGCCGAGCGGAGCCTCCGGCGCATGGACTCGAGCCTTCGCGAAAGCCGCTCGGCACCGCCGTCGCTTTCGAGGGAGGCGGAAAGCGCGCGGACGTATTCTATCTGGGAGATTCCGTTCCATACCTCGTCTATCGCCTTCGAGCGGCTCGTGCCCGCGGAGGCGCGCGATACCGCGTACTGGTTTCCGGCAGGGGCGAGCGAGGAGTCGATGTCGTTCCGGTATTCCGACAGCAAGTCGGACACGCGCTTGAGGTCAGTAAAGTCCGCGCGCTCGACGTAGTCGAACACGAGGTTGATCGCCTCCGGCGCAAGCTCCGAAAGCATCTTCGCGCGGATGACGAGATAATCGCGTCCGAGACCGACGGACTCGAGTCCGCCCGCGGGAACAGACCCTTTCACCCGCGAGCTCGTGAACAGAAGCGAGCCGAGTCCGCCGGTAAGGTTCGCGGCCCGCGCCGAGGTCTCCGCCCAGCCCGAGTCGCCGACGCCCATGCCGAGAAGCGCGCTCGCGAAAAACGGCAGGAGCGGGTACTCCTCGGGAGGAAGGACGTCAACCGGTATGGCGACGTCGAGGTAGGCGATGCCGTTGGTCGGCTCGTCGTGGGCGATGAACGGGATACCCGCGATCGCGGAAACGCGCGAGTTGTACGCCTCGGCGGCGAGCGGCAGGTCCGACCGCGCGAGATGCGGTATGCGCGCGAGGAGCTCGGGGCCGTCCTGCTCGCGCTGTCTCGCGAAGAGCTTTTCCTGCTCCTCCAAAAAACGGGTTCTCGCTCCCGCGTCGAGGGATTCCTCGAAGGCGCGGATTCGCTCCCCGAGACGGGTCTCCAGACGCGTCTCGTACTCGGGGTCGGGGAACACCGTCACGAGCGAGCGGTGCCCGTTCGAGACGAGCCATCGTTCGGCGAGCGAGGCGACAAAGCCGGGATCGGCCGCGACGCGCGCCTTGACGTCCTCGAAGGCGCGTGCCTGCCTGAGCGTCTCGACGGGACCCGCGCCGTGTATCCATCCGCGGAGCGAGCGGCGCATCATGGTAAGCGAGAACGGACCGCCCGACCGCCTGACCTCGCGGTTCGAGAAATCTATCGAGCGGATCGCCGTCTCGAGTTCCCTCGCGTCGAAGCCCTCGCGGGCGACGCGCGCGAGGGTCGAAAGGACGAGGGATTCCACCTCGGCCTCTCGGCCCCGCTTGACCCCGCGAAGCCCGGCGCTGAAGCAGAGGTTCTTCACCTCGGTTTCCAGACCCGACGAGGGCGCTATGTCCTCGCCTATGCCGGACTCGAGCAGAGCGAGGCTCAGGGGCGCGCCGTCGTGTCCGAGCAGAAGCTCCGAAAGGAGCGTCGCCTCCATGAAGGCGGCGGTGTCGCTCGCCTCGGGAAGGAGCCAGTTCACCGTTACCGTCGCCGAATCGGGATCCTGGCCCGCGCTCGCCGGGGCGGGAACCGTGAGGGTCACGGGCGCGCCGCGCGGAACGACCGCGGATATCGGCTCAGGAGGCTCGGCGCGCGAAAACCGGGAAAGGAACCGTTCCTCGAGCAGGGCGAGCTGACGCTCGGTGCGGATGTTCCCGCAGAGGAAGACGCGGCAATTCGACGGATGGTAATAGCGTTCGTGGAAGGCCTTGAATCCCTCATAGGTCAGATCGGGGATGCACGAGGGATCCCCGCCTGAATCATGGCCGTACACGGTTCCGTCGAGGATCGAAAGGAGCGTCCAGTCGCCGGCGATATTGTCGAACGACGAGTAGTTTCCCTTCATCTCGTTGAAGACGACGCCCTGTATCGACACCTTTCCGTCCGGCGCGATCTCGAAGCGGTGGCCTTCCTGGCGGAACACCCATTCCTCGAGCAAGGGGAAGAACACGGCGTCGCCGTACACGCTCATCAGGTTGAAGTAGTCGGCCTCCACCATGGAACTGGCCGGGTACACGGTCTTGTCGGGAAACGTCATGGCGTTCAGGAACGTCTTGACGCTCTGCTTGGCCAGCACGAGGAACGGGTCCTTGAGGGGATAGTTCCGCGATCCGCACAGAACCGAATGCTCGAGTATGTGCGCGACGCCCGTCGAGTCGCCGGGGGGAGTCATGAACGCGTACGCGAAGAGGTTTTCCTCGTCGTCGGTATACACGTGAAAGGCCTCGAGACCGGTCGCGAGATGCCTGAGGAATATGCCCTCGCCTTTGTATTCCTCGAGTTCCGTGACGGACTCGACCCTGAAACCGCCTATCATGTCGCCCGCGCGGAAACCGCTCTTTTCAATCGCCATCGTATGTCACTCCACCCATTCTTCTTTGTCGTCCCGGCTGCCCACGAAGAGCCTGCCGTCTTCCCATGCCCTTCTCATGACGGCGTGAAAGCTCCCGGTTACCGATTCCGACTCGGCGCGCGACACGGGATCGGCAAGCTTCTCCTCTTCCAGGATCAGGGCCCCGCGCGTCTTCGAGACGTTCGAGAGAATCTTTTTCCTGAAGTCAGCCGACTTTCCGGCGATGAGAACAGCGATGTCGCGCTCGCCCATCGGGCGCAGCGTTTCCTGGACGAACCGGTCGTCGGCGCGCGCGACGTCCTCGAGCGTAAAGAGCCGCGCCCTGATGTCGCGACCGAGTTCCTCGTCGTTCCGCGCGAGCGAGTCGAGTATGGCCCGCTCGTTCCTGCCGTCCATGCGACGGAGGATGTCGGCGAGGGCGGCCCGGCCGTCTATGGCGTCGGTCGGTCCCTTGCCGACGGTCGCGACCTTTTCGCGCATCGCGTCGTCCACCCGCCTGAGCACCTCCGGTTGAATCGATTTCAGTTTCGCGAGCCTGACGACCGTCTCCGTGCGGTCCTTCTCGCCCATGAGCTTGATCACCTCGGCGGCCTCTTTCGGCTTCACGTTCGAAAGGACTAGTGCGCGCACGGCGGGAAGCTCGTCCGCGACGAGCGCGAGCACGCGCGCGGGATCCATGCCCTCGAGATAGTCGAAGGGTTTGCCGTCAGGAAAGGGAACGGAGCGTTCAAGCATCTCGCGCGCCCGTTCCTCGCCGAAGGCGCTCTCGAGGATGGAGCGCGCCGTGGACACCCCGCCCTGGGGCTCGCGCGCCCTCACGAGCAGCGACTTGAATTCCGCTAGAACCAGCGCCGACTCTTCCGGGCTCACGCTCCGTATCGACGCAATCTCCGAGACGACCCGCTCTGTCTGCTCCTCCGTGAGGCGCGACATCACGCGCGCGGCCTCGTCGACGCCGATGAGCAGGAGGAATTTCGCCACCTTCCGGTAGGGACTCTCGCTTCCGCCCGTCGCGGACGCGCGCGGCCGCTCCCCTTCTCGCGCGTCGCGGTCAGGTACCTTCAGGAATCCCGGTTTTGTTCCCTCGCCCTTCGGCGTCGAGCCGCCGGGCGTCGAGCTGCCGGGCGTAGCGCCGCCAGGGCGCGCCTCGCCGGTTGTCTCGTCGGAGGTCGCGCCCTCGGGTGCCGAACCGGACGCCCTTCGGTAGGCGCCAAGTCTCCGGTCGTTGATATTCATTCCCCGATCATACCAGTTCGCGTTTCACGCGGTCAACAGAAGGCGTCCCCTTGACCCACTCGGCGCGCGCGGAAAGTTCCGAGGCGAGCGCCGATTCGAGGTCGAACGGGTCGCAAAACGAGACGGCGGCGGCCTTTCCGTCCTTGTCCAGAATGGAAAGAGGACCGTCACCGACCGCGCTCGCGAGCATGTCCGGGCTGACGCCTCCCCCGAGGACGCCTTCCAGGACGGCAAGGCAACGCGAGGCCTCGACGACACCGCGTTCGAAGAGGTCCAGAGCGGATTCATTTCGCGCCGCGCCCTCAACCGGGTCGCGCCATTCGGCGCGGCTCTCGTTGAGCCAATCGATGCCCTCGTCAACCGTCTCGGGATACAGGAGAGCGACGCCCGCGTCACCCATGGCGACGAACCTTCGAAGGCCCTCGCCCGCCGGAGCCGCCGACATCGTAGTCGAAGAGGGATTCGTCATCGCGTAGAAATACGAGGCGTCGGCGAAGGCGTTCTCCATCCGCTCGCGTATCAGGGGATCCTCGCGCGCGGACTGGTATACGTCCCGCGCCGAGTCCGCAAGGAGAGCGGAAAGAAATGCCGCGTCGTCCCGTGAGACGGAGAATGACGCTCCCGAGTCGAAGCGCGAGACCGGCGTTCCCTCGAGCCTGAGGTGCAGGCGGGAATCGAGTATCCTCTCGAAGAAGGCGTGAAAATTCGCCGAATTGACCCCGGGAAACCGCGCGGACCTCGGAATATGCGATCGGTACGCGATGTACGGATGAAGCGAGCGGTCGATAGCCTGATGGGTCACGAAGCCGCGCAACCATTCGGCCGCGAGTTCGGCCCGCCCGGGCGGGCGCGCTTCCCCGGAAAGGACGCGCGAGACGAAGGCGCCCGCGAAGCTGCCGTAATGATGGCGATGGAGCAGGCGCGCGTACGCGAGCGCGAAGGGCCGCGTTCTCCTGTTGTGCGCGAATATGTCGGGCCCCTGACAGCCGAGATTGAAGGCCGGCGTCCACGCATCCGTCCGCCCGGTGGCGTCGTCGGCGCGCGGAAGTCCCGAAAGCGCCCGCCTGCCGGCCAGCGCGTGACAGACGTGCGAGGGCATCGGTTACCGCGACGCGGCCTCGAGCCGGACCGCCAAACCCGACATGACCGCAGAGTCGCCCGCGCGCGTACCGAAAACGGCATAGGAAAGCGCGTTCCCGGGGACGTTGCCCGGAGTCACGACTCCCGCCACGCGGAACCTCTCGTCGCCCGCCGAAGAAACAGCCAACGCGCCTATACGTTCCGCGAGGGAACCGTCGTCACCTTCGGGCGCGCGGCCGTCCTCCCAGGATACGACGCCTGTTTCGTCACGGGTCCAGCGGAAAACGAGGCCGTCGTCGGTGAAGAACTTCAGTATCTCGCAGGTCTCGGACAGTTTGCGGTAGCGTTCCTCGGCGAGTTCGGCCCGTTTTTCAAGCTTGTATTTGTAGAGCACGGTATCGAGCGTCGTTGCGAGACTGTCCGGGCTGATGGGTTTGAGCAAATATCCCGCGTAGGAGATGTCCTTCGCGCGAAGAAGCGCCGAAAGGTCGGGACTCGAGATGCAGAAGATCACGGGGATCGAGCTTTTCTCGTTGATCTTCCTCGCGACATCTATCCCGTCGATAGCGCCGGCCAACTGCATGTCGAGGAGTATTATGTCGGGCAAAAACCTTCCCGCGGCGGCGACAGCGGCGTTGCCGTTGTCGACGATCGCCACGACGTCATACCCCAGACGCGCGACCATGCCCTGCAAGTCGAGCGCGACTATCGCGTCGTCTTCCGCTATGAGGATTTTCGTGCGTGATTCGCTTGCGAGATCGGACATGTGGTTTGCTCCCGTGGCGAACACCCGCGTGCTCACCGGTAAAGTCTAGCCTTTTTTCCCGACAACTTCAAGGATTCGCGCGTTACCTTGACATGGTCGGCGGCTTATGTTAGTTTATTGTTCGCCGCATGCGGCTGGCGTGTTAGTTTTTTTGGTCGGGCAATAGCGCAGTTGGTTAGCGTACAAGTCTGGGGGACTTGGGGTCCCCGGTTCAAATCCGGGTTGCCCGACCAAACGAATTACCCCGCACGTCGCAGTGTCCGCGGTTACCGCCCTTACCGCAAGCCCGTCCTCCGCTCCATGAGCGGAATGCCCACGAACAAAATCTGAAATACCGGTATTCCCGTCTCGATTATCCAGGAATAGCGCACGCCCGCGTTCAGTTCGAACGGGATCCTCAGCGGCATGAAATGGAATCCCAGCTCAGCTCCGGCGGAAGAAACCCGAATTCCCCCGTCAAGGGCGTACGTCTGGTCATAGAACGCGTCAAGCCGGATCATATTCACGTATACGAGCGCGCCGACGGAAAACTCCGGGTAAAACAGGGGAACACGATACGTGAACTGTCCCGATATAGTACGCGGCGCGTCCGGAAGGCCGAAGCCGCGCACGTAGCCCGAGGCGACAGAGTCGCCCATTACGCGATCCTCGCGCGCGACGGTCGCGAGCAGGGCATCGTCGGAGAGTATCCCCGGCAAGACGAGGGACGCCGAGGCGAGCCAGTGGGAACCGCTCAGCGCGTCGCCGCGCGAGGCCTCTCGGGGATCAATCTCGAGAAAACCCAGGCAGGACACCTCGAGCCTGCCGCGACCGGCCCGTGCCGCGACGGAAGACCGGACGGGATACGATACCTCCGTGTCCCGGATGCGCACGCCGGAGGAAAGACCCGGCGTGAGGGCCCATCGACTCGCGCCCACCGAGCCTCCGCCAAGGGGAAGCTCGACCGAGGCCCATCCCCCGTACTCGGTATACTGGTCTTCGCCAAGATCGCGCAAGGATCCGTAGGCAAGCAACGAGATATCGGGCCTGAAACCGCGATACCTCCACTCGGCGCAGGCGGTCACCGCCTCGCCGTAATAGTCATAGCCACCCGAAACCGATCCCGCGTTCGTTCCTGAGGGATCCGCGAGCGAAAGGTGCAGACCGATGCCCCTGCCCCACAAGCCGGCGAGCGCGGGGCCCCACGAGACTGGTCTCATGTCCGTGACGCCCCATTCCCAAGGCTCCGCAAGGACCGGACCAGACGCGCTCCGCGCCGGATCAAAGGGTGTTTTCGGCGACTCCGCCGCGGCGACGGGCAGAAAAAAATCCTCGCGCGCGACGGGAACGTCCGCTACGGGCCTTCTTGACTCCGCGGCAAGTGGCGCCGAGGCGACGGTCTGGCCCTTCGCCCCGAACCTGTCGACGAAATAGACGCTGTGCCCGTCGACGGAACGGCGCGGACTCGTCGCGCCGACCGCGCGCGAGACCACCCGGAAGACCTCTCCCCCGCTTGCAAGCTCGTACACGCACTCGGTACCCGACATGTCCGACGAGAACAGGACCGAGTTTCCCCTCGCGTCGCAGTGCCGGATACTCGCGCCCTCCGCGTCGAGGATGACCCTCACGAGTCCCGTCTCGAGGTCGAGGGCGCAGAGGCGCTTGCCGTTTGCCGAAGCCGGCCACAAGACTCCGTTCGAGACGAAAACGAGCGTCTTGCCGTCGTCCGAGTAGGAAAGGTCTCCCCACATCTCGCCGGGCGGCACGGGGTATTCGCGGAGGATCCTTCCCGATTCGCGGGAAAGCACGACGAGACGCGACGAGGTATCCTTTCGCCATTCGCAGGCGGCGATCTCAGTGGCGGACTGATTGATGGCCGGTCCGTAGAACCGCGATCCGCGGGCGATGACGCGCCGGTTTCCCGAGGGACTTCTGACGACGATTCTCGTCGTCGTCCGCGCGAACTTCGGATGGACCTCAAGCTCGTCCCAAACGACGTATCCACCGCCTTCGCCGAGAGAATTGAGCGGGCGCGCCTCGCACAGAACATCCTCCGCTCCACCGCGGATTCGGACGATCTCGCTTCCCCTGAACAGGTCGGCGCGATGCGCCAGGATCGAGCCGTCCGATGCCGCCACGATACGAGGGTACTCGCGGTAGCGGAAGTCCTTCGGGCCGAGGAGGTCCGTCGCGGGCGTGATCTCGAGCGAGGCAACCTGATTTTTCCAGTAGTCGCGGTAATGGGCGGATACGTTTGACCACGCCTCCGACTCGCCCGTGCCTGCCACCTTCCGCATCGCGCGGTCGGGTCCGATCGCCGGCAGGGGAAGACGGGACCATTGACCGAAGAGCGTTTCCGGAGCCGAAGGATCGTACGCCGATCTCAGGCGCGCGTACAAGAGATACCCGAGCACGTACTGGTCCGGAAGCTTCCGCCCACGGGAACCGAGCGTGATCGCGTCATAGGAACACTCGGCGCCGTCGAGCAGAAAGGCCTTCATCTCCGCCGTAAAGCAGGGATCGCGCCCCCTTCCCGCCTCCGTCAGCAGGGTCTCCGCCATGACGGCGTCGCCCTCGAACCACCAGGCCGGCATCCAGAACGCCAGGGCGTTCTCGCCCGAAAGCGCGTAGAGCGCGTGCGTCAGGTTTCTGTCCATCGCGTCGACTTGCGTCATGTGCCGCCCTTCGTGCACGGAAAGCTGCGCGAGCCAGTCCCCCGATCCGGCATGGTCGGGGAACGTGAAAAAAACGCTGCGCCTCGGATGCGTCGCGACGAATCCGTTCGGGAACATCATGTCGGGATTCAGCAGTACCGGGAACTTCCAGTGCCGCTCGGGTTTGAGTACGGAGAGATTCTCGTCGAGGAAGTAGTCAAGGGACGAGGCGACAAACGCGCCGCGTTCGAGCAGAAAGGACGGAAACACGACGCGAACGCGCTCTCCCCCGACGGAAAGCCAGTCATGGCGCCGAACGTCGACCGGGGGCGACTGCGCGATGGCGGCGAGAGGAATCGCGAGCGCGAGCGCGGCCGGCAGAATGGCGGCCGGCAGAATGGCGCGCGGCAATGGCGCGAGGCGCGCGAAAGACCGTTCCGTCCCGTTCATCGCGACCGGCTCCGCGTCAGTACTCGCTGATGAAGTCGTTCATGGGGCTGTCGCTCGCGAGAATTTCCTTGTTGATCTTGTCGTTGTCGATCTCGACTTGCCTAAAATCAATCGAGTAGTGGCGGCCGGACGACTGAATGACGACGTATTCCGCCCACGGATGTTTCGTCGGGGGCATGTTGTATCCGATGAACGGCTGACCGACGCTGCCCGAGGTGATAATGCGCGTGCCGGAGTAATTCCTGAGCATCTGCACATGCGTGTGGCCGCCAATGAAAATCATGTTTGGCTGTTCCCGGATGAGCGGCAAAAAGCTCTCGAGACCGGATTCAGGCTTGACGTTTTCCATGTTCGAGACGGGAGACCCGTGATAGCAGTATATGTCTACGTTCGGCAACAAACGGATCCGAAGGTCCTTCCTGAATTTCCTGATGAAGTCGAAATGCCTTTTTTTGTGGAGAGACCGCGACCATTCCACCGTGTCGATAACCAGCTTGTCCTTGGTATATTCGTAGATCTTCTCCGGATAGACCATGAACTCGTCGTGATTCCCCATGATGCACTCGCATTTCAGGGACTCCAGCAACTCGATCGACTCAACGGGCCTGATCCCGAGCGTGGAGGCGTCGCCGAGAAAAACGATCTGGTCGGGTTTTTGTTTTTTTACGTCCTTGAGGACCGACTCAAACGCATGAACGTTCGCATGAATATCTGAAATAAACGCTATTTTCATGGAGTCAGTATACACCCGCTTCCCGCCCTTTTCCATTGATCAATCCACTTTTCCGCCGGTTCGGGACGGCCGAAAAGGTAACCCTGGTGCGTCACGTCAGCCCTCGAATTGAGAAAATCGGCCTGGGGCTCGCTTTCGACGCCCTCGGCGACGACCCGCAGGTTGAGCAAGGCCGCGACGGCGAGAATCGTCTCGACGAGTGCCGCGTCGTTCGCGTCGTTGGGCGCGTCCTGGACGAAGGCCTTGTCGATCTTGAGTTCGTGTATGGGCAACTGCTTGATGTACGCGAGTGAGGAATACCCCGTCCCGAAGTCGTCAACGGAGAACCGTACGCCGAGTTCGGTCAGCTGGCCCATCTTCATCACCGTATTCTCGAGATCGCCCATGAAAAGGCTCTCGGTGATCTCGAGGGTCAGGCATGACGCGTCGGCACCCGTACGGGCGATGAGCTCCCGCATCCAGGGAACGAACAGCCGGTTGCGGAACTGCCGCGGACTCACGTTTACCGAAAGTCTGAGAGGCAGGCCCATGGAACCCGTATCGACGAGGATCTCGCAGGCCCGCTCCATGACCCATTCGCCCACATCGATGATGAGGTCCGTTTGCTCCGCTATCGGTATGAACGATCCCGGGAAAACGAGTCCGCGCGTCGGGTGTTGCCACCGTACCAGAACCTCCGCGCTCACGAATTCGCGCTGGGCGTTTACCTGCGGCTGGAGGAACACGCGAAGCTCCCCGTTCGAGAGCGCCCTCCTCAGCTCACGCTCTACCTGATAGCTTTCGCTCGCGGAATTGCCCATGTCGGGATCGAAGAAGGCGTAATGGCCCCCGCCGGCCGCCTTGGCCCTGTGCAGGGCGGTATCGGCGCGTCGCAACACGGCGACGGGAGCATCCTCCTTGCCGCCGGGCAACAGGGTAATCCCGTAGCTCGCGGTGACGATGGCCATCTCGCCTTCAAACTCGAAGGGGTTTTTGAGGGACTCCCGGATTCGCTCGATGACGATCAGCGTCTTCATGCTGATCTCCTCGGCGCTTGCCTCGTCGCTGGGAAGGAGTATGGCGAATTCGTCGGCGTTCATGCGCGCGACCGTGTCGGCCTCGCGCATCAGGGACAGGAGCCGCTTTCCGATGGCCACCAGGAAGGCGTCGCCGACCTGGTTCCCGCGGGCGTCGTTTATGACCCGGAACCGGTCGATATTCACCAGGATCAGCGCGTCGTTTCTGGGATACCGCTGCAGGTAGGAAAGTCGCTGTCCGATGCGATCGAGCATCAGGTTGCGGTTGGGCAAGCCGGTGAGCGTATCGTAAAAGACGAGCCGGTGTATCTTCTCGTCGGCGACGCGCTGCTCCGTCACGTCCTCGATAAGCAGGAACACGCTCGTGACCCGATGTCCGGACAGGACCGGTACCATCGTTACGGAAAGGGTACGCAGGCCGCGCGGGTCCCCGTACGGAGAAAGGTCAATCTGGTATTCCCTGGAGGATTGGCCCTTGCCCCGAAATACCGTCCGTAGCGTTTCGGCGAAATCGCCGGCGCCCGAGAATACCGAAGAGTAAATATTGAAGGAACCGTCGCGAATTTCGGGACCGGTCGACCAGAAACTGTTGAATGCCGGATTTTTTTTGACGACGACGCCCGAATGATCTATCAGGAGCGCGGCAACGGGAATCTGTGAAAACAGGGCACGAAACAGCGAACCGGAATTTCCGGCGTGGGATACAAACGGAATCATCGGTGCACAAACCTCTCGCGTACGTGTGTGTGTAGGGAGTATACCACGTATTTGCCGGCTTCTCGCCGAAAAAATGGAGATTTTGCGTATACTGCTCGTTAACGCCCGCGCAGGTAAAAGCTTTTGAGGTACCGAATCCGAACGTCGGCATCCTTCCATCGTTCGCTCTCAGGCCAGGCACTCACAACCGTCTCGTACGCGGACAGGGCCTTTCGGACGTCCCGGGTCGGCCCGTTCGCCTCATACGCCTGTCCCCGCAAAAACCATCCCTCGTCAAGTGACGAGACGGCTGCGGCGAAGAACGAATCCAGCAGGGTCATCGCTCGGGCGGCGTCGCCGGAGGCAAGCGCGGCTCTCGTCTCCTCGAGAATGCGTTCTGGAGAGACGGCCGAGGCGGAGGGTTCGAGCGCTCCGCTTCGCGCGCCTTCACGTCCGGCGGCGGGGGAGTTTGCCGGATTTTGCGTTCCCGGCGCCGAAAGCGCGGGTTCGTCTGTCATGACGGAGACGCCGCGACCCGTCTCGCGCGCGGGTTCCGACGTGGCAGGGCTCCCGACCGAGGCTGTTTGGCTGAGGTCGGGGACGGCAGGATCCTGCTTCAATGACCTCCAATCGGGGGCGCGCAGGCGACCGGTGCGCGCGGCAACGGGCGGCATGACGGTGACCGCGAGAACATCAGAGACGAATTCGTCGGAAACGACATCGTATCTCGAAAACTCGAGAAGAAAGGAACCCTGTTTGACGGCGCGAAAAGCGAAGAGAGTATCGGACCGGTCAAGTTTTCTCGTTTCGTACGCCAGGCCGTTTTGCGCCGACGCGTCGCCAAGATATACCCACCCCGTTCCGGGATACCAAACCTCGAGCGTATGGCCTTCTGGCACGGACGCGCTCCTCGAGGGAACGCCGCGAACTCTGTCCGGAGGAATTCCGACGGACGCGCGTTCCACGCCCGACTCCCATATCTCGGGCAAGGCCCCTTTCCCGTCGATTGCGTCAGGGTTATCCGGCCCTCCGGACGCGAGGGCGGGTGCCGGGGTTGCGGCCTTTGCCGTGGCAGGCGCGGCCGGTTTCGGTGCGGCCGGTTTCGGCGCCACCGTCGCCGCAGGCGCGACCGGTTTCGGTGCGGCCGGTTTCGGCGCCACCGTCGCCGCGGGGGCGGCCGGTTTCGGCGCTGGTGGTATCGTCGGGGCTGTCGCACTAGCGTCGGGACCCTCGGCCGTTTCCGTCGGGGGCGCGAATACCGTTTCCGGTTCTTCCATGACGGAGTCGGTATCCGTTTCAGCAGGACGTTCGTCTACAACCGCAGGCTCGGCTTCAGCGACGGACTCGCTTCCTGCGACGGGTTCGCTTCCTGCGACGGACTCGCTTTCTGCGACGGACTCGCTTCCTGCGACGGACTCGCTTCCTGCGACGGGTTCGCTTCCTGCGACGGGTTCGCTTCCTGCGACGGGTTCGCTTCCTGCGACGGGTTCGCTTCCTGCGACCGACTCGCTTCCTGCGACGGGTTCGCTTCCTGCGACGGGAACCGGGGCATTTGAAGTACCTGCCGAATTGGGTAACGCGACGGGATCGCTGGCGCAGGATACGGTGACTATCGCAAGAAGAAACAGGAACTGGCGGACGGGAACGGATATCCTCATGGAACCGACTCCAAAAGATCGTCTATCTGCCTTCGCCCCGCCTCGCGGAGCGCGCCGATCTCGCCGGCGTCTGGAGTATCATACCACAGATCGCGCTCCTGCGCCGACCAACGTTCCCTCTGCTCGCGGGAAAGCTGTATATCGGGCATCCCGAGCGGATCGGGAAGAAACCACAACTCGTCGGGGGGTATCGCCCTCGCGAGCCGCTCCGACTCCGCCTCGCGCGCGGCCTTGGCCTCAGCGAGGCCCAGACGGACAAGGAGCCCTATGACTATGACCAAAACGGCAACCGATACGGCGGCGACGCGCATAAGCGAGTCGCGATGATCCTCCATGTAGGAAACGATCGCCTCGCGGTCAATCATTCGCCGTCAACGCCCTCCGCCGCGTCTCCGTCAGCAGGCTCGCCGGCCATCCCGGCCAAAGGCTCGCCGCCCGCATCCGCGACGGGCGCGGGCGCGGATTCCGGAACGACCGACACGTCGACCCCTCCGTCGGTTTGGCGCTGCCTTCGGGGGGGATGCGGCGGAACGACGACGCCCTCTTCCGGGGGAACTTCCTCCTCCTCGAAAGACTCGACGTCGGGAAGCTGGTCCTCCTTTCTGTCGTTTTCGTTCTCGAGCTTTATGGTTATGACCTTCGATACGCCTGATTCCTCCATCGTGACGCCGAGCATCGTGCCCGCGCCCATGACGGTCTTCTTGTTGTGCGTGATGACGATGTACTGGCTCACGTTCGCGAACTCCCTGAGCGCGTTGACGAAGCGCGTGACGTTCTGCTCGTCCAAGGCGGCGTCTATCTCGTCGAGCAGGCAGAACGGCGAGGGCTTGACCATGTACGTCGCGAAAAGGAGCGAGACGGCGGTCATCGATTTTTCGCCGCCCGAAAGGAGGCTGATGTTCTCGAGCTTCTTCCCCGGCGGCTGCGCGAAGATGTCTATGCCGCTTTCCAGCACGTTCGCGGGGTCGACGAGCCTGATCTCGCCCCTGCCGCCGCCGAACAGGCGCCGGAACATGTTGTGGAAGTTCTTCTTGATCTTGTTATAGGTCGCGAGAAAGAGCTCGGTCGACTCCGCGCGTATTTCCTCGGTAATCCGCTTGAGGTCGTCGCGCGCCTTCTGAAGGTCGGCGATCTGGGCGGTAAGGAAATCGTAACGCTCCTTCGTTTCGGCGAACTCCTCCACGGCCATCAGGTTCACGCTTCCGAGATCCTTCAGGCTCGCGCGGGCCTGTGCGAGCTTTTCGCGCAGTTCCCCCGCGGGCGCGGTGATGGTGAACATCCGCTCCTCGAACTCCATGAGGTCGCGGGAATGCGTTTCCCGGAAATTCTCCTTGATGTTCCGGATCTCGGTCTCGTTCATGGCGAGATCCATGTGGATCTTCTCGAGCTGGCTCTGTATCTTCCCGATCTCGGCGACGCGGTTCTTGAGCCGCTCCTGCTTGCCCGCGACGTCGGAATTGCGCGAGGTGATGTCGTTCTCGAGCCGCTCGAGCTCGGCGGTGAGGGTCTTGCCCTTGTGCTCGATCGAGGCGAGCTCGCCCTCGATCTCCTCGATCTGTTCGACGATGTCCGAGAGGCGTTTCTGCTCAGCGAAGGACTCGTTCTCGAGTTCCCTGAGCGTGGCCTCCTGCGAGGCGAGCTCGCGCCTGATGAGTCGCGCCTGCTCCTCCGCCGCCTCGCCCTGGGTCTTCATTTGCACGCGGTTGAGCCTCAGGCTCTCGAGCGTCTTCCGGTACTCCTCGATCTTGAGCACGAGGTCGCCGTTCTGCGCCTTGAGCGACCCGATCGTCTCCCGGTGCGCGACGATCGCCTCGCGGTTTTCGAGTATCTTCGCGTCGATGGCGCGCTTCTTCGTGATGATCCCCTCGGGAGAGAGGAACTCGTCTATGAAGGTCGGGCTCGACTTCCGGTAGGCTAACAGGGACGCCTCGAGCCTCTCGATGAGGCCGGAAAGCTCGGTGAAGGTCCCGACCGCGTTGTCGGCGAATCTCCTCGTGTCCTGCGCCGAAGGCTCGTGCAGCTGTGCGAAGTCGGAGAAGATGTTCTTCCTGCCGGCGACGAGAACCTTGAGCTGGCCTATGAGGTTGTCGAGCTCGGCGTCGGAGTCGGCGTGGGCCTTCGAGGAATATCCCGCGTCGCGCAGGCGCTTGTCGAGTTCGGTGACGATGTCTTCCGTGATGGCCTGGAGCTGGCTCTCCATCCCGGCGCGCTCGGCGTCCAGGGCGACGATGGCCTCCTCGTGACGCGCGGACTCGCGGTCGTTGTCCGAGATGCGGCTCCCCGCCATGGCGACGTTCTCCTCGAACGACGCGATGTTGCGCTCGATCTCGGCAAGCCGCTTGGCGAGATCCCGGACGATCTCGTCCTGCCCGTCCGCGTCCTCACGAAGGCTCTCGACGCGGTTCTCGACCGCCTGCCGGCGGCCGTCGAGCTGGGCGATCTTGGACTTGACCTCGTCGCGCCTTTCGACGAGCAGACGGGACTGCTTGTCCTTCTCGTTCTTCTCGACGGCGAGGCCGTATATCTCCTTCTGGCAGTCGACGAGCTTCGCCTCCATCTCGTTGACGACGTCCATGTTCTCCTCGAGGGAGGAATTGATGGCGTCGATCTCGCCTTGCACCTCGCCGCGGCGTCTCTTGATGTCCTCGACGTCGCCCGTCCTTCGGTCGCGGTCCTGCGTGAATCCCTTGAGCCTGAGCAGCTGGATATCGAGCTCGTTCTCGAAGATCGCCTCGCGCACGGCACGGTATTTGACCGTCTTGTCGGCCTGAATCTTGAGGGTGTCGTAGGAACGCTTCACCTCGCCGAGGATGCCCTCGATCTGGCGCATGTTTTCCTCGGTTTTCTCGAGCTTCCGCTCCGCCTCGGCGCCGCGAACCTTGAACCGCGTGATCCCGGCGGCCTCCTCGAAGATGTACCGCCGTTCCTCCGGCTTGCTCGACAGGATCTGGTCGATCTTGCCCTGCTCCATGACGGAGTAGGCTGCCTTTCCGACGCCCGTGTCCCAGAAAAGTTCGCGGATGTCCTTGAGCTTTACGGGGGCGTTGTTTATGTAATATTCGCTTTCTCCGGAACGGTACAGCCTCCGCTTGATCGCGATCTCGCTCATGTCGAGGCTCAGGAGACCGGCCTCGTTCGCGATCGTCAGGGTTACCTCGGCGACGTTGAGGGCCTTGCGGGACTCGGTGCCGTTGAAGATGACGTCTTCCATCTTGTCGGCCCGCATGGCCTTGGAGGCCTGTTCCCCGAGAACCCATTTTACCGCGTCGACGACGTTGCTCTTTCCGCATCCGTTGGGACCGAGAAGGGCGGTAATGCCGTCAGCGAATTCGATGCGCGTGCGGTCAGCGAACGATTTGAAACCGAATACCTCAAGACTTTTAAGAAACACTTCGATAGGCCCCTTGTTGTTGTCGCGTACTACTGTACCCCACCCGCCGCCCTCCGGTCAATGGAAATACCGGCGGGTAAAAGTGGCGGACACCTAAAGTTTTACACCCTTCCGGCCGTAAAAAAACGCATGAAACCACATATCCTCGTTTTTACGCGCGGGGAGCCGGAAACACGCCGGATCGGTCAGACCCTCGAGCGGGCGGGCCTCGAGGTTTCCTACGCGCAAGGGCTGTCGGAGCTGCACGAACGCTTTCAGAGACACGGGATTTCGGCGGTTATCGTGTCCCGAAACACCCTGTTTTCCCACCGGATTCACCCCGTAACCCACCTGCTGGCCGCCCGCAGCCGCATCGGCATCGTCAGTTGGCGGATCGAGGACGACGGAACGGCGAGAATCCGGGCGAACGGAAGGCGGTCCGAGGAGATGACCAGGGCGGTTGAGGCCCTTGAGACCGCCCTGAGCGTGCCGGCAGAGGCGGCTTTGCCGGAATCCCCGGACGCTGACGGTTTCGTCGCCGAGCGGGTCCCCGAGTATCCCGGACGCGGACTCGCCCTCCTTCCCTGTCACCGGAAGCTGAAACGCGCCATCGAGGCCATCGCGGACGCGGGGGCCGACGGTATCGGCACGACGGCGCTGACGGAGATCCTCTGGGGTACCGAAGACAAACGGCGGGCAGGAGACGTTCACAGCTATGTCAGCAAGGCGCGGAAACTGCTGGCGGCCTCGGGAATACGCCGCAGAATCGTGCGTTCCGGAAAGCGGTATCGAATGACCGGAACGGACCGGTAAACCCGATAAAAAAAAGGGGCGTCAAAAGACGCCCCGTTCACATCCGCAGAAACCCGCCGACCGCGTACGGACGGCCCTATTTGCCCAGTACCGTCGAGATGCGCTCAAGGACCTTTTTGCGGTCCAAGGGCTTGACGATGTAGTTCTTCGCGCCCAGGAGAAGCGCCTTCTTGACGAGTTCTTCCTTTCCCAGGGCGCTGATCATCACCACCTTCGCGTTCTTGTCAAAGGCCATGATCTGCTCCAGGGCGGTAATCCCGTCCATCTTGGGCATGGTTATGTCCATGGTAACGAGATCGACGTTCGGGCACAGCTCCTTGTATTTCTCGACGCCGTCGAGACCGTCGGAGGCGGTCGCCACGATCTCGTACCCCTCGCTCGTAAGAATCTGCCCGATCTGCTTCGCGACGAACATGGAATCGTCCACGACGAGAATCCGGAACGCGGTTCCGTCTCCTTTGAGCCCCTCGGGAGGTCGTTCGTTTATGGCCGGAAAATCCTGTTTAGATATCATACGTGTACTCCTAGTATATTACATGCGATCGCGAATCGCAACGTTAACTTCAACCTTCCCCTGGACGGTTTCCATGGGAACGATGAGGGCCTCGACATCGTGATCGGATATCTCCATGTTCTCGCCGGTAAACAGCGCGGGCGGGGTCAAATCGAACCTGAAACCGAGATCGTGCAGCTTGGTCACCGCCTGGGCGGTAATCAGGTTCGCGAGCTCGGTTATGGTCGCCTTCGCGAGATCGTCGAAGGCCTTCATGTCCTCGTTGTTCATCTTCGACGCGATCTTCATGGCTGTGTCCATGCTCATGTCGAAAATGACCCGCCCCTCCACGTCGCCCGCGAGTCCCACGAGCGCCGCGACGCCCATGACCGGCATTGACGTCGACTTGAGATACAGCTCGCCGCGACGAACCTCCCCTCCCAGTACCTCGGTAAGGATATTGTACGCTGCCTCAACAAACGGATTGATGTACTCTACACGCATCGGCCTCTCCTTATATTCGTTCGCGTTAGCGATTATTCCTTGCTGAAGGCGACGATGTCGCCCTGCACATGCCTGAGCCAGCCGCTCTTCTGCGGCATGGCCTCGTTTTTGCCGAGGATAATGAGGCCGTTGTCCTTGAGCTTCTCGGAGAACTCGGCGATGAGCGAGGTTTGCTGCTTGGGGTTCATGTAGGACAACACGTCCCTCGCCAGGATCACGTCCATGTTGGGCACCGAGTTCTGGTTGTTACAGTCGTGATACTCGAACATGATCATGTCCTTGATCGCCTGGTTGAAGGACCACGCCCCGCTGACGCCCTGAACCAGATGGGGCTTCAGCCGCGGGGTCACGTCCTCGTCGCGCAAGGAGAGCATCGGGGCGTTCGAGATGGACAGGAGGTCGGAATCGTTCGCGTAGATCCTGACCCTCGCGTTCGGATAGCGCTCGCGGAGCGTGACGGCGAGGCTGTACGACTCGTACCCCTTGCCGCAACCGACGTTCCACACGTTAATCTGCTTGGCCGCGTTGTCGGGCAGCGCCGACGCCATCGCGTCCATGTATCCGGCGTCCCAAAACGAGCCGGTACAGGGAGACGGGAACGTGGAAAGATACTGCCGCGCGTCGTCCTCGGAAGAGAGCTGAACGGAATCGGCGGGACGCTGGTCGCGCCAGGAGGCGAACCGGTCACGTACCCACTTCTCGTTGACGGAGGTAACGAAGAATTTCCCGAGCGAACCGAGGGAGCTCTGGATGAAGGATATGTCGAGTTCGTCGCGGGACTGCTTCTTCCCGGCCGCCGCGTCCTTCACGGGCGACGTCGCGAGCGTGCCAGAGATGGCCTCCCTGGCCTTTTCCTCGTCCTCGCGGGCGCGCGAACCGAATATCCTGGTTACGTCGAGGATGATGTAAAGCCGTCCGCGGTTTTCCACGACACCGTGAATGTACTTGATGTTGATGTCGCCGAATATCGGATGCGGCGGCTGGATCGACTCCTGCGAGATGCCCACGACCTTGTCGATGGCGTCAACCACGATGCCGAAGGTCTGCTCGTCGACGTGGATGATGATCATGTTCTCGACGGAATCGTCCTCGCGGGCCTTCGTCGGTATGTTGAAGAATACCCTGAGGTCGATGATCGGAATGATGTCCCCGCGAAGGTTGTACACGCCGATGACGAACGGCGAGGTGTTCGGCACGTAGGTGAACCGGCCGGCCTTGGCGATCTCCTTTACGCGCATGATGTCTATGGCGTAGTCCTTGCCCGCGAGGGAAAAGGTAACCATCTTGAAATCGATGACCACGGCCTTTTCCGCGCGTTCCTCGTCCCTTCGGTCTTCCGTCTCGTTTTCCCGCCGTCGTACCTCGATGTCGCTCATGCCCGTTTCCCTCACCATACGGATGCCTCGCGGCGCTCGCGGGCCTCGATTTCCTGCTTGAGCCCGAGATCAAGAAGCTGGCTCACGTCGATAATCAGGGAGACGGAACCGTCTCCCAGGATCGAGGCGCCCGCGATACCCGGGGAATTCGTGAACTGGTCCCGAAGCGGCTTGATGACCACGTCTTCCTCGCCGATGAGGCTGTCGACCATGAGGCCGATCTTCTTCTCCGCGGTTCCGACTATGACAATGTAGCTGTACTCGCTCGTCTCCTGCGTCTTGATGCCGAACAGGCGGTTGAGTCGGAGCAGGCTTATTACCTCGTTGCGGACGTTGAACACCTCGTAGTTGTCTATCCGGCTGATGTCGCTCGGCTGCACGCGATGGCTCTCGATAACCGACGTGATCGGTATGGAATACACCTCGCGGCCGACGCGCACGAGAAGTCCCTGGATGATGGCGAGCGTGAGGGGAAGGCGGATCGTGAAACGCGAGCCGACGTTCTTCTGCGACGATATGGTCACCGTGCCGTTGAGCTTCTCGATGTGCGTCCTGACGACGTCGAGGCCGACGCCGCGGCCCGATATGTTCGTGATCTTCTCGGCCGTGGAAAAGCCGGGCTCGAAGATGAGCTGGAAGGCTTCAATATCGGTGAGATTCTTTCCGGGATGGATGATGCCGCGCGAGACGGCCTTCTTCTTGACCGACTCCACGTCGATCCCGTGCCCGTCGTCGGCTATCTCGATGATGATCATGTTGCCTTCGTTGCTCGCCTTGAGGAGGATCATCCCCTCCTCGCCCTTGCCGAGGGCAGCGCGTTCGGCCGGGCGCTCGACTCCGTGGTCTATCGCGTTCCTCACGCAGTGCATGATCGGGTCGAGGAGATCCTCGACGACCGACTTGTCGAGTTCGGTGTCCTCTCCCTCGATGACGAGTTTGACCTTCTTGTCGAGGTCATGCGACAGGTCGCGCACGAGTCTCGGGAACCGGCTGAAAATCTGGCTGATCGGAACCATGCGGATCTTCATGACCCCTTCCTGCAGTTCGCCGGTTATGCGCCCGAGGTTTTGGGCCGCGGAACGGAACTTGGTGACCGTTCCCTTCATCGAGGCCTCGAAGGCGTCGAACAGGCCGAAGAGGTCCGCGTACTCCGCGTTCAGTTCGCGTTTGAGGTCCTTGACGCTCTGGCCCTCCTGGATGCGTTCGAGATAGTCGGGCACGTTGTCGAGAAGCTTTTTGAGGCGTTCCTTCCATTGGGACTCCGTCTGCTGGAATTCGGACAGAAGTTCCCCGAAATGGAGGGCGCTCTGGTTGAACGAGGCCTTTGTTATAACCGTCTCGCTGACGAGGTTCAGGAGATAGTCGATACGGCGCGAGTCCACGCGAAGGACCGAGCCCGAGGAATGCGTCTGGGCGGAGGCGGCGGGGCGTTTCGATCCGTCGGCTTTCGCGTCGGCCTCGCGGTCTTCGGGTTCTTCGGCTTCGGCCGCCTCGTCCATGACCGGGGCGCGTTCGGCAACGGCGCGATCGGCCGCGGAACGATCCGCCGGGGCGGGCCGCGCGACGGGCGCGGCGGCGACCGGCGCGGAAGCGGCTGGCTTCCCGGCCGGGGGAGCCGGTTTCGCGGCCTCGAACGGGGTAACCTCCACGCCCAGCGTGACGTCGGACACGGACGCGGACCTTATCAACGATTCCGGGTCCATGTCGGAGGCGACGAAATAGATGACATGCTCGTGAAAGACGTCCTCGTAAAGGGCGTCGAAGTCGGGAACGGTCTTGAGCACCTGTCCCGCCTGTTTGAGCGACGCGAACACCTGTATCCCGCCGACGGTATTCATCGGGTTGGCCTCGTCGAAGGCTACGCGCACGGTATACACGGACTGGCCCGGCGGGATGGATTCCTTGAGTTCCAGAAGCTCGTATTCGGAGAGAAAGGTCGCGGGATCGACCGAGGGGGAAGCGGCGCGGGATGCCGGGGCGGAGGCCTTCGGGGAAGGAGCCGCGGGCGCCGACTCTACGGGGGTCTTCTTTTTTCCGCCCGTCTTCTGCTTGGCCGCGCGCGCGGGAATGAGGGCCGCCAATTCGCCGGTGAGCGTCCCCACGTCATCGCCGAACACCGTGCCCGCCGACCGCGCCTCGAGCATGGCCTTTATTACGTCGAGAGACCTGAGCAGCACGTCGATAACGGTCTCGGTGACCGCGACGGAGCCGGAACGGATTTCGTCGAGCAGATCCTCGACAACGTGGGTGAACTCGGCCAGCTCGTGCATCTCCACGGTGGCCGACCCGCCCTTGAGCGTATGGGCGGCGCGAAAGATCTCGTCAACCGCCTCGTGATTCGCGGGATCATTCTCAATTACCAGGATATTGCTTTCCAGCGTAAGAACCTGTTGCTCCGCCTCGCTGAAAAAATCCTTCAGGAGTTCTTCGTTGTTGATATCGAGATAATCGCTCATATCTTTCAAGTTTATACGCTTTTACCGAATAGTCAAGATTATTCCCGGCCAAAACCTTTTTGGAAGTTAGTTATGGCTAGCCTCGGCGTAATGGTATATACTGGGACGGGGAGTATCCATGAACGTCCGAAAGGTTACGACACTGGCCATTTTTCTCGTCTGCGCGCGTCTCGTCGGCGCCCAAACGGTGTCCCTTTCGGAACTCTCGGTCGAATCGCGCGGATCCATCGCCGACGGGGATTCGCGGGCGGTATTCTCGACCGCCGCCCTGCTGTCGCTCTGGTTCATCCCCACCGACTGGGTCAGGATACGCGGAAGGACGGTCATGTTCGTCGCGGACACCGAGGCCTTTCTCTGGCGTCTCGACGGCGACACCGATCCGGGCTTCATCCTCTTCGACGGGGCCGAGCTCGTCTTCCCCTCCGTTCGCGGCAGCGACGTCACGCTCACGCTTTTTACGGGATATCTCGACAATCCCGCGTCCGGAACCCTTCTCCGGGAATCGCTGAAGGTTCGCGTTGACGAGCCCGAATTCTACGGAATGCCCGCGGGCATGGCGTTCGCGCCCGACACCGAGATCAGGGGAACGGGCTTTGCTGTAACGGTCATCCCCGGGTCGCGCCCGCTCGCCGTGGCGGGATACGCGTACTGGAACGAGCGATCCGGAAACGACGGGGCCTTTACCGTCGACGCCAGGATCGTCGCGGACGGCCGCACCGCCTCCCTTAACGCCTTTTCCGGCGCGTACGTCAAGCCGGGAACCTCCGACGTCGCCTTCCGCGCCGGCGCGACCGCGCTCTTCCGCTCCGAGGGCGGGCATGAACTCTATGCGGGCGCCGGATTCAAGGGGGTCAAGGCGAACCTCGGCGACCTCGAGCGCAACCTCTACCTTCTCTTCGAGCCCCGGCTGCACCTCGGCATGACCGATCTGGTCCTGTCCTTCTTCTCGTCGCCGGTTTTCCCGGCCGTGAGCGACGACGAAAACCTCGCAGAGGCGGAGGAATCGTATCTCGGGCTCAACCTGCTCGTCGCTTACGGACGCCTGCGGGAGAACGGCGTCAGGGGAGGCGTCAGTCTGCTCGGGTGCATCAATCCCGAGGAGCCCTCCACGGTCAGTCCCTTTTCATTTTCCGTCAGCCCGTTCGTGAGTTTTCTCGTGTCGGATTACGAACTGGCGCTGACGGCGGTTCTCAAGCCGTTGCATTTTGACGACCCGTCGTCGGCCGGCGAATTACGGTTTCTGCTCAAGGCGGTATACTGATGGACAAAAAGATGCTTACGGCGTTCATCGCCCTTTTCGCGGTATGCGCGGCGTCCTTTCACGCGGCTGACATCGAGCTTACAACGTCGGCCAGCACCTTCGGCCTGGACGGCGGGGGTTCGTTCGAACCCTTCGGGCCGGGATTCGGATTCGGCGTTTCCGTGACCGACCGCCTGCTCGAGAACCTCGACGCGACGGTATCGTTCAACCGCGACCCGGTCAACGGCAACCTTCTGTCGGCGCGCGCGGCCTATCACACCTCGTTTCTCGTCATCTCGGCCGGACCCTCGTTCGGCGTGCTCAATTCGTCCTCGGACGACGCGGTCTCGAATCTCCTGCAACCCGGTCTCGGCCTCGGCTTCAAGATCGTCCTTCCGGGAGTCGTGGTCGCGACGGTCGATTCCGACTTCGCCTTCCCTCCCGCCGCGACCGGCGCGGGACAGGCCTACCTCCAGCGCGGGGAGGTGTCCGCGGGTTTCTACCTGCCGAACGTGCTGTGCACGCTCAAGGCGAGCCAGCGCAGCGCCGTCGAGACGCTCGCGGGCGGGGCCTCGATACTCCGCAGCACCACCGACTACGGACTGTATACCGAGGCCTTCCTGAAGGGTTCGCCCTTCAGGATTTCGCTCGACTTCATCTACCGGATCGTGGAATTCCGCGACTCGCTCGTTCCTCTGAACGATCGCTCGTACGGCAACCTCGTTCTCGGCTGCGGCGTTACATGGGCGCCGAAGGACGACCTGTCGTTCTTCCTATCCGGAAACGGGGCGCTGTATACCTTCTCGACCGACGATTCCGCCGCGGTCGTCGATTCGTTTCTCTTCGACGTCAGGCTCGGCGTGAGATTCGCGACGAAACCCCTGGCCGGCGCCAAATAAGGCCGACGGCCCGCGGGGCATTCCGGGTTACAGCGTAAGCTTCGCGAGCCTCGAGCAGGCCTCCAGGACCTGTTCGTGGTGGCCGAACGAGCTGAAGCGCAGGAAGGATTCGCCGGCGGGGCCGAACCCCGCGCCCGGCGTCGTCACGACGCGGCATTCGTCCAGGATGCGATCGAACATCTCCCAGCTCTTCCTTCCGGGGAACCGGGCCCACACGTACGGCGCGTTGTCGCCGCCGTATATCTCGACGCCGGCCGCGCGGAAGTTCGGGGCCGAAAGCGCCTCGCGGATCACCGCGGCGTTCCTCAGATAGTAGTCGGTCAGCTCGCGCGTCTCGGCAAGACCTTCCGCGTCGAGCGACGCCAGGGCCCCTGCCTGTGCGATGTTCGAGGCGCCGTTGAAGATCGTGGTAACGAGCCTCGCCCAGTCGTTCATGACGGGGGTTCCGTCGGCGAACGCGAGTTCCCGGGGTACGACCGTCCAGCCGCAGCGGACGCCGGTGAAGCCGATCGGCTTGGAGAAGGAACTGACCTCGATGGCGCATTCGCGCGCGCCGTCGATCTCGTAGATCGAACGCGGCAGTTCTGGGTCGCGGATGAACGCCGAATAGGCGGAGTCGAAAACGATGACGGAACCTGTCGCTCGCGCGCGGTCCACGAGGGCCTTCAGCTCGGCCTTCGTCGCGACCGCGCCGGTCGGGTTGTTGGGCGAGCAGAAATATATAATCGATTTCGGCGGTATCGCGGAAAGGTCGGGGAAAAAACCGTTCTCGGCCGTGCAGGGCATGTAGGAGATTCCCTCGTAGCCCGAGCCTGAGGCGAGAGCGGGGCCCGCGGCGCCGATCATGACGGAACCGTCGACGTACACGGGATACGCGGGATCCTGCACGGCGACCGCGGCGTCGGGACCGAACAGGTACTGGATGCGGCCGATGTCGCATTTCGCGCCGTCGGAGACGAACACCTCCTCGGCCGTCACGAGGTCGCCGTAGAGCACCGAGGCGATCTTTGCCCTGAGCGGGGCAAGTCCCGTCTCGTCGCCATAACCCGAATAACCTTCCTTGGTTCCGAGCTTCGCGACCGAGTCCGAGAGGCCCCGTACGACGTGCGGCGTCAGGGGTTCGGTCGTGTTTCCGATCCCGAGGCTGATGATTGAAGCGTCCGGATGCGCCTTCGCGTACGCGGCGCGGCGTTTCGCGATCTCCGGGAAGAGGTATCCCGAGGTGAGGTTCGCGAGTCGTGGGTTGCGGTTCAGCATGCGTTTCTCCTGATTATCCGGGAGTATAGCAACTATTCGGGAAGGTGCGCAACAGGAAGCTCGGAAAAGAGGAAATCGCGCGCCATCAGGTCGAAGAGGGCGCGCGTGGCGAGCTGGCCGCCCTCGACCGTGTAGTGCGAGCCGTCCTCGGACATGACGCGGACGGCGGGCGACTCGCCCAGGGTCAGCGTCTCGGCATAGGGCCGGTCGGGCCCGGGGACGGAGTCCCGCAGGGAAACGCGGACAAGCGTGTCGGGGCTGTATTCCCCCGCGAGGGAATCGTGAACCGACTCGATATACCGGAGGCTCTCGTCGTACGCCTTGTTCTTGACGAGCGGCATCCTGAGCCAGTACACGCGCGGCACCTCGGACAGCGCGATGTCGATGATCCGTCTGCACCGCTCCTTGTAGGCCGCCTCCCATTGGGGCGTCCGCTTCTTGAGGGCCTTCCCGTCGTCTCCCCAGAAATTCTGGTAATCGTTCATGCCGAGCATCATGACGGCCGCGCCGTACCGCTTGGACGCGAGGGTGTCGGCGAGCTTTGACGGCCAGTCGTAATAATCCGCGCGGATGAAGCCCGAGGAATGGATGGCGAGTACGTCGACCCGTATCGGCGAATCCTTCCCGACGAGTCGCGAGAATCCCGAGCCGAGACTGAACACCTGCGAGTCACCGAAGAAGTATACCTCAAGGGGCCGTTCCCGCGAGTAGATGTACGCCCGCTCGAGTTTCCGGTTCCGGTCGGGACGTACGGCGACGGCGGTGTCGGCGGTTGCGACTGAGCTGGCGATGTCGCCGGTTGCGCTGGCGGTGTCGGCGGTGGCGGTAGTGTCAGTGGTTGCTGCGTTGTCGGTGGTTGCGGCGGCGGGGGTGTCGGCAGTATCGGTCGCTGCGGCAAGGTCGCCATTCTGAGTCGCCGTACCTTCCGCGGACGGGGGCGGAAGGCCGGCAGGCGAGTCGGTCGCCGCGCCCGGGGAGGAGCGCTTGTTGAAATAGCGCATGTCCCAGGAGCTATGGCCGGAAAGGCCGGCCGCGTCGACGAAGCCTTCGCGCAGGGCCGGAACATAGACGTCAAGACCCGCGCGCGAGGCCAGCAGGGAAAGGGACTCGGCCGTCGCCAGGGCGACGGACCGCGCGGAGAGGTTCTCGACTCGGGAAGCGGGAATCCAGAGGCTCTTGCCGCACAGCAGTACCGCGCAGGCGGCGCAAACCGCGACCGTCGCCATGACATGGTTCGCGCTGTACGAATCGCCCCTTGATCGGACCATCATTCCCCTCCCCCTAAAACTGGAAGTAGATGAACGGGGCGACGCCCGACATCGATACCACGTGAAGCGCGGCCATAAAAAGCGCGGCCACGACGCCCTTGAGGACGAACGGGAGGGCGATCCAGGCGGACATGCCCCGGGAACGGACCGAGTCCGGTATCGCGTGCATCCCGAGGGCGACGACGAGGGTGATGACGACGGCGGGCGTCAGCAGCGTGACCGGCACGCTCACATTCGCGAGCGAGCGGGCCCACAGGGCCACGGCACCGAGCGATTCGGCGCGGAACACGATCCAGCTCGCCGTGGCGAAAAGAAAGGTAGCCGCGACCTGCAGCGCCGCCTTCCATCGCACGGAGCTTTTGCGCTCTCCCGAGCCGAAGGCCCGTTCAAGGGCGAGCGCCACGCCCTGCATCGCGCCCCACACGACGAAGGTCGCCTTGGGCCCGTGCCAGAGGCCGCCGAGCACCATCGTGGCGACGAGGGCGAACAGCGTGCGGCGGATGCCGAAACGCGAGCCGCCGAAGGAGAAATACAGGTACTCCCGCAGCCAGGACGAGAAGGTTATGTGCCAGCGCTTCCAGAAGTCGGTGACCGAGAAGGCCGCGTATGGCCTCCTGAAATTCGCCGGCGTCTCGAACCCGAGCAGGAGCGCCACGGCGATCGCCATGTCGCTGTAGCCGGAGAAATCGGCGTATATGACGGCGGAGTACCCGAAGGCCGCGAGCAATACCTCGGCGGAATGCCGCGAAGCGACGTCGGAAAAAACGGGGTTGACGAACAGCGTCGAGAGGAAGTTTGCGATGACCAGTTTCTTGAAAAGCCCGGAACCGAGAAGCGCGAGCGCCCGGGAAAGCTGGATCGGACACGAGCCCGGCTCTATCCCCGCGGAGGCGGCGCGATCGATACCGGGGAAGAATTCGGCCGCGTGAACGATCGGGCCCGAGGCGATCTGGGGAAAAAAGGAGACGTAGAGCGCGACGTCGAGAGCGTCCTTCGCCGGCTGCATCTTGCAGAGGTAGACGTCAAAGACGTAGCTCATCGCCTTGAACGTATAGAACGACAGTCCCACCGGCAACGCGACCTGGATGACGGGAAGCAAAAACGGCGGTTCCGCTCCCCCGGCCGCGCCGCGCGAGAGAAGCGCGTTTGCCGCAAGCGAGAACGCGCCCCAGTACTTGAAGAACGCGAGCACGACAAGGAAGAAGATGACCGACAGCACGAGCAGGGCCTTTCGCCTGAAGTGCTCGCGTTGCGCGCCTATGAGAAACCCGAAAACCCAGGCGGCGGCGGTCGACGCGAGCAGCAAAAAGCAAAACCGCCAGTCCCAGAACGCGTAGAAGGCGTAGCTGGCGGCGGTCAGAAACAGGCGGCGGTCGCGGTTCCGGCGGAAGACATACCAGAACCCGACGAAGACGCAGAGGAAAAAACCGGCGAACTCAAACGTCGGAAAGATCATCCGCGACAGGATTACGCATCGAGAAGCAGTTCGTCAATAGGCTTTCCCGCGGGGACCATCGGGAACACCATCTCGTCTATGTCCATGTAGCAGTCTATCAGGGCCGGCTCGCCCGAGGCGAGGGCCTCGTCGAAGGCGGCCGCGAACTCGTCCTCGCTCGTGGCCCTGAATCCGCGCACCGCGAAGGCGTCGGCGAGCTTCACGAAATCGGGCGGACGGTCGAGCGTCGTCTCGGAGTACCGTTTGTCGTAGAACAGTTTTTGCCACTGCCTGACCATGCCGAGCGTCCCGTTGTTCGCGACGATGATGATGATGGGAAGCTTGTAATGGGAGATCGTCGCGAGCTCGTTGAGGTTCATGCGGAACGAACCGTCGCCCGCGACGTGAACCACCCGCTTGCCGGGACACGCGACTTGCGCGCCGATGGCGGCTCCCGTCCCGTAGCCCATCGTGCCGAGTCCGCCCGAGGTCAGGAAGGTTCTCGGTTTCGCGAAGGGATAGAACTGCGCCACCCACATCTGGTGCTGGCCGACTTCCGTGCTCACGATCGCGTCGTCGCCGACCCGCGAATGCACCGTCTCGAGCACGAACTTTGGATGAAGCGGCGTCTTTTTCGAGTACATCGAGGGGAGGTGCGTCTTCCATTCGTCGACCTTGTCGTTCCATGCGTCGCGCCCGCGGGCTTCGACCCTGGCGGCGAGTCCGGCGAGTATCTCGCGTATGTTTCCGTTGAGGCAGGCCTCGGTCCGCACGTTCTTGTTGATCTCCGCGGGATCGATGTCGATCTGCAGGATCTTCGACTCGCGCGCGAATTTCGACGGGTCAGAGATGACGCGGTCTGAGAAGCGCGCGCCGATCGCGACGAGGAGGTCGCACTGGTTCGCGGCCGTGTTGGAGGCCTTGGTTCCGTGCATGCCGATCATCCCGGTGCATAGTTCGTGACGCGCGGGGATCGCGGTCTTGCCCATGAGACTCACGGCCACGGGGGCGTTCAGCCGTTCGGCGAGGGCGACGAGCTCCCGCGAGGCGTCGGAAATGACGACGCCGCCGCCCACGTAGAAGAACGGACGCTTCGCCGAGGACAGGAGTTTCGCCGCGCGGTCCATCTCCGCCTCGGTCGGCACGGGCACCTTCGAGGCGCATCGCTTCACCGCCTCCGAGCGCGCGCACGAGGACACGGCGAGCGGCTCGTATTCGGCCAGCGCCGCGGTCACGTCCTTCGGGATGTCGATGAGAACGGGTCCCGGCCGGCCGCACCGCGCGATGTCGAAGGCCTCGCGCATGATACCTGCGAGCGAGTTGACGTCGCGGACGATGTAATTGTGCTTGGTGATCGACATGGTAATACCGGTGATGTCGACTTCCTGGAAGCTGTCCTTGCCGAGAAGGCTCTGCGCCACGTTGCAGGTGATCGCGACCAGCGGGACCGAGTCCATGTAGGCCGTTGCGATGCCGGTCACCATGTTGGTGCAACCGGGCCCGCTCGTCGCCATGACGACGCCGACCGTACCCGAGGCCCGCGCGTAGCCGTCGGCCGCGTGCGTCGCTCCCTGCTCGTGCGCGGTCAGGATGTGCCTGATCCGGTCGGAGTTTTTGTAGAGCTCGTCGTAGATATTGAGGATCGTCCCTCCGGGATACCCGAAGACGGTGTCCACGCCCTGTTCGGCGAGGCACTCGACAACTATTTTCGCTCCGGTGCATTTCATGTCAGTACGGCTCCCTTGTCGGCGCTGGTGACCATCCGCGCGTACCGCGCGAGATACCCGGTCTTGATCTTCGGCTCGACCGGCTTCCAGGCGGCGCGCCGGCGGGCGAGTTCCTCGTCGGAGACCCCGAGGGTCACCGAATAGGCGTTGATGTCTATGGTGATGATGTCGCCTTCCCTCACGAGGGCGATGGGCCCCCCGACCGCGGCCTCGGGCGAGCAGTGCCCGATGGACGCGCCCCGGGTCGCCCCGGAGAAACGCCCGTCCGTGATGAGCGCTACCTCCTTGTCGAGGCCGCGGCCCGCGAGGGCCGCCGTGACGGCGAGCATCTCGCGCATGCCGGGACCGCCGCGCGGTCCCTCGTAGCGGATGACGACGACGTCGCCTGACTTGATCTTTCCGGCCTGCAGGGCGGCGAAGGTGTCCTCCTCGGACTCGAAGACGCGCGCGGGACCGGAGTGCCTCATCATCTCGGGAGCGACGGCGGAGCGCTTGACGACGCAGCCCGAGGGCGCGAGGTTCCCGAAGAGGACGGCGATGCCGCCGGTCGCGGAATAGGGGTTGTCCGACGGCCTCAGCACGGCCGGATTCCGGTTGACGACGCCCTTGATGTTTTGCGCGACCGTCTTTCCGGTCACGGTCATGAGCTTGGTATACAGGAGCTTCTTCCGGTCGAGTTCCATGAGCACGGCCTGTATGCCGCCCGCGGCATAGAGGTCCTCGATGAAGCTCTCGCCCGCGGGGGCGAGGCGGCAGAGGTTCGGCGTGCGCTCGGATATCTTGTTGATCGTCTTGAGGTCGATCTCGACGCCGGCCTCGTGCGCGACCGCGGGAAGATGGAGGATTGTGTTCGTGCTGCATCCGAGGGCCATGTCCGCGGTCAGGGCGTTTTCGAAGGCCTGGGGGGTGAGTATCTTCCGGGCGGTGACGCCCTTCTTGAGCATCTCCATGACGGCCATGCCGGCTTTCTTGGCGAGCGCGACGCGGGCGCCGTAAGCCGCGGGAATGGTGCCGTTGCCGGGAAGGCCGATGCCGAGAACCTCGGTGACGCAGTTCATCGAGTTCGCCGTGAACATCCCGGAGCAGGAGCCGCAGCCGGGGCAGGCGCTCTCCTCCATCGCGTCGAGCTCGCATTGCTTCATCTTGCCGGCGCTCACCGCGCCTACCGCCTCGAACATGTTCGTGAGGGAAAGCCGCTTGTCGCCGTACTTGCCCGCGAGCATCGGCCCGCCCGAGACGACGACGGTGGGAAGGTCGAGCCGGCCGGCCGCCATGAGCATGCCGGGAACGATCTTGTCGCAATTCGGCACCATGACGAGGGCGTCGAAGGCATGGGCGGTGGCGACGCATTCGATCGAGTCGGCGATGAGTTCGCGCGTGACGAGCGAGTATTTCATCCCCTCGTGGCCCATGGCGATTCCGTCACACACACCGATAGCGGGGAATTCCATCGGCGTTCCCCCCGCCATCCGGACGCCCGCCTTGACGGCGTCAACGATCGGCTGGAGGTGGATGTGGCCGGGAATGATCTCGTTCCGGGAATTGACGATTCCGACTATGGGCCGTTCGAGTTCTTCGTCGGTATAGCCCATGGCCCGAAACAGCGAGCGATGCGGCGCACGCTCCACGCCCTTCTTTGTCCTGTCGCTTTTCATCATGTTCCCCCCTATCCGTACTCCGGCGCGAATATTGCACCATCAGTTCAATCTTATATCTTCCCTTGGGTATTTGCGGCCGACTTAAACCAATAGTTTAATGAACGCAAATATGAGCACCACACCCGACATACCGAGAATCCTGGGGGAACGCCTCAGATACTTGCGAAAGCGCAACGGCCTTTCCCAACTCGAGCTTTCCGCCAAAACCGGTTTGTCCCACACCTTCATCAACAACATAGAGAACGGCAAAAAATGGGTCTCAGCCGAAACCCTGTCCATCCTCTGCGAGGCGCTTCACGCACGCCCCGCGGATTTCTTCTCGGAAACCCGGGCGGAATCGGAAAACGGAGCGTCCGATTACCGCATCCGGGACTCGCACGCGCGCATGCTACTCGAACTCGACGAGTTCGTGGCACGATACAAAAAGGACCTTACCTAGAAACCGAAGCAAAGGGGGAACCGAATGCGCACGCACTGGTCTACCCGGAACGATCGGCCCGAATCGTTCACCGTCCGCCTGCCCCGCCGGGCAACGCGGACACCCGTTCACTTCCAGGCCCGTTCGCGCCGCCGCGAGATTCGCGAAGCGGCCGAAGAGGGGTCTTCCGCCGACCGTCTTGCCCTTCCCGGCCAAGACGGCCTCGACGACGGTCAGGCGGCCCCGGGCGACGGGGACATCCGTCCTACATCGCCTCTATCTGACGAACCACGAGATCGCCCATCTTGCGGGTTCCCACGAGCTTGCCGCCCAGGGCGGCACGATCGGAGGCGCCTCCCGCGATGTCGCCAGTCCGCCAGCCCGCGTCGAGCACGCTCGCGACGGCAGCCTCGACCGCGTCGGCTTCCTTGGGAAGGCCGAGCGAGTACCGAAGCAGCATCGCGCACGTAAGTATCGTCGCGAGCGGATTCGCGAGATCCTTTCCGGCGATGTCGGGAGCGGAACCGTGAATCGGCTCGTAGAGCCCGGGACCGGAGTCTCCGAGCGAGGCCGAAGCGAGCATGCCGATCGAGCCGGTGATCTGGCTTGCCTCGTCCGAGAGGATGTCCCCGAACATGTTGCTCGTCACGATGACGTCGAACTGCCCCGGATTCCGCACGAGCTGCATCGCGGCGTTGTCCACGTACATGTAGGAAAGCTCGACCGCGGGATACTGGCCCTTCATCCCCTCGGTCACCTCGCGCCACAGGCGGCTCGTTTCCAGGATGTTCGCCTTGTCGACTACGCAGAGCCTCTTTTGGCGCTTCATCGCGGACTCGAATCCTATCTTCACCACGCGGGCGATCTCCGCGACGCTATAGGCCTCGGTATCCCAGGCGGCGTCGCCCGCGGCGTTCCTGCCTCGGTCGCCGAAGTAGATCCCGCCGGTCAGTTCGCGGACGATGAGTATGTCGAGGCCCTTCGCCACGATCTCCGCCTTGAGGGGGCAGGCCGCGGAAAGCTGGGGAAACATGAGGGCGGGGCGAAGGTTCGCGTACACCTTCATGCCGGCGCGCAAGCCGAGCAGGGCCTTTTCCGGACGTTTCGCGCCGGGAAGGGTGTCCCACTTCGGGCCGCCGACCGCGCCGAGCAGCACGGCATCGCTCGCGAGACAGGCGTCAAGAGTCGCCTGGGGCAGCGGTTCGCCCGTCGCGTCCAACGCGGATCCGCCCGCGAGGGTCTCCGTGTAGGCGAACGAATGGCCGAACTTCTTGCCGATGGCGTCGAGTGCCCGACAGCCCTCGCGCACGATATCGGGTCCGATTCCGTCTCCCGGGATGGTTGTTATCCTGTAGTTCATCGTCATGCTCCTTGTCGCTCCGCTCAGGGAGGCGTCTTTAGTTATACTTAAGATAATGTAGTATAACTAAAGGCTTTTGTAAAGTCCCGTATACCTACCGGTATATACGCAGCCGCTTTTCCGCATCCATGATGAGCTTATACTCAAAGGAATCGACAAGGGCGATCCAGGAGGCCTCGATAAGGTCGCTCGAGACGCCGATCGTGCTCCAAGCCTCCTCCCCGTCCGTGGACTCGATAAGGACGCGGACCTTCGCCGCGGTGGCGCTCTTGGAATCGAGCACGCGCACCTTGAAGTCGGTAAGCCGGATGTGCGACACGGCCGGATAGAACCGCTCGAGGGCGTTCCTGAGGGCCACGTCGAGGGCGTGGACCGGTCCGTCGCCCTCGCCCGCCGTCACCGCCATCACGCCGTCCACGCCGATCTTGATCTGCGCGAAGGCGTTGCAGGGAACCCCCTCAACCGGCTGTTCGCCGATGATCTTGTAATAGTGCAGGTCGAAGAAGGGCTTGTATTTTCCCATGTTCTTGCGAACGAGGAGCTCGAAGCTGCCCTCCGCTCCCTCGAACTGGTACCCCACGTGCTCGAGTTCCTTGACCCGCGCGACGATCTGGGCGGCCATGGGACTGTCTTTCTGTATGTCCGGATCGAATTTGCGTATCTTTTCTATGATCATGGAGCGGCCCGCGACCTCGCTCATGAGGAAGGTTCGCTCGTTTCCGACGGACTCCGGCGAGACGTGCTCGTAGGCCTTGGTGTTCTTGGTCACCGCGTCGATGTGCATCCCGGCCTTGTGCGCGAAGGCGTTGAAGCCGACGTAGGGCATGCCGTTGTCCGGGGTGATGTTCGCGATCTCGGCGACGCGGCGGGCGATCGGCGTGAGGTCCGCGACACGCCCTTCCGGCAGGCACCGGAGGCCCATCTTGAGCTCCAGGTTCGCGATGATCGTCGAAAGGTTCGCGTTACCCGTCCGCTCGCCGAACCCGAGGAGGGTTCCCTGCACCTGGGTCGCCCCTCCCTTGACCGAAAGGAGGGAACTCGCCACCGCCATGCCGGTGTCGTTGTGGCAGTGGATACCGACCGGAAGGCCGAGCTCCCGCACGACCGTCTCCGTCATCTCGCGTATGGCGTCGGGAAGGGTTCCCCCGTTCGTGTCGCAGAGGACCAGGACCGAGGCCCCTCCCTCCTTCGCGGCGCGAAGGGTCGACAGGGCGTAGTCCGGATTCGCGACGTAGCCGTCGAAGAAGTGCTCGGCGTCGTATATGACCGTCCGTCCCTCGGAGACGAGGAAGGCCATCGTGTCGCGAATCATCGCGAGGTTCTCGTCGAGCGAGGCGCGGAGGATCTCGGTGACGTGGAAGTCCCAGGTCTTGCCGAAGATGCATACCGTCTCGGTGCCCGCCGAAAGGAGGCTCGCGAGGTTCGCGTCCTCGGAGGCCTTGATATCCTTGCGGCGGGTCGAGCCGAAGGCCACGAGACGCGAGGTCTCGAGCTTGATCTTGCCGACCTCCGCGAAAAACTCGAGATCCTTCGGGTTCGATCCCGGATTGCCCGCCTCGATGTAAGCGACCCCGAGCTCGTCGAGGGCTCGGACGATGTTGATCTTGTCCTGGACCGAGAAACTGATTCCCTCTCCCTGGGCGCCGTCGCGCAGGGTCGAGTCGAATATGTGCAAGTGGCCGAAAGGCCCCGATGTCGCCGCGTTGGTCATCCCGTTACCCCCGTGTCCGTTCCTGTTCGAGTTCGTAGGTCATGGCGTTCACCGCCGAAAGATAGGCCTTGAGCACCGATTCGACGATGTCGGTCGAGACGCCGGAGCCGTTCCAGGTCCTGCCGTCGCGGCCGATGCGCACGTGGCTTTCGCCCTGCGCGTCGGCGCCCGTGTCCGTCGCGTCGACGATCTGGAGGCTGAAGTCCTCCAGCTTGATCTCCGACCCGCCGATGATCTTGTCCACCGCGTTCAGCGAGGCGTCGACGGGCCCGTCGCCGATCGAGACGCGCTCGACCTTCGAGCCGTCCCTCGTTACGAGCCTGACGACGGAGGTCGCCGTGATGGAGGATCCCGAATTGACGACGAAGCGGTCGAGCTTGTAGGCCTCGGGCACTCCGGAGGAGGAACCCGAGATCATGGCGTCGATGTCCCGGTCGGATACCGTCTTTTTCTTGTCGGCGAGGGCCTTGAACTCGTCGAAGAGGGCGTTGAGCCGCTCCTCGGTGACGCGATGGCCCAAATAGGCCAGGCGCTCCTCGAAGGCGTGGCGCCCCGAGTGCTTGCCGAGCACCATCTTGTTGTGCGGCAGTCCGATCGACTCCGGGGTCATGATCTCGTAGGTCGCGCGGTTCGCGAGCACCCCGTGCTGGTGTATGCCCGACTCGTGCGCGAAGGCGTTCTCGCCGACGATGGCCTTGTTCGGCTGGCTCCGCACGCCCGTCGCCTTGGAGACGCGCTTTGAGGCCTGCCAGATCTGCGTGGTGTCCACGCGGCAGGCCATGCCGTAGTATTCCTTCCGCGTGAACAGGTTCATCACGATCTCTTCGAGGGCCGCGTTTCCCGCGCGCTCGCCGAGTCCGTTCATCGTGCACTCGATCTGGTCGGCGCCCGCCATGGCGGCCGCGAGGGAGTTCGCGACTCCGAGCCCCAGGTCGTTATGGCAATGCACGGAGATGACCGCCTTGTCGATGTTCGGAACGTTCGACCGGATGTTGCGGATCAGGGCACCGAATTCCTCCGGGACAGCGTATCCGACGGTGTCCGGAATGTTCACGGTCGAGGCGCCGGCGTTGATGACGCCCTCGATTACCCGGTACATGAACGCGGGATCGGAGCGGGACGCGTCCTCGAGCGAGAATTCGACGTCACCGCAGAGGTTCCGGGCGTACTTGACCATCGCGACGGCCTGCTCGTAGACCTGTTCGGGCGTTTTCTTGAGCTTGAATTCCATATGAAGGGGGCTTGTCGCGAGGAAGGTATGGATACGCGGGCTTTCCGCGTCGCGTATCGCGTTCCAGGCGGCGTCTATGTCCTTCTCGAGGGCGCGCGAGAGGGAGGCGACCGTTACGCCCTTGATGTTCCGGGCTATGGCCTGGACGGACTGGAAATCGCCGGGGCTCGCTATGGCGAAACCCGCCTCGATGATATCGACGCCCAACCGCGCGAGACTCTCGGCGACGTCAAGCTTGTCCTGGAGGTTCATGCTGCAGCCGGGTGACTGTTCTCCGTCGCGTAAGGTCGTGTCGAAAATCTTGATTTGTCGTGCCACAAGGGTCTCCTTATCACGGGCGTTTGCCCTGATGGGGATCAATGTACCCGTTTACAACCCAACACGCAACAGAAAACAGTACCATTTTAGGCATTTATTGTTCTTTATATTTGTTATTATGTTGTAATGAAGTTTATTGTCACTTATACTTGACAGTATGATATATCTGAGCAGACTTGAGACCGAAAAACACATACAGACTATCTCACGAGACCATCCGATCGTCCTTCTGACCGGGCTCTTTGGGGTCGGCAAGTCAACGGTGATGAACTCGCTCGCACGTGCCTTGCGGGACGCGAAGCCGCCCGTGCGTATCCTGCAACTCGACGCCGATTCGAATCTTTCAGACGCGAAGTCCCTGCTCGACTCGACGCGGGCCCTCGGCGTCGGGCCCTCGGCCCTCTTCATCGACAACGCGGACCATATAGAAGGACTGGCCGGGGCGCTTGCCACCATACGAACCCGCTATACCGCCTCGGTCATCCTTGCCAGCAGGGGTTGCTCGACCCTTGAGGCCTCCCTGGGAGAGGCCTTCGGGCCCGCGGCATCGGGAGAACTCGCCGTGTATCGGCTGCAGCCCCTGCGATATCCCGAGTTTATCGAGGCGACGGGCCTCAGGGAGTCGAGAAAGGCGCTTGACCTCTACTGCAAGACGGGGGGCTTGCCGCAAAGCCTGATGGTGGCCCCCGATTCGGCCGAGGCGGCTGATTTCGCCAAAATCAGGGCCAATTCTTTCATATTGACGGAGATCGTCGAGCCGCACTCCATCCGCAACCCGTCATACCTTCGGGAGCTTCTGTCGCTCATGGCGAGGTTTACCGGGAATCGCATGAGCGCGCGGCAGGCAAGCGAGGCGATGGCCGCAAGAGGAATCACCTTCTCTCCCCAATCCGTGCTAGACTATCTGGGATTCTGCGAGGACTCGGGGCTTCTCGTCCCCGTCCCGCTTGTAGACATAGACAAGGACAGGACGATGGACGGAGCGGAGGCCTGGTACTTCGGGGACGCGGGACTCCGGTTTGCCTTTACGACGAAGGAGACACGGGCGGAACTCTCGCGCGCCGAGGAAAACCTCCTTTTCCTGCGTCTCGTTGACGACGGATGGGCAGTGCGGAAGGGCCGCGTCGGGTACGGGAAGCACGCTACGGAGGAGATATGCTTCGTGTGCGAGCGAAACGGCGAGCGGGCCTACGTGCAGGTCATTCCGGGCTCCGCGACGGCCGGCGAGCGGATCCGCTCGTACGAGGCCCTGCTCGCGATACGGGACGCCTGGCCCCGGTACCTCATCGATCCCGCGGCGGACGAGACGGCACGCGACGGGATCAAGCGGCTGTTTGTCCGGGACGTCCTTCTACGGGGACTCGGGTGACGCGCGTATAAACGCAAGGAGGCACGATGATACGAAGACAATGGCCCGTCGCGACTATGGCCGCGTGCTTTATCTGCATAGCCTCGTACATACTCGTGAACGACCTGAACTACCGCATTGACAACCGCTATCAGGCATTGCAGGACAAGACCTTCCAGACTTATTCCTCCTGGCACAGATACATCGGAACCCTCAAGGGCCTCATACTCACCACGAACGGTTTCGGCGAAACGCTGGACGCGGCGATACGGTTGCAGAAACAGACCGAGTCGTATCTGGCCGAGCTGCAAAACCTCTCCGCGCCGCTCGACGGCGACATCAGGCGGTCAGTCGGCGCCTTCGCGGGCAGTATCCAGGGAAGCCTCGAGCTCGGAAAGGAGCTGACGGACAACGGCTACGTTTTTCTCGAGCAACCCGACCTTCCGCTCGTGTACCGGGAAGGAAGGGTCGGCCTTTCGAGCCTTTCCGGGAAGGACGTCACGAGCGTCATGGGCACGCTCGCGTCGTTCCAGTACTTCCAGCTCATACGCCGGCTCAAGGGGATGAACACACTCTTCGACCAGATCTATTCGGACAGGCTCGACGCGATCCTGCAGGGGATACACGCCCAGTCGGAGAGGGTTCGCCGGAACTTTTTCGTCCTCAGGCTCGCCCTTCTCGGGATCACGATGGCGGCGGGTGCCGCCCTGGTCATACAGCTCCACCGCCTCAACCGCTATCTCCGAAGGGTGGCGGACCGTACGGGGAAGGAGCTCGCGACGACGAGATCCCACCTCAGAGAGGTAGAGCTCTACCTTCACAGCGCCCAGTACCAGCAATCGCTGTTCGAGATGGTCGCGGGTCTTTCGCACGAGCTCAACACGCCGCTCGGAAACTGCCTGAGCGCCTCGAGCTTTCTCGAGTCGAGAATCGGCGAACTGCGCGAAGCCTTCCTGCAAGGCGAGCTTTCCAGGGAGGCGTTCGAGAGGGCGGTCGGCGAAAGCACCGCGGGGTTCGGCCTCATTCACGCGAATCTCGAGCGGATGAGACTTCAGATCGAGACGTTCAAGCGCCTTTCGAGCGCCAACCAGGAAACGCACGGGGCGGTAATCCCGCTGTCCCGCATCATAGACGAGGAGTTGCCCCGAATCGCGAAAGAAGGGGGAGAGGGCCTTGAGCTGGTGACCCAATGGGACCGGCTCGGCAACCCGTCGATCCGCTTCTCGGACGTCGAGATGATTTTCGGACAGCTATTGGACAACTGCCGCGAACACGCCGGGGCCAGGACCGCGACCGTGCGCTTCCGGGTTCACGAGGGCCTTCTCGAGGTGTCGTTCTCCGACGACGGACGGGGGATACGCGACGAGGATCTCGAAAAGATCGCGGAACCCTTCTTCACGACCGCGCGGGGAAAAAACCACATGGGACTCGGCCTTTCCATACTGACGTCATTCATCGTCAACAAACTTCAGGGAACCATACGCTTCCATCACGGGAACCCCGGGCTGCGCGTCGTCATGAGCATCCCGATCAAGAACATCTCCTGATTCGAGGCCGACGCGGGGCGTTCAGTCGGTCCGCGACCTGACCCTGTCCCATTCCGCGTCAAGGACGCGCGCGCCCTCCTCCGGGGTAATCTCGCCAACCATCACGCGGGCGGAGGTCTCGTTGAGGGCGGTCCCGACGCTGAGCGGGAACAGCTGGTCCGGATACAGGCAAAAGCTTTCCATTCCGGAAAGATAATCCTTGACCATCGAAAGCCCGGGCGTCGAAACCCGTACGGCTTCGACGGTCGGAATGGCCGGGAAGACGTCAAACAGCCGCTGGAGGTTTTCCGCCCTCGAGAAGTACTCGAGGAGCATGACCGCCTCGTCGGGGGCGTTTTTTCCTATCACGAAGCCGTTGCCTCCGCCCATCGCGTCGGAGCGCTTTCCGGGTCCGCCGCGGACGACGGGAAACGGCGCGAAGGCCATGACCGGGGTCAGTTCGTCCTTTCTCTCCGAAACCTGGGCCTGAACCGCGAGCGCCCACTGTCCCATGAGCTGTACGGCGCTCATGCCGTCGCCCATCCGGCGGGATTGCGCCAGAAAGTCGTCGCCGATGCCCGTCGCCGGGAAATACCCCCTTTCGAAGAGAACGCGCATCATGTAGCCGGCGCGGATTACCGCGGGGTCGGAAAACCTTCGGGTTCCGGCGTATATCTCCTTGAAGACGTCAGCCCCGCCAAGCCTCATGGACAGATATACCCAGTAGTACATCACCGGCCAGCGATCGGCTATTCCGCAGGCGGCGGGAGTGATCCCGCGGGCCTTGAGCGTCTCGAACATCGCCAGCAGGGAATCCCAGTCCCCGGGGAAGGTGCGGATACCCGCCTTCTCGAGGAGTTCGCGGTTATACCAAAAACCCACGGCGCCAAGGTCGTACGGAAAGCCGTACACCCGGCCCTCATGGCTGAAGAGCTCCAGGGCGGCTGGGTTGATCTTGCTTTGCCAGCGGTCGGACAGGACCCAATCGGTAATATCACGCAGATGCCCGGCCTTCACCTGCTCGGCAAGCCCGCCTCCGCCCCAGCTATGGAAGATGTCGGGGGGATCGTTTGCCGCGAACTCGAGCTCAAGTTTGGGCTTGTAGTCCATGTTTTCGAGTATGACTATGCTCACGGAGGTTCTTCCGTTCTTCGCTGAGAAGTCGCGTACGACCTTCTCGTAGACCGCCTGGGAAGGCTTGTCGAAGTTTATATGCCACCAGGAAACCTCGACGTTCTTACCCACATCCGCGCCCGGCCTGGCGCGACACGAGTGCACGACGGCCAGCACGACCGCCAGACACGAAAACAAGAACACCGTCGCGGCCAACTTATTTTTGCTCATGTTCGCCTCCCCGTCCGCTCTTTGAATGCTTCCTGCGCCTTCCATAATCATACGTGATGATCGGGTTGCGCGCCACCGTAATGTTAAAAACTTGACAAGCCGGTGAGGCGGGGCCACAATTAACGTATGATCGCGTATGCCGCCGTCGCCGCCCTAACCGCACTCTGTCTTGGCCTCGGGGCGCTTCTGGCCCGCGCGGAGAAACGGAGCCGCTCGCTTCAGAGAATCCTCCTTAAAACCGAGCAGATGGCGAATCTCGGCCGGCTCGTGCCGCCCCTTACCCATGACGTCAACACGAATCTCGGTGTGTGCGTCTCCGCGGTCACGTTCCTCAAGGACAAGGCCGTCGAGACAGGAGGGCTGTTCGAGAAGGACGCGCTTTCGCGGTCAAAACTCGAGGAACACCTGAGGATAGAACGCGAATCCTGCGACCTTCTCGTGCTGAACCTGTCTCGCGCGGCGGAACTCATCTCGAGTTTCAAGCGGGTCTCCGTGGACAACTCGTCCATCGCGCTCGAAACCTTCGATCTCGGCGAATACATCGGACAGATTGTCACGAGCATGACGCCAAGGCTGCGAAAGACGAGCCATCGCGTCGAGGTTCGCTGCGATTCGGGGATCAGCGTCACGGGAAAGCCGGGACTCGTCTATCAGGTCATAACGAATCTCGTATCGAACGCGCTGACCCACGCCTTCGACGAGGGCGACTCGGGACTCATCTCGATCGACGCGGCCCTTGAGGGCGACACCGTGGTCATCGTCGTGCGCGACAACGGCAAGGGAATGAGCGAGGCGGTTGCCGAACGCGCCTTCACCCCGTTTTTTACCACGAAGCGTGCAGAGGGCGGTACGGGACTCGGGCTGAGCATCGTGGAGTCCGTCGTGCGCGACGAACTGCGGGGTTCGGTCGAATGCAAGAGCGGGATCGGGGCCGGTACCGCCTTCACCATACGGTTCCCGCGATCCGTGCGGACGGCTCCGGGCGCGGAGCAGAAAAAGGAAGCGACCGAATGACGAACATGAAAAAAACGAAGGGCGACCTGCTCGTGTTCTCGGAGGATAATGCGCCAAAGCGAGCCGAAAACGCAGAAAAATGGAAGATCCTCGTCGTAGACGACGACCAGTCCGTTCATACCGTGACGCGCATGATCCTGGGTGACTTTTCCTTCCAGAACAGGGGGCTCGAGATCCTGAGCGCCTATTCCGACGAGGAGGCCTACGGACTGATTCGCGCGACGGACGACATCGCGGTCGTGCTGCTCGACGTGGTCATGGCCAGGGAAGACAGCGGACTGAGGATGGTCAGGTTCATCCGCGACGAGTTGCAGAACAAGATGACGCGCATCGTCCTCAGGACCGGCCAGCCGGGTCACGCGCCCGAAAAGAGAGTGATAGTCGACTACGACATAAACGACTACAAGCTCAAAACGGAGCTGACCGCGGACAAGCTCTTCGTGACCATGGTCTCCGCCTTGCGCGGGTACAGCGACCTCCTCACGATCGAATACAACCGAAAGGGACTCGAGAAGATCATCGAATCGTCCGCGGACCTCTTCAAGCCCCAGTCTTTCGGAGACTTCGTTTCGGGCGTGCTTATACAAATGACCTCGCTGATGCATCTGGGACATAACGCGATGTATTGCAGGACCTCCGGCCTTTCGGCCTGCAAGTCGGAAGGCTCCTTTTTCATCGAGGCGGGCATCGGCGATTTCCGCGGCAGCGTGAGCAAACGGATCGACGAGGCGTTGAGGCCCGAAATCCTCGAGGTGGTCCATGAGGCGATCCGCGAGAGAAAAAGCGTATACCTCGCGAAAAGCTTCATCGCGTACTTCATGGGCGAGGGCGGGCGGGAAAACATCATCTACATGGAAAGCTCGAGCGACATCAACGAGTGGGACAAAAACCTGATAGGCATTTTCTGCACGAACATCTCCGTCGCGCTCGACAACATGGCGCTGACGCAGGAACTGGAGAGCACACAGAAGGAGATCATCTACACCCTCGGAGAGGTCGCCGAAGCGCGGTCGAGGGAAACGGGACACCACGTCAAACGGGTCGCGGAATACTCGAAGGTTCTCGCCCTCAAATGCGGCCTCGACGAGGATGAGGCGGAGACGATCCGGCTCGCGAGTCCCATGCACGACGTGGGAAAGCTCGCCATACCCGACGCGATCCTCAACAAGCCCGGGCCCCTCACGCCGGACGAGTTCGACGTCATAAAGACGCACGCGCGGGCCGGCTTCGACATGCTCAAGAACTCGAACCGCGAGATCATGAAAGTCGCGGCGGTAATCGCGCTTGAGCACCAGGAAAAATGGGACGGCACGGGGTACCCGGCCGGAAAAAAGGGCACCGAGATCAGCATGCCCGGCAGGATCGTCGCGATCGCGGACGTGTTCGACGCCCTCGGCTGCGACCGCATCTACAAGAAGGCCTGGGACACCGCGGAGATACTCGAGTATTTCCGCGAGCAGCGGGGAAGGCACTTCGACCCCGCGCTGACGGACATATTCATCGCGAGCATAGACGAGATAGAGGCGATCAGGCGCACCATCCCCGACTGAGCCGCGCCGGGATCACTTGTCGAGGATGACGCTCCCCCGCTCCATCGCGGTAAGCCCCGTCCTGACGAGTTCCTTGATTCCGAACGGCTCGAGCAGGCGTATGAGGCCGGCGATCTTTTCCTCGCTGCCCGTCGCCTCGATCACGAGCGAGTCGATCGACACGTCGACGATGCGCGCCCTGAATATGTTCGCGGCCTCGATGACGCCGCCGCGCGACGCGCCTTCGGCGCTGACCTTGATGAGGGCGAGCTCGCGGACCACCGTCGAGGCGGGGTCGCAATGGTGGATCGACACGACCTCGACGAGCTTTGCCAGCTGTTTTTCGATCTGCTCGAGTATGTACTCGTCGCCCCTGACGACGATGGTCATGCGGGAGAACTCGGGCCGGTCGGTTACGCCGACGGTGAGGCTGTCGATATTGTATCCCCTGCGGCTGAAGAGGCCCGACACGCGGCTCAGGACTCCCGAGTGGTTTTCGACCAAAACCGAGATGACGTAACGTTTCATAGTATCTCCTTTGAATTGTACAGTCCGAGTATCCGCACGCCCTGCACGACGCCGTTATCCTGGTCGATTTTCCCCATTTCCGCCAGGGCCTGGCGAATCCGCTCGCCTGACACCACGCTCGACCCGACGCCCTCGGGCAGGCTCACGTTCGCGTAAAACCGGTACCGCCAGGGCTCGCCCTGAATCGGCCGCGACTCGAGCTTCGTGAGATTGAGGCCGTGCTTCATGAAAAGGCCGAGGGCGGAATGGAGCGCGCCCGGCTCGTTGTTGACCGAGAAGATGACCGTAGCGTGATTCGGGTTCTCGCACCGAACCTCGCCAGAGCGCGCGATGATGACGAAGCGCGTGTAGTTCCTGGGATTCGTCTCTATTCCGCTTTTCAGCGACTCGAGCCGGTAGATGGACGCGTTGACCTCGCTCGCGATGGCAGCCTTGGTCGCGTCTCCCGATGCGGAGACGAGTTCCGCGGCGCCGGAGGTCGATTCGGTCTCTATGTGCCGCCAGTGCGGGAACTTCGACAGGAACTCGTCGCATTGGGCGAGTCCCTGCGGATGGGAATACACGGCCTCAACGGTCTCGAGCGACGCCCCCTTGCACGCGAGAAGCGAATGCTCGATGCGCAGCGTGACCGCGCCGACTATCTCGATATCCTCGTAGCGCGCGAGGTTGTCGTAATTCTCGTACACGGAGCCCGCGAGGCTGTTCTCGATGGGAAGCATGCCGTAGGTCGCCCGCCCGTCCAGTACCGAGTTGATGACCTCGCGGAAGTTCGCCGTCGCGACCGCGGAGGCCTCGTCGTCCCAGTACCGCTTGATCGCCTGCTCGGCGTACGCGCCGCGTCCGCCCGAGTACGCGCAGGTTACGGGGCCCGACGCGGCCGAGGGCTCTGTGGTCTTTCCCGTGACCGGCGCGGCCTGTGAGGCCTTCGGCACGGCCCTTCGGGAGACCGCCTTTCCGACCACGGGCGCGAGCACCTCTATGTCGCGCATCATCTTCTCGAACTGCTCGGGATAGAGCGACTGGGCGCCGTCGGAAAGGGCGCATTCGGGACAGGGATGCATCTCGACTATGAGGCCGTCGGCGCCCGCGGCGATCGCGGCGAGGGCCATCGGCGGGACCTTGTCCCGGACGCCGACAGCGTGGCTCGGGTCGACGATGATTGGCAGGTGCGTGAGGGAGCGCAGTATCGGGATGGCGGAAAGGTCGAGGGTGTTGCGGGTCGCCTTCTCGTAGGTGCGGATTCCCCGTTCGCAGAGGATGACGTCCTCGGTGCCGCTCGCGAGGAGGTATTCCGCCGCCATGAGCCATTCCTCGATCGTGGCGGAAAGGCCGCGCTTGAGGATGACCGGCCGGCCGAGCGCGCCGACCTTCTTGAGAAGCTCGAAGTTCTGCATGTTGCGCGCGCCGATCTGGTAGACGTCGACGTAGTCGATCATCGCCGGGATATGCTCGGCGGAGACGATCTCGGTGACGACCGGAAGGCCGTAGGCGTCGCCCGCCTCGCGGAGGATCTTCACGCCCTCCTCGCCCATGCCCTGGAAGGCGTACGGGCTCGTGCGCGGCTTGTAGGCGCCGCCGCGGAGCATGACCGCCCCCGACTCGGCTGCCTTGGCGGCCGACTCCATGATCTGCTCGCGGCTCTCCACCGCGCAGGGGCCGGCGATCACCGAAACGCGGTTTCCCCCGATCTTGACGCCGCGCACGTTCACGACGGTGTTGTCCCGTTTGAACTCGCGGGAGGCCATCTTGTACGGCTTCGATATGGGAATGACGCGCTGGACGCCCGGCAGGATCTCCACCTCGCGCGGGTCTATGCCGACCTTGCCGACGGCGCCGAAGATCGTCTCCTCGTCGCCGGCGATCTCGTTGACGCGAAGCGAGTTTTTTTCGAGGAAAGTCCTGATGCGGCGCTTGTCCTCTTCGCGAATTCCCTTTTCAAGTACGATTACCATGTTGTTGTCCTCAATATGTCTGCGAATACGCCGGCGGCAGTTACGTCCGCGCCGGCGCCGTACCCGCGTATGACGAGCGGGATCGGTGAGTAATAGCGGGTCTTGAACACGAAGGCGTTCTCGCCCCCGCTTATCATGGCGAGGGGATCGGACGCTGGGACCTCGACGGGACCGACGACGATCTCGCCCGCGGAGGAGACGGAGGCGACGAATCGGAGAACCTTGCCCTCCGATGAAAGGCGGGATACGAGGGAGGCGAAATGCCCGTCGACCTCCGGAAGCCGCCGGAGGAAATCCTCCACGCCGCCGCCCAGGTCGAAGCCCGCGGGGAAGAGAGGCGTCATGCGGACGTCCGCGAGCTCGGGCGCGAAACCCGCCTCGCGCGCCAGGATGAGGGCCTTGCGGGCCACGTCGGTGCCGGAAAGGTCGTCGCGCGGGTCGGGCTCCGTGAAACCCTTCTCGCGCGCCTCGAGCACCGCCGCGGAAAAGGGCGCGCCCTCGTCGAGCCTGCCGAATATGTACGAAAGGGACCCGGAAAGCACGCCCGAGAAACTCATGAGCGAGTCGCCCGACTTGAGCATGTTCCGGAAGGTGTCGATAACGGGAAGCCCCGCGCCGACGTTGGTCTCGTAGAGAAAGCGTTTCCTGTTCGCCGCGGCGACCTCGCGGAGTTCGCGGTACGACGAGATGGATGCCGTGTTGGCGCGTTTGTTCGGTGTAACGACGTGCATGCCGGCGCGAAGCACGTCCGCATAGCGCTCGGTAACCGCTCCGGAGGCAGTGCAGTCCACGAACACGGGGTTCAGCGGCTTTTCCGCCCTGACGAATTCGAGCACGGCGTCGAGCGACGAGGCCTCGGAGGAGGCGTCAAGCTCGTCCTTCCATGAATCAAGGCCGAGGCCGCCCTTGGCGAGCAGCATCCTGCGGGAGTTCGCGATGCCGCACACGCGGACGTCAAGCTGGCTTTTCCGGAGCTCGTCGCGCTGGAGCCTGATCTGCTCCAGAAGCTTTCCCCCGACCGTGCCGATGCCGGTCAGGAACACCTCGATCGTCTGCATCTTCTCGAAGAAGAAGCGGTGCGCGATCCGGACGGCCTTGTCGCCGTCGTCGGCCGCGACGACGCAGCTGATGGAGCGCTCGGAGGACCCCTGGGCGATCGCGTGTATGTTGATGCCGCCGAACGCGAGCGCCGAGAAGAAGGTTCCCGCCACGCCCTTCCGCCGCTTCATGCCGTCGCCGACGATCGAGACGACCGCCATGTCGTCGCTCACGGAGACGTCGTCCACGAGACCCTCGCGCATCTCGAGGGCGAACTCGGATCGCAGGGCCGCGCGCACGGAGCCGGTCTCGCTCGAGCGCACGCAGAAGCTGATCGTGAACTCGGAGCTCGACTGCGTGATCAGCAGGACGGAGACGCCCGCCTTGCTTACCGCGCCGAACACGCGCGCCGCGGTCCCCCTGGTCCCCTTGAGCCCGGCGCCGGTCACGCTGACCATCGCCGCGTCCTTGAGGCACGACACTCCGCGCACGGGCCCCGAGTGCGGGTCCGACCCTATGGTAGAGGCCGCGGCGATCCTGGTGCCGCGCGCCGTGGGGTTGAAACTGTTGAGGCTCCACGTCTCTATCCCCCGCGCGGCTATCGGGGTCAGCGTCTTGGGATGCAGAACCTTGGAGCCGAAAAACGAAAGCTCCATCGCCTCCTCGTAGCTGATGTCGCTCACGAGCACGGCGTCCGCGACGATGCGCGGGTCCGCGGTGTAGATTCCGTCAACGTCGGACCATATCTCGAGTTTGCGCGCGGCAAGTCCCATCGCCATGAGGGCCGCGGAAAAGTCGGAGCCGTTGCGGCCGAGAAGGCTCTGCCTGCCCGATACGTCGGAGGCGATGAAGCCCGCGGCGAGAAGCACGCGCGGACCCGACTCGCGATAGATCGAGAACGCCGACTCGATGGCCGCGAATACGGGGTCGGCCTCGGTCAGTTTCCCGCCTTCGGTAATGACGAACTTCCTGCTGTCGAGCGTCTCGACATCCATCCCCCGGGCGCGGAGGATTTCGTCCATGACGGGTACGCACAGGCGCTCGCCGAGACCCATGACGCGGGCCTCGACGGATTCTGGACACTCGGCGAAGGAGGCGATTGCGGAAAGAAGCCGTTCGTGCTCCGCGTGCAGGGCCTCGTGCGCGGCCGTAACCTCGGCGACCCGGAATGACGGCAGGGTCCTCGCGACTTCCGCGACGATCGCGGCGTGTGCCTCCCGCACGTCACGCGCGAGGGTCGCGGCAAGGGTTTGGGGATCGTCGGCTGTATCCGCCGCGGCCAAGGCCTCGGCGATGCCTTTTTGCAGGCGGTTCGATATCCCGCCAACCGCGGAGACGACGACGCATACGCGATCATGCGCCGCGCGCTCGGCGATTATCTCCGCCGAATTCAGCATCCTCGCGGCGTTCCCCATCGACGTGCCGCCAAACTTCATGACCAGCATATGCACCTCACGAGCAAAATGGAATGACACAGGCCCATTCAATGCCACAATACCGGAAACCGGCAAGAGAATCTAGGGGTACAGAGCCTTTTTTGCATATTTATGCAGGTTTATGCGGGTTTTTCTGTATTTTCATGCCAATTGAGCGAGACAGACTTCCCATGGTATACTCCACGGCATGAAGAACGTCCGTCCCTTCGCCTTTTTGCGGTCAAAAAGATCAGCAGCCGCCTCGCACCACCCCGATCAGGACGGCTACTACCTGCCCGCGGGCAGACGACTCGGATCGGCGATGACCCACCGGGCCGACATCGTATGGATCGAGGCAACGACGCCAAAAGACGGGATACTCGGCTTTATCCGGGCAAACCCATCCCTGGATTACTTCCCGGTATGCGCGAAAACCGTCGATTCGGTTCTCGGAGTCCTGCCGGCACGCGCGTTCCTCGAATCCCTCCTCGAGCCCGTCTGGCCGGGACTCAAACCGCTCGTCTCGCGCCCCCTGTACCTGCCCGAGACGGTCACCATCGCGCGGGCGCTCTCCATGCTCGCGAGCGCGGCGCTCCCGCTCGCCATGATAATCGACGAATACGGAGGGATCGAGGGACTCGTGACCCGAGAAGGCCTTGTCTCCGAGCTTACGTCCGAGTTCCTCGACGCGGGCCCGGAAGGAGAGCCCGACATCTTCGAGCGCGAGGACGGAAGCTGGCTCGTCGACGGACAGACGAGGATGGACGAGATACGCGAGATATTCTCCTTACCCGATACCGACGCGGCGGATTACTACACCCTCGCCGGATACCTGCTCGCCGTGAACGGGAGCATTCCGAAAACCGGCGAGCGCATCGAGGCCGGCGACTATCTCTGCGAGATCGTCGACATGGACGGCCATCGCATCGACAAGATACTCGTTTCCAAAAAGAAAGACTGACGGGGCCGGCTACTCGCGCGACCGGAGCGGACGGTGCGTCAGTGACGGGCCTCAGCGTCGGGCGGCGCGGGGGTGTATCCGGGCAAGAAGCCGCGACAGCGACGAGGCGAGCGCGACCCCGACGGCGATCGCGGCCGCCTGGCTCAGGGTTCGAAGGGCCATGCCCGAGGCGACGGCGAGGTTCCCCTGGACCGCGAGAAGCATCGTCTCGTACATCCCGCCGCCCGGCACAAAGGGGATTATCCCCGGCAGGATGTACACCGTCGCGGGCTTCCTCAGAAGGAAGGCGGCCAGTTCGGCGCAGAGCCCGACGAAGAGGGCGCCCGCGAAGAACCCCGCGACGGGGTTCGCGAGATCCTTCCCCGCCCAGAGGTATACGAGCCAACCCGCCCCGCCGAAGAGCGAGGCCCAGAAGATGTCGTAGCGATTAATATGGAAAAAATACGCGAAGGAGGCGGTGGCGCCGAAGGCGAGCACGAAGGCCGAGAGACGCTCGGTCCGGGCGAGGATCGCCGTCGAGTAGGACCCCTGCGTGGCGAAGGCGAAAAGGCCGAAGGCCGCGCCGATCGAAAGGCCAGCGGCGATAACGAAGGCCTCGAGCACGCGGGCGGAGCCGGCGACCAGATCCCCCGCGATGATGTCGCGGATGGCGTTCACGATGGCGACCCCGGGAACAAGCGACATGAGCACCGAGATGCTGACGTTCCCCGAGGAGGCGATGGCGCCGGACGCGACGGCAAGGCCCGTCAGAAGCGACACGACCGCCCCGCCCGACATCGCCGAGATGAAGGGCGAAAGCCCGAGGGGAGAAAGCGCGAACAGGGCGAGGCGCATGACGGCGCCGACCGCGAAGGCGACGACGGCGTCCGACGGAGAGCCGTTGAAAAGAAGGGAAAAGCACGCGCTAGCTACCGCGGTGGCGAGCGTGACCCACGCGGGGCGGTGGGGACTTGCGCGGTCGATGCGGGACAGAAGGCTCGATACGGGACCGGCGAGCCGGAACCGGCCGACGGCGAGGCGCCGGGAGACCTCGTTGACCCGGGCGATCTTCCCGAGGTTGATCGTCCGGGACGCGACGCGCTGTATGCGGGTGCGGCTCCCGCCCGACCCGTCGCGGCAACTCAGCATGACGACCGTCGGGGTCACGAACGCGGAGGCCGATTCGGCGCCGAGCGACGTCGCGACCGATATCATCGTTTCCTCGGCGCGATAGGTCTCCCCGCCGTTTCGCAGGATGAGCGTACCCGCCAAAAGCCCGGTATCCACCACGCCGTCCAGTTCCCTCTCGCTTGCGCGTTCCATGCATGAGTTGTAAGCCGCGCCGGCCGATACGGTCAAGCGCCCGGCGCGAAAACCTTGCCGCGAGGCCCGTTTTTAGGCTACAATCGCCCAACACCGGCGCCGGACGCGCCTAATCCGAAGGAATCTACCGATGGCAAAGATCGCAATGAAGAACGCCGTAGCCGAGCTTGACGGCGACGAGATGACCCGCGTGCTGTGGGGAGTGATCAAGGAAAAACTCCTCGTCCCCTTCGTCGACCTCAAGGTCGAATACTACGACCTGGGGCTCAAGGCGCGCGACGACTCGGATGACGCCGTAACCTACGCCTCCGCGGAGGCCATCAAGCGTCTCGGCGTCGGCGTCAAATGCGCGACCATCACCTCGAACCAGGCGCGCGTCGAGGAATACGGGCTCAAGGGCCTGACGCCGAGCCCGAACGGGATTATCAGGGCCGAACTCGACGGCACGGTATTCAGGAAGCCCATCATCGTCGGGAACATCAGGCCCACCGTCTCGTGCTGGAAAAAGCCGCTCGTGCTCGGACGGCACGCCTACGGCGACGTCTACAAGAACTGCGAGATGTCCGTCGGCGGGCCCGGCAAGGCCGAGCTCGTGTTCACCGCGAAGGACGGCACCGTCACGAGAAAGACCATCATGGAAATGAAGGGCCCCGGCGTGCTCCAGGGGATACACAACCTCGACGCCTCCATCGAGAGCTTCGCGCGCGCGTGCTTCTATTACGGCCTATCCGAGAAGATGGACGTATGGTTCGCCTCGAAGGATACCATCTCGAAGACCTACGACGGCCGTTTCAAGGAGATCTTCCAGCGCGTGTACGACGCCGAGTACAAGACGAGGTTCGCTGAGGCGGGCATCGAGTATTTCTACACCCTCATAGACGACGTCGTCGCCCGCGTCATGAAGCACGAGGGCGGATTCCTCTGGGCGTGCAAGAACTACGACGGGGACGTGATGAGCGACATGGTCGCCTCGGCCTCCGGCTCCCTCGCCATGATGACGAGCGTCCTCGTCTCCCCCGACGGCATCTTCGAGTACGAGGCCGCGCACGGCACGGTACAGCGGCATTACTACAAGTATCTGAAGGGAGAAAAAACCTCGACGAACCCGGTCGCGCTGATCTTCGCCTGGACGGGCGCGCTCGCCAAGCGGGCCGAGCTTGACGGGACCGCCGACCTCGCCGATTTCGCGCGCCGCCTCGAGCGCGCGACGCTCGACACGATCGAGTCAGGGGTGATGACCGGCGATCTCGCGCAGATTGCCGATCCCCCCGCGCGGGAGATACTCGACAGCTGGCAGTTCATCGACCGGATCGCCGCGCGCCTCTAGCCGGGCGCGCTCGGGCCGGCAAGCGGCGCGCTATCAGGCCGGCAGTCGCGCGGCGGTTGTCAGGCGCGCTTGCGGCCGGCAGGCCCGCTGTCGCGCGGCGGTTGTCAGGCGCGCTTGCGGCCGGCAGGCCCGCAGTCGCGCGGCGGCTGTCAGGCGCGCACGCTGCTTGCAGTCGCGCGGCGGTTGTCAGGCGCGCTTGCGGCCGGCAGGCCCGCTGTCGCGCGACGGTTGTCAGGCGTGCACGCTGCTTGCAGTCGCGCGGCGGCTGTCAGGCGCGCACGCTGCTTGCAGTCGCGCGGCGGTAATCAGCCGCGCGTCTTCAGCACGCCCGTATCTCGGGGCCTTCGGGCCCCGGTACCACCAGTACGGAACACGATTCCATGTACGCGCTCTCGGCAAACGATGCGAGATCCATCGCGTCGGGACCCATGAGGTCCTCCGGATCATAGGAAAGTTCGAGGCGCGTACTCTCGCCCTCGGCAAAGGCGCGCGTCCAGGCGCCGTTGAGCGTTACGACGTCCCGCGCGGCCGGCCAGGCCCATGAAAGTCCCTTTTCCGCGTACTTCTCTTCGATGAACGCGAGCTGCAGGCGCTCCGCGTCGGCATGCGCCAGATCGGCGCACGCGCCGCCCGCGAGAAAGGCAAAGCGTCCGGTCGCCGACGGAGATCCGATGAAGGCCGCGAAGTCCGACAGAAACCGGGAGGACTTCAGTCTCAGGGGGCGGACTACCGACAGGAACCACGAAACAGCGCGGCCCTGCGTATAGAACACCTCGGTCGCGCGGGCCAGGGCGGCGGCGCGTTCCATGTCGCCCGCGGGAAAGGTGCGGTTCGAGCGCGCGTGATACGGGGGTTCGGGGGAATAATCAAGTCCGAGGGACGGAGCCTCGTCGGACAAAACGGTGCCCGGAAGCACCGAAAGCCTGAACAGTTCCAGGTTGTTTGGATAGAGGTCGATCGCGAAGTCGACGCTCGCGCGGAACGAGGAGAGGCTGTCGCCGGGCAGGCCGTACATGAGATCGAGGCCGAATACGACGCCCGCGTCGTTGAGCAGGGCGATCTTTTTCGCGAAGGCCTTCATGTCGGACGGACGGTTCACGAGTTTGAGGGCCTCGGCGTTCGAGCTTTGCAGGCCCACCTGCAGCGAGCAGGGTATGCGGGAGAAGGCGGCCGCGAGCTCGCGGTCGATCAGCTCGGCGCGCACCTCGAAATTGAAGTGGATATCCGGCGCCACGCGCTCGATGAGGGCGAGCGTCTCGAGGGCCCGCTCGCGGGAACCGTTGTACGTCGGGTCGAGAACGAAAACGCGCTCGATTCCCATCTCGGCGAATTTCACGAGCTCGCGCTCGAGCCGCGCGCGGGGAACATGCCGAACGGCGCGCTCGCCCTTCGACTCATAGCAGTAGGTACAGCCGAACGGACAACCGCGCGCGAGCTCCCAGAGCGCGCCGCGATGCTCGCGCACGGCCACGGAGTCGTCGAGCGAACCGTCAAGCCAGGGCGAGACGAGCGTCTCGAGCGCCTCGGGAGGCGAACGGCGCGCCGACGCGGGAAGGCCGTCCGGGCTTTCGCCCGAGAGCCAGGCACGCGCGAGCTCCCGCGAGCGGGATTCGCCCTCGCCGCGCACGAGGATCCCGAACGGCGATCGCGCGTCGGGGGGCATGGCGGTTATCTCGGGGCCGCCCGCGAACATGAAGGAGCCGGGGACGAGTTCGGCGAGCCGTTCCGCAGCGCGCTCGAGCGCTGCCCTGTTCCATACATACACGGAAAAGCCCACCATGAGCGGCGAGCCGCACTCCCGCGCCACCCTCTCGGCGATCTCCTCGCCGACGGCCCGCGCCGGGCGCCCGGCGAAAGCGGGATCCTCGAGAGAGAAGTCGAAAAGGCGCACCGATGCGCGAGACGCGACGTCGGGATCCGAACGCAGGGCGGAGACTACGCAGCCCGCCGCGAGGGGGACTGCCTGGTAGGAAGACTGGACCTGTAACGATACTATCGCGACCGCGGGCATCAAAGCAGGGGAACGCCGGCCTTGTCGCAGGACGCGCGCATGGCGTCGGGCCAAACGGACACCTGCGTCTCGCCGATGTGCGCCTTCCGCAGGAAAAACATGCACAGGCGCGACTGGCCGATGCCCCCGCCGACCGTCTGCGCGAGGCCGCCCGAAAGCAGGCGTTTGTGGAAGTAGAGCTCGGAGCGTTCGGGGCAACCCCGGTAGGAAAGCTGTTCCCGCAGGGAATCGGGACTGACGCGAATTCCCATGGACGAGAGCTCGAGCGCCTGGCCGAGCACGCCGTTCCACACGAGAAGGTCGCCGTTGAGTCCGCGGAAGCCGTTCCCGGTTTCCGTAATCCAGTCGTCGTAATCGGGAGCGCGGCCGTCGTGGAGGTTTCCGTCCGGCAGGGCGTGGCCGATGCCGATGATGAACACCGCGCCGTGCTCGCGCGTCACGGCGTTCTCGCGCTCCTTGGCCGTCATGCCGGGATAGCGCCGGTACAGTTCCTCGGCGTGGATGAAGGTTATCTCCCCGGGAAGGGAGGGCTCTATGGCCGGATGGTTGTCGTAGATGAAGAACTCTGTCCGTTTGAGGCAGCGGTACACCTTGCGCACGACGTCCTTGAGAAAGTCGATCGTACGGTCGCCCTCGCCCATCGCCAGTTCCCAGTCCCACTGGTCGACGTACAGCGAATGGATATTGTCGAGTTCCTCGTCGGCGCGTATCGCGTTCATGTCGGTGTAGATGCCGAAGCCCGGCTTGAGGGCGAGATCGGTGACCTTCAGGCGTTTCCACTTCGCGAGGGAATGGACGATCTCGAGAACCGTCTCGTTCATGTCCTTGACGGGGAAGTTCACCGGGCGCTCGACCCCGTTGAGGTCGTCGTTAATCCCCTTCCCCCTCGGGACGAACAGGGGCGCCGTCACGCGCGTCAGGTTGAGCTCCGTGGAAAGCGCGAGCTGAAAGAAGTCCTTGATGCGGATGATCGCCTGCTCCGTTTCCTTAACGCCAAGCAGCGGTTTGTAGCCCTTAGGCAGCGAAAGATTTGACATAAACACCCTCGTTTTTGCTGAGCGCCGCGGCGCGAATCGTTCGTACGCCACTGTATCACCCTTCGCCCGTGTTGCGCAATCTCCGGCAAGGCCGTAAAATGGGGACATGTACTCACCGCAGATCACACCGATTCCGGCGACCGAGCCCGGGGTTCCGAGGGTCGTCTGGCCCGTCATCAGGATCGCGCGCACGCTCGTCCCCTTTTTGGCGCGGGCAATGAAATTCGGAAAGGCGCGCATACTCCATCAGGAGCGCCTTTTCGACGCGTGGGACGGCTTTGCCGCGGGCAAGAGCCGGCTTATCCTCGGCTTCCGCCACGCCTACGGCGACGACCCGCAACTCATGGTCTACCTCCTCCACCTCGTCATGCCGCGCGCGGCCCGCAAGGCCGGACGGAAACTTTCGGGCGTCACCCACGCGCACTTCGTGTACGGGTCCGAGGTTCCCCTCTGGTCGCACCCCTTCGTCGGGTGGCTCCTGCCACGCGTCGGGGCCGTTCCGGTCAACCACGCGAACATGGACTCCAAGGGGATGAACCGGATACGCTCGCTCGTATCCGACGGGGTCTTCCCCCTCGCCCTCGCGCCCGAGGGACACGTGACCTACGGAAGCGAGCGTATCGGCACCCTCGAAACCGGAACCGCGCGGTTCGGCTTTTGGGCGACGGAGGACCTTGCCCGGCAGGGTCGCGACGAAGATGTCACCTTTCTTCCGCTTTCGTTTCATTACCGCTACGGCCGGGGAATCGAAAAAAAGCTCGGGAGGTTTCTGGACCGTCTCGCCCGCGACGCGGGAGTCGCGGACTCCGCCGCCGGAAAACGCGAGGGCATACCTTCGCGGATCAGGGCCGTGTCGGCGGCGATCCTCGAGCGTCTTTCGGCGTTCTACTCGCTCTTTTCGGGCGAACGCGTGGCCCCGGTCCAGGCCGAAATCCTGGAGGCCTCGTTGCGCGCCGCGGAACGGATATCGGGCGTCCGCGCGAACGAGGGTGACGGGCCGATGGCCCGCCTGTATCGCGTGAGAAACGCCTGTTGGGGAAAGATATTCAGGAAGGACCTTGAGGGCATGAGCCCCGCGGCGCGCGCCCTCGCCGGCCGGGCCTGCGGTGAGGCATGGTACGCGTTGCGCCACATGGAGACGGCCGAGATGCTGACGTACATCGACCTCGAAGCCGCGGAGGATGGCCTCGCCGTCGAGCAATACGTCGAGACGGCGGTCAATCTCGGCGACCTGCTTTCGCGCGTCGAGGGCGGAACCCTCCGCGACCGGTCGAACGCGTTCAGGAAATACCCGGTTATCGTCCCCGGGAGGCCGGTCGTCATGAACGAGTATCTCGACCTCTGGAAACGGGACAAGAAGGCCGCGCTCGCGGAGGTGACGGAAACCATGAGGTCCGAATACGCGCGATGTATCGAGGAGTACGGGGAGGAATACCGCCGGTAGAAACCGCGTCGCCCGCGCCGGCTGAACCGGCGTCAGCCCTTGAGCGCGAATTTCGCGCGGAGGAATTCGGCGAGTTCCGCCATCTTCGGATCGCGCTCGTCGCCGATCTCGAGGTCGGGGAAGGCGTCCTGCCGCTCGTCGGCAAGCCAGCGGTGGAGCCGTTTCCCGACTTCGCGCGTACTGCCCGGCCCGTGCGCGATCTTCACGAGGGCGGCCATCTCCCCCTCGGAAAACATCTTCCACTTTCCGCCGGAGATCAAGTGATATGACGCCCCGCTCGCGGAACGCTCGACGCGGAAATTCGCCGGGCTCGAGCGGTCCTTGGTCACGTCGTGACCGGCGGCGCCCTTCGCCCCCCGCGCGCGCGTCTTCGTCCCGGACGCCAGCTCGACGGCCTCGGCCTCGAGCCGGTCAACCGCCATGTTGTGCAGGTGCACATGCGCCTGCTGTACGAGAAAAGCGAGGCCTTCCTCGTCGAGCCCGGGCAGGAGTTCGGTCAGTTCGAGCGAAAGCCTGCGATGGGATGCCGAACGCGCGGCCGTGCCGCGCGGCGTGCCGCTCGCCTTTTTTTTCGCCGGAGCTTTCTTCGCGGGAGCTTTCTTCGCGGGCGCCTGTTTCGCGGATGTTTTTTTCGCAGGAGCTTTCTTCGCGGGCGCCTTTTTCGTCATCGCCATCACTTCTTTCCTTTCTCTGGTGCGAGCGCGGCCGATATGAACAGCTCGTCCTGGAACCACTCGATTTTCAGCGAAAACATGGTCCTCTCGTATCCCGGCGCGTCGGCGCGCACGCGGACTATCGTCCCGCTCTTCATGCGCTCGAGCGTCGCGGGGACGAGCGGCTCCCATTTGTCGCCAACGAGCACCGTGAACTTCGCGTCCTTCGAGATATCCTTGCCCGTGGCGATGTCGAGGGCCCGGGCCCTGATCCGGAGCGGCCGCGGCTCGGTCCCGCCGAAATCGGGCTCGAGGTACACGTCCTCGCGCCCCACCGAGAAGGTCTGCCACCATACCCGCGAGCCCGCGACGACCTTCGCGCGGTACGCCCCCGGCCTGAACCAGGCCTCCGCCGCGGTCAGGTCCATCCTCGACTTAGGCGCGGTATCAACCTTGCCGAACAGGCGCCTGAAAAGCGGAGGTTTCGCCTCGGTGAGCACGCGACGCGCCCCCGTAACCTCTGGTATCTTCTCCCCGTCGTCCGCGAAGAAAAACACCCGGAACTGCATGTCGGCGGTTTCGCGAAGGGACACGGGAACGCGCATCACGACGGTAACCGGGCTGAACCAGGAGCGGAGCGCGTAACGGTAGACCATGCCGCTTTTCCAGGCGAGGGAGGCCACCGCGAACAGGACCGCGGCGAGGGCCACCGTCACGGCGGCGCGAAGCACCGGCCGCTTCTTCGGGAGAAACTCCGGCTCCGTTACCGTCGCGGTCAGCATGTTCTTGACGAGTGTTTCCCGCACCTGCCGGACGGGATACCGCTTGAGGTGGCGGCGCACGAGGCGGAGGACTGGCCCCAGGTCCTGGTACCGGTTCTTGGCCTGCGGACGAATCATCCGGCCGATGAGCCTGCAGACGACTGCCGGGATTGCCGGGTCGATCTTTCTCGGATGAAGGTACTTGCCGCGCCGGATGAGCTCGACGGTTTGCGGATTGAAGCCTCCGGGAAACGGTTTGACGCCCGTCACCATCTCGTAGAGCATCACCCCGACCGCGTAGATGTCGGCGCGATTGTCGACGGAACTCGAGTCGGTGAACTGCTCCGGCGGCATGTACGAGGGGGTCCCGAGCATGGAACCCGCCAGCGTCAGGTCGCGCGAGGCCTTGCCCCACGAGGCGGCGAAGCGCTGAACGGTGGGGGCGTCGAGATCGTCGGCGTCGTTCTCGGAATACTCCGAGGCCGCGATGCCGAAATCGGCGAGCTTGATCTCGCCCCTTCGGGATATGAGTATGTTGCCCGGCTTGATGTCGCGGTGCACGATTCCGCGGTCGTGCGCGAACTTCAGGCCGAGCGAAACCTCGTACACGACGAGCAGGGCCATGACGCCGGAGAACGATTTTTTCCGCTTGAGCAGCGCGTCGAGGGACATTCCGTCGACGAACTCGAGCACGAGGTATTGCGAGGAGCCCTCGCGGAAATAGTCGTGGAGATGGACGATGTTCGGATTCTGCAGGTCGAGGAGGATTTTGGCCTCCCGCTTGAACCGCTCCGTGGCGGAGGAGTCCCCGCGCAGGGAAAGCTTCTTGATGACGACCTTGCGCTTGAGATCGGGATGCACGGCGAGGTACACGGCGCCCATCCCGCCGCGGGCGACGAGGGACTCGATCTTGTACTTGCCGATTTTGTCGGGTACGCTTGCCATGGCGGTCGCGGTCAGCCGATGGTCAGGTTCGTCTTGCCGATGGTCACGGTGTCGCTGTGGCCGAGCTTGACGTACTTGTCCTTCGGAACCGGCTGTCCGTTCAGCATGGTTCCGTTCGTGCTGTCGAGATCCTTGAGAAAATAATCATCCTTGATCTTCTGGATAATCGCGTGATACCGGCTCGCGAGCTTGCTGTCTATCACGACGTCGTTATCCGTCGACCGCCCGATGGTGATCTTGCTGACGATCGGAATCTGCCCGTTCTCGAACATGAGGCACGATACCTGATCCTTCTTGACGATCGCGTCAAGACGCTGACCCACCTTGCTCGAACTGATAATTGTTTCGTCTTGCATGTCTTGAGTATACCCCCCTTCTCCCGTACTCTCAAGGAAAATTCCCCAAGTTTCCCGCGATTACCGTCTCGAGCCGCGTTGACGCGGCCTCCACGAGGCCGAGAAGCTCGCGGGGACCGATCGGGGGCGGCTCGGGCATGAGATAGTCGGGATGATGGCGCGTGAGGTGCAGGGGAATGGCCGGCGAGACCGAGGCAAGCCAATCCGCCAAGGCGACGATCTCCTCGCGACCCGAATTGAGTCCCGGTATGACGAGGGTGGTCACCTCGACGTGACAGCGGCCCGCCGCGCGCGCGATCGTCTCCATGACCGGCAGCCTCGTTCCGGAGCATACCGATTCGTAAAAGCCGTCGGTAAACGCCTTGAGGTCCACGTTCATGGCGTCGACGAACGGCAACGCGTACTCGAGCGGTTCCGGATTCACGTACCCGTTCGTGACGAGCACGACGGCTAGGCCCGCGGCCTTCGCGAGACGCGCGCAGTCGACGACGTACTCGATATTGACGAAGGGCTCGTTGTAGGTGAAGGCGAGGCCGACGTTCCCGCGGTCTCGGCACGACAGGGCGGCCCCGACGAGGGCGTCGGGGGACATCCGGGAAAATTCCGCCAGGCCGTCGCCGTCGTCAACCGACGGCGGACGCGCGCGCGCGATACGGTGGTTCTGGCAAAACCGGCAGGCGAGATTGCAGCCGAAGCCGCCGGCCGAAAGTATCCGGGATCCCGGCCTGAAGCGGGCGAGCGGCTTTTTTTCGATCGGATCGAGCGCGAGCGCGGAAACGGCGCCGTAACCGTCCGCGACGAGAGCGCCTCCCCGGTTCGCGCGCGACCCGCAAAAACCGGCGGAACCGGCGGGGATGAGGCAACGACGGGGACAAAGGAGACACCGTACGGCTCCCCCGGCGGCCGGCTCCTGAAACAGCGCGCGAGCCGGCCCGCTTCCGACCGTCATCGGCACTTCGTCACCGATAGCGCGTCACGGTGAAGCGCTCGATCGAATACCGCTCCCCCGGCTGGATGCCCGCCTTCCGGCAGGCTATCTCGAGCTGGTCATCGACGCTCTCGACTCCCTCGAGATCGGGAAGAAGAAGTCCGCGCCGCACGCCGCTCGTAACGATGACGCCGAACCGCTTCGGGTCAAGCGACTCGGGCGAGTCCACCTTCTCGGGGGGATCGAGCACGTCCACGCTTATCTCGAGATCCTGTAGTTCCTCGGGGCGCACCGGGTCGAATCGGGGATCCTCGGAGCAGGAACTCACCGCGTTCCGGATTATCTCGGAGGCGACGCACTCCTTGGTCGGAAGGATGGTGCCGATACAGCCGCGCAAGGCCCCGTCCCGGTGAAGGGAAACGAAACAGCCGGCCATCTCCTTCCCGAACTGGGGCACCTCGGCTACCGAGGGAAACCTCCCCGTCCTGACGAACGATTCCACGGCCATTCGCGCGATGGTGACCGGCGTCGACTCGCCTTCCCTATTTTGCCCAGTTTCCACGTTCGCCTCCTTACTTTATGCGGGGGTGATCTCGGCCACGCAGTAGCCAATACCGAAGGGCGCCTCGTATGACAGAACCTCCGAGCGCGCGCGGGGAAATAGGCCCGCGAGGGCCATCAGGGACCGAAGCCCGCATTCGCCCGCGAGCCGGGCGAGCGGGGTACCGATAGAAAAGAGCCGTTCAAGATCTCCGGACCGCAGGGCGTCGCACACCGCCCCGTCGAAAAGGGCGCCCTCGCGCGCCATGCCGTACGGGCTTTCGCGGTTGACCCTGTGCGAAAGGTCGCCGCTCGCGATGACGCATACCCGCCTTCCCGCGTTTACGGCCGCCTCCGCGACCGCCTCGCCGACAAGGCGCGCCTTCGAGACGTCGCCCATCCAGGGCGCCAGGGCAACGACAGGCACTGCGGGGTTCGCCGCGGCGGCGTACCACAGTGGCACGAGGACCCCGTGGTCAAGGCCGTCGTCCGGTATCGGCTCTCCGGCCCGGGATAGGGACGGGATGCCGCGCGCGGACAGGGCGAGAATCAAGTCGCTTCGCAAGTTCCGGTCGCAGGAATACGAGGAAACGGCCGAGGGAACGCCGAAACGCGCGAAGGAGCCCGACACGACACGTTCCGGATAGACGAAGACGGAATCGGGAAACAGGGGCGCGTGAGGGGACAGGACGACGATGGAATCGGGACGGAAGGCCGCGATCCGGGCGGACGCCTCCCGACACGCGTCCGCGGTAGCGTCCGCTTCGCGCTCGCGTCCGCCGCCGACGGCGGGGACCAGCACGGGAGGATGCGGCATGAGATAACCGGCAAGGACGCCGGGGGCGGAACGCGTATCCATGCCCTGAAGTATACGACGGCTTTTACCGGGACAACAGCCCTTTTTTCGTGGTATAGTCCATCCATGGCGCTAGAAACCTCGGGACGTACGCATTATACCGGTTTTTCCCTGCCTGTCGTCGCCGAAACCGGTCCCAGGGTCCCTCCGGCGGGCTACTTCGGGCTCATGATCCTCGACGAGGGTACGTTGACGCTGACGGCGGGAGGAAAAACGCGGTTTATTCCGGCTCCGGTCGCGGTTGTCTCGGGTTCCTCCGGACCCATCTCGCGCCTCGAGGCGACGGACGGAACGCCCCGATCGATAGTCTTCCGCACCGACGCGATCAACGCATCCCTTCCCGACGAACCGATGGAGATATCCCGGCTCGACGGCGCGACGCTCCTCTTCCTCAGGCCCTTTCTGGAGGTCGGAGAGGACGGCTTTGCGTGCAGGTCGCTCAACCCCTCGGCCTCGCTCGCCGTACGGACGCTCTTCGACCGCCTCAAGGCGGAACTGGTCGACGACCAGGGTCCCTATTGGCCGTGCATGTCGCGCTCCTATCTGCTCGAGATACTGCTCCTGCTCGAGCGGGAACGCTACGCCCTCGAGCGCGTCGAGGGTTTTCTCGTGAGCCGTTCGGGACCGCTCGACCCGGTGCTCGAATACCTGCATACCCGCTATGCCGACGCAATCAGCCTTGACTCGCTCGCCGCCCGCTTCGCCACGAACCGGACCACCCTCAACAGAAAATTCCGCGAAACGGTCAACATGAGCGTGATCGCGTACCTCACGAACATCCGGATCGAGGTGGCCGCCGCCCTGCTCCGCAACACGACACTGAACGTCCGCGAGATAGCGGCCCGGGTCGGTTTTTCCGACGAGGGCTACTTCAGCAGGGCCTTTCACAAGCGGCACGGCCTGTCCCCGCTCGCCTTCAGAAAAAAGTTCCCGAACCCCTACGAACGCACCGCGTAAATCGTGCGGAAAGTCCCAGCATTGCTGCGGATTGTTCATTCGCGTTTCTTCCTCGCGCGGATAGACTGCGGGCAGAATGACGTCCCGAAATCCCGAGGAGGATACCATGAAAATCGTTTCTGCCATCTTGGTCTCATGCGCAATCGTTGCGACTCTCTTCACGCTCGCGTCCTGTTCGGCATGGACGCGGGGAAAACCTTCCGCGAAGATGTCCGACCGGGCCTATATCGCCCTCCTGACCCCCTCCGGCGCGGGTTTCACCGCCGGCTACTCGGGCGGGGTCGAATACACGGATGACGGCGGAAAGCGCTGGATCGCCGGAACGAACCGGTCGATGTGCATGTTCTCCGCCGAGATCACCCGCTCGGGAACCTGTTTCGCGGCGGGAAACGGCAGCGACTTCATCAAGTCGTCGAACGGCGGACAAAACTGGCAAAAGATGGAAGACCTCGGCGGGGGAATCGGGAAATCGGTGTCCTTCATCGACGATACGACCGGATGGGCGGCCTCGTCCTCCTGGCTCGGACAGACCGGCAACGCGGGGTCCTCTTGGTCCGCCCTGCCGTTGCCCGCCGACTTCGGCCTCGTGGAGACGGTCTGCTGCGCGGGAAAGGGCGCGGGCTACGCGCTTTCGATGGACGGCAGGCTTTTCAGGACGCTGGACGGGGGAACTGCCTGGACCGAATGCGCCGCGCCCTTTCCGAAAGCCGACGAGACCTTCAAGCCCCTGTGGGGACGAAAGACCCAAGGGGCCGCCATCCGCTTTGCGGGCGAATCGGGCGTCGCCGCGGCGATCGGCAAGGCCGGGGGAAAGCCCGCGCTCCTCGTCAGGACGAGCGCCGACGGGGGCGCGACCTGGAGCAAGGCGAGGAAATTCGCTTTCGATCTCGCGCCGCTCGCCTGCACGATCGATCCCGACGGAAACGTGACCGTAGTCAACGCGGACACGACGGCGACGCTGGTCGCGAGAAAGTAGCGCGCCGCGCGCTTTTCCCCGGAAAAGCGCGCGTGACAAGCCGGGAAAACTGGCTTACAATTACCGTATGCCCGTTTCCTCGGATGTGCTCGCTCAGTTCAACCACCTTGAGAAATCCGGAGCCCTTGACGCGCTCGGGGACTTGAGAAAGGAAAACCGCGAACTCGAGCGGTTGCTGAACGACGCGGCCCTCCTCGTTTCCTACACGAACGTCGGCTCCATGCTCGACTTCATCATCTCCCGCATACTCGACCACTTCGTTCCGGAATTCCTCGCCTTTATCGTGCACCCGCCGCGGGGAGAGGAGCTCAGGCAGTACTGCTACCGGAATCTCAAGGAAACCGACGAGACCGTCCCTACCGAATACTACGAGTGGCTCAAGGAGCACTTTTCCCGGATGCCGGCCAGCGTCCGTTTCGAGGATCTTTCGGCGGATTACGGAGCCGATTCCTTCGGGCCGGAACTGCGCAGGTTTTCCCCGGAGGTGATCTTTCCGATGTTCGGCATCGGCGGGATGTACGGGGTCGTCATCCTCGGAAGCAAGATAGTCGGAGACTCCTACAAGGAACACGAGCAAAAATACGTCGACCGCATGATCCGGTTCCTTTCCGTCAGCATCCAGAACGGCCTCCATTACGAAAGCTCCATCACGGAGCCGAAAACGGGGCTCTTTACCCACGACTATTTCGTGCGCAGGCTCGACGAGTCGATAGCGCATTCGCGCAGGCGCAATACGAGGCCGGGCATACTGATGCTCGACGTCGACCACTTCAAGCGCTTCAACGACACCTGGGGACACGTGAACGGCGACAAGGCGCTCGTCGCCATAGCCGGGGCGCTCGGCCAGGCGATACGCGGCGAGGATTGCGCCGCGCGTTTCGGCGGCGAGGAGTTTTCGATTCTCGTTACGGACTGCGACGCCAAGTCGCTCATGATCGTGGCCGAGCGCGTGCGCCGCTCGGTGGAGGCCCTGAGGATACCGGTGGAGGATCCGGCCTCAGGGGAATCGCGCGAGGTACCGGTGACGGTGAGCGTCGGTGCCCGTATGGTGGAGCCGCTTCCCGGGGCCGCGAGCCTCGTGCTCATCGGCGACGCCGACAAGGCCCTCTACCAGTCGAAGACGAACGGCAGGAACCGCTGCACCCTGTTCGCCCAGGGGCTCCTGCAGCGGGCCTGGTGCAAGAGGGAGTACTCGACGCGTCTTGCGGGAAAGCTGTCGGAATCGACGAACGAGCTTTTGTAAGCTAGAATCCGCCCATCGCGCCGAGCATCTTCGCGGCCATGCCCTTGTTTTTGGCGAACTTCCTCATGGTCTGGCGCATCTTCTCGAACTGCTTGATGAGGCGGTTCACCTCGGAAACGGACGTCCCCGAGCCGCGCGCGATCCGCTTCCTCCGCGACGGCCCGATGATCAGGTGGTTGTCGCGTTCCTTTTTCGTCATCGACTGGATGATCGCCTTTTGCGACTTTATCGCGGAGGTGTCGAGGTCCTCGTCGCGCACCTGTCCGGCCATCCCCGGAAGCATCTCCAGCATCGACTGCAGCGAGCCCATCTTGCCGACCTGCTCGAGCTGGTCGAGCATGTCCTGAAGGGTGAAGGACTCGCTCGCCATCTTTTTCTGGAGGCGTTCGGCCTCGGCGACGTCCATCGTCTCCTGGGCCTTCTCGACGAGGCTGACGACGTCGCCCATGCCGAGTATGCGGCCGGCCATGCGGTCGGGATGGAACGGCTCGAGGTCCTCGGTCTTCTCGCCGGTACCGACGAAAAGGAGGGGCTTTCCCGTGACGCTCCGGAGGGAAAGAGCCGCGCCGCCGCGCGCGTCAGAGTCGAACTTCGAAAGGATCACGCCGGTGATGCCGACCTGCTCGTCGAAGGACTTCGCGATCTCGACGGCGTTCTGTCCGGTCATCGCGTCCGCGACGAGGACGGTGTCGACCGGGTCCACGGCCTTCTTGATCTCGACGATCTCGCGCATCATCGCCTCGTCGACCTGGAGGCGGCCGGCGGTGTCGACGATCAGGACGTCGTGGGCGTTCTTCCTTGCGAACTGGAGCGCGCCCTTCGCGACGCGGACGGCGTCCTTCGTGTCCTCTTTGTAGACGGCGACGCCGATCCGCTCGCCGAGCACGGAAAGCTGCTCGACGGCCGCCGGGCGCACGAGGTCGCACGCCGCGAGCAGGGGATTCCGTCCCTGCTTCTTGAGCCGTGCGGCGAGCTTCGCCGCGCTGGTCGTCTTTCCCGAGCCCTGCAGGCCGAGGAACAGTATGACCGACTGGGTGTCGGGACCCTTGAGCTTGAGGTCCTGCCGCTCGTCGCCGAGCAGGGCCACCATCCGGTCGTGCACGATCTTGACGAACTGCTGGCCGGGGTTGACCGAGCGGAGGACGGCCTCGCCCTTGGCCTCCTCGATCGTGCCGTTGACGAATCTCCTCACGACGCGCAGGTTCACGTCCGCCTCGAGCAGGGCCATCTTGATTTCCTCGACGGCCTCCTCGATGTTCTTTTCGGAAATCGTCGCCTTGCCCGAGATGCGGCGCGCGACGTCGCTTATCGACGCGGTTATTCGGTCGAGCATGGCTAGATCTGCGCCCCGTCGAGAAGCCGCTCGATGAACTCGGCGGGCTCGAGCTCGCGGTTGAGGATGCGGTAGAGGCCGTCGCATATCGGAAGCTTGAGGGAGTGGCGCTCGGCGATCTGCTTGACGTACTTGCACGCGACGGCGCCTTCCGGAAGATAGCCGATCTCGGAGATACGGTCGATGAGGTCGTCGAGGTCCTTGAAGCGCGCGAGAACGCGGTTGTTGATGATGTCGTGGCCGAACCGCCGGTTGCGGCCGAACTTGCTGCGGCAGGTAACGTCGAGGTCGCCCACGCCCGAAAGCGAGGTGAAGGTCTCCGGATGGGTCGCGCCCATCGCCCGGCCTATCATCTGAATCTCGTTGAGACCCGCGGCGAAGAGGAGTGATTCGGTGTTGTCGCCGAAGGCCTCGCTCGTTTCGGCGATGGCGTCGAGGCAGCCGAAGGCGATGGCGACGACGTTCTTCGCCGCCGCGCAGATCTGCACGCCGATGACGTCGAGGCTCGAGTACACGAGAAGCCCCTTCGACTTGAGCACCTCGCGGAAGCGTATCGAGTTCATGGGATTCTCGCTCGCGGCGATGAGGCCGGTCACCTTTCCCATCGCGACTTCCTCAGCGTGGCTCGGTCCCGAGATGTATACGGTCGACTTGCGGTAGGATTCGGGGAGGACGCCCTCGAGCGTCTCGAGAATGAGGCGCGGGCCGTCTTCCGAAGGGATGAAGCCCTTGGTCAGCACGCCGATGCAGGTTGAGCCGTCCTGTATGTTGGGAACGTCCAGAAGCCCGCTCATCGTGCGCGCGAGATAGAGGGAAGGGCTCGCCAGGATCAGAAAGGCCTTGCCGCCGGCCACCGAACGGATGTCGCCCGAGGCCACGAGATTCTCGGGCGTCTTGAAGCCCGGGAGGAATCGCTCGTTTTCGTGCCGTTCGTTAATCGACGCGACGACGTCCTTTTCCATGGCCCACAACTCCACCGAATGCCCCTGTCGCGCGAGCGAGATGGCCATAGCCGTTCCCCAGGCGCCCGCGCCGATAATCCCGATTGTCTGTCCCATGTTGCTTCCTTATCGCCTAATACCAGCCGACGTTGCCGTCAATCCAGGAAACGAGCTCGTTCGGCTGGAAAAAGAGCTTGAGCTCCCGGTCCGCGCTTTCGGCGGAATCCGAGGAATGTATGATGTTGTGATTCGTGTGCAGGCAGTAATCCCCGCGGATCGTCCCGGGAAGCGACTCGCACACGGCCGTCGGGCCGCACAGGCGCCGCACGAGCTGGATCGCCTCGTCCCCCTCGATCGCCATGGCCACGACGGGCCCGGAGATTATGTAGGAAATGAGGTCGTCGTAAAACGACTTGCCCTTGTGTTCTGCGTAATGCGTGGCGGCGACCAGGGGAGGAATGACCATCACCTTGAGGCCGATTATGTTGAGCCCCTTCCGCTCGAAGCGGGACATGACGTCCCCCACTATCCTGCGCTGAAGCACTCCCGGTTTCAGCATGGCAAAGGTTCTTTGAATTGCCATTGTTGTAATCCTCCAAATATAGGCGAGCAGTATATTACATTTTGTCGGCTTTGAGAACCGTGCGCGCGGTCACGCAAAGGAGTATGATACATCCGCCGACGATGGCGCGGGAAGAGGGGATTTCACCTATGATCAGGGCGACCCACAGAGGGTTGAGGGCGGGCTCGAGCATCGTGATGATGGCCGCCCCGACGGCGGAAACGCCCCGTATGCCGCGGCCGTACAGTACCGACGGGATCCCCATCTGGAAGAGCCCGAGCAGGGCGAGGCCCCCGAGGCTGACGGCCGACGGCGGCCCGGAGCGGATCATGAACGGAACGGAGACGGCGAAAGTCAGGACGTGCGCCAGCATGAGGGAGTCGGCGGGACGGCCTTCCTTCTGGCGTCTCATGAACAGGGCCGTCACCGCGAAGGTCACGCCGGAAAGGACGGCGAGCAGGTTGCCCGCGTTCGCCTGAAGGCTCAGGTCGTCGAAGAAGAAGAGGACCATCCCCGAGAGCACGCCCGCGACGCACACCCAGTCGGCGACGCCGGTTTTCTCGTCGGGAAGGAGCCAGCGGCCGAGCAGGATGATGTACACCGGTTCGGTATACTGCAGGAGCACCGCGTTCGCCGACGTCGTCATCTTGTTGGCGTTGACGAAGAGCACCATGGTCGCGGAGTACGACAGGGCGACCATGACCTGGTCGAGGCTGAACGTGAGCCGGGGACGGCCGGCGATGAACAGCATCGTAACGAGGCCGAGGGCGCTCCGCGCGCCGGCGATGGCGAGCGGGTCCCAGTCGACGAGCTTGATGAGAAGGCCGCCTGAGCTCCACAGGAGCGAGCAGAGAACGAGGGCGGCGACCGCGTTCCCCTTTGATTCGCGGATCATCGAAGCTGCGCGATTACCGCGCTTTCTTTCTCGCCGCGATCACGGCGTCGGTCGCGTGTTTCATCGCGTCGGCGAGCATCGACTCGTCGGGCTCGGGAATGTTACCGGTGTCCATCAGCAGTTTCGTCACGCCGCGGGCGGAGGCTATGTCGCGCGCGGCGCGGTCGTGGACCTCCTGCCATGAAAGGGTCACGCGCGCGACGCCCTCCTCGATCGCCTTCATGGCGACGTCGGCGGCCTCGCAGGCGAACACGTCCTCGTCTTCCATCGTCACGACGATATGCTCGGGGTCGATCCCCTTTCTCTCGGAGTAGTCCGCTATCGAATGCGCGCAGGCTATCGCCATGCCGTCGGTGATCTTGCGGCTCCGCACGAGGAGCGATCCCTTGAGGATGCCGGGGAAGCACACTGAGTTGTTCACCTGGTTCGGGAAGTCGCCGCGGCCGGTCGCCACGATGAACGCGCCCGCGTCCTTCGCGTCGTGCGGCCAGATCTCGGGTACGGGATTCGCGCAGGTGAAGACGATCGCCTTGTCGGCCATCGAGCGTATCCATTCCTTTTTGACGGTATCGGGGCCGGGCGTCGACAGGGCGATGAGCACGTCGGCTCCCGCGATGGCCTCCTCGATCGTTTCGATCCTGTCCGGGTTGGTTGAAAGGCACAACTCCCACTTCCGGTAATAGCGCGTGTCCTTTTCGACATCCGCCCTTCCCGCGTGAAGGGCGCCGCGCGAGTCGCAGACGATCATCCTCGCGGGATCGCCGCCGTCCGCCAGGATGAGCCGGGCGATGGTCGTGTTCGAGGCGCCCGCGCCGAGAAGGACGATCTTCGCGTCGGAGAGGCTTTTCCCCGCGAGCTTGAGGGCGTTGAGGAGGCCGGCGAGCGTAATGCAGGCGGTTCCCTGCGCGTCGTCGTGCCACACGGGGATGTCGCAGGCCTCGCGGAGCTCGTCGAGGACGCGGAAGCATTCGGGCTGGCTGATGTCCTCGAGATTCACCGCTCCGACAGAGGGCTCGAGCATCCGCACGAACTCGATGATCTTGGCGGGGTCGTGCTTGCCCGCGGCGAGTCCGCGCGCGGCCGACTCGTCGGGCCTGACGCGGGAATCGACGCACAGGGCGATCGAGTCGACGCCCCCGAGGTATTTCATGAGCATCGCCTTCCCTTCCATGACGCCGAGCCCGCCGGGGGGCGTGCAGTCGCCGTCGCCGAGGACGCGGGTCGAGTTGCTCACGACCGCGACGAGGTTGCCGCGGTTCGAAAGCGTGAAGGAGGCGTCGTTGTCGTCGCGAATGGCCGTGGAGACGGCCGACACGCCGGGCGTGTACCAGGCGTTGAACCAGTTGAAGCCGTAGAGCCCGCACTTCGGCAGGGTTTGCATCTTGCCGCCGTAGAATTCGTGCGCGAGGAGGGAAAGGCGCTTGAGGAAGAGGGTTTTTGCCTGCGCCTTCTCCGACTCGGAAAAGTCCGCGGGAAACGAGTCTGAGAGACCGGAAAGCGACATGTCGAGTTTCATGGAAGGGAAAATAGCACGAAACGGGAGCTTACTTCAACCGCTCCAGGGCCGCGGAAATGGCCTCGCCGGAGCGTTTCATCTCTCCCGAGACCTTCCCGAACTCGGAGACCGCGTCCTTGAGGCCGTCGAGCATGAGCGACATCGCCGTTATCCCGTCGAAGACGCGGCTCGAGATCATCTCGAGTTCCGACATCGAATGCTCGATCTCTCCCGCCCCCTCGGCCATGAGGCCGGAGTCACGGGTCACGTCGCTCGATACGGCGTTCAGGGCGTTCATCGTCTCGAGAACGCCCTTCGTGTCGCGGTTCGACGCGGCGAGGCCGCGCGAGAACTCGAGTATGGTCTTGTGAGCGCTTTCGATGTCGGCCGTCATCTCGGAAAAGGCCGCGTCGAGCGCGCCCGAGGAATCGGCCATGGTGGTGATGTTCTCGACGATCTCTTCGATAGAAAGGGATATCTCGCGCGAGCTATCGGAGGCGGCCTCGGCCAGCTTGGTTATCTCCTCGGCGACCACCGCGAAGCCCTTGCCCGCGTCCCCCGCGTGCGCCGCCTCGATGGCGGCGTTGAGCGCGAGCATGCTCGTCTGTTCCGCGATGGAGTCGATGACCGACGCCATCCCGTTGATGCGCGAGACGCTGTCCTTGATCGTCGTAATCTTCTGGTAGGTCGCCGAGAAAATCGCCTGGCTCTCCGCGGACGACACGACGAGGTCGTGCACGACCCGCTCGTCGCGTATCGCCCGCTCCGCCATCTCGCCGATGGAGTCGATCATCCCGTTCACCGACTCGAGCGACCCGTCGACGACGCCCTTCTGGTCGGCGATACCCAGGCCGAGATGCGCGAGTCCGGTCGTTATCCGCTCCAGGCCCTGCTTGACGGTCTTGACCTGATCCTCGAGCGAGCCGACCTCGCCGCGGATGTTCTCGATGAACCCGTCAACGACCTCGAAGGTCGCGGCCATGTTTCCGAGCGAGTCGGTGAGGCTCGACGAGGAGGCGATGTTCGACGAAAGGTCGTCGCGCACGGACGCGCTGATCTCGCGCAGGGCCCCGACGAGCTCGACGACACGTTGCATGAGCGCGTCCCGCTCGCCTTCCGCGCCGGCGCCCTCGAGCGAGGTTTCCACGTTTCCGGAAAGCACCGAGTCGAGCACCGCGACGGCGCGGCGGGAGGATCGTGACAGCGAAACGGACAGGAGCCGCACGGCGAGAAGGCCGAGAAGCCACGTGCCGACGATGATGGACCCGGACACCGCGAAGGTCCAGAAACGGATCGAGTCGACCGCCTTGGCGACGAGTGGACGCGCGGCCATGATCCCCGCGCGCGCCTCGTCGATGGCGCCCGAGACGGAGACGGCGCGGGCGGCGAATTCGGCATCGCCGCCGGGGTTGGCGGAAAGCGATTTGACGGACGCTATCGCCGCCGAGGCGGGAACGAGGGCGTCGTCGAAGGCGGGCGTTACCCGCGACACGACGTCAAGGGACGAGGCGGCGGCAAGGGCCCGTTCCGCGCTGGCGAGCGGAGAGTCGAGCGCCGTCCGAGCGGCATCCGGCGCGGAAAGGGCGGCGCGCAGGAGGGAACGCTGGAGGTCTCCGAGGGCGGAGTCGAGTTCCAGCACCGAATCGTACTCGGCCTGGAGCCTGTTCGTCGGGGAGACGGCCAGCAGAAAAACGCCCGCGGTGCAGCAGAGCAGGAAAAAAACGGAGGCTATAAAGAGGGCGATTCTCGATCCGGTTCTCATCAATCGGTTCTTCCTTCGGCAAAACGCGCCCTTTACAGACCGGCGCATTCCACATAGAGTGTACGGCATGAAGCTGCTCCATACCGGCGATTTGCATCTCGGAAAGACGCTCCACGACGCCTCTCTCATCGAGGACCAGGGCGTCATGCTCGGCCAACTCGCGCGGGAGCTCGGCGAGGACGACTACGCGGCCCTCGTCATCGCGGGGGACGTGTACGACCGCGCCGTCCCGCCCGCCGAGGCGGTTGCCCTGTTCAGCGGCTTTCTCGCGCGCGTCAGGAAGGAACGGCCGGACGTCGACATATTCGTCATCCCGGGAAACCACGATTCGGCACAGCGCCTTTCGTTCGCCGACGCCATCCTGGGCGAGCAGCGCATTCACATCGTCGGCGACCCCGAACGATCCTTCTCCCCGATTATACTCTCAAAAGGCGGGGACAGGCTAGCGTTCTTTTTGCTTCCGTTTCTCGCCGCCGGCACGCTTTCGCCGGGCGGCGACGCCCTCCGGTCAGGACCGGAGGCGACGACCTTCACGGACGAACGCGAACCGTCCCGTGCCGGCGCGCCGGAATTCGATTTCGACGGCCCAGGAACTTCCGCCGGCGGGACCTCCCGCGTGCTCGCGACACAGGCGGAACTCGCAGCCGAGGCGGCCCGCAGGTTCGACGAGGTCCTTTCCTCGCCGGACCTCGAGGGCATCCCGTCGGTCCTCGTCGCGCACCTGTTCGCCGCGGGAGGCGCGGAATCGAGCTCGGAACGGATATTCGTCGGTTCCGCCGAGCGCGTGCCGCCCGCGCTGTTCTCGCGCTTCAGCTACGTCGCGCTCGGGCACCTTCACCGGCCCCAACGCGTGACCGGCCGCATGAGGTACCCGGGATCTCCGCTCGCGTACGCCTTCGACGAGGCCGCCGACCGCAAGTGCTTTCTCAAGGTCGAGATCGACTGCCGCGACAAGGGCTTCCCCGTCACCGTCACCGAAATCCCGACGGTCCCCTTCCGCGCCGTGACGCGCCTCTCGGGGGCCTTCGCCGACTTCCACTCTGGCTCCGCGCACGACGCCCGCGCGGCCGACTGGCTCGAGATCACCCTGACCGACGCGACGCTCGTCACGAACCCCATCGGCCTCCTCCGCGCGAAATTTCCCTACCTCCTGAGCGTCAGGCAGGGAGCCCTCGGGGAGGCGCGGGAAGCGGGCGGCTCCGCCGGTCCCGGCGAGGCCGGCGACGGGACGGGCCAAACGCGGGATCCCGTGTCCGATTTTTGCCGCTTCGAGGAGATGCTCTACGGCGCCGTCGACCCCGCGAAGAGGGAGCTCTTCGCCGAGCTCTTGAAGGAGTGCGCGGATGAGGCCTGAACGACTTGTCATGGCGAACTTCGGGCCCTTCGCAGGCCTACACGAGATCGACTTCACCGCCCTCGGCGACATCTTCCTCGTCTACGGGAAAACGGGCGCGGGCAAGACGACCGTGTTCGACGCGATAGCGTACGCCCTCTACGGGACCGCGCCCGGCGCCCGGAAGGGACTCGAGCGGCAGATGCGCTGCCAATTCGCGGGCGACGACGAGGAGAGCGCGGTCGAGCTGACCTTCTCCCTCGGCCCGCGGAGGTTCCGCGTCCGCCGTTCCCTGCCGGGTGAGCGCGTCGGGAAGCGGACCGGAAAGGCGCAAAAAACGCCGGACGAGGTCTCCTTCGAGGAATGGGTCCCGCCCCGGTGGTCAAGCCGCGCCTCCACGAACAAAAGCGACACCGAACGGGAGATTCTCTCTCTCATCGGCCTTTCCGAGGAGGAGTTCTCGCGCATCGTCCTCCTTCCGCAGGGCGAGTTCGCGAGATTCCTCCGGCAGAATTCCACCGAGCGCAAGCAGGTGCTCTCTAAGCTCTTTCCGGTCGAGCGGCACGGGCGGGTCATCGAACTCGCGCGAAGCCGCGCGCGGGAGGCCGAGTCGCTCCTCGCCGGCACGGAACGCGCGATGCTCTCGCTTCGAGAGCGCTTCGACCCGCTCGCCTGGGAGGCCGACCGCGCCGCCTTGGCGGACGCCGTCGACAAGGCAAAATCCGGGATAGCCTCCCTCCGGAGGCTCCATTCCGACAAGTCCGCCCTCAGGGAAAAGGCGCGCGCGCACGGAGAGCGCCGCGCGGAAAGCGAACGGCTCGCGCTGGAGGTCGCCCGGCTCGAGGGCTTGCGCCCGGAGATGGAGGCGTCGCGCGCGCGGATAGCCCTTGCCCGTCGGGCACGGCCGCTCGCGTCGTCGCTCGACCGCATCGGCGAGCTCCGCGAAGAGGGCCTCTCGGCGAAGTCGGAGCTCGGGACGGTGACGGAACGCATCGAAGAGACGGCCGGGGAGCTGCGTTCGCTCGACGCGGGCCGCGAGCGCCTGATTGGGCTCGCGCGCGAGCGCGAGGGCCTTCTCGTCAGGAAGGAGCGGCTCGCCATAGCGGCGGGAATCGCCGTCGAGCTCGCCTCGGATATGGCGGAGACCGAGGAGTTGCGGACCCGGCTTCGCGCGCTCGCGGCCCGGGAAGACGAGCTCGTCGCCGCTATCGGGTCCGTGACGGCTGCGCTCGACGCGCAGGCCGCCGAAACCGCGGCGCTCGAGGAACGAGGCGAGGCCGAATCGCGCGCGCGCTCGGGACTCGAACTCGCGCGCGAGCTCAAGGCGCTCGCCGAGGAATACGCGCACGAGCGGCTCGCGCTCGCGGGACACGAGGGGGCGGCGCGCGAGACCCGCGCGCGCGCCGCCGAGGCCGAATCGGACGCGAGGGTCAGAGAGGCCGAGCTTCGGGAACTCGAGCGGCTGGCAGGCGAACGGCGGGACGCGGAGCTCGCGGGCGTCCTCGCGGAACGGCTCGTGGGCGGCGAGCCCTGCCCGGTATGCGGCTCGACCGAACATCCGAGACCCGCGAGCGCGGGTTCCCTCGGGGGCATCGCGACTGAGGACCGCATAGACGCCGCGAAACGGAATATCGACGAGCTTTCCGCGCGCGTGAGGCGGCTTGCCGCCGAGGCCTCCGCGCACGAGGCGAACCTCAAGACTGCCCGGGACAGGGTGCGCGCGCTCATCGCGAAGTATTGCCAGACCGCGGGACGAGCGGATGGTGTGGCCGCGGACCCCGCCTGCATAGCGCCTGCCGACATACCCGGGCCCGCGGAGGCCGCCGAGTCGGTCAGGCGCGCGGCGGCCCTCATGCAGGAGGCGCACGACGCCCTCGTCCGCTCGCAAAAGGCGCTTCGCGAGGCCGAACGGCTCAGGCTCGAGCGCGAACGCTCGGAACGGGAACTCACCGGCGCGCGCTCTGAGCGCTCGTCCCTCGAGGCGGCCGTCGCGGCGAGGGAGACGGCGATGGCCGCGAAGGAACGCAGGTACCTCGAGGCCTTCCCGGCACCCGCAGGCGGGCCAGCGGGCGCGGAAGCGGCTTCAAGCGCGAACACGGCGGCTGGCGCGGACGCGGCACGCCCCGCCGTCCGCGGCAAAAAAGGCGCGGCACGGCGCGAGTTCGATCCGGCCGAGGCGACGGAGGCGGCGGAGATCGTCTCCGCCCGCATCCTCTCGATTGACGCCGAGATCGCGGATAGCGGGGAGCGCAGGGAGCGGGCGGGCAAGGCCCTCGCGGCCCTCGAGGAACGGCGGGACGCCCTTGTCCGCGCCTCGGGCAAGATCTCCGAGACCCTCGCCTCCGCCGAGCGCGATTTCGCGCTCGCCCTCGCCGAGGCGGGCTTCGCCGGGGCCGAGGAGGTCAGGGAGGCGGAGATCGGCGCGGAGAAGACGGAAGGCATGGAGCGGGCCATCGACGAATGGAACCGGGAGCTTGCGGCCGCCAAGGGCGCCCTCGAGGGAACGGAACGCGAGCTCGCTTCCTGGAGCGGGCCTGACGCGGCGGAAATCGACCGCGAGATCGCGGACATCGAGGCCCGCGCGACGGAAGCCGACCGCTCGCTCGAGGAGGCCTCCGCCGCGCTTTCCGCGCTTGACTCCCTCAAGACCCATTGGGACGAACTCGAGGCGGAACGGGCCGAACGCGCCTCGCGCGCAGGGGCGATCGCGTCGCTCTCGCAGGACCTGTCGGGCGCGAACCCGGCGCGGGTAAGCTTCGACGCGTGGATACTCGGCATGTACCTCGAGGAGATCGCGGCCTTCGCGAACGAGCGGCTTGGGCGCATGAGCGAGGGCCGCTACCGCATCCAGCTGAACGACAGCTACCGGAAGGGCAACAGCCTTTCGGGTCTCGAGCTCGAGATACTCGACTCCTACACGGGCAAGGCGCGCCCCTCGGGCACCCTTTCCGGCGGCGAGACCTTCATGGCGTCGATAAGCCTTGCCCTCGGGCTCGCCGATTCGATACAATCGAGATCCGGGGGGATCCAGCTCGACGCCGTCTTCATCGACGAGGGCTTCGGTTCCCTCGACGAGGCGAGCCTCGAGCGGGCCATCTCGATACTCGACGAGATCCGTGGACACCGGATGGTCGGGATAATCTCGCACGTCGCGGAACTGCGCACGCGCATACCGAGCAGAATCGAGATAGTCAAACGGGCGTCGGGTTCCGCCGTTCGCAAGGAGAGTTCATATGACTGAAAGCGCGCTCTTCACCGATTTTTACGAACTGACGATGGCGCAGGGATACTGGAAGCGGGGGATGAACACCCCCGCGGTCTTCGACATGTTCTTCAGGCGTCAGCCCTTCGGCGGAGGCTTTTCCGTCTTCGCGGGGATCAACCCGCTCCTCGACGCGATCTCCTCGTTCCGCTTTTCGCCCGAGGACCTCGCGTGGCTCGAAGGGCTCGGAACCTTCGAGCGCGGATTCATCGACTACCTCGCGGGCTTCAGGTTCACGGGCGACATATGGGCGATGGACGAGGGCACGATCGTGTTCCCGAACGAACCCCTGCTTCGCGTGCACGCGAACGTGATCGAGGCCGCCATCCTCGAGGGACTCATCCTCAACTACGTGAACTTCCAGAGCCTCATCGCCACCAAGACGGCGAGGATTTGGCTCGCGTCCAACAAGGGGTCGATCATGGAATTCGGCCTGAGAAGGGCGCAGGGTCCCGACGGCGCGATGAGCGCGAGCAGGGCCGCCTACATCGGCGGCGCCTCCGGAACCAGCAACGCCCTCGCCGGACGCGTCTACGGAATTCCGGCGCTCGGGACGATGGCCCACTCCTGGGTCATGTCCTTCCCGAGCGAGGAGGAGGCCTTCGACGCGTACGCCCAGATCTACCCGAACAAGTCGGTGTTCCTCATCGACACCTACAATACGCTCGAGTCGGGCATCGAGGCCGCCATCAAGGCGGGCAAACGCCTCGCCGCCAAGGGTCACCGCTTCGGCGTGCGCCTCGACTCGGGGGACATCCAGTACCTTTCCTGCGAGGTGCGCGCGGCCCTTGACCGGGCAGGCCTCCACGAGGCGACCATCACCGTATCGAACGAGCTCACCGAGGAGATCATCGAGTCGCTCGTGCTCAACGAGGCGCCCATCGACTCGTGGGGAGTCGGGACGCACATGGTCACCGGCGGCAGCGACTCCTCGTTCACCGGGGTCTACAAGCTCGCCGCCAAATCGGGCGGCTCGGGCGGGCTCGAGCCGACGATGAAGCTCTCGGACAATCCCGAAAAGACGACGAATCCCGGTGTCAAGCAGGTGTGGAGGCTCTTCAATGCCGACGGCACCGCCAAGGCCGACGTCCTCTCGCTCGAGGGAGAGCCCCTCGCCGCCGGAACGAAGGACCGCTACTATCATCCGTCCAACGACTACCAGAGCTTCGCGTTTTCCGCGGCGAAGGTCGTCCCCCTTCTCTCCCCCCGCATGAAGGGCGGCGTCCGGACCTGCGAGGCGGAGAGCCTTGACCTGATCCGCTCGCGCGTGCGCGGAGGTCTCGAGGAGTTCGACCGGTCGTACCGGCGCATCCTGAATCCCCACGTCTATAAGGTCGCGCTGACCGAATCGCTCCGGACGCTGAAATGCGGTTTCCTGAAGGAATATCGAAAATCTCCAGACGCGACGGAGTGAAAGGCCCATATCGGTACAATTTCCCTCAATACGGCTTGTCTTAACCCCCTTGGCGAGTTACAGTTTCCGTATGAGAGAAAAAAGTTTATCCGAAAAACCTCCCGCTAACGAAACGGAACTGATAGAATCCATCAGGGATTTCTACACGCCCCGGAGCCTGGTGCGCGCGATCTGCGACATCGGACGGATTCCGCCGCATTCGCTCGAGAGTCACGTGGGAGTCGGCTTCATCGACATCGCCGACTATACCTACCTCTCGAAGTTCCTGAGCCCGAAGGAAAACCAGATACTCCTCAACGGACTCTACACCGCCTTCCAGATCGTCCTCGAACGCCATGGCGGCTACATGAACAAGATCGAGGGAGACTCGATGATGTTCCAGTTCGACGACGTCCTTGACCGCAGGCTACGCGAGCTCGGCAAGGAGGAGCGTCTTTCGCTCATCGCGCGCGAACTGTTTTTCACCTGCGTCGAAATGCAGCGGATATGCATCCTGTTCAACCACGCCGACGGCCGCTTTGTCGACGCGTCCGCCCCCGAGGAGGCCCACGCGGCGCTCTCGGAGGCCTTCGACATCATCAACTCGCTCCGGAGCAAGAACGACCTTTCCTCCACGCTGTTCGCCTTCTTCCAGATCCGCATCCGCATCGGCGCGAACATCGGGGAGGTCACGATCGGGAATTTCGGCCCCTACGGATCGAAGCACTGGGACATCATCGGCCTGCCGGTCATCAACGCGAAACGGATGGAGTCGACCGCTCCGGTCGGCGGCCTTCGCATCTCGGCGGAGTTCTACGACATACTCGAGCGGAACGGCATCGCCGACGACTACCTCGCCCAGTTCAAGGCCGAGGCGACCGCGCAGGGAAGCGTCTACCGGTACATCGCGAAGGAAGAGCTCTTCCAGTACCGCGAGGTAACCGTGCGCGAGAAGCACGGCGCGCGCTACCCGACCTACAGCGTGCAGGTGTACCCCACCCTCCCGGAATCCATCTGCCGGCAGACCCAGGAACTGCTCTTGCACGGCGAGGGCGGCGCTAAGCGCATCGTCGAATTCGTTCGGTACTACCGCGGCAACCACTACGTTATCGACCGGCTCGAGGCCCTGTTCGAGAAAAAGGGAGTGCGCATACGCAAGCGGGAGCTGCTCGAGCTCGTGCATCCGAAACTCGCCCGGGTCACCGTCGGCAAGAAGGATCCGTCGCTGTTCACCCTGCTCGGGTACCTCGACCGCTATCTCGACTACGTGCAGTCCCGCCCGGCAGAGGAAACGCCTGCCCCGGGAAAGGACTACGACAGCTTCGTCTCCTCGCTCGTCAAGGACGCAAAGTCGCGCCACGAGTCGCGCAAGAAGCTCGCGGTTCAGAAATCCTGGCTCTTCGAGGTGGTCATACCGGTCGTGTATTCCGCGATCGAGGCCTCGCTCAAGGAATACCAGAAAACGATCGAGGAAACCTCAGCGCGGGCGGGAGGCGGCGCGGCGATTCCGCCGGTCGGCCCGTCTGCCATGGGCGACGAGGACATCGCGGACCTCGAGCCGGCCTGACGGTCCCTGCCTGACGGTCGCTGAATCTCGGATCCTGCCTGAAGGACCCTGCCGCACGGCTCGGTCAGGGCAGGTATCTCGTATTGACGCGCGAAAGCGCGTCGAACAGCTTCCGCTTCTCCTCGTACTTTCCGTCCGTCAGGGCCGCAAGTTTCCGCCGCGCGTCCTTTCTCCCCGAGTTGTCCTGAAAGTCGCAGGTGCAGGTCATGCGCACGTACCCGCGTTCATCCGCGTGGCGCTCTATCATGGGGATGTCGGCGAGGGCGAGCGGGCGGATTATCGTCACCGGGTATTTGTCGTACGAGAGCCGCGGGGGCATGGTCGAGAGCTCCCCCTTCGAGAGGGCGTTCATGATCGCGGTCTCCAGAATGTCGTCGAGATGGTGCCCGAGGGCGATCTTGTTGTAGCCGTTCGCGATCGCGTATTCGTTGAGCTCGCCCCGACGCTGGGTCGAGCACCACCAGCAGTTCATCCTTCGGCCGGGCTTGAGCCGCCCCATCACGTCGACGCGCAGCGTCTCGAGGGGCACGCCCCATTCCGCGAACAGCGCGACGAGCTCCGGGCGGATCGGCGAGCCGATGCCGGACTCCACGTGAAGCGCCAGCGCCGAGAAGCGGGGACCCGACCTTCGCGCGAGGCGCGAGCCGAGATACTCGACGAGCGCGGTCGAGTCCTTCCCGCCCGACGCCCCGACGAGGATGCGGTCACCCTCCTCGATCATGTCATATCGCTCCACCGCGTGATCGATTACGCGGAAGAGCCTCGGATTCGCCATGGACGCATCGTACCAGATTGCGCGCTCTTGCGGAATGGCCGCGCGGGAAGGCGGGCCTTGACTGCCGGGCCGTATCGTTCTATGGTGCGTGCGGCGCGTTGCAAAGGAAGCGAGGTGAGATTCCTCCGCTAGCCCGTAACTGTGACCGGGATCGATTCCGCCGTCTTTAGGCCACTGGCCCGCCTCGCGTCGCGAGCGGCCGGGAAGGCGCGGCCGGAACCGGCCGAACGAAAGCCCCTGCGTACCGCGCGTCCGCACCGGCCGCCGCTCGGCCTCCCGCAAGTCAGGAAACTTTGGCGCGCACATCGACACGATTTCGCCCTCCCGAGGACCGGAGGGCGGAAGGAGAACCCATGTCCGGAAAACTTTCCCGCCTCCCCTTAGCCCGTGTGGCGATGGTCGCCATAGTGGCGTGCCTTGCCCTGTTCGCCCTCGCCGGCTGCGACGCCGCAACCGGCCCCACCGGCGACTCCCTCGTCGGCGTGTGGTCAAGCTCCGGCGGCGACGGCTTCACCGTCACCGACACGACCTACAGCTACGAGTACGGCGGCATCGAACAGTACGCGGGCGAAATCGCAAACAACCCCGACCTCAGTGCCGAGTCCGGCTACATCGTCATGCGGATTACGCGTCGCCTGAATTCCTGGGATCCCGAGGTCGGCAAATACGTCGCCGTGCACTGGAAGGACTTTTCGGGAGACGGCATGAGCGAGTCAAACGCCTACAAAGCCGGAAGCGCGTACAATTCCGGCATGGATACCCTCGCCGCCGCCGAGGCCGAGTACACCGTCGCGAACGGGTACTTCGGCATATACGGCGAGTACCTCCGCGAGGAATGATGACTCGCGCGCGATCGCTTGTTTTCGCCGCGCTCGTATCGCTGTGTCTCGCCCGGGGTCTCTCCGCCGAAGCGCCGGAAGGCCGCGCCAAAGCGCCGCCCGCAACCGGGTCAGCCGGCGATATCGGCGACGCCGAGAGCTGGCCGACCGTCGAGGGAGAGGGACTTACCGTTCCCGCCTCGGCGGAACCCTCGCACCGGGAGGAGATCGCGGTCGATCCCTCGGTCGTAGCGCGCGCGGTGGACCTTTCCGCCGCCCTCGCGGAGGAAGCGGGACTCGCCCTCACCTCCTACGGCGGGTACGGGATGGCAAGCGGCCTCAACGCGCGCGGCTTTACCTCGGCGCGCATACGCGTCTTCCTCGACGGCACACCCCTCAACTCGGCCCTCTCGGGCGAGGCCGACCTCTCGTGGATCGACCCCTCCTCGTTGACAAAGGCGACAATGGAATACGGCTCCGGCGCCAGTGGTATACTGCGTCTTTCTACCGTCGACGATTCCTTCCGCGGCCTTTCCTGGTCAGCGGGCGGCTCGAATCTTTCCTGGCTTCCGCCGGATGATACCGCCGGCCTCGTCGATACACAGCGGCTTTTCGCCTCAGTGAAATACGGGACGGACTCCCTCCGGTGGAACCTCGGCTGGTTCGGCACGAGGGCGGCGAACGCCTTTCCCTACGAAACCGCGACGGGGGAAACGGCGTACAGAGACGACAACGGGGTCTTCGACACCGGACTTCGCGCCGGCGTTTCGGCGCCGGTCTCGAACCGCGCAACGCTCTCCGTCTCGGCATCGGGGTATCTCGCCGACAAGCACGTGGCGGGCTCGACGGGTTCCACCTCCTCGGGGCGTCAGAACGACGCGCGCGCCAGGGAATCCGTGCTCCTTTCCGTCGGGGACGACGAGCGAGCGCGGTTCGACGCCACGATCGCCCTATCCCACTCCTTCGCGTCCATCCGGTGGGAGGACGGTGCCGGCGTCACGCACAACGCGACGAATGCCTTCGATCTCGCCGCGAACGTCTCCCGGTACGCGTCCGACGCGCATACAATCAAGTTCTCCGCCGAGGCGGGGTACGTCGTCTGCGATTCCGACTCGGTCGGCGACAAAGGCCTTGCCGCGGCGACGGCGGGCATCGCGCTCGAGTCACGGCTTTCGGGAGGATTGTCGACCAGGGCGGAGCTTCGCCTCGTCACGCCCTCGGGCGGCGACGGGTGGACGGCCGTTCCCGCGGTCGCCCTCTTCAAGGGACTGGGAGAGGCCTCGCGACTCGGGGTCTCCGCGTATCGGGCGTACAAGCGTCCCGATCTCAACGCCCTCTACTGGTCGGGCGATCCGTCGGCGCACGGAAACCCGGACTTGAAAAGCGAGGACGGCTGGGGCGGGGAGATCCTGGCGGAACTACGCGCAGGCAAGAGGTTCAGCTCGTCCCATACCGCGTACGGCACCTGGTATCGAAACGCGGTTTCCTGGCAGGCAAGCGGCGGCGTGTGGACGCCCGAGAACATGGGAGAGGCGATCTTCGTCGGAACCGACCACTCCGTCCGCGTCAGCCCCCTCGACGGGTTACACCTCGAGGCGCGCTATTCCTTTCTCCGGACCTGGGTGCTCACCGGAAGTTTCGGCCTCTCCGACGGAAAGAGAATCCCCTATCAGCCGGAGCACCGCGTCTCGCTCGCGCTCACGGGCTCGGGTGGCGGTTGGAGCTGGCGGGTTGCGCCCCGGTACGAGGGACCGCGGTTCGTTACGATTATGAACGTCTCCTCGCTTCCCGGGTTTGTCGTACTGGATGCCGGTATCCGAAGGAAATTCGGAACGGGCGTCGAGGTGTCGGTCGAGGCACGTAACATCCTTTCGGAATCCTACGAGACGGTCGAGGGCTATCCCATGCCGGGTACGTCGGTCTCTGTCGGGGCGGTATATACCTACCGGTAGGTATACTAACCTAACGGACGACGGGCCAAATCCAGATTCACGTGGCAATAGCCCCCCGGATTCCTCTCGAGGTAGCGCTGATGGTACTCCTCGGCGACCGTAAAGGCGCCAGCGGCGCTGATCTCGGTGACGATCGGCCCGGAATAGCGGCCCGAGTCCGTCATCTCGCGAATGAGCCCGTCGACCGCCAGCCGCTGGCGTTCGCTCACGTAAAAAACGGCGGAACGATACTGCGTCCCGACGTCGTTTCCCTGGCGATTGACCGTCGTCGGATCATGCATGCGGAAGAAATGCTCCAGCAAATCCCGGTACGAAACCCGCTCCGGATCGAAGATGACGCGCACGGTTTCCGCGTGACCGGTCGAACCCGCGCAAACTTTTTCGTACGTCGGATCGACGGCAAAGCCTCCCATGTACCCGACTGCCGTCTCGAGCACTCCGGGAACGAGACGGAAATACGCCTCGGTTCCCCAGAAACAGCCGGCGGCGAAGTACGCCGTGCACTCCTCCTCCGGCACGAATCTCAGCGCGGCCGAGTTGATGCAATACCGGGTTCCTCCGGGCTCGGGGCCGTCGTCGAATACGTGGCCGAGATGGGCGTCGGAAGAGGCGCTCCTGACCTCGGTGCGGACCATCCCGTGCGAACCGTCGGTTCTCGTCACGATGCCCGATCCGCGCACGGGCTTGGTAAAACTCGGCCAGCCGCAGCCGGCGTCGAATTTGTCCTCGGAGGAAAACAGAAGCTCCCCCGAGATTACGTCAAGGTATATGCCCCGCTCGAACACGTTCCAGTACGGATTTTCGAACGGGGGCTCCGTTCCATTCTCCCTCGTGACGCGGTACGCCTCGGGGGAAAGCCGGCTCCTCAGCGCCGCATCGTCGTCGTTCCTGTTCATGCGCCACCCCCGTATGATACTATAACGCATATGGACGTCGAAATGCTCGCCTTCCGCGCCGAATGCGCGCGGCTCACGCGCTCGTTTTTTTCCGGGCGCGGGTACCTCGAGGTTGACACACCCGCGCTCGCCGCCGATCTCATACCAGAAACCTGTCTCGAGGTTTTCGAAACGAGGTATCTCGTTCCCGGGAGGACGGGAACCGCGGGCGGGATTCCCCTCTGGCTCGTTCCCTCGCCCGAGGTGTACATCAAGCGCCTCGTCGCCGATCACGGGATACCGCTATTCCAGCTGTCTAAGTGCTACAGGAACGTGGAGTCCGTCGGACGGATTCACAGCCCCGAGTTCACGATGCTCGAATACTACACGATGAACGCCGGTTACCGCGACTCGATCGACGTGACCGAGTCATTCCTCTCGTCGCTTTCGGCCGGTCTCTTTGCCGGCACCCCCGTCCCCCCGCCTGCCTGGCTCGACTCCGAGCCCGAAACCCTGACCATGGACGAGGCCTTCTCCCGGTTCGCCGGCTTTAACCTTTCCTCCTGCGACACCAGCCGCGATCTTGCCCGTCAGGCGTCGCGTCTCGGACTCGGGGAGGAGGCCGCGCTCGCGGCCTGGCCCTGGGACGACCTCTACGAGCTCGTCCTGGTGCATGCCGTCGAGCCCGCGCTTCCGCGCGGACGGCGCGTCTACCTGACCGACTATCCCGCGCGCGTTCCCTGTCTCGCGCGCGAACGAAGCGTGACCGTCAACGGAAAGGTATGGGCGACGAAGGAACGCTGGGAGCTTTACGTTGACGGTGTCGAACTCGCGAATTGTTATTCCGAGGAACGGGACGCCGGGCGTATCGCGCGGTATTTCGCGGAGGAGCGCTCGCTGAAGGACTCCACGGCGCGCGTACCCCACTCCGCCACGGCCGGCTTCGCGGAGACGTGCGCCAGGATGCCCGAATGCTCGGGCGTCGCGGCGGGCTTCGACCGGCTCGTCATGTCCCTCGCCGGCAGGAAATCCGTCGACTCGGTCATGCCGTTCCCGCTTACCGACCGGATCCAGCGCGGCGGCTGAAGGCCGCCAGTAACGGCAACTAGCCACGAGGGCGCAATTCCGCTATACTGTGCGGGCTTTGATTTTTCGCGGACGCCAAGTCCGCCGCTTATACATACAGGAGAGTGGTATCATGATCAGAGGTGGAGATATCGGAAAGGGAACCGTCCTTTTGAACAAGGGCACCCCGTATCTCGTCGTGGAACGCGAGTTCGTCAATCCGGGAAAGGGCGCCGCCTTCGCGCGCGTCAAGATGAAGAACCTCCGCGACGGGTCGGTCCTCACGCAGACCATCAAGACCGCGGACACCGTCGAGGACGCGACCGTCGACACGCGGAAGAGCCAGTTTCAGTACCATGACGGCGACAACTACGTGTTCATGGACAGCGAGAGCTTCGAGCAGATCATGGTCGCCGACGACGTGATGGGAGACAAAAAGAACTACCTTCGCGAGGGCGACGAGTACGACATCGTCGTGTGGGAAGGCGAGTCGATCGACGTGAAAATCCCCACCAAGATGATCTTCGTCGTCGCCGAAAGCGAAAACTACGTGCGCGGGGACACCGTTTCGGGAGCGACGAAACCCGTCGTCACGGAAACCGGCCTCGTCGTGCGCGTGCCCCTGTTCATCAAGCAGGGCGAGAAGATCATGGTCAATACCGAGACGAACGAGTACCAGGAGCGCGTCAACAGCTGACGGCGCTCCTTCATGCCGCGCTGCCGTAGCGAGCGGCGCCGCGAGCGGAAAAAAGCCCGGGTTGCCCCGGGCTTTTTTTTTCGCTCAAGCCTCCTCGGCCCTTACGGCGAAAAAGGCGATGCCCTCGTTGGGGAACCGGCCCTTCACGTCATTCAGGACGGCCTTTACGTCGTCCAGCTCCCAATTCGATACGTAGGCCAAGAGCACGAAGTTGAGTTCGGGCCACGTCGTCGTTCCGAGCTTCCTGTCGCGCGCGCCCCGCCCCTCCGCCTCGGGGAGAACTGTATAGAGAATCCCGGGGATCCCCGACTCAAGGCCCTCAGTGATATCGTCCTTCACGGACCGGTTCGCCACGATCTCTACTCGATACATACGGTCTCCTTTCGTTTCGCCCGCGCGCCGCCATTCCCCGCCGGCTTCGGGGCCGAACGTTCGTTGACGAGGGAATAGAGCACGGGTATGAAGAACAGCGTGATCAGCGTGCTCGAGAAAAGCCCGCCGAACACGCTCAGTCCGATCGGCTGAAGCATCACGGAATTGGCCGACGGGAAAAACGCCATGGGAAACATGCCGAGCATGGTCGTGAGCGTCGTCATGAGAATCGGCCTCAGGCGGGAGGACGCCGCCTTGACGCACGCCTCGTTCATGGGCGTTCCCCTGTCGACGAGCAGGTTGGTCTGGTCAACCAGGATGATCCCGTTGTTGACGGCTATGCCGATGAGCATGACCAGTCCGAGCGCGGTGAACATCGATATGAATTGCCCGGTAACCAGGTATATCCCGACGATTCCGATGATGCCGAACGGGATGGTGAACATGTTGATGAACGGGTCCTTGAACGACTCGTAGGTCCCCGCCATGACCCCGTATACCAGCAACAGGGCCATCAGGATGATCAGGACGAACACCCTGCCCGTTTCCGCGATCTCCTTCCATGATCCCTCGTAGGTGACCGAGACCCCCTCGGGCACCATGAGATTTTCGTCCAGGGCCTTCTTGATCCGTTCCTCGACGGCGTTCGCCTTCGTGTCCGTCAGTATGTCGGCCTGGATGTGAACGGTCCTCTTCTGGTCTTCGCGGTTTATCGCGACGGGACCGAGTCCCTTCTCGAGGGACGCGAAGTTCGACACGGCGACGCGGCTCCCCGTTCCCGACACGAATATCTTCTCGAGGTCGGGAACGCTCGAACGGTCGGAATCCTGGAGATAGACCCTCACGTAGTACTCCTCGCCCTTCTCCCTGTACACGGTCGCTGTCTTTCCCTTGACGCTCGCGTAGATCTCGTTCGCCACGGCGGAAACCGTCACCCCGAAGTCGTACGCCCGGTCCCGGTCAATGACCACCTCGACCTCGGGAAGGCCCTCCGTCGTGTCGATCGTCGCCTCCGAGACGTCGGGAACCGATTTCTTCATGACCGAGACGATGTCCCGCGCGGACGAAAGGGCCTCGTCGAGATCGTCCGACCGCACGGCTATGTCGATATCCGCGCCGGTCATGTTGTGCATCATTCCGGCCGAGAACGTCATCTTCGCCTGGGGGAACGAGTCGAAATGGGCGCGCAATTTCGCCTTGACGGCATCGGCGGCGTCGATCTGCTCCTTCGCGTCGGGAAGGTTGACCGCTATCGACCCGTAATACTCCTTGCTCGATGAGAAGAACCCTCCCGAGCCGACGGTCGTGATGATCGACTCGTAGCCCCGAACCTCGTCGCGCACGATCGACTCGAGCTCTTGGAGGACGGCGTTCGTGTCGTCGAGTTTCGTTCCGAGCGGAAGCTCGACCTCGAGCGTCACCGAATCGTCGCTCATGTCCGGGATGAGCCTGATGTTGAGCCGCGACATCGCCGCGAGACTCACGACGAAAAGGCCGAGCACGACGATAACCGTCGTCTTCCGGTACTTCAGGACCTTTTTCAGGGCTCCCTCGTACAGGGCCGAAAGCGAGCCAAGGGCGCCCGCGACGACCGAGTCCGCCCGGATCAACGCCGGATTCCTCAACGGCTGCTCAGCGCGCGTCCTGATAGCGAGGAACTTGCTCGAGAGGACCGGCACGAGGAAAAGCGCCACGAACAGGCTGGACACGAGCGCGATGATGATGGTGAAGATGAGATCCGTGAAAAGCTGGCCGACAAAGCCGAGCTCCCCGCCGAAGAACACGATCGGCACGAACACGCAGATCGTGGTGAGGTTGCCCGAGAGGACGGAGGCGAAGACCTCCTGCGTACCCAGCACGGCCGCGACGGTCGGTTTCGTTCCCCGTTCCCGATACTGGTAGATGTTCTCGAGAACGACGACCGATGCGTCGACGACCATGCCGATGCCGAGTATAAGCCCGGTCATCGTCATCATGTTGAGCGTGATTCCCGCGAAACTCATGCACAGCAGCGTGATCAGTATGGAGAACGGGATCGATATCCCCATGATGACGGTGCTCTTCACGCTTCTGAGGAAGAGGAACAGGACGAGCATGGCAAGGATCGCTCCCTGCCAGGCGGAATCAAGGAGGGCGCGGATGGTGCTCCGCACCTGCTCGCTCGAGTCGGACACGATCTCGAGCGTGACGTCGGAAGGAAGGCTCGAGCGGATCTCGTCCAGTTTTTCGTAGACGGCGTCGGCGACGCTCACGGTGTTCTTGCCGCTCTGCTTCGTCACGGACACGTACACGCCCGGGTTCCCGTTGACGTACACGTACGAGTTCGTGTCCTCGTAGCCCATGAACGCCCTTCCGATGTCGGACAGGCGCACGACGTATCCGCCCTTGTTGGCGACGATCGCGTCGTTGATCTCGGCGACGCTCGCGTACTCGCCGACGGTCCTGACGGAATAGCTCTTCGAGCCGTCGTCGATCTTTCCGCCCCCAAGCTCGAGATTCTGCGAGGCGAGCGCGGATATCACTCCGGTCATGGTGATCCCGTAGGCCTCCAGCCGGTTTTGGGATATCTCCGCGCGGACGATCTTCTCGCGGCCGCCCGAGGCGTTCGCCTGTCCGACGCCGTTCGCCTGCTGGAGCCGGTCGACTATATAGTCGTCGGCGATCTTTTTCAGGTCTTCCGCGGTCCGGTTCCCGCGCACGGCGATATCGATGATCGGCTGGCTCGAGGTGTCGAATTTCATGATCTGCGGGCTGTCAGCGTCGTCGGGAAGGGATCCGCGAACGCGGTCGATCTTGTCCCGGATATCCATCGTCACGGCGTCAAGGTCGGTCCCGTAGTCGAACTCCATCTTGATAAGAGACGTTCCCTCCGAGGACGTCGAGGTGAGCGACTCAAGATTCGAAAGCCCCGTAAGGCTCGACTCGAGCACCTTCGTCACGGATTTCTCCACGGACTCAGGTCCCGCGGACTCGTAGGTTGTATACACGATCGCTACCGGCATCTCGATATCCGGGAAAAGCCCGATCGAGACGTTCGAGAGGGCGTAGAGGCTCATGATGCCGAGCAGGGCGAACGCGACCGCCGTCAGTATCGGATGCTCGACTACCTTCGACGACATGCTCATCGGCCGGCCTCCTTCGTCCCCACGTCCCGTACTTTGACTCCGTCGGAAAGGACAGTGACGCCCTGATGCGCCACCAGCTCGCCGGCCTCAAGACCGGAGACCACCTGGCTCACGCCGTCGACGGTGATGCCGCGGACGATCTCGCGCTTCGTGACCGTTCCGTCACCGTTTACCACGAATACGTACGTCTTCTCGTAGTTCTGCACGACGGCCCCCTCCGGAACCGTGACGCTGTCCCTGTGGAGCGTCGTGAAAAGCCTGACTTTCGCGAACATGCCGGAGTTGATCCGCGCGTCGGCCGCGTCGAAGGTCAGGAACACCTCCTTGGTCCTTGACACGGGATCCACGAGCGGGGAGACGCGAAACACGGTCGCGCCGAACTCGGCGTCGGGATAGGCCTCGAGCCTGACGACGGCGCGGAGCCCCTTTCTGAGTACCGAGACGTTGCGCTCCGATACCTTGGCCACGACCTGCAGACGGTCGATGTCGCCGATCTGGGCGATCGCCGTGCCGGTCGACACCGTCGCTCCCGCCTTCTGGGGCGTCGACGTGACCGTTCCCGTTATCGGGGCGTATACGGGACTGAGCGCGTACCGTTCGCCCGGCTTGGAAGGGTCTATCTCGGCGACGAGGTCTCCCTTCCTGACCGCGGTCCCGAGCTCGACCCGCATCCGCAGGAGTTTCCCCGAGATGTCGGGATATACGGAAACCGTGTTGTCGGCCTCTATGTCCCCGTTCGTCTCGATGTAGTCGGTCAGGTCGACCGCCTTGGCCGCTACCGACGTTATGCGGAACGCCTCGGTTCCGTCGCCTTCCCCGTCGCCGGGCCTTCCGCCCGTGGCGCCCTTCGGCAGGGCGACGATCAGGGCGACGACACAAGCGAACACCCCGACCAGTATCCAGTTCTTTCGTTTCATTCAGTTCCTCCCGAGCGTCCCGAAGGTAACGCCTGTCGCGTATTCAAGATCGAGCACGGCCGATATGAGGGCGTACTCCTCCTTCATGAGATTGGTCTTCGCCTCCCTGAGGGAGTCCGCCGCGTCCTGCAGGCGGAGGATGTCCCTCGTGCCGGCGCGGTAGGCATCCTCCGTCAGCGCGTGCGTCCGCTCGGCGAGATCCACGGCCAGATTGAGCGCCGAGAGGGACGCGAGCGACCGGTCGATCTCGCGCAGGCACGCGTCGCGTTCCATCGCGGCGTTCACCCGCTCGTTGGCCAGCTGAAGCTCGGCGTCCCTGACCTTGTCGCCCGAGGCCTTGATGGCGTTCGCGGCGGAGGAAAACGGGAGATACCCGTCGAGCGCGAGCGAGACGGACGCCGAGACGTATCCCGAGTCCGTCCATTCGGATCCCGCCACGCTGGTCTTTGTCGGATTGTATGAATACCCGAGCGACAGGGTCGGCATGAGATACGAACCCTTCGTTACCGATTTCGCGACCCGGGCAATCTCCAGCTCCTTCTCGAGCTTGGCGACGGAGGCGGAGGTCGCCGGCACGGCCGCGGGATCGATCGTGCCGGAAACGCGCGCGTCGGGAAGGGATCCCGACAGAACGATCTCCTCGGACTGGTCGATGCCGACAAGCTGCTTGAAGGAGGAAACGTCTCGGAGAAGCGAGGTGCGCGCGGCCTCCAGGGACGGCTTGAGTTTCTCGAGCGATACCCGGGCGGAGAGCGCGTCCACCTCGGGCACGAGGCCGGAACGCTGTTTTGCCTGGGTCTGCTCCCAGTGTCGACGGGCCGTTTCCACCGAACCTTCGAGCATGGCCACGTACTCGCGCTCGTAGAGGATTCCGTAGAAGGCCTTGCGCACGGAACGCTCGACTTCGCGCAGGGCCGTCTCGCGCGTGATCGCCCCCGACTCGTAGTCGAGGCGGGACTTCTCGACCGCCTTGATCACGGCGGGCGATATCGAGAGGGACGCGTTCAGGGATACCGAATAGCTGGTAATCCCGGACTCGGTCCCCCGCCTGACGCCGCCCGACGCCGTGAGCGACGGGATCGCCACGTTCCATGCCGTGTCGCTCGCCCGTTTGAGCGCGTCAAGGGCGATGCGGTTCCGCTCGGCCGAGACGTTGCGCTCGAGCGCCAGCGCTACCGCGGACTCGACGGTAACCGTCGTTTCGGCCGCAAGCGGAAAGGCGAGCAAGCCCGCGCCAAGGGCAACCAGCCCGCAAACAAATGACAACCTGTTCATCAAAGGGTTTCCTCCCGGTCTTTACGGTGAAAGCTTACCGGGATACCGCGCGGGAACCCATTAACAGGTCATGAAGGAATTATAACTTTTTGTTATAACCGCCCCGGCGGCACGCGCGCGCCGTTGCGCTAAGGCACGAATTGGGTATATTTTCAAGTGACGGGAGACACGCACGGGATGAAGGCAAACGTATTGGTGGTCGAGGACGTTCAGGAACTCGCGGATCTCGTCGTTCTCTACCTTGAAAAAGAGGGACTGGACACGCGGCACGCCCAGAGCGCCGAGGCGGCGCTCGAGCTGCTCAAATCATGGAAGCCGGACCTCGTCGTGCTCGACATAAACCTTCCCGGCATGGACGGGTTCGAATTCCTCTCGCTGTTCCGCAAGAAAGACTCGTGCCCGGTGCTCATCGTGTCGGCGCGGACGGAGGACGAGGACGTCATAACCGGCCTCGGCTTCGGCGCCGACGAATACGTGACCAAGCCGTTTTCCCCGCGCGTCCTCTCGGCGCGCGTCAGGGCCCTTCTGCGCCGCGCGCAGGAAGGCTCGCACGGGCCCGCGCGGGGCGATGATGCCGAGGAAACGGTCAGATTCGGACCGTTTACGCTGTCCATGTTCTCCTGCGTCCTCAGGCGCGGGACGGAGCGCGTTCCGCTTTCGGCAAAGGAATTCGAGGTGCTCTCCTTTCTCGCGAGGAATCCGGGAAGGCCGCATACGCCCGAGCAGATATACGACGCCGTGTGGAAGAACGCCTACGGCGACCTTACGACGGTCGCGGTGTACGTTCAAAGACTGCGGAAGAAGATCGAGGAAGACCCGTCGGCGCCGCGCTACATCGAGACCGTTTTCGGGATGGGATACCGCTTTTGCCAACCGGAGGATACCGCGCCATGAAGATACGTTCGCAATTCGTCCTGCTGCTGACGGGCATCCTCGTCATGCCCTTCCTCTCGGTCGCGCTCGTCATGCTCGTCGACTATTACCGCTCGCCGGAACGGGCCATCATCCCCAGCTACGACGAGATCAGGTCCATCTCGGGATCCGGGGTGGACAAGGGCGCCTGGGAGAGGATCTCGCGGTTCATCGAGCGGAAGCCGAAACGGATCGAGCATCTCGTCATCGACAGCGCCGCGGTCGTCCTCTATTCCACGATCCCCTCGATCGCGCAGAAAAGCACGTTCGACAACGACGAGATACTCGGCATGATACGGGAAACGGGAGACAAGTACCTCTGGCAGATCGAGAAATCGGGAGAAACAGGAGCGGGCCCAATCACCGTATTCACCCTCCTCGAGCGCAGCAAGCACCGGCCGCCCGACCCCTTTCTCAGGATATTCGCGTGGGTGCTCCTGCTCATCGGCATGATCTTCGCGTTCGCGGGGGCGATGCTCGTCGTCATCGCGCGGTCAATCGCCCGCTCGGTGACGCACCTCGAGGAGTCCACGAGGCGGATCGCGAACGGCGAACTTGACGCGCCGGTCCAGGCGAAGGGAAGCAACGAGATCACGTCCCTCGCCGCCTCGCTCAACCGCATGCGCCTCGCGCTCAAGGAGGAAAGCGCGCGCAAGTCGCGTTTCATCATGGGAATCAGCCACGACCTCAAGACGCCGCTCGCGCTCATCAAGGGATATACGGAGGCGATCTCGGACGGCTACATGGACGAAAGCGAGTCGCGTGCCAAGGCCCTTGCCCTCATCGCGGGCAAGGTCGACCAGCTCGGCGGGATGATCGACGACCTCATCGGCTACGTGAAACTGGACTCTGGCGACTGGCGCAGGACGTTCCGCGCGGTCGATCTCGGAGCTGTCGTCGGTTCGGCCGTCGGCCGCATGGCCGATGACGCGAGGCTCCTTGGCCGCGAGATAAGCCTCGCCTCGTCGGTCGGCTCCGCGGCGACGGTCATGATGGACGAACGGCTCTTCCTGAGGGCCCTCGAGAACGTCGTGAACAACGCGATACGCTACACGGATACGGGCGGGAAGATAGAAGTCTCGCTCGAACGGTCGGCCGGCGGGTATTCCCTCTCGGTGCGCGACGACGGCTGCGGTATCGCGGAGGAAGACCTGCCGCGCGTCTTCGACCTGTTCTTCCGAGGTACCGCCTCGCGCAGGGAAGAGGGCATGGGAATGGGCCTTTCAATCGTCAAAAGCGTCGTCGAGTCCCACGGATGGTCAATCGGCATCGACTCGCGCGAGGGAGAGGGAACGGTCGTCACGATTTCGATCCCCGACGCCCCGTCCGGCCAGTAAGGCCTTCGTCAGGCCGACGCGCCCCAGCACTTTCCGGTCGCCTCTCGGAGGCATTCCTTCTTTCCCCCGACGGACGTGCACTGGTAGCAGATCTCGTTATCGAGCTTGCCGTCGACGAACCAGTCGCGCACGTTCTTGAGCGTGACGCGGGCTATCTCGGAGAGCGCCTCCTCGGTGAGGAAGGCCTGGTGCGAGGTCAGGAGCACGTTCGGGAACTGTATGAGCCGGGCGAGCACGTCGTCCTGTATCGGCTCGAGCGACCAGTCCTCGAAGAAGTACTTCTCCTCCTCCTCGTACACGTCGAGTCCCGCGCCCCGGACGCGGCCGTCCTTGAGCGCCTCGACGAGGGCCTTCGTGTCGATCAGCCCCCCGCGTCCCGTGTTGATGATGATTACTTCCTTCTTCATGAGGGCGAGCGATTCCGCGTTGATCATGTAGCGGTTCTCGGGAGTCAGCGGGCAATGCAGGCTGATGACATCGGACTGCCTATACAACTCCTCGCGGCTCGCGTAGCGCGCGCCGATTTTCGCGGCGAAGGCCTCGTCCGGATAGAGGTCGTCGAGAAGCACGTTCATCCCGTACCCGCTCAGGATGGTGGCGAGTATCTTCCCGATTTTGCCGGTGCCGATGATGCCGGCCGTCTTCCCGTGGAGGTCGCGCCCGACGAGGCCCGAGAGGGCGAAATTGCCGTCGCGGGTCCTGCCGTAGGCGGTGTGAATCCTCCGGTTCAGCGTCTGCAGGAGGGCGGCCGCGTGCTCGGCCACGGCGTGCGGCGAATAGGCGGGCACGCGCGCCACGTGAATGCGCCCGAACACCGCCTCGAGGTCCACGTTGTTGTAGCCGGCGCACCTGAGCGCCACGAGCGGGATGCCGTAGCCCGCGAGCTTGTCGGCCACCTCGGCGTCGACGCGGTCGTTCACGAAGGCGCACACCGCATCATGGTCCTTCGCCAGGGCCGCCGTCGCCTGGTTCAGCTTCCCCTCGAAGAAATCGAAGGCGTACTCTATATCGGAAAATTCCGGCGACATCGCCATTGCCTCGAAGTACTGCCGGTCATAGGATTTCGTGTCGAAAAAAGCCACGCGCACCGTCTGTTTCATGTCGTTCCTCCCGGACCTTCGTCCCGTCACCTCAAGTGTACTGATGACCGGCACCGTCCGAAAAGAAAAAAGCGCGAATTTCGTCGCATTTGCGACGTTTGGCCTATTCGCGGAAGCGGCTCTCCAGATACTCGTACCGGGCCTTCAGTATCCCGTTCTTGTGTATCGTGGCCGGCGTGTACTTGATCGGGGATGACAGCAGGGTGACGAGCCTGATCGTCTCGTCGACGGTCAGGCTGCGGATGCCCCGGCCGTAATGGTGCCGGGCCGCCGCCTCGATGCCGAACACGCCCTTGCCCCACTCGGCGTTGTTGAGGTAAAGCTCGAAGATGCGGTTTTTCGAGAGGATGACCTCCATCTCGAGGGCGATGATGATCTCGAGATACTTCCGCAGGTAGTTCTTCTCGGGCACGAGAAAGAGGGTACGGGCGGTCTGCATCGTGATGGTACTGCCCCCGTACACGGTCCGGCCCAGATGCTCGTTGAGCCGCCGGGCGTTTTTGAGCGCGGAAAGCTGGACCCCGCGGTGGGAGTAGAAGGCCCCGTCCTCGACGCGGATTATCATCGTGCGCGTCCGCTTCGGTACCTCGGCGAGCTTGAGGTTTCGCCGTCTTTGGAGTTTCCAGCCGAAGCCCAGCGCGCGATAGAGGCGGATGCCCGTCGTGGGCGGATTGACGAATTTATAGGCGAAAAGCGCGGTCGACGTGAGGGTCATGAACGCGAGATGGACGAGGACGACGACGAGGACTACGCGGCGGGCCCACAGCGCGTACCAGCGGGAACCGGGGCGCGACACCCACACCGCGCGGATCAGCGAGCCTATCCAGCCGGACGCGCGGCCGGTACAGAAGGCGAACGCGCGGCCGAGGGAACGGAGGGCCGAAACAAACGCGGATTTCCTTTTATTTACGGGGGATTTCGGGGAAGAACGGCGAATCATTGCCGCCACTGTACCGTATCGGGGGAAAAAAGAAAAGCCGCCCCGGACGGGGCGGCGGG
>LVBL01000006.1:196276-215501 GCA_001604405.1 Spirochaetales bacterium Spiro_10
ACGGTGTAGTCGCCCTTGGTGAAATCCCAGGTCTTCTTGGGATCCTTCTCGTTCTCGGGAAGCGGCCACTGCACCTCGAGGCCGATGCTGCCGTAGAGGCTCTGGCTCTTCATGTGCATGAGGAAACACTTGCGGCCGCCGAATTCAACGGCTTCCGCGGGCTCGCTGTCCTTGGCGACCTTGCGTCCCTGGGACACGTACACGGAACCAGGTTCGCCGTCTTCGAAATCGAGGAGGAGTACCGTCTTGCCGGAGCCGTCTACGAGCTTCACGTTATCGACGTAGAGCACGACCTCCTCGCCGGACTTTTTGGTGTTCGACTTGACGCGGATCACGTTGTATCCCGAGCGCTTCCCGCTCATCCCGTCGTAGGTTACCGCGTTCTTGTCGATCTTGGTGGTGTAGGTATTCCACTTGTTCGGCTCGATCGATCCGCCCACCTCGTCAACGCTCTTCAAATAGATGCACTGATACGTCGGGGTGTAGAACGCGGCCTGTACGACCACCGGCTGAACGCCTACGGGGGCGGCGGCGCTGTCCTGAGCCACGACGAATCCGAAGGCAATAGCGACGATCAACAGTATACAGAGGGTCTTTTTCATGACAATCTCCTTTCAGATTGGTGTTAGTGGGTGTATTATATATCGTTCTGTTCCGTTCTGCCACAAAAATATTTGAGCAAGAGTCATAAAAAATCGATAGTAGAATGAAGGGGCGTACCGTGAAACTGTCTTCAGCCGATCTTGGGAGAATAAATAACGAAAGCGGACAGCCGAAATTCCTGCAGATAGCCGACCGCGTCCGGGAGCTCATCGACGCGGGAAAACTCTCCCTCGGGGACCGCCTTCCCTCGGTAAACCAGATCATCACCCACTTTTCCGTTTCGCGCGATACCGCCGTCAAGGCCTACCAGGAGCTTAAAAACCGGGGGATCGTCGAGTCCTCCCCGAACAAGGCCTTTTTCGTCAGCAACGTGCTCATTCACGACGACCTGAAGCGCATCCTCCTGTTGACCGACGGTGTGACTCCTTATAAGGAAAAGATCTACTACGGACTTATCGACTCCCTGACCCCGGGCTACTACATAGATTTCGTCTCGCACAGCGACAGTTTCGACATCCTGAAGGCGGTTTACGAGAGGAGCCGATCCCTCGGCCGGTACTCGAGCTACCTGATAATCCCGACGTCGGCCCAGGATCACGAAACGGAGTACTTCCAGTTCGTCAATCCCGGGAACCTCCTGTTTCTCGACCGCCGCGTGCACGCCGTCGCGCACCCCGCGATCTGGCAGGACTTCTCGCACGGCTTCTATCGCGCCCTCGTCGCCGAGGTCGAGACGCTGAAAAAATGGCGGCAGTGCGTCTTTTTGACGAAATTCTACACCAACACGATCATCGAGGAGATGCAGTCCGGACTCGAGCGCTTCGCCCGCGAGGCGAAGATGGGCTTCGTGCGCTCGAGAACGCGCTTTACCGACCGGGAGATTCAGGGAAAGATAGCCCCCGCTCCGGGGGACCTCTTCATCATCCTTGACGACCACCTCCTGTCCGAGCTCCTCGCCGAATGCGCCGCCCTCGGCTTGACTCCGGGACGCGACCTCGGGATTATCATGATCAACGAGGGCCTCCTGTACGAGCACCTTCCCGTGCCGATCAGCGTCCTCAGCGCCGACTTTTACGCGATGGGGGCCGCCGCGGCCGACTTCGTCATGACCGGCCACGTCCAGAGCGGGCCGGTGGCGACCCGGCTCATCGTGCGGAATTCCATTTAGGAGGAACGACCATGAACGCGACGATCAACGACATCCTGACGCGCCGAAGCGTCCGCGAGTTTCAGAGCCGGACGATTGACCGCGAGGTCCTCTCCGAGGTGCTGAAGGCGGGTTTTTCGGCCCCCTCGGCCCACGGAAAGCGCCCGGTTCGCCTGGCCGTCCTGGAGGAGGAGCGGATTCGAAGGCGCATAGCCTCGGTCATGAGCTGGTTCCAGCCCGTTGTGAAGGCTCCCGCGGCCATCCTCGTGCTCGGAGACCCGACTGTCTGCGCCCAACGGGACTACTGGACCGTTGACTGCGCGGCCGCCACGGAGAATATCCTCATCGCCGCACGCTCTTTGTCCCTGGGCACCGTCTGGTGCGGCATCTCGCCGATCGGGGAAAACGTGGATAAGATACGCTCGGTGCTCGAAATCCCCTCCCCGCTCGTTCCCTTTGCCGCCATCGCGATCGGATATCCCAAGAACGACACTGTTTTCAAGGAAGGCAAGCCGGCAAAGCCAAGCCACCTCTACTGGAATCCCCCCTGGGAGAAACCGCTCAAATAAAAAAAAACAGCGTCACCCCTTGCCAAAGTCGTTCCTTCCGTGTATTAGTGTAGCAAACGATTGCGCAAACGTTTGCGTACGCATACTCACAAACGCGCGTCGTGAGGAGTAAACCATGAGAAGAAAAACCTCGACCCTTGAACGCTACATGCTCTTCTTCGGACGGCAGTATCCCCTTAATTTCGCCTTTCTTGTCTGTATCTCCGAGGTCCTCGACGAGAACCGCGCCCGAGAGACGCTTCGCTCGCTCAGCGCGCGCCATCCGGCCCTCTTCGCCCGCCAGGAATATACCGTCGGCAAGCAGATGGACATGGTTCTGGAGGGTGAAATCCCCCTGCTCGTCTCGCATGACGCGCGCGCGTCCGAAAGTCCGGCGCTTACGCACGAGGAGTTCATGCTGTCCCACATGAACCGGCAGTTTGATCCCTTTACCGGACCCCAGTTCTCGCTCGACTGGCGCATGACCGGGGAAGGGGCCGACAGGGGCTCGGAGCTCTGCTTTGTCTTTCAGCACGGAGTTGCGGACGGTATCGCCGCGACCTGGATCATCCATGACTTCCTCTCCCTGTATTCGGGAACGGTTGCCGCGCTTCCCGGATGCGCCGAGATGCCCGTGCTCTTTGACGTCCTCCTCGACGACGTGCGCGCGGAACTCCTGACCCGCCCCGAGCCCGACTGGAAAAAGGAGGATCCGCCCCCGCCGAAGAGCTTTGTCATGCCCGACTACAAGGCGCCCGACTTCTACGTCCGCCTCTTCACGCTCGGCCCCGGGGGCACCTCGCGGCTCGCCGCGGAGGCCAAGGCCGAGGGCGTCACGGTCAACAGCTACCTGGGCGCGCGCGTGCTCAAGGCCTCCGCGGACATCTTCGGCCCCGACGAGGGGTACGAGCGGACGATTCAATGTCCGGTCGATTTCAGACAATACCTGAAGGAGGAGTATCGCCCGCTCGCCGGGGTGTACAACGGAATCGTCAAGGTCAAGGTCGACTGTACCCTCCCCGTGACGGACATCGCCGGGCGTATTCGGGACGGCATCCAGGGAAACCGCGCCGGCATGAAGGATATCGAGGACTACTTCCACTTCCGCGATTCCTTCGACGGAATCGAGGATCCCGAATCGTTCATGATGGACTTCCCGCCCGACCCGATGGACTACGACTTCTCGTTCTCCAATCTCGGAAGGACGATCATCGGCTCTTCGTATTCGGGTCTCGCGGTTACCGAGTTCTTCGGACCGGTCTTTACCTCGGTCAGCGGGGAGACCGTCATCGGTCTCAACACGACGAACGGCTCGCTCAGGATGAGCATCATCTTCGACAAGACGATCCCGAAGGCGGCGAAGTACCGCGAGCTCGGGGACCGGCTTGCCGCGATCCTTGCCGAGTACGAATAGTATACCTACCGGTAGGTAGAAGAGCGGTATTCAGGCTCGTTATACCTACCGGTCGGTATATGACCCTGCCAAAAAAACACAAAAAAAAGTCCTTGCATCGCAAGGACTTTTTCGTGGGCAATACTGGGATCGAACCAGTGACCCCTACCATGTCAAGGTAATACTCTAACCAGCTGAGCTAATTGCCCGAGTAGCCGACGTTTCCGAAGGCTTGGTCACTATATCCGTTTTAACCATTTGCGTCAATACGAGAACGTATGTATACTAAGGACATATCACTTGTTGCGGAAGGAGAACTCCATGTGCCCAGAACCAAAGTTTCTTGTTTGTAAAATTTGCGGAAACCTCGTAGGCGTGATCCATGACTCGGGCGTTCCGATGATCTGCTGCGGCGAGGAGATGACCGCCCTCGCAGCAAACACGAGCGACGGCGCCAAGGAAAAGCACGTCCCCGTCGTAACCGTTTCGGGTTCCACCGTCACCGTGAAAATCGGCTCGGTCGATCACCCCATGACCGCCGAACATTACATCCAGTGGGTGTACCTCGAAACCGAAAAGGGCGGTATGCGCGCCTGTCTCAACCCCGGGGACAAACCCGAGGCGACCTTCGAGATCGCGAAGGGCGACAAGGCCGTGGCGGCCTACGAATACTGCAACCTCCACGGACTCTGGAAGGCCGTCATCTAACAGCCACCCCGGGCCGGAACGCTGTCGCTCCGGCCCGTCGCGGGCAAACGAGACCGCTTGACTTTTTTCGTTCCGTTTGCTATTGTCGTCTTCGTTATCGCGGCGATGGTGGAATTGGTAGACACGCCAGCTTGAGGTGCTGGTGCCGCAAGGTATGGAAGTTCAAGTCTTCTTCGCCGCAACCACCTTTGAAGTCCCTGCACTGCGGGGACTTTTTTTTTATTTTACCTTCAAGACGGCGGAAAACAGAAGCCGAGAGGAACCGTCGTAGACACGACACACAAGCTCCTCGCCGGAAATCAAAAAGCCCATAAACCCCAATTCACTCACGGCCATGATTGTGGTGTCCCCGACGCCCGTGGGGCGAGTGTCGCCGCCGGCCCCGCAAACCACGTACGAAACACCGCTCAACGGCTCCAGTATTTGCATGTCGTGTTCATGCCCCGCGAGATAGAGGTCTACCCTGTCGTCGAGTAGCGGCTGCAGTTCGTTGATCAAGGTTTGGTTGTTCCCGTGTTGTCCAAAACTGTACAGCACATGATGTCCGATGACGATCTTCCAGCGGGCGTTTGAGGCGGAAAGTGCCCCGTCGAGCCATTGCAGTTGTTCCTCGTCTCCAACCGCTATCGAATTCGTATCCAGATAAAAAAAGTCGATCACCGTCGAGTCTGGAAGGGTATCCGATCTCGAGTAGTACCTTGCCTGCATTTGCCACCTGTCATCATGAGGCGACACATAATCTATCTGGGCCAGTATGTTGCCGCGATAATCGTGGTTACCCAAAACGGCATAAAAGGGCATGTCAAACGTCGTGGAATCATAAATACCCTCAAACACGCTTTCCCATTTCGCGTCCGAAACCGATTCCACTCCGGCCGGATAGAAATTGTCGCCCAAATACGCGATGAACGCTATGGGATTGGCCAAGGCATAGGTCCGTAATGACGACGCGACCAGCCGTTGGTCCACTGTGCCGGTTCCGGCATCGCCCAAGGCGGCATAATCCAGATAATCGACTCCGTCTCGACGGGCATACGGCTCGAAAGGCGGGATCAATTCCTCTCCCGAGTCCGACTCGCATGAAATGAGCGTCAATACGATGAGCCCGATGGCAATCAAGCGAGCTGACTCAGCCCTGATTCTCGCCGGTACGGGGGCATGTCCGCAACGTTTGGCACAAGACGATCTCATACGATAAAGTTTATTATATAGCGAAGGATTTTACAAAAAACACGGATCCTTTTTTTACAATTCTTTTACGAAACGTTACAGCTCCCTGACAACTCCGGTCGCGACACGGCCTATCCTCAGACGTATCACAGCGTTCAGGAGGTTCTCATGAAATCAGCGAATACGGTCAAGCGGCTTTGCGCCGCGCTTTGTCTTCTTGCGCTCGCCGGCGGCATAACTACGGCACGCCCCCGCGACGGTTCGTCGCGCGACGGTCGGCCCCGCGACGGTCGGCCCCTCGTCCAGATCGCGTTGCTGCTCGACACCTCGAACAGCATGGACGGACTCATCAACCAGGCCAAGAGCCAGCTCTGGAAGATCGTCTCCGAGTCCGGGAAGATGACGCAGAACGGCCGGCCCGTCCGCCTCGAGGTCGCGCTCTACGAATACGGGAACGACTCTCTTTCGATTCTCTCCGGTTACGTCAGGCGCGTCATGCCCTTTACCGACGACCTCGACGAGCTCTCGGCGCGCCTGTTCGAGCTCGACACCAACGGCGGAAGCGAGTATTGCGGCGAGGTCGTCAGGCGAAGCCTCGAGGAGCTCGACTGGTCCGGAAGGGATTCCGACCTGAAGATCGCGTACGTCGCGGGCAACGAGCCGTTCAACCAGGGGGCGTTCGACTTCCGCGAGGCGGGCAGGCGCGCGGTCCGGAACGGAGTCGTCGTGAACACGATCTTCTGCGGGGGACGCGAGGAGGGTATCGCGACCATGTGGGCCGAGGGCGCGCGCGTCACCGGCGGCGCGTACATGAACATCGACGGCGACTACGAGTACGGCTACGTTCCCTGCCCGCAGGACGACCGCCTGAGCGAGCTCAACTCGCGCCTCAACGACACCTATATCGCCTTCGGCGCGCGGGGAGCGGCACGCAAGGATCTCCAGAAGGAACAGGACTCCCTGGCGGAAGGCCTCAACAAGGCGGGCTTCTACGAGCGGGCCAAGGTCAAGTCGTCGGCGAACTATTCCAACTCCGCCTGGGACCTCGTCGACGCGACCTCGTCGGGCGCCATGCCTCTCGCCTCCGTGAAGGAAACCGACTTGCCGGACGAGTTGCGCGCCATGCCGAAGGAAGCGCGAGAGGCCTTCGTCGCGGGCAAGCTCGCCGAACGGAAAAAGATCCAGAGCGAGATCGCCGCCCTCTCGGCCGAGCGCGAGGCCTATCTCGCGGCGAACAAGGCCGCCGCGCCCGCGGAGGAAGCCCTCGACACGGCGATACTCGCGCCGCTCGGCGAGGTCGCGCGGAAAAAGGGGTTTGTATCCGGGAACTAAAGCTGATACAATGAACGGCATGAAAAGATCGGGCGGGCGCGTGGCGCTCGCCGTCGCCATACCGCTTCTCATAGTCCCGCTCGCGGGACTCACGTGGCTCGCCGCGCGAAGCGTCGACCAGCAGGAGGGCGCCATGCGCGCGCGCCTCCGCGAGTCACTGCTCCTCGAGGTCGGCCAGACGAACGCGCGAATACGGGAATGGTTCGCGGAACTGCCGGAGGAACTCCGCGCGAACGCGCCGGGCGCGGGAAAGCCGGGAAGGCCGACCGCGCGCGAGCTTGCCGCTTGGAAAGAACGCGAAGGGCTCGTCGGGATGCCCTTCCTCCTCGACGCCGCGGGTTCCATCGTCTACCCCGACGCGAAGCGTTCGGTTCCCGGCGACGACAAAACCCGCATCTTCTTCTGGCGCTACCTCAACGTGTTCGGAAACCTCGAGCCCATCCCGGTGTACCGGAACATCGCGGCCGAATACGAATCCTCGATCGTCGGATCGGGCGACGTCGCGTTCGGCATTGCCAGTTCCGCGAGGGCGAAGGTCTCCGTCGCGGAGAGCCCGTCGGTTTCCGACTCGATGCCCGCCGAGTCTATGCCTGCCGAGTCTATGCCCGCCGAGCGCGGATTCGCCGAATCCGCGCCGGACGCCGTTTCCGTCGCCAAGGAGAGCGTGGCGGATTTCCCGAGTCCCGCGCCGGCGTCTTCAGAGAAGGCGCGACCTGCCGCCAAGAAATCCGCGGACTCTCCGCCGGTCGCGCGGACGCGCGATCAGGACGGGGAGTCGGCCCTGAGATCGAAGGCAGCGCAGGGCATCTTCGAGTCCGACGCCGCCGTCCAGAGGCAGGTATACGACCGCGCCGCGGAGGAGGGAAAGGAAACCCTCAGGCGAAACGTCAATCCGAAGATCGACGCGATCAACACGCGCGACTCCATGGCGGCGCGGTCCGTCTACATCGAGTCGAGCCGCTATTTCCGCGACCTCGTGGCGCAGGCCGACAGCGGCATCGTTCCGCGCATATTCGACAACACCTTCGTCCTGCTTTATTGGGAAAAGCGCGGCGACTGGATCGTCGGTTGCGAGCTCGACATGGGCGCAGTGCGCGAAGCCATCGCGGCGCTGTCGGGAACGCCCGCCGACACGGTACGCTTCCTCGCGGTCCTCGACCAGTCGGGAACGCCGCTCGTGCCCGTCGCCGGCGTGGAAACCGCGGCGTGGCGGACGCCCCTCGTCTCGGGCGAGATCAGCGAGTTCCTGCCGTACTGGGAAACGGCCGTGATCCTGGCCGACGAATCGGCCTTCGAAGACCGCGTACGGGCCTCGCGCTACGCCGCCTCGACGCTCGTCCTTGCCCTCTTCCTGTCCGTCGCCCTCGGCGCCGTCATCCTCTGGCGCCATTCCGCGAACCGCCTTCTCGAAGCAAGGAGACGGACCGGTTTCGTCACGACGGTATCGCACGAACTCAAGACGCCGCTCACCTCCATCAGGATGTACTCCGAGATGCTCGCCGGGGGCGCGAATCTCGACGTCGAGAAGCGCGGGCGCTACCTGTCCCGCATCGTCTCGGAGAGCGAGCGGCTGACCCGGCTCATCAACGACGTGCTCGACGTCTCGAAGCTCGAGCGGGGAAACCGCCGGATGGACCTTGTGCGGACGGACATCGCCCGCGTCGCGCGCGAGACGGTCGAGGGGGTCGCCGACCGGCTGCAGGCCTCCGGTTTCGCGGTATCCTTCCGCGCGGACGGAAGTCCGCCCGAGTGCCTCGCCGACAGGGAGGCCGTGATCCGCATCCTGCTCAACCTGCTTTCCAACGCCGAGAAGTATTCGGCCGGCGCGCGCGAGATCGAGGTGCGTGTCGGCGCCGACGGAGACCGGAGACGGTGCCTCGTGTCGGTGGCGGACCGGGGCATCGGCGTCCCCCGCGCGCACCGCTCGCGGATATTCCGCGAATTCCACCGCGTCGACGCGAGCCTCACCTCGGAGCGCGGGGGAACCGGCCTCGGCCTTTCCATCGCGCGCTCCCTGGCGCGCGCCATGGGCGGCGACGTTACCTACGCGCCCCGCGACCGCGTCGACGGAGGCGGAGGCGGAGGGAGCGTGTTTACCCTGTCGCTCCCGCTTGCGGGAAAAAAGGAGGGGGCATGACGAAACGCGTTCTCGTCGCCGAGGACGAGCCGGCGATCAGGGAGGGTCTTGTCGACTTGCTCGAGTCGGAGGGGTACGCCGTCACGGCGGTCGCCGACGGCGAGGCCGCGCTCTCGGCCTGGAAGGCCGGGGAAATCGACCTCGCGCTTCTCGACATCATGATGCCGAAGCTGAGCGGATACGACGTGTGCCGCGAGATCCGCAGGACGGACGCCCTCACGCCGGTCGTCTTCCTGAGCGCCCGCGAGGAGGAGATCGACAAGGTACTCGGCCTCGAACTCGGCGCCGACGACTACGTCGTCAAGCCCTTCGGCGTGCGCGAGCTCACCGCGCGCGTCAAGGCCGCGCTCCGCCGCTCCGGCGCTGACCGGAGCCCTCCCGACGCAGGCGGTCCGACGCGGCCGTTCTCGTTCGGCGACTGCACCGTGGATCCGTCGGACTTCTCCGTCTGGATCGCGCGCGACGGCGCCGTCGAACGGCACGAACTGACCTCGCGCGAGGTGGATCTCCTGCGCTGGTTCTTCGCGAACCCCGAGATCGTACACTCGCGGGACGCCCTGCTCGAGCGCTTCTGGGGCGTATCCTACGGCGGCACCACGCGCACGCTCGACCAGCACATCGCCAAGCTCCGCCAGAAGATCGAGCGCGACAGCGCGAATCCCCGGCACATCCTGACCGTGCACGGCACGGGGTACCGCTTCAGGCCCTGAATCGACGAGAACTATCGAGCGATCGCTTGACGCGAGCCTGGCGGCAAAGTACCTTTACGGCATGGATATAACCGCAATCTCGACAGCCCTCTCGCAAAACTCGGTTCAAAGCGCCGCCTCTGCGCAGGTACAGAAACTCGCCATGAACGCGGCCGAGGCACAAGGCGCGGCCCTCGTGAAAATGATAGGAGAGGTCATAACCGACCCCTCCCTGGGAAACGAAATCAACATGCTCGCCTAAGCCCTTCTTTTTCTCGCAAATCAGAACAAAACCGCCTCAAGCTCGATTTCGAGTAAGTGGCCCGGCGAGTAGAGTCGTTTAACCTCGACCCAAGTCGTAGCGGGCAAATTTCCCTCATACAGCCCCTTTCTGATTTCTTGGCACTTCTTAAGCGCTTCGGTATCAACGCAGTACACGACTTACTTCACCACGTTTTTAAGCGTAACGCCGTCATGGGCCAATATCGTCTGCAGGTTTTGTAGGCATCGCGCAGTTGCGTTTCCATGTCCTTATGCGACTCTTCGTCACCTACCGTGCCGGACACCAGTATGCGACTATTAACGCAAACGGATTGCGAATACCCAATCTCCTTTTCCCAAGGACCCAAATGAAACGTCGAAATGCCCATTGATTCTCTCGTTAATATAAACATGGAAGTAATGAAACCGGTCAAAATATGCGGTCTAGAGAGTGATTTCCCGAATCGTCGCGGAAAGCGGCCTCTGGACGGCACGTCAAGACGTCGCGCTCAATACCTCGACACCCTGATAATCTCCGCGATCGGATACGACCGGCCATTGACCGAGGCTATGCTGCCGTTCAGCGCTTTCGCGTCCCGCACCGCGGAAGAATACAGATAATAGCTATCCGCCTGGGCCATGTTTCTCGCTCACACCGCCCGGATCATCGGCACGCGCGTCCCCTTTTTCGTCGCATGGTGAAATCACGACGGGGAAGCGGACACATTTCTCGGAAAACATGTCGAACCTCCGGGAACGGGGAATTACTCGTTTGGCTATGCGGGATGCCATTTCATCTGCACCGACGATTACTCGAGCCCGGACGACGTCGCCGGTTTCATCGCACGGGATCTCTCGTCAACCGCGGCAAAAAACGCGGTGTTCACCTTCGTCTTCATGCATCGAGCGCCATGGTATGAGCTGTGGTAAACGGGAACAGAATGGGTCCAGGATCGCGTCGTGCCGCTTGTAAAGCAAGGAAACGTCGCGATAAGCTTTAACGGACACATGCACGCCTACGCGCGCGGTTTCGGCGAGGCTGCTCCCGATCCGCTCAAAATAGCAAGTAACGACGTTACGGCACATTGACCCCTTCCTTCGTGTAAAAACGGCTGAGTCGTGGTAAGCTGTAGTTCGTCGGTCCCGCCAACGGGCCGCGTTCGACGGGGGGCACTATGGCGCGAGACAGGGAATCATGGCTCCGGCGGGAGATATCGGCGTGGGTAACCGAAGGCATCGTCGACGAGGATACGGCACGGGCGCTGCGCGGTCGGTATCCTCCCACGAGCGAGGCGGACGCGCGAAAGGCGCTCAGCGTCGTGTTCGCCGTGATCGGTCTCGGCCTCATAGTCCTGGGTACCATCGTGGTCGCGGCCTTCAACTGGGAGGACATTCCGCGCGTCGCCCGCGTGTCGCTCGCGTTCGTCCCGCTCGTCTCCTCGTACGGAATCGCGGTGTTCTCGTTTCTGAGACGGTACGACCGCCCGGCATGGAGGGAGGCGTCGTGCGTCGCGGCAATCCTCGGCTTCGCCGCATGCGCGGGACTCCTTTCGCAAATCTACCAGATCCGGGGGGACGCTCAGGACCTCATCCTGCTGTCCGCAGCGCTTGCACTGCCGTTCGTCTACGCGCTCCGCTCGAACGCCGGAACGCTCGTCTACCTCGGATCGCTGACGGTCTGGTCGTCGATGTCCCAAATGGACGGCGGCAATTCCCTCTGGTACTGGCCGCTCTTCGCGGCGATCGTGCCGCGCCTCGTAACGCACGCGCGACGGGACCGCTACGGAAGCACGACCTCGTATCTCGGCTGGGTCACCGCGCTGAGCCTGTTCGTCGGTCTCGGGGTCAGCATGGAAAAAACGCTTCCGGGACTGTGGATCGTCGCTTACGCCGTCATGTTCGCGTGCCTCAGGCTCGCGGGCTCGCTCGCCTTCGGCGACGCCCCCTCGCGCGGCTCCGACCCGATCGGCTCGACGGGATTTCTCGGCTCGTACATCCTCGCCTTCATGCTGACCTATACCTGGCCCTGGCGGGACATCGGGTGGAAACACTACCGCGCGACCTCGAGCGGCGCCCTGACATGGGCGGGAGGATTCTTCGCCGCGGCCGAGACGGCCGACTACGTCGTCGCGGCCGGCCTTATCGCGTGTTTCGCCGCGCTCGCCGCGGCGGCGATCCGCCGGAAAAGGCTCGCGCCGCTTGCCGAGGGCGCGCTCGCCGCCGCCGTCGCCGCGTGCTATCTCGTCGCCGCGGCCTCGGGCGCCATCACCGCGTACTCCTACCGCGATCCGTCGGGAGAGGAGTTCCGGATTCTCCTCGCGATCCACATCGTCATGAACGCGTGCATCCTCGGCGCCGGCGTCTTTCACGTCCTTCGCGGCTACGCCTCCGCGCGGCTCTCGCAGGTCAATTTCGGGGCGCTCGTCCTGTGCGTCCTGATCTGCCTCCGTTTCGTGTTCGTCGAGGGATTCTTCGAGAACATGATAGCGCGCGGCCTCGTCTTCATGGGTCTCGGGGTCGCATTTCTCGCGCTGAACTACGCGCTTTCGCGCAGGCTTTCGAAGGGAGACATCCGATGAAACGGAAGATTCTGCTCGCAGTCCTTTTGCTGACCTGCGCGGTCGGCCTCGGCGTCAACATAGTCACAGTCATGACCCGCGAGGCCGCGCTCGCACGCGAATCGGTGTGGCGCTTCAGGATCGGCGGTTTCGATCCCCTCGACCCCTTCCGGGGACGGTATGTCGAGTTCAGCGCGCCCGCGCTGCTTTCGCTCGCGGGGGACTCAGGCGGGAGTCTCCCCCCGTGGCTCGGAACGGACGAGGAGTTCTTTGCCGTTCTCGAACGCGACGAGGCGGGATTCGGGCGCATCGCCTTCGCCTCCGAGCAACGGCCCGGGAGCGACGGAGACTGGCTGACCCTACGCCATCTCGGCGACGGACGGGTCGGGCCCGTGTTTTCTCGCTACTACGTGAACGCGGCCCGCGCCGACAAACTCGACCGCGAATTCGCCAGGAACCGCGGCTCCGCGTACATCACGGTGCGGGTATCGGGCGGCATCGGCGTGATAACCGGTATCGGGTTCGATCGGTGACGGAGGACCGTTTCTCAGACCGTCAGCACACCGGCCGTGTAGACCACGGCCCGCCCCGCGATCAGGACGTGATCGGCCCCGTCAGCGCACAGTAATTCGCCGCCGCGCTCCGAGAGCTGGCGGGCCACGAGTTCCCTCTTGTCAAGGAGTCCCGCCCACAGCGGCACGAGTGAGCAATGGGCCGAGCCCGTGACCGGATCCTCGAGGATCGCCGACCGGGGACAAAAAAAGCGCGACACGAAGTCGCAGCCGGTTCCGGCCGCCGTGACGCACAGGCCTCCCGGACCGAGGTCGACGCTGTCGAGCGCGGAGACGTCGACCGAGATGTTCCGGATCTCGGCCTCGCTTCCGTACCGGAAGATGTAGTCGCGCGACTTGTAGACGGCCACGGGCCTGACGCCGACCGCGGCGAGCAGGGCCCCTGGCGCCTGCGCGGCGACGGGCTCCCGTCTCGGAAGCCGGAGCGTGACGAGACCGCCTTCCACGCCCGCGCGCAATTCTCCGCCCGCCGAGTCGAAGACGATCTCTCGGACGGAGGCGTCGAGAAGGCTCATGACGTACGCGGTCGCGAGGGTCGCGTGACCGCAAAGGTCCATCTCGATTTCGGGGGTAAACCAGCGAAGGCCCGCGCGGCCCGGCCCCTGCGGCACGACAAACGCGGTTTCCGGAAGGGCGTTTTCGCGCGCGATCTTGCGCATCAGGTCCTCGTCTATCCATTCCGTCAGGCAACATACGCCGGCGGGATTGCCCCGAAACGGCTCGCTCGCGAAGGCGTTTACGTGATAGTACCGGATATCCATGAAGTCTCCCCGGGCGAATCGTCCCGCCCCGATTATTCTCCTTGCCCAAAAATCTCCAGTCCCTATATAATGAGGAAAGGAGATTTTAAAAAAATGGGCATCGTCCGCTTCTTCCTCTCACCGTTCGAACATACGGACTTTATCACAAAAAGCAAGGCTCGGGTATTTCTGTACTACAGCCTGTTCATGCTGGTTTTGCTCGCCCTGCTGATCGCCCTGTACGCGGTCATGCCGATTTCCGGCGAACTGAGGATCAAGGGTCACCTCGGCGCCTTCGCGATTGTCTCGCTCGTCGTCACGAGCCTCCTCTTTCTCCGCACCGGCAACCTCGACCTCGCGGCCTGGTCGTACGCCCTTCCGACGGTGATCGTGACGGTGGCCCTGCGTCTCGTCAACGCGCGCTCGGCGCCCGAAACCGCCTTTACGACGTATATCTTCTACATGCCCTATCTCATCGTGTACGTGGCCGTATTCGGAAGGCGCTGGCAGGTCCCGCTCGTGACGTTGCTCTTCGCCTCCACCAACTGGCTCGTGTGGGCGATGGTTCGACACGCGGGGGACGCCCTCGACGCGACCTCTTCGACCGGCATCATCAACAGCACCATGGGACTTCTGACAACCGGGGTGCTCGCCTATTCGCTCATGAGCATCGTCGAGAAGTATACCCTCACCCTCCAAAAGGACGCGACGGAATCGGAAGGCAAGGTAGGCCGCATCCGCGCGGCGATGGAGACGGCGCGGGGAGGCCTCCAGACGGGGGAGACGCTCATGCGGGAGGCCGAGTCCATGGCGGCTGCCGCTGCCGAGATCGGCGTCGGCATCAGCGAGATCAGGGGAGAGGTCCTGTCGCTTCGCGACGACGCTTCGAGCGCCGTGGCCGCGAACGAGGGGATATCCCAGTCGGCGGCGACACTGACGCACTCGACCGACCGGTATCAGGCCATGACGATACAGGCCTCCTCGGCGGTCGAGGAGATGACCGCTTCGATCGGGAACATCACGACGGTGACCACGAAAAACCGCGACAGCGTCGAGTCGCTCGCGCGGAGCATATCGGACGGAATCGCGAGCGCGGAGGATTCGGCGGCCACGATCGCCTCGCTCAGCTCGAGCGGCACGGCCCTGCAGGACGTCGTGGAGGTGATTACCGCCATCTCGAGCCAGACGAACCTGCTCGCGATGAACGCCGCCATCGAGGCCGCGCACGCCGGAGACGCGGGAAAGGGCTTCGCGGTCGTGGCGGAGGAAATACGCCATCTTGCCGAGGAAACGGCCATGAACTCGAAGACGATCGCCGACGGACTCGGGAGCCTCTTCCGGGAAATCGGCGAGGCGGAAAAGGCGAACCGGAGCATCGGCGCGTCCTTCAAGGTCATTTCCGACGAGATACGCCGCACGAGGTCGGCCTTCGAGGAGATACTGACGGGCATGAGCGACCTGGCGGCGGGCACGAAGGACATCAACGTGGCGGTCTCCGATGTCGTTACCGCCTCGCGCGAGATGACCGATTCGATCAGAAGGATCAACGAGATGATAGGTGGCAACGCGGCGTCGATCGGCGGCATACGCGACAAAAGCGCGCGCGCGCTCGCGAGCCTCGAGGGGATAACCGCGAATTTCAACGACATCTCCGCGCGCTCGGCGTCGGTGCGCGACCTCGGCCGCCAGAGCGACGCCGTGTTCAGGGAGCTTGACGGCTCGATCCGCGCGATATAGCGGCACGACGCCGCGTTCCGCTATATCCTGAAGTCCCTGAGTTCCTGCGCGCGGAAGAACCGGCCCGACTCGGAGCCGTCGGGAAGGAGCGCGGGAACGAGGGCCCCGGGCAATACCGTCTCGGGCTCGTTGTCGGCGGCCGGTCCGCCGAGATCCGTCCTGAGCCAGCCCGGATCGAGGAGGCTCGTTATGACGTTCGTGCCCGCGAGCGCGGCCGAGAGGTCGTCGTTCCACTTGTCGAGGGCGTGCTTGGACGCGCCGTAGCAGGCGAGCTGGGGCGTCTTGTCGATCCCGGAGGTCAGGTTGACGATGCGCCCCCAGTTCCGCTCGAGCATCGGCGCGAGCAGGGCCGCGGTCAGCCGGGCGGGGGCGAAGACGTTCACCTGGAACGACCAGGTCCAGTCCTCCATGGTGATCTCGCTTACGCGCTCGCGCCAGGGGTGCATGACCGCGGCGTTGTTGTAAAGAATGTCGACCCCGCCCGAGGCGAGAAGCCTTTGCGCGAGGCGGTCGACCTCCTCGGGAACGGAGAGCTCGGCGGTCACGATGACCGCCCGCGCGCCCGCCGCCTCGATCTCGCGCGCGACGAGCGCGCACCCTGCCTCGGACCTGCCGTGGCAATAGACGGTCTTGCAGCCGAGCCCGGCGAGGCCCCCCGCCACAAGCCGTCCCACGCCCCTGCTCGATCCCGTCACGAGCGCCGTCCTGCCCTCAAGCGGTTTGTTCATATGCGTCTTCTCCCCCTCACCGCGCGAGCTGCAGGCTCAGCGGCGTGTATTCCATGAGCTCGATGTCGTTGCCGTCGGGATCCTTGATCCACGCCTGGCGCGAGTTGTCCATGCCCGTCGTGATTTCGCTCGCCGCGACGCCGCGCGCGACAAGCTCCGCGCGATACGCTTCGAGACCGGAGACCTCGAGGCAAAAATGCTGGAAGGTCGAGTTCGGCCTCGGCGAGACGGGACCCGCGTCCCCGCCCCACATCTCGGTGGCGCCCGCGTGATCGAACACCTCGAGAAAGCTCGTCTCCCCGAGCGAGAAATACCGCCCGAAAACGCGGCCGTCGGGAAGCGGAAGCTCGAAGGCGACGGGGAGCGAGAGCGCGTCCCGATAAAAGGAGGTCATCGTTTCGAATCGGCAGGTCCTCAGGCACAGGTGGGCGAGGCGGACGGTCATGCGTATCTCCTCAGGCGGCGTGATTCGCCTAATATGGTGACATCAGAAACTATTGTCAAGTGCATGACTCCGGCAGGTTCTGGACGACCGGGCGCGAGATGCGTGATTTCGTCACGGAGCAACGCGGAAAAATGCGGTAGTGTTTTGTCATAACGAGACTGAGGAGGACACCATGACCATTGAAGAACGGCGATGCCCGGCGAACCACCCCTGCCCCGCGGCGCGTATCTGCCCGGTTGGGGCGATTTCGCAAAAGGGATTCGGCTTGCCCGTAATAAACGACGAGCTCTGCGTGAAATGCGTGCGGTACTGCCCGATGGGCGCGATCAGGGAGTGACACGGAAGAGCGGGGTGATGCGGGCCGACGCCCCCGCATGACGCCCTCTTCGAGGGGGCTCCGAGCGTCCCGCGTCCGCCCTTCGTGGCCCGCACTGCCTCGATTCGGTTCTTCGCCGAAACTTTATGCACTATTTACGAAAAATTCTGTTTCTGCCGCGCATTAGGAATTACACTTTGTCCTATGACGAGGGGGATGACAGGATGAGCGTGCGCGAGAAGTATTACCGAATCTTTTGCGGCCCCTACGCGGCCTCCGACATACGAATCCAGAAAAAGGCGGCGATTCTCGCTCCGACGGCCATAGTCATCTCCTGCATGGCGGTCCTTCTTTCGGCCGTCATGGCGCTGACCGGCGCGTATACCGTGGCGGGGATCCTTGTCGGCCTCGTGGCGCTCTGCCTGGCGGTTCTCTTCGCGCTCGCGAAGGGCCGGTACGAGACCTCCTCGTCTCTTTTCATGTACACGCTTCTCGTCGCGATGTTCGCGGCGGTCAAGTTCGACGCCTACCGGGACGTCTACGAGACGTACGTGTTCGCGACGCTCGGGCTTTTCTTCATGATCCTCGTGGGACTCGTCGGCGCCCGGCCCTTTCACGCGTACCTCGCGATCGCGGGGACCCTTGCCGGCATGGCGGCGATCTACGTCCTCGACGCCCTCCCGAAAGACGGCGGGAAAGTCACCCTGCTCGCCGTGCAGAATCTCGCGACCTGCTCGGTTCTCGCGGCCGCCGGCGGGCTCGTCACGGCCATGACGATACGCATGCAGAACTCGCTCGTCGCGGAGACGCGCGCGTCCGCCGAGTCATCGCAAGACCAGTACGAGCGGCTTTCCCTCGCGGTGGCGAAGGCGAACGAGGGGGCATATCGCATCAGCCAGGAACTCGCCGCGGCCTCCGAGGCGCTCTCCTCCTCGACGCGGCAGTTCCGCGCGGCGGTATTGGAGGAAACCTCCGGGCTCGCGGCCCTTGACGACACCCTCGCGATGAACGCGAGGGAGGAGGATGCCGTGATCGGCTCGCAGGAGCGCGTGCTTGCCTCGCTCGACTCGTATTCGAGAAAGGTGCTCGAGGCGGGCGCGGCGATAGAGCAGATGATAAGCTCCATCGGCTCGCTCGGGGAATCGGCTGGCGACCGGAGGGCCGGCATCGAACAGCTTTCGGCGCTCGCCCGCGACGGCAGGGAGCGCGTCGCCGAGCTCGCACGCGGCATCGAAACGATCGTCGAGGCGACGGCGAGCATGGGCGAGATGAACACCCTCATCGGCGACGTCGCCGCCCGCACGAACCTGTTGGGGATGAACGCGTCCATAGAGGCGGCGCACGCCGGAGCGGCGGGACGCGGGTTCGCGGTCGTGGCGGAGGAGATCCGCTCGCTGTCGGAGGAGGCCGGAAAAGGTTCCCGTTCCATCGGCGCCATCCTCAAGGATTCGAGGAAGGCCGTCGAGGCCGCGCGGAGGGCCGGAGAGGAGACGAGCGCGTTCTTCGCGAGGATGACCGACGAGGTCGGCCGCGTCTCGGAGACGCTCGCCGATTTCGTGGGAAAGCTCCAGGAACTGTCCGCGGGCACGAGCGGGATCAGCAACGCGATCGCGGGGTTCTCGTCGCTCGCCGACCAGACCGGTAACGAGGCGAAGGAAACGGGAAGGACGCTGCGCAAGGTTGCCGAGTTTTCCTCCTCGTCCCGCGAGGTCGCGCGCGTCATGCGCGAGGACGCGACATCCATGCTCGCCTCCTGCGACTCCCTGCTCGCGAAGGCCGCGGCCGTCAGCGAGCTCGGCCGCGAGAACATCCGGCAGATGGAGGCCCTCAAGGCCGCCGTCGCCGCCGTCGCGTCCCCGGTTGAGGGCGTACGCTGACGGGACGGCGCGCGTCCGGCGGAATCAGAAGCGCTAGCGCGCGGACGGTCTTGTATCGTACAGGCATTCTGCATCCCTCCCTACTGTCGTAACTCCCCATACATTGGCTTGGCTACGCACGTTTGTTTTTTTTATCACGCGCCCTTGACAGGCGAAAAGCGGCAACTACACTTTCAGTAGGCGGCGGACAAAAAAAGGCCGACCCACGGAGGAAAGAATGGACAAGCAGACCGAACGCGTCATAGAGCGGACCTGGTCGAAAGA
>LVBL01000052.1 GCA_001604405.1 Spirochaetales bacterium Spiro_10
GGATTCGCGTTGAGCGACGGCGGATTCGAGCGAAGCAGGGCGTCCTTCACGTACCAGTTCACGACGTCCATGCGGAAGCCGTCGACGCCGCGGTCGAGCCAAAAGCGGATTACCCCGAGCATCGCCCGCCTGAGTTCGGGGTTGCGCCAGTTGACCTCCGGCTGGTGCCGGGTAAAGGTCGCGAGGTACCATTCGTCGGTTTCCGGGTTGTCCCACCAGGCGCTCGCGAGCTCGAACTGGCAGGTCCAGTTGTTCGGCCTGGCGCGCCGCCTTCCGTCGGGCGCGGAGCGCGGTTGCCAGATATACCAGTCGTGCTTCGGGCTTTCGCGCGACGACCGCGCCTCGACGAACCAGGGGTGCCTGTCGGACGTGTGGTTGATCACAAGGTCGAACACGACCCTGATCCTTCTTTTGTGGGCCTCCGCGATCAGCGCGTCCGCGTCTTCGAGCGTGCCGAACGCGGGATCCACGTCGCAGTAGTCGCTGATGTCGTAGCCGAAGTCGTTCATGGGCGACGAGAAAAAGGGCGAGACCCAAATCGCCGTGACGCCGAGCGAGACGAGGTAGTCGAGTTTTTCGATGATGCCGGGCAGGTCGCCGATGCCGTCGGCGTCGGAGTCCCTGAAACTGCGCGGGTAAATCTGGTAAAAGACGGCTTCGCGCCACCACGAGCTTTTCATCCGCTACCCCTTTCGGGAAGGAGGCTACTCCGCGAGCGAGACCCGGTTCCTTCCCGACTGCTTGGAAGTATAAAGCGCCTTGTCGGCGCGGTCCACCAGGCTTTTCGCCGTGGTATCCGCCGAGGGATCGTACTGCGCGACGCCGATCGAGATCGTCAGGTTCAGGTGCTGGCCCTCGTAGGGGATGTCGAGGTTCTCGATGGACTTCCGGATTCTCTCTCCGATCTTCATGGCGGTCTTGTCCGCGGTGTCGCAGAGCATCACGACGAATTCCTCGCCGCCGTAGCGCGCCGCCATGTCCTGGTTGCGCGTGTTCTGCTGAATCACGCTCGCCACCATCTGGAGCACGGCGTCGCCGCACGCGTGGCCGTAGGTGTCGTTGAAGCGCTTGAAGTAGTCGATGTCGAGCATGAGGACCGAAAGCGGGATGTTCTGTTCCTGGCTTGTCTCGAGCTTCTCCACGAGCACGGTGTAGAAGTAGTGCTTGAGCTTGAGGTGCGTCATCATGTCGGTCGTCGTCATCTCGAGGAGGGCCGCGTTGCTGATAGCGATCGCCGCCAGGGAGGCGATGTTCATGATGTGCTCTTTTTCGTAGTCCGAGTAGGGCTCTGCGGTTATCTGCTCGCCGAGAACGAGAAGCCCCGACACGTGGTTTTTTGCCTTGAGCGGGACGATGAGCGTCGGCTCGAGCTCGACGAGCGTGCTGATGAGGTCGTCCTCGCCTATTCCGAGCTTTTTGATGTCCTCTACCGTCATGCACGCGTTCAGCGCGCTGAGCGCCTTGATGAGCGGGTGGTTCTCCGGAATCGAGTACTCGCGGTCGCACGAAAGGTCGAAGCCGTAGTAGTTTCTGTTGAGCTGGAACGAGTTCGCGTCGAAGTTTTTTTTCGTGAAGATCGCCACGCCGAGCGTCTTCATCTGGCCCATGCACGTATAGAGGATCGCCTCGATCAGCGTCGAAAAGTCGATAACCGAATTGAGGCTCTTGGAGATCTCGAGAAGCTGTTTCAGGTCGTAGATCTGTTTTTCGAGAGAGGCGTCTCCTGCGGTGTTCTTCTTCGCTCTCGGCATGGTTCGCTCAATTCTCCGTTTTGCCCGTACCGGAGGTCGCGGCAGGCAACGTACCAACTATAGCATACTTCCTCATTATTTCAAGGAAATTTCGAAAAACTCCACTTTCACGCTCAAGCCAGGCATACGATTCCATGTTCTTGGAAGAACTGGTGATATTGCGGATGTTGGTTACGTATTCGGGCACGGATTTCTTGTTGTCTTCCATCAGGTTCAGAGAGAAGGCATACACGTCGGCATAGTTGTTTACCGCCTGTTGGACGAATTCCTTCGCGTGCGCGTTCATGTTCTCGACCATCTTGCGAAGGGGCTTCTCGAAGTCCATTCCCTTCTCGAGCTCCGTCAGGTATCCCGTAAGAACCTTCAGGCTGCACGGCTGTCCGTCCGTGAACAGGCCCTCGAACTCCCGAAGCTTGGCCGAGACGGACTCGCAGAAGTAATACGCGGTGGAAAGCGAACTCTGGAGCGTGCGGTTGTCGAAGTATCCCTCGACGATCACCGACCGGAGAATGCCGCGAAAGTGCGGCTCGAAGTAGTGCGTCGCGAACGTGCGGATAATCTGGAGCGGCTTGATCCATTCGAGCGAATGGACGGTGAACTCCTGGAGGAGGGCGTTCGTTTCCTCGGAGTACCCCTCGATCCTCTCGAGCTGGCGCTCCCCGAAGGCCGCCCGCACGAGACCGTCGATCTCCCCCTCCTCGCGGTCCTTCAGGATCTTGCGGGAGTCGCTTTGAAAAATTTCCGTGAGGCGCTCGCGGTACTGCGCGACGTAATCCGTACTGCGCTGGGGAAGCTGCGGGACGTAGACGGGGTCTTCCTTCACGAGCCTGATGACCGCGAGGAGCGTTTCCTTGCCGAGCCGCTTTTGCAGCAGCCACGTGATCGCCTGCGCGACGCGCGACATCCTGCCCGCGATCTCCTCGTTGAGCTCGGTGCCCAGGCGTTTCGCCTCGAGAAGGGAGAGGACGTCGACGACCGGTTGCGAAAGGTCGAGCGGTCCGAGAAGGTAGTAGAGGTCCAGCAGGATCGGAACGACTTCCACGACCTCGACGGGCTGAAAGCTCGGCGCCTCAACCGTGCTCTCCTGTCCGGCGTGCGTCCTGAAGGCGGGATCGAAAAAGGAAAACAGCGCGTTGAAGTCGAAGTCGCAAAAATCGGCGAGCGCGTCGAGGCGGGAGAGGATCGCGTTTATCTGGTTGGCTTGCGGACCGTCGATTCCCCTGATGAAGGTTGCGAACTGCTTTCCCTGTTCCTCGATGAGACGCTCCGGCGGCATGGACTTGGCCACCATCGAAGACAGCCGCTCCGCCATCGAGAATGCCTTCCGCTCCCTTCGCTGGTCCTCCGTCATGGCGAGTTCGATGAGATAGTCGCGCGTCCGGTCGGCCATTCTCCTGTCCTGGTTCGAAATCGTGCCGGAGAGCGTCTCGCGAATCGCGGAGAGGAACTGGTTGATCTGATAGAGGGTCGCCGGAAAGGCGGGGAGGAGCCTTCCGTCCTGCCGGAATATGGGCGGGTCGATGGCTCGTACCGAGGCCGCAAGGGCCCTGAGTTGCCGTTTTTTGCTGTATTCCGGCGAGGACGCCGCGAAGAGGGACTCGAAAAAGTCCCGGATTCCCGCCAGAACCCTCTGAACTAACGACATGTCTGCCATTGTAGTGGGATGTGACCGGGTTGTGCAAGTAAACGCGATGCCCTCACTCGGCCGGCAAAAGGCCGAATTTCAAAAGCAGTTCCCGGTAGTCCGCTATGCATGACGCGCGTACGATATCCGCGCGGAGATGGCTGCCGCCTTCAATCCCCTTCGAGTACGCGCTGAAGCGCTTGCGCATCTCCCGGGACGCCTTTTCCTCCCCCGCGTCACGCGAGAGCGACAGCAGCTCCCGCCACCCGGCCGCCATGCGCTCGGCCGCCGGGATCTCGCCGTAGGAGCCGGTCAGGAGCAGTTCCCGCGCCTGCGCGAAGATGAACGGGTTTCCCATCGCCCCGCGGGCGAACATGACCCCGTCACAGCCGGTTTGCGCGAGCATGTCGCGCGCCGATTCCGGAGTGAAGAGGTCGCCCGATCCGAAGACCGGAACTCCGGGGTATTCGGCGTGCGCGAGGCTCGCGAGGTCCGCCAGATGGTCCCATCGGGACCGGCCCTCGTATCCCTGGGCCCTTGTTCTGGGATGCAGCGTAACGGCCTTGGCCCCGGCCTCGATGGCCGCCCGGGCCGCCGCCTCCCAGGTTATGGAGGTCTCGTCCCATCCGGAGCGGATCTTAACGGTTACCGGAACCGGACGGCCGTTGCGCTCCGCGCCCGCCTCGGCGGCCGCGCGTACCGTGGCACGCACGATGTCGGCGAGACGTTCGGGGTCGCGCGTCAGGGACGAGCCGGCTCCCGTTTTGACTATTTTCGGGACCGGACAGCCGGCGTTGATGTCGATGCATTCGGCCCCGGTAGCGGCTATGACGAGCCGCGCGGAATCGGCCATTCGGGAGGCCTCGCTTCCGAATAGCTGGACCGCGTAGACATCCTCGTTATCGGCTCTCGGAAGAAGCTCCCCCGTTTTGCACGAACCGCGCGTCAGGGCTTCGGAGGAGACCATCTCGGTATAGGTGAACGAGGCGCCGTACTCCCGGCAGAGGGACCGGAAGGCACGGTCGGAGTATCCCGCGACGGGAGCGAGGAAAAGGTTTCCCGCGATCTTGAGATCCCCGATGGCTACCGGGTGATACAGGGCGCGCGTCTCGGCCATCGCGAACGGTGTCGTTATTCGGGAAGGCGGAAGAAATCGCAGCTGTTTTTCCACAACTGCGCGGCAAGTTCCTCGATATCCATCTCCAGCATCTCCGCCATGAACCGGACCGTGGACGGCGTATAGCTCGGCATGTTGCGCTTTCCCCGGAACTCGGCTGGCACCATGAACGGGCTTTCCGACTCGACCAGTATCCGGTCGAGCGGGAGCGAAAGGACGGTTTCGTGGAGGTTTCGCGCGTTGCGGTACGTCAAATTTCCCGCAAAGGAGAAGCGAAGATTGAGGTCGAGGGCGATTCGCGCGTATTCGGCGTCCTCGGAATAGCAATGGAGCACGCCGCCGGCCGGCGGGAGGCGTTCCGCAAGAATGTCTAATACATCCTTGCCCGCGTCCCGATTATGTATAATGACGGGAACGTTGGCCTTGTTTGCCATCTCAAGTTGCGTGATGAACAGTTCAATTTGTGAACGCTTGTCGCCGAATTTGCGGAAGTAATCGAGACCGATCTCCCCGAGGGCTACGACATTGGGGAGCTTGAGGCCATCCTCGACGATCCGTACCCAGTCTTTTCCGGGATTGGTGACCTCGGACGGGGATACACCGATGGCATGATAGACCGACGAGGCGGTTTTGAGCGTGGGATATACGACGCTAAAGTCATGCAAGCTGTTGCAGATGCTGACGATTCGTGTGACTTGTGCCTGTTTTGCTTCCTGTATTACGCGAAGCTGCTCAACGGGGTCATCATAAATAAGCCCAATATGAGCGTGAGTATCGAAAAACTGCATGGCTGACTTCCGATTCGTTCGTGGTGGCCGTCTGGTCTACGGCAGGGACGCGACCAAACTGGGCGCGGTGATACGATCAAAGTACCACACGAACCCCCTGACGTCAACAAAAAAAGCCGGAAGGGCAGGAATCGCTTGACGGATTTGACAGATAATTTTATTCCATGGTATTATTACTCGGATAAGGGGATGACCAGGTGTCAAGAACGCGGGGCTACAAAAAGGTCGAAAACTCCATCGTAAGGTCAATAGGCCGCTTTTTCCGTAGCGTTGCCGAGACTGTTGCCTCGGTGGTTTCCCGCGTGTTCAGCGGCGGACGCCGCAAGCTTACCATTATGGTGGTTCCCCACTCCCAAAAGCGTGTCGTCAATTTTCAGACGACGGTTTTTTCCCTCGTATTCTTCGTCACGATAGTCGTCGTCATATTCGCCTCGTTTTTCTGGTTTTCCCGCCGGAGCATCGTTACGGAGCGGAATCTCGCCGAGCTTCAGGATGACGCGAGAACCGCCCGCGCGAGTCTTGACCAGCTCAAGGACGAAACGGGGAATCTCCTGAAGGCCGCGCAGAACTTCCAGGCGGCCTTTTCGGCGACTCTCTCGCTGATCGGCCTTGATACCGGCGCGTCCGCCGAGAAGGGGACCATGCAAAACGGCGACCTTTCCTCGCTGTTCAGCGTGAAGGAGACCGCCCAGGGCTCCGTCCGCGAGATCGCCGAGTTGCAGCGCCTCACCGGATACCTGGAGAATTCCGTACAGCCGATTCAGGAAATCGGCAAGCTCCTTGATTCCCAAAACACCCTCTTTTCCGACATCCCGAACATGTGGCCCATCAAGGGCGGAATCGGGCACGTTTCGATGCCCTTCGGGCAGAACAGGCATCCCTTTACCGGGCAATGGTACATCCACAAGGGCGTAGACCTCTCGACCTACCGCTCGGGGGACGCGATCCTTGCCACGGCCGACGGACAGGTGGTGACCTCCGAGTACGATCCCGGATTCGGAAATTACCTGATTATCAAGCATAAACACGGGTTCTATACCCGGTATGCCCATATGCAGTCGTTCCGCGTCCAGCGCGGCCAATATGTCCAACAAGGCCAGGTGATCGGGTATATCGGCAATTCCGGCGTTTCCACCGGCCCGCACCTTCATTACGAGGTGCATATCGGCTCCGACGTCGTAGACCCCATGAAGTACCTTAACATCAAGGTCGCCAACAACAAGTAGAGGCGGTTTCGATGGCTTTTTCCTTTTCCGAAGACGTTTCCGTAAATACGATAGTCGGCCCCGGCAGTTTTATCCGGGGGGAGCTCGCCGTGGCGGGCTTTGTGCGCGTTGACGGCGACATAGACGGCAACCTGGAAACCGACGGGCGCGTAATCGTCGGCGAGGGCGCCCGGATTCGCGGGGACGTGCGCGCCCGGGAGGTTACCGTCGGCGGCGTCGTCCAGGGAGATGTCGTCGCCGAGGCGGGGGTGACCATCCTTTCCACGGGAATGGTTCTGGGGGACGTCCTGACGCGCCGGCTCAACGTGGAGGATTCAGTCATACTGAACGGTTCGTGCTTTGCCGTAAACGACGGGGAACGCTTCGCCGAGGCGCTTTCCGACTACAATAATCGCCGCGCGTTCCGCTCGTCGTCCCTCGCGGGCGGCCGCGCGACGCGCACCGGTTCTTCCTGATGGCCGCTCCCGGCCTCGATCCCGTATCTCCCTATTTCTCGTCGCTTGCCGGACAGGTAGCCGGCGGCGCGCCGAAGAGCCGCGGCGACAAGCGAAAGGAGCGGGTTGGTGCCCGGCCCTTCGACCGCCTTCTGGGGGACGAAGTCAGGCAAACCGACGAGGGCGAGCGGGCCGCCGTTCCCGAGCGTCTTGCCCATCTGCCGCCGGAGCGCGTTCTCGGCGCCCTGCTTGACGACGTCCATTCGGCGGGGGATATCCTCAAAGGCAGGCAGACCCCCGAGACGATCCTTGAGTACAAGGATGCCGTGCGCTCGTTCGTGCGCTACGTTGTGGCCCGGGCCTTTGACGTGACGGAGTCGACCTCCGGCGGCAACATCCTGAAACGCAAGAAATTCACGCAGGTGCAGGTTATCGACGCGAAACTCGAGGAGCTGGCGCGCGGTATCCTCTCGAATCAGAAAAACCAGCTGGCCGTTCTCGAACGGATCGAGGAAATCAACGGACTGCTCGTGGACTTGATGTCCTGACGGCGGCCGACGCATAAGGTGGAGAGCGATGAGTTCCGATTTCAATGAAGATATACACGCTGAGGATCTTTCGAGCCTCGAGGATCCGCAGACGGAGGCCGTGGACAACGGCGGGGGAACCTTCGTCTATCCCGACCCCCTCTATCATCTCAAGCTCGAGTATTCGAGCGAGAGCCTGTACGCGACGAGCAACCTCGATTCGCTCGCGCAGGGCGATCACGTGCTTGTGCCCACGAGATACGGCAAGGACATCGCCCTCGTGATGGGCAAGGTCCGCGTTCCGCTCGGCATCAGGCCGGACGACGTGGTGACGATCGACAGGAAGGCCGAGGCGCCCGATCTTGCCCATCTGGCAGAACTGCGCGAGAAGGAGGCGACAGCCTTCTCCGTCTTTCGGGAAAAGGTGGCGCAGCACCGGCTCGACATGAAGCTTATCGCGACGCACTACCTTTTGGACGAGCCGAAGATCCTGTTCTTTTTCAGCGCCGAGAACCGCGTCGATTTCCGCGACCTGGTCAAGGACCTCGTCTCGATCTTCAAGATGCGCATCGAGCTTCGCCAGATCGGCGTGCGCGACGAATCGCGCATTACCGGAGGGCTCGGCGTTTGCGGGCGCCCGTATTGCTGCCATTCCGTTACCGACAAGCTCAGGCCCGTATCCATCCGGATGGCCAAGGACCAGGGGTTGTCGCTCAATTCGCTGAAGATTTCCGGCCAGTGCGGGCGCCTTTTGTGCTGCCTCTCGTACGAGCACGAATGGTACTGCGAGGAGCGCAAGACCCTGCCGAACGAAGGCGTCAGGCTTTTTTACGACGAGGCGAACTTTCGCGTCACCGAGGTCAATCCGCTGACCCGGATGATCCGCCTGCAGGGCGAGGACGGCCGCGTGCTGGAGATACCCTCGACGAGAATGGCCCGCGTGGACGGGAAGTGGCGTATCCAGTAAGCACGGACTCTCACCGAAAGAGCATGACCGCGTTCTCGCTGTCGCCCGTGAGCGGGGACCGGTCGTAGCCCCCGAAC
>LVBL01000138.1 GCA_001604405.1 Spirochaetales bacterium Spiro_10
TCGCCGTTCTCGAGAAAGGCCGTCAGGTCATGCGAGCTCACCGCGCTCCGGAGCGCGGTCTTGGCCGAGAGGATGACGGCCGCCTCGTAATCCTGCACCTCGCAGATGGCCTTTTCGGCGTCCCAGACGAGCCAGAAACAGAGGGCGTCGACGGTCACGGTAACGGAGTCCCGCGTCAGGGTCGTCTCGGCGGAGAAGTCGCTCACGCGGACGCGGAGATCCACGACGGAGGCGATGCGGTCGGCCAACGGTAGCATAATGAAAAGGCCGGGACCGCGAACGCGGTGGAACCTTCCGAGGCGCAAGACGATCGCCCGCTCCCATTCCTCCATCTTCCGGACGGAGAGCACGGCGACGAGACCCGCGACAGCGGGCACGAGTATGAACGCGAGGCCGTCCGCCCCCGACGACAGGGCCTTGAGGAGCAGGGGATCCGAGTATCCGGCCAGGACACGGACGATCGCCCCCGCGAGGGCGAAGGCGCATACGACAAGGCCGCGTATGGCCGTCAGCTTCAGTCCCGAGCGCCGGGCGCTTCCGTTCTTGACGAGGGAATACTCGTCGATGGCCCTGTTTTGCGTGTCAAACATCCTCAGTCCTCCTTAAAGTTCGCGAAGAGCGCGGGAATCTCGTCCCGCCCAACGCCGAGCGCCGTCAAATCCCTCAGTGCGGCGGCAAGGACGCGTTCGACCGCCTCCACCCGCCCGCCGTCGTCGGCCCGCGGGGCACGCGACGAGACGTAGGTACCGCTTCCGACCTGCGTCTCCACCACGCCCGTGAGCTCGAGCTCCGCGTAGGCCTTGGCTATCGTATTGGGATTGATCTTGAGTTCGATGGCGAGGGCCCGAATCGTGGGCAGTCGCTCGCCGCCCGCTATCCGGCCGGTCGTGACGGCACGCTCGATCCCTCTGACTATCTGTTTATAGAAGGGAACGCCGCTTGCGGTGTCGAGTGAGATGTCGAGTTGTGTGGCGCTACTTGTACTACTCATCTAGTACAAGTGTAATTGTACTAGTACACTTTTGTCAACAGAGAACCCGTTTTTTTACGAGCCCGCTCACGAACGACGATAGACAAGGACCCCGGCGCGGAAGGTGGCGAGAACGATCCCGTGGAGTCGCGAGGCGAGAAACGGGGAGTTGCGCGCCTTCGAAAACCATGTTTCGGCCTTCTCCGAGCCGTACCGGACCTCCCCGTCGGGATCGACGAGCACGAGGTCCGCGTCCGTTCCGGGCCTGAGGAGGCCGCGGTCAAGCCCGAGGATGGCGGCGGGAGCGGCCGACATGAGGCCGGACAGGCGCGAAAGGCCGATGTGTCCCGCGCGAACGAGACAGGTGTTCGCCACGGAGAAGGCGGTCTGGATGCCGGTAAAGCCGGGCGCCCCGGAGGCCTTGTCCTCGGGAAGGTGCGGCGCGTGGTCGGTCGCGATGGCGTCGACGGTGCCGTCGAGAATGCCCGCGACGAGCGCGAGGCGGTCGGCCTCGCCCCGGAGGGGAGGATTCACGATGGCCGGGGTCTCGTCGTTGAGGGCGAGATGATGCGGGGTGACCTCGCAGGTCACGGGCCCGGCCGACACGCCGGCCGACGCGGAGCCGGCGGACGCGGAGGAAGCCTCTCGGGCGCGGGCCGCCTTTGCCTGCCGCACGAGCTCGAGGGAACGGGCCGTGCTGACATGGGCCACGTGGACTCGGCATCCCGCGCGCGAGGCGATCTCGAGGTTCCGGGCGGTCATCGTATCCTCCGCGAGGGCGAGCAAACCGTGCGCCTCGGCGAGGACGGGACGGGCGGCGGCGGACGCGAGTCCCTTCGACAGCGCCTCCTGCCTCAGGACGCGGGCCTGGGCGGCAAGGTCCGGGTCCTCGCAATGGCAGGACACGACGAGGCCCGCGGCCGCGGCGGCGCGCATCGCCCCGAGCATGCGGGCGGCGGACGCGACCTCGCGCCCGTCCTCGGATACTACGGGAACCTCGCGGGGATCGAGGGCCGCAAGGTCGACAGGCTCGGCGCCGGCAAGATCCCGGGTCAGGCTCACGGTCTGGTAGGCGTCGACGAGGCCGATGGCGGCCGCGCGCGCGCGCACGTCGGCGGCGGCGCCGGCGTCGGAACACACGGGGTCCGTGTTTGCCATGAGCACGACGGTCGCGTAGCCTCC
>LVBL01000139.1 GCA_001604405.1 Spirochaetales bacterium Spiro_10
ACCGATGAGCAGTGATATCCTGAGAGTCTTTCTCGGCGGCGACGTGTTCGGTCCCGTCGGCCTTCGGTGCGTCACGACCCTGCTTCCCGGTTTCCTTGCCCGCGAGAAGGTGGATTTTTGCGCGATTAACGGGGAGAACGCCACGGGCGGAGTCGGGCTTTCGGCCGAGGACGCGGAACGGATCCTCGCGGCGGGCGCCGACGCGATCACCGGCGGCAACCATACCTTCGAGAAGCGCGATTACTGGCCAGTCCTCGAGACATCTCCGGGCGTCCTTCGTCCCCTCAACTTTCCCGAGCTTCCCGGAGACGAGCGCCTTCCCGGCCGCGGGTCCGCCGTTTTCGAGACCCGCCTCGGGCCGGTCGCCGTGCTCAACCTCCAGGGCCGCGAGGACATGCAGGCCCTCGACTGTCCCTTTCGCGCCGCGCGCGCGGCCGTGGCCGCCTGGAACGCCGAGGCGCGGCCTCCCGTCATACTCATCGATTTTCACGCGGAATCCGCGCAGGAGAAGGAAGCCCTCGGTCTCATGCTCGACGGGACCGTCGCGGCCGTCGTCGGCACGCATACCCACGTGCAAACCGCCGACGAGCGCGTGCTCGCGAACGGGACCGCGTACATGACCGACCTCGGGATGATAGGCCCCGTGCGGTCGGTAATCGGCTCCGACCCGTCCGTCTCGATCCGGAGAAACATCACGCAGGTCCTGTATCGCATGGAGATGCCGGACGTCCCGGGCGCGCTGCGCGGCCTGCTCGTCGACGTCGACGCGCGGACGCGCGCGGCGCTCGCCGTCACGCGCGTCGAGCTTTTCGAGGAATAATCCCGGCAGCCGTTCTCAGAATTTTCCCCGGTCGAGCGGAGTGCCGATCCAGACGCCCTCGGCGCCGAGGTACTCGCGGCGCTGTCCCTCTATGAGAAACTGCACCGAGGTCACGGTCGGGAAGGCCGTGGCGGTGAATACCACCTGGGCAAGCTGCCCGATGTATCCCTCGATCCCGAACTGGTTGAACTGGAAGTCCTCGCTCACGTTGACCGTCGCGACGCCGTCCTTGACCGTGGCGGAGAGGAGCCTCGTTCCGGCGGGGATGAGCGAGCGGAGCCCCTTGCCCGCCTCGGCGGCGCTCGTTCCCCGGAACAGGTCCTTGAGGGTGTCGGACAGCGGGGCGTCGGTTTGCGGGAGGTCGCGCGCGACCTCCTTCCTCAGCACGCGGCCGTCCGGGTCTATCGTGACGAAGAAGAGCGTCGCCTTTCTCGTGGCCGCGGGTTTGTCCGCGGGCTTGTCCGCCGGTTTCTTGGTGTCGGACGTCTTGGCGGTCGTAGCGGTCGTAGCGGTCTTGGCCGTTTCCGTCGCGGTTTTTTTCGTCGTCGTATCGGCGGCCGGCTTCGTGGCCGGTTCGGTCTTCGCGGTTGCCTTCGGCGTCTCGGCCGCAGGTTCGCCGGAGCCCGAGGAGTGAGATGCAGGCTCGCCGGAGTCGGCGGCGGGTTCGCCTGAGTCGGCGACGGGCGCTGTCGTTATCTCCGGTATCTTCGGGGCCTTGGGCCCGACGTCTTTCTCCACCCGCTCGTTTGTCTTGAAGAGCCCGATCGCGTTGGTCGATTCGAGCACCTTTTGTATGTTGGCCTTGTTGAAGAAAAAAAGGACCAGGATGAGCAATATGACGGCTATCCAGAAAAGGCAGCCGAGCGACGCGGGTTTTCTCTTCTTTTTTTCGGGCATGCGGCCATGATACGCCGAATCGTCTCTGTATGCAAGGCTGATTTTTTACGATATAGTGTCGGAGTGAGAAAGCTCGAAGGATTGTCCGCGTCCCGCGGAATAGCGATCGGCCCAGCGTTCCGTCTTGGGGAGGCACCCCAGGCAACCGTCCCCCGGCGCGCCATTACATCCGACGAGGCCGCGGGCGAGATCCGGCGGTTCGACGCGGCGCTTGAGGCGTCGCGGCAGGAACTGCTCCTTCTGAGGGACGAGCGAAACCGCGAGCAGACGGGCATCCTCGACGCGCACCTGATGATGTTGTCGGACCCGGAGTTCATACCGCTCGTGCGGAAATCGATCGGGACGAGTCTTTTGAACGCGGAGGCGGTGCTTTCCGATTCCGTGACCGAGTCGGTCACCATCCTCCGCTCGACGGGTGACGACTACCTGGCGGAGCGGGCCGTCGACATCGAGGACGCCTTCGGCAGGGTTCTCGGGCATCTCGCGAAGGCTTCGGCGCTTTCGGGCGCCGCGGGACGCGCCTCCTCGGGGTTCTTCGTCCCTCCCGGCTCCATCCTCGTCGCCCGGAACATGAAACCCTCGGAGACCCTTTCGCTTCGCGACTCGGGAGTCGCGGGCATAGCGCTCGAGGAGGGCGGGGCCACGAGCCACGTCGCGATACTCGCGCGGTCCTGGGGAATACCGGCCGTGATGGGCGCCCGGGGCGTTCTCGGCGCGGTGTCCGACGGCGAGCAAATCGTCCTGGACGCGATCGACGGCGTCGTCGTTCTCTCTCCGGGGCCCGAGCTTCTTTCGTCCTACCGTTCGCGGGCTGCGTTGCCAGGCTCAGGAACGGCCGAGTCCCGCCGCGCGGCCGCGCCGCGTCCCGGTTCCGCCGACCGCGTCGAGACCGCCGACGGCGTTGCCGTCAGGCTGCACGCCAA
>LVBL01000140.1 GCA_001604405.1 Spirochaetales bacterium Spiro_10
CGTCGGCGTTGCGCGCGAGAAGGCCCACCTGGTCGAGCGAGGAGCCGAAGGCGACGACGCCGGAGCGGCTCAGGGTGCCGTAGGTGGTCTTGAGGCCGTAGATGCCGCAATAGGAGGCGGGAAGCCGGACCGATCCGCCCGTTTCGGTGCCGAGGGCGACCGGGGCCTGGAGTCCCGCGACGACGGCCGCCGAACCGCCCGAGCTGCCGCCCGGGGTGAGGTCGCGGTTGACCGGGTTTCGCGAGGGACCGTAGGCCGAATACTCGGTCGACGAGCCCATGGCGAACTCGTCCATGTTCGTCCGCCCGAGGGCGACGGCGCCGGCGGCGAGAAGCCGGTCGGTCACGGTGGCGTTATAGGGCGCGACGTACCCCGCGAGTATCTTGCTCCCGCAGGTGCAGGGCTTTCCCCTGATCGAGATGTTGTCCTTGGCTGCGAAGGGAAGGCCCAACAGGGGCCGTCTGTCCCCCGCGGCGCGCGCCTCGTCGGCCGCCTTGGCGTCCGCTTCCGCGGTGTCGTAGAATTCTATGTAGCCCTTCAGCGGCTTTTCGCCCGCGGTGTCGGCCTCGTAGGCCTCCCGGTACGCGCGGACTATCGCGAGGCTCGTGAGCGAGCCCGCTTCGAGGGCGGCTTTCAGCTCGACGAGTCCCATCGAGCGGATCGTGGTCGCTTCCATCGGTTACGCCCCCCCGCCGAGTACCTTGGGTACGCGGAAATAGCCGTCCATATACTCGCCCGTGATGCGCTTGAGGTCGCCCGACTCGAGGGCCTTGACCGGCTCCCCGGAACGCAGGGCCTCCACCGTCGTGGTCGGATAGGCGTCGTAGGGGTTCTCGTCCCCCGCGAACTTCGAAAGAACGTCGAAATAGTCGACGATTTGGCGCACTTGCCCGGCAAGAATCTCGATATTCGTGCTCTCCGGGGAGAGACGCGAAAGATAGAGGAGATTGTCGAGCGTCGTGTCGTCAATGGCGTGCGTGTTGTTGTCCATGGACTGTCCGTTTCCTTTACGCGTTCCGGCGGGACTGGCGGCCCTTCTCCTACTCGTCTTGCACCAGAAGGAGGTTTTTCGCCTGGTATCGGGGCATGAAGCGGCGGTCGGCGCCGGATTCGAACCGCACCATGATCACCAGCTCGTCGCCCGAATAGAACGATTTCGTAATACTACCATAACCGTACTCGTCATGGAAGAGTTTCAGGCCCGGCTTCCAGCGCTCGGCGAGCTCGTCGAAGGGAAGCGTGGAGCCGGCGGCCGCGCGACGTGGAGCGGATCCGGCCGGATCGCCGGTTTCGCGCGAACCGGCCGCATCCCGCGAACCGGCCGCTTCGCGGGATGCGACACGCGCCCGGGCGATAAACGACCGGGGCGCGCGCCCGAGCACCTCGAGGGCGGTCATGTCCATCTCCGAGAGGAAGAGGCTCGGCTCCATGAAGTCGGTCCGGCCGTAGAGGCGCCTGACGGCGCAGCTCGTCAGATAGAGCTCGTCCATCGCCCGCGTGCAGGCGACGTACATGAGGCGGCGTTCCTCCTCGAGGTCCTCGCCCCGCTTGTCGTCGCGGGGAAAGACACCCGACTCGAGGCCGGTGACGACGACGCGGCGGAACTCGAGGCCCTTCGTGTTGTGCACGGTGATGAGCGTGACGGAATCGGGATTGTCATCCTCGGCCGCCATCGAACGGTCAAGCTCGATGTGCTCGAGAAACTCGAGGAGCCCCTCGCGGCTCAGGGGATAGAGGCTCGCCGCGTTCACGAGTTCCTGCAGGTTGGCGACCCGCTGTGTCCCCGCGATCTCGTCCTGGCCCTGATGGTACGAAAGAAGACCGGAGGTCTCGACGAGCTTTTCCACGAAGGCCGCGAGCCCGACGGCTCCCTTCTTGCGTCGCCCCTTGGGCGCGCGGACTTCCCCGGCCGGCGTTTCGGCGGTCTCGGCGCCGGCTTGCGCGGCATCGCCGGCTTGCGC
>LVBL01000053.1 GCA_001604405.1 Spirochaetales bacterium Spiro_10
GACCTCTTCGGCCGTCAGTTCCCGGTACCGGCCCGGCGGCAACGCCGGGTCAAGCGTCAGGCCGCCCATCGCGAGGCGCTTGAGGTAGACGACCTCGTTGCCGACGACCTTGAACATCTTCTTCACCTGATGGTATTTCCCCTCGCGAATCGTGACGCGTACCTCGCAAGGGGACGCGTCGTCGCCGGAGGAGGCGTCGTGCGGCCGCGCGCGTTCAATTCCTGCGGGCATGCAGGTGTAACCGTCGTGAAAGGTTATGCCCTCGAGAAACCGTCGCCGGTAGGAATCGAGCGCCGAGTCGTCCACGGGATCGCGAAGCCGCGCGAGGTAGGTCTTCTCGCATCCCGACTTGGGGGAGGTGACGCGGTGCGTCAGCGGGCCGTCGTTCGTCAGGACGAGCAGGCCCTCGGTGTCGACGTCGAGCCGCCCGACGGGAAAGAGCCCCATGGAAGACCAGGGCGCGTCGAGCAGGTCCATGACGGTACGGTGCGACGGATCGCTCGTCGAGGTCACGACGCCCGCGCACTTGTTGAGCATGAGATACGCGAAGGACCTGAGGGCGACCGCCTCGCCACGGAGTGTCAAGACGTCCGTCTCGGGGTCGACCCTGAAGGCGGGATCGGTCCGCGTCACGCCGTTCACGGCGAGTTCCCTTTCGCGCAGGACGCGCTTGATATCCCGTCTCGATCCCCATCCGTTGTCGGCGAGAAGCTTATCGAGACGGCTTTTCATTCGAGGTGAGCTCCATGCGCACGAGGGAGCCCGCGCGCGTCAGCGCCTGCGTCAGGGAGGCGTAATCGGTGTGAGCCGTGACGTGCACCTGCAGGGAAAGCTTGATGCGGTCGGACGACATGTTCTTGGCAACGTCCATGTTGTCGACGACGACGCGGATGCCCGCGAGCTCGCGCTCGAGACGCGCGAAATCGAACTCGCGCTCGTCGTACACGAGAAAGAGGGTCTTGATGTTCTTCGGCGGAAAGAGCCGCATCTCGTACCGCTCGAGGAAGAAAAGCGTGGCGAGGGCGCACGCGAGCGTTATGCCCGCGGCCCCGTAGGCGCCGAGCCCGATCGCGAGCCCGATGGCGGCCGAAACCCAGATCGTCGCGGCGGTGGTCAGGCCCTTGATGTTGAAACCCTGCCGTATGATCGCGCCGCCCCCGAGAAAGCCGATGCCCGAGACGACCTGCGCGGCGAGTCGTCCGGGATCGCCGAACAGACCCGAGACGGACACGCCCCTGACCGCGCCCACGAGCGCGCTCTCGAACACGTCGATGCCTCCCGCGAGAAGGAGGGAGACGATCATGAGCAGGGTCGAGCCCGAGCAGATGAGGATGTGCGTCTTGAGGCCCGCGGGCTGGCGGTGCATCTGCCGTTCCAGGCCGAGCAGTGCTCCCGCGACGAGACTCGCGACAAGACGAAGGGCTATGGAATCCATGGATGCTCCTTACGCGCGCGCGGGCGCCGGGCGGCGGCCCCGCGTCACCGGTTCACGGGTCCCAGGTTCACGGGTCACCGGTTCACGTGTCACCGGTTCACCCGGCCCGAACCGTCGCCCGAGAGAAGCGCCTCGATCTCGCGGCGGCCGCAGAGGTTGAAGTCCCCCGACACGGAATGCTTGAGACACGAGGCCGCTACCGCGAACTCGAGGGCGCGCGCCTCGTCCCCGGGGAACTCGAGGAGGCCGAATATGAGGCCCGCGGCGAAGGCGTCGCCGCCACCGACGCGGTCGACGATGTCGCCGATGTCGTATTTCGCGGACTCGTGAAAGCCCGACGAACCGTCAAGGACCGCGGACCATCCGTTGCGGTCGGCGGAATGAGACTCCCGGAGGGTGATGGCGACGGCCGAAAGGTTCGGATACTCGGCACGGACCCGGCGCGAGAGGTCCCGATAGGCCTCCGTCCCGAGACGTCCCGCCGTGACGTCGACGTTTACGGGCGAGATGCCGAGGCACATCTGCACGTCCTCCTCGTTCGCGACGAGGACGTCCGCGAGGCGGACGAGCTCGGGCATCACCTCGACGGCCTTCTTGCCGTACTGCCAGAGCTTCTTCCGGTAATTCAGGTCGATCGAGACGGAACAGCCCGCCTCCCTGGCCGCGCGCGCCGCCTCGAGCGTGACGGATGCCGCGCCCGCGGAGATGGCGGGCGTGATCCCGGTGACGTGAAACCACCGGACGCCGCGGAATATCGTCGGCCAGTCGAAGTCGCCGGGCGCGACGCGCGAGACGGAGCTCCCGTCCCGGTCGTACACGACGTTCGAGGCGCGCTGGTTCGCCCCGTTCTCGAGGAAGTACACCCCGACCCTGCCGGGCGCGGCGCGAACGCGCGAGACGTCGACCCCGTGCTTTCTGAGCTCTCCGAGCGCGGCGGCGGCTACGGGATTGTCGGGCAGGGCCGTGACGAAGAAGGCCTTCTTCCCGAGCAGGGCGAGCGATACGGCTACGTTCGCCTCGCCGCCGCCGAAGGTCGCCTCGAGCGCCGGCGACTGGAAGAGCCGCTCGGATTGCGGGCTCTTGAGCCTCAGCATGATCTCACCGAAGGTTACGATACTGTCCATGGAACGATACTATCCCATGCCGGATAGTCCGTCAATCAAATGCGAAATCCCTGTAAAATCGCCGGTTTTCCCTGTATACTGTCCGAAACGAGGAGTACGCGCGATGAACCCAGTCCTTGAAACGATAGGCAAGATCGGTCTTGTGCCGGTCATAAAGATAGACGACGCGGCGAAGGCCCTTCCCCTCGCGCGCGCCCTGGCAGCGGGAGGCCTTCCGTGCGCCGAGGTTACCTTCCGCACCGAGGCCGCGGCGGACGCGATCGCGGAGATCGCCCGGGGCATGCCGGAGACGCTCGTGGGGGCGGGGACGGTCATAAACGTCGAACTCGCACGTCGCGCGGCGGACGCGGGAGCCCGCTTCGTCGTGTCGCCCGGATTCAATCCCGCCGTCGTCGACTTCTGCGTCGAGCGGGGAATCCCGGTCGTGCCGGGCGTGAACAATCCCTCGGGAATCGAGGCGGCACTGGAGCGAGGCCTCGAGACGCTCAAGTTCTTCCCTGCCGAGGCCTCCGGCGGGGTCGCCATGCTCGACGCCCTCGCGGGACCATTCGCGAACGTCTCGTTCATGCCGACCGGCGGCATAGGACCCTCGAACCTCGGCGACTACGCCCGCCGCAGGAACGTCCTCGCGATCGGCGGAAGCTGGATGGTACCGGCCGATCTCGTCGCGGCCGCGGACTGGGACGCCGTCAGCGCCCTGTGCCGCCAGGCGGTACTCGCCGTACAGGGCTTTTCGTTCGCCCACGTCGGAATCAACGCCCCCGACGGCGCGGCGGCCTCCGAGGCGGCCGGCCTCTTCTCCCTTCTCGGCCTCGCTCCGAAGGAAGGCGTCTCGTCCATCTTTTGCGGCACCCCCGTCGAGGTGATGAAGTCGCCGTTCCGGGGAGCGATGGGGCACATCGGCTTCTCGTGCTGGAACGTCGAGCGCTCCCTGGCCTATCTCGCGAATTTCGGCTTTTCGTCCGTCATCGAGACCGAGAAACGGGAGGGAGGGAGGCTCACGGTGGCCTATCTCGACCGGGAGATCGCGGGCTTCGCCTGCCATCTCGTGCGCGCGAAATAGGCGGACATCCCGTGTCGGGCGGTTTTTTTCGCTAGCCAGACGGACGCAAATTCAGCTATAATCAAGGCTTATGGATATTGACCAGTTCATGAACGAAACGAACGGCACATCCACCTCACCCCACGCGATGGATACCCCCTCGACGGATATCATCGTACTCAATCCGCAGGAGCGCGCGCTCGTGAACCGCGTATTCGAGAACCTTCGCGTGTACTCCCCCGAGACCATGGTGGGAGTCGCCACGCGCGTCATGGATCTCGAGCGTCTTTCCGTATCCATTTCGCGCTATCCCTCGATGCACGAGCGCGGCTTCCTCGCCGGCCAGTCGAGGTCCTCCGAAACCCTCATCGACACCCTCTGCGCGTACAGCGACGGGGAACGCCTGCTGACGCTTCCCACGAAGGCCATCCTCGGACAGGGCTTCCTCGTCGCGAAGTTCCACGCTTTCGCGGCCATCACGAAGGTCGCCGTCAACTCCTTCTTTTCCGACCAGGACATCCAGGAGCTCAGGCAGGCGACGCTCAACATCATGTTCACGATGATGGCGGAGGACGTGTACATGTCCCTGCTCGACGACCCGAACCTGAGCCAGCCGGTCAGGCGCGACATCGCCGAATCCCTCGCGGAACTCTGGGAACACCGCCTCGACCCGCACGTATCGAGCGTCGCGCCCGTTCTCGACGCCGTATGGACCGTGCGCGACCAGATCGCGCCCAACTTCGGCACGATGATCGGAACGAGCGAGCTTCTGCTCCTCTCCATCGCCCTCGACGACACCTGGCAGAAATTCATCTCCCAGCGGCTCGGAGAGAGCGACATCGCGTCGTCCATGGAAGAGTTCATCTTCGGCCTTTCGCACGAGGACATCCTCCTCATACGCAAGGAGCTCAAGAACCGCGGCATCAACGCGATCGGACGGGACGAGGTGCCGGGCATCGTCGGCCACAAGGCCGCGCTCTCGAACGAGGACCCGCGCATCTTCTACCGGGCGTACACGCAACGGCGCAACAACGCGGACGCGAGGAAGCGCCTCTCGGCGCCCGGCCCCAAGAAAACCCTCGAGGACCACTATATGCAGTTCATCTTCGAGCACAACCGGGAGCGGATGTCGAATGGCGGGAAGTAGGGAACCGTTCAGGTTCGGGGAAAAGCTCCGGGCAATACGCGAAAAGAAGGGATACACCCTCAAGGTCGTCGCGCAGGCGGCCGGCGTGAGCGAAAGCCTCGTCTCGCAAATCGAGCGCAACCGGGTATCCCCGGCGATCGACACGCTTCTCTCTCTCGCAGACGCCCTCGAAATCGACCTCGAGTACCTCTTCGCGGAATACCGGCGCGAACGGCCCGTGCGGGTGATCAGGGCCGACGAACGGCGCGAGGTTACGGAGGCGGGAGTCCTTTACGAGGAGATCGTGCGTCCCGTGGACGACGACGGCGCGCACGCGATCGAGGCCTATTACATAACGCTTCCGCCCGCGGGCGAGACGACGCGAGGCTCGTACGGCCATCTTGGCCGCGAGTTCGGCATCGTGACGGAGGGCTCCGGAGAGCTCCACTACGAGACGCGCGTGTATCCCCTTTCGAAGGGCGACAGCATATCCTTCGCGGCCACGGCGCCGCACGTTCTCGTCAATACCGGCAAGGAGCCGTTCCGCGCCCTGTGGGTCGTCACTCCGCCGCAGCGCTTCTCGTAAACGACCCCGAAGTCCGACGTCAGTCGAGGAGTCCCGCGAGCGCGTGCCTCGCCTGGTAGCGCAGGTCCTCCATCTCGCGGATCCAGAACGCCTTCGTTCCCCAGTCCGGGTTGCGCTCGTGGAAGAGGGCGTCGTCCCTTTGGGCCTCGCGCCATGACAGGAAATACAGTATGCGCATGAATCGCAGCGTCTCGACAAGGTCGAGCGACCTCCGGTCAAACGTCCCGAACCGCTCGTAGCCCTCGACGAGAAGGCCCATCTCCCGCCGCGCGGACTCGAGGTGGTCCGGAAGCAGGAGCCACAAATCCTGCACGGCGGGACCCGTCATCATGTCGTCGAAATCGATAAGCAGAAGCCCCTCGTCGAGCCGGTCGAGTATGTTGCCGCGGTGACAGTCGCCGTGGATGCGGATGAACGAGGAACGGTCGAAACGCGCGGAGGCTGTTTCCAGAACGCCCGTGCAGAGGTCGAGGAATTCCCCCCGCATGTCGGGATGCAGGGAGTCCGAATCGGCGAAGGCGCGGCAGAAGGAAAGCGTGAGGTCCACCGGGTGGAACGTCACGCGCGAGTCCGCCCGGCCGAGCCGGGACACCGCGTGAAGCCTGCCGATGAGGCTTCCGAGCCTGAGATAGTCGTCATCGGACGAGACGTCAAAGGTCCGCCCGCTCCGGAAGGGAAAGCAGGCGAAAAGGATTCCGTCGCGTTCGCCGATCGAGCGAAGGCCCGCGTGACGGACGCCCTCGGACAGCGCGAGGGGGGCCACCACGGGAAGTTCCGCGGCCGCGCACTCGTCGAGAAAGGCGTGCTCGTCGGCGACGGCGCTCGCGGTCCACCGGCCGGGCCGGTAGAATTTGACGACGAACCGCGCCCCGTCATCGTCGCGGAGGGAGTACACGCGATTCACGTAGCTGTTGCACGGAGTCACGACGGGGTCGAACGCGCGGCCCAGCGCGGTTTCCGCCGCCGAGAGGACGGTGTCGGGAGAAAGAGAGGCGAAGGGATTGGCGGTATCCATGCGTCAAGGTATACCAGAAACGGCGCGTCTCGCACAGCCCGCCGGAATTCCCTCAGTCCTCCTCGTCCTCGCCGTCGTCCGAACCGAAGCCGGAAACCGTCGCCGGATCGACGAGCAGTCCCTTTTCCTTGAGCGAGCGCGACACGGCGAACTTCGGCACGAGGCACGCGGGCTTCGCGGGAACGAGGATGTCCTCCCCCGTCGCGAGATTCTTCATGACGCGCGCCTTCCTGGCCGCGCGCGCCTTCAGGAAGATGGCACCGAGCTTGCCGACGGGCACGCGCTCGCCGAGGAGGACGCCCGCCTCGATGGTGGAAAGATAGTCGTCGATAATCGCCTTCGAGGCGACCTGCGTAAGCCCGTGCTTCTTCGCGATGAAGGCCGCGATCGATTTCGCCGTAAACTGCTCGACGGAGGAATCCCCCGCGGAGGCGACGGTCCGGTTGATCTTGAGAAAACCGTTCGTAAGGTAGATCGTGGCCTCGCGGATTCGCTGCTCCTGGTCGGTCTCCCCCGTTCCCTCGGGGCACACGGCTATTCTATAGAGGGAGGAACTCTGCTTGAGCGGACTGCCGGCGAATTCGGCGACGGCTCCCTGCGAGACATCGCCCGAAAGGGACACGCCCTGGCCCTTGATGAAATCGGGCACGTCCCCGCGGAACTTGATGGAGGCGTACTCGAGCCAGCGCTTCCCGCCCTTGGCGGGTCCGAGGCTCACGAGGGACCCGGAATAGGTCAGGAGAATCGCCCCGCGATCGTCGCCCGATTCCAGTTTCTCGACAATCTCCATTCCGACGCTTTTCATCTGTCCCATAAAGAGCTCGTACTTGTCGCTCCAGACGCGCGCATACCGCTCGCGATCGTCCTCGTCGACCGTCTTGCCGTTGTCCCCGAGCAGGGATGCGATCTGTGCCTGGATTTCGGCAGGCAGGCTCTCGAAAACTTTTTCGTGCATTTCTTCCTCCTTCATGACATTATTGAGACGTGTGATACAGTATAGCCCAGTTCAGGAGGTTTTTATGGAAACTTTTCTCGGTTTGTCTCCGGTTATTCAAAACCACATCAAGCAGATCGCCAAGACGTCGGGACTGCCGGTCGGTGACGAGACTTACGAAAAGCTCGCAAGCGCCTGGGAAGATAAACGGAAATGCTTCGAGGACGGAATCGCGGAAAACAATCTCGAGGAAGTCCAGTTCTTCTCCCGGGACGAGGAAAAGGGCGCGGTCGCGCTGACCTATTCGGGCTCGCTCATCAACATCGGACCGCTCGTCGACGGCAAGCGGCGCGCCGAGTACACCTCGATCGGCCTTCGCGTCGACGTTCCGGGAACGGCCCTCGAGGAATCGTCGGAACTCGCGTCCGACATCGAGACCGACGCGGTCATCGCCTTCGCCAAGGGGCCGATCCAGCAGAGTTCCCCCATCTTCAAGATCGCCGTCAGCACCGAAAAACTCGACGCGGAAGAGGAAGAGGCCCTGCTGACCCAGGTCACCCAGGACATCGCCGAGGAATTCGTGGAAGTCAACAAGACGATCATACAGTAATGGAAATCCTGGAGACGATACGGGCGATCGCCTCGCGCGACGCGCTTCCCGACAAGGGGGCGTATACCCGCCTGCTCGAGCGGACGATAACGGCGCTCGAGCACGAGAAGGCGGACGCGAGGCCGCCCGACTCAACCGGTTTGTCGGGCGGCCTCGTCCGCCTCGACAAACGCCTGCCAACGCTCGTACTCCCCGACTTGCACGGCCGCACCGATTTCTTCCGCGGCGTGCTCGAGTCCCCCTTCGCGGCGGGGGAAACCGTCGCGGCGGCGATCGGCTCGGGTTCGTTGCAGATGCTCTGTCTCGGCGACGGTTTCCACTCGGAGCGCCGCGGCAAGAAGCGCTGGATTCGCGCGTTCGAGGAATACACGCACGGCTTCAGGAAGCGCGAGGCGATGGACGAGGAGATGACCGAAAGCCTCTCCCTCATGGAGATGGTAATGGAGTGCAAGTGCGCCTTTCGTGACCGTTTCCATTTCCTGAAGGGAAACCACGAAAACATCCTCAACGAGGAGGGCAACGGCAACCACGCCTTCCGCAAATTCTCGTACGAGGGCGAGATGGTCCGCGAATACGTCACGGCCTTCTACGGCCAGGACTTCCTCGAGCTCTACGCGCTCTTCGAGAAGCGCCTTCCCCTGTTCGTGGTGGGGGGGACCTTTCTCGCGTCGCACTCGGAGCCGTACCGCTTCTACGCGGAGGAAGAGCTCGTCGAGGCGAGGATCCGAAGCGAGGTCACGCTCGGGCTGACCTGGACGGGCAACGACGAGGCCTCCGACGGATCGGTGGGCGCGATGCTCGACGCGTATCTCCCGGGCGTTCCCGGGGCCGTCTATCTCGGGGGCCACCGTCCCGTTCCGGAGACCTACCTCCTTCGCGCCGGAAACCGGTACGTGCAAATCCACAACCCGGAACGGGAGATAGTCGCGCTGGTGCCGGCCGACCGCCCGTTCGACCCCGACGCCGACATCAAGGAACTGTAAACGAAACACTGACGGAGGAAACTACCGTGGCTGACGTCCCCGAATCTATAGGAAAGTACAAGATCGTCTCGCTCGTGGCGAAGGGCGGCATGGGAGCCGTATTCAAGGCCGTACACCCGACGCTCAAGCGCCATGTCATCATCAAGAAGCTGACCATCAAGGGCAACGCGACGATGGTCGAGCGTTTCAAGCGCGAGGCGCAGATACTCATGGATCTCGACGACCCCCGCGTCGTCCACCTGTTCGACTACTTCAAGGAAGGGACGTCGCACTACATCGTCCTCGAGTTCGTCGACGGGATGTCCCTCGACGCGCTCATCAAGAAGCGGCGGTACCTCTCGGGACCGCTGTCCCTCTATATCTTCCTTGAAGCCTGCAAGGCCCTCAAGTACGCGCACGAGCGCGGCATCATCCACCGCGACATCAAGCCCGCGAACATACTCATATCGAAAACGGGGACGGTTAAACTCGCCGACTTCGGCATAGCCTCTACCGACGGCGAGGACGATGACGGCCTTACGAAGGAGGGGATGACGCTCGGAACGGCCTCGTACATGCCGCCTGAGCAGTTCAAGAACAGCAAGAACGTCGACAAGCGGGCCGACATCTACGCGATGGGCGTGATGCTCTACGAGATGGTGACGGGCAAGCGCCCGTTCCCGGGAAACTTCGCGCCCGACACGCTCGTGCTGATCCAGAAGGGAAAGTACGTGAGCCCCAAGCGGCTCAATCCCGACATCCCGAAGGTCGTCGCGAAGCTCGTCAAACGCATGATAAAGCCGAACCCGCGGAAACGGTTCCAGGACATGGCGCCGGTCATCCGCGTCATCGAGCGGTATCTCTCGCGCTTCCAGACCGACGCCCTCCATTCGTGCCTGGTCGCCTTCATGGCGCCGGCGAACGCGGAGGAGCCGGCCTTCAAGCAGCGCGCGAGAAAGCGCGTGGTCGTGCCGTCGCTCCTGGCGTTTTTCGTCCTGCTCGGCGGGTTCTCGTACAAGGCGTGGGAAGGGGGATACGTACACCGGTACGCCCTGGCCTCCTCGTACGGCGAACTCACTGTCTCCGTGCGTTTCCCGGCCGACATGAAGGACCCCGGAGACGTCTTCCTCCTCGCCCGCCTCTACGAACACGATTCGGCGGACTTCCCCGAGTCACCCGTCTCGCCGCTCGCCTTCGCGCGCGCGGAGACAGCGGACGCGGGACCCGCGCAGAGGTTCGAGACCCGCGCGACATACCTCAAGCCGGGAAGATACCGGATGAAGATCATGGCGGAACAGCGCGTATACTGGAAATCGTTCACCGTGAGGCCCCTTCGCTCCCGCGGGGAACAGGGACTTGCGAAGACGTCCGTCTCGGTCAGCTTCGACGACGTCAGGCAAAAGCCCGTCAGCGTCCGGACCGAGGCGCTCGACGCGACAAACGGCCGGAACATCACCTCGCTCACGCGCTTCCGAACCCTCGAGGGCATGACGTGGACGCCGCTCGCCGAACTGGAAGCCGAGGCGATCGTCTCCGGCTCCGTGCGCAAGTTCAGGGCGGAATCTCCGGGATACTACCCCGAGGATTTCTCGCTCCGCATCGCACCGGGGCAGACGGAGCTCGTCTTGCAGGCGAATCTCGTCCCGCTGCCCGGAACGCTCACCATAACGGCTCCGGAGGGCCGCCTTCGCCTCGCGGTCAACGGACGCGAGTCCATGCCGCTCGGCGGCGAGACCATGGAAGAAAGCCCGCTTGGCGACTATTCGGGCGGAAAGAAATCCTGGTCGGTTCCCTCGGGAAGCTACGAACTCGAAGTCGGCACGGGATCGCGCGCGTCGCGCGCCGCCTTCTCCGTACTGCCGGGCGAGGAAACGAGAATCGCCGTCGTCGAGGCGAACGGATCATACCGAATCACAAAGGAGTAACATATGTCTCTCACGCTTAAAAGGATCATCATAGTCCTGCTCGGGCTTCTGGGCGCGTCCATCGTCTGGCCTTTCCTCCTGGCCATACAGTACGCCCAGGCGTCCTTCCCGGGATACCTTTCGTTCTCGATCGCGCAGGGAATCGTTTTCGGCGCGGTTTTCGGTTCCATCTTCGGGTCAATCGAGGGAATCGTCGTCTCGTCCCGCCCGAAGGCTCTCAAGGGGCTCGTGTTCGGCTCGCTCGCGGGCTCGCTCTCCGGCGCCATCGGAGTCATCGGCGGGCAGGCGTTTCTCTTCTACGCGGCGGACGCGCTCGCGACGACCCAGCGGACGATCTCAGGCGTCGCCCTTGCCCTCGCCAACGGCGCCGGCTGGGTGATCATCGGGGTATGCGTCGCGATGATCGAGGGATTCAGGTCGCGTTCGTTCCGGAAGATTCTCGTCGGGCTCGCCGGCGGAATCGTCGGCGGCCTCGTCGGCGGCATCACCCTCCAGCTCATCCTTTCCGGAAACCCTGGGAACGGCCTCGCGCTCCTCGCGGGCCTCGCCTGTTTCGGACTCGCGCTCGGCTTCTTCTACTCGCTGTTCGAGAACAGGTTCTCGCTCGGCACCGTGAAGCTCCTGAACGGCCCGTTGAAAAACAAGGAATACCACCTCGTCAAGACGCGCATGACGATCGGAACGAAGAACACCTGCGATATCGTGCTGGCCGGCTACCGCGACGTCGCGGAGGTAAACGCGTATATCGTTTCGAAAAAGGGACGCGTCACGATCGGCGTCACGCCGGGCTCAAAGCCGGTGAAGCTCAACGAGGAGAAGACGGAGGAGGCCGCGCTCAGGCGCGAGGACGTGTTCTCCGTCGGAAGCGCGAAATTCATGTACGGGATATTTTCATGAGGGGGAGAGCGATGAAGCACGACACCATGCGCACTGTACATTCGGCAGGAACTGCCGTTCCGAAACGGGCGCTCGCGGCGCCGGTGATGGCGCTCGCGGCCGCCTTTTTCCTCGTGACGCCGGCGCCGCTCCGCGCGGACGATTCGGGCGGGCTCACCATCACGCAGATAGACTCGTCGCGCCTCGTTTCGACGCAGACGGTACGCGCCTATCTCGACGTCCGCGAGGACGGATACGTTCCCGACATCAAAACCATTACCGTGGAGGAGTCGCCCGACGGCTCTTCCTTCGAGGGCGTGCGCGTCCGGGACGTCTCGAGGAACGTGAACCGCGACGAGGGCATCTCCTTCTTCCTGCTCCTCGACAACTCGGGAAGCATGTGGGACGACCTTGACGGAAAGCCCACGACCGACCCGGGAGCGACCCGGATGAGCCACGCGAAAAAGGCCATCAGGGACTTCATCGCGAGCCTCGCGCCGCAGGACCGCGTCGCGCTCGCCACCTTCAACACCGGGTACGACTCCGTCCTCGGGATGTCGTCGGACGCGGGGGCCGTCGGGCCCGCGCTCGACGGGGTTGACCGGCCCGAGCGCGAGATGGGCTACACGGAACTCTACGGCGCGGTCGACGCGACGCTGTCTGGATTCGGCGAGACCGGCCGCAGGAAGGCCCTCGTGATCCTCTCCGACGGGGAGCACCTTCCGCCCGCCTCCGCGAAGAGCAGGACGAAAATCGAGGACGGGATAGAGTCCGCCGTGCGCGAGGGCGTCACCTGCTACGCCGTTAACTTCGGCGACTCGCCCGACAACAAACTTCCCCGGCTCGCCAGGGAATCGGGCGGACTCGTGTTCGACGCCGACAACTCCGAGGAGATCCTCGACATCTACACGAGCATCCGCTCGAGCATCCTCGACGAATACGCGGTCGACTATACGGCCGCGATGTTCCCCGGCGACAAGCGGTACGTGCGCGTCACCTACCGCGGGGAAAACTCAGAATCCAGCTCCGTTCGGCGCTACTACTCGGGCACCGTCCTCGGCTCGGGCGCCGAAAAGCCCGCGGCCTGGCACGCGCTGTTCGTCCTCGTTCCGCTCCTCCTGTGGCTCCTGCTCCTCTGCTTCAAGCTCGAGCGCGAGACGACGCAGGCGGGCATCCAGCTCCTGTACGGCGCGCAGGGCGCGCAAACCAGGGCCTTCCCGCTATCAAGCGGACAGACCATAATCGGCGGGGACGATACGGCCGACATCACGATAGCGGGGAATCCCTCGATGAGGGGCAACGCCGCGACCATCGTGTTCGACGACGCGCGCGGCCGGTACACCATCGCCGCCCAAAGCGACCTGACGGTCAACAACAAGCCCGTCAAGACCAAGATCCTCGAGCCGGGAGACGTGATCAACATGTCCGGAACGGTCGTGGTGTTCGACGACAAGGACGCGAAAAAAAGCTAGGACTCGGGCGCGAGCGGAATCTGGATTTCGGTGACGAACTTCTTCGGGTCCCGGGGAAATACCATCCCCGGGCCCTTGTGATAAAGCTCGCGCGTCGGCGACAGGGCCGAAAGCCCGCGCGAGCCTATCGCGCCGAGAATCGCGCGATAGGCCTCCCCTATCCGCCCGTAAGGACCCTTGTGGACGACGGCGAGCGCTGGCCCGCCCGGAAGCACCCGGCACGCGACGCCATCCGTCTCGACCGCCCGCCTGACGGGCACGGC
>LVBL01000054.1 GCA_001604405.1 Spirochaetales bacterium Spiro_10
AACAACATCCGCGGCAAGTTCCTGGACATGACCAAGAACCTCAACGAGGCGATCCCCGACGTCCTGCTCGAGCGCGGCGACTACTCCGCGGGTATCGTCAAGCCGGTCGTTCCGGCCATCGTCCTCTAGCCGGCGGCCCGGAAGGCCCCAGCCTCCGGCCGACAGCCACAATGCAAAAAGAGCCTCCGGCAGTACCGGAGGCTCTTCCTTCGTAATCCCGCCTTCGCGAGACGCCGCTTCCCGACTACACGCGCGTCAGTCCTCCTTGCGTTTTCCGAGCACGTTGTGATCCAGGAACATGAGTCCGAAGGTGGTTCCGCCGGACATCTCGAGCTGGTCGAGTATGTCGCGGTCGTTCTTTTCCTCCTCGACCTGTTCGTTTATGAACCAGTGCAGCATGAGCTCGGTCTTCGGGTCGTTAACCTTTTTCGCGAGGTCGTAGATCGCGTTGATGGACGCGGTCACCGACTGCTCGTGCTCGTATACCTGCTCGAAGATCTCCTTGGGGGAGCCGAATTTGAGCGGGGGACAGGCTATTGCCGCGAGTTCCACCTCGGCTCCGACTTCGGTAAGGTAGTGGTAGAACTTCATCCCGTGTCCCCATTCCTCGGCCGCCTGTACCTTCATCCAATGGGCGAAACCGGGCAGCGCCTTCGCGTCGAAATGCGCCGCCATGGCGAGATAGAGATACGATGAATAGAATTCCTTGTTGATCTGCTCGTTGATGGCCTTTTTCAGTTGATTGTCCAACATGTTATCCTCCTTAAACAAGTATACTAGTTCGCGGCCGAGAAGGCAAATACCCTGGTTCCCGCGGCGGCGGGAACGTCTTCAAGGCCCTGTCCGGCAGAACGGTCAGCGCCCATGACCAGGGCGTCCATGACCGCGGAGGTAACGGTCAGGCACGCGATGAGAATCTCCCGGACGTCGCGGGCGGGATCGGCGAGAGAGGGTTTGTAGGTCGAATGGAGGGATATGAGGGATTCCGCGATGTCGAGCGGACGCGTCGCGAACGGGCCGCGGGGCCGGGTATCCCTGACGAAGCGGATCGCGTCCCGGACGGTCGCGCCGTCGGCGAGGCGGACAAACTCGGCGTGCAGGGCGTCCTCGTAGGCGAGATGCTCGCGCAGGCGGTTCGGCTTGACGTTATGGGCCGCCGTGAAGAAATCTGCGATATAGTGGAGCACGACGCCGAGGGCCTCGCTGAATTCCTTGTTTTTCTCGTAGCGGTCAAAGCGCTTCAGGTAGAGTTTTGATATCTTCCGGAAGAGAAAGTCGCGCGAATAACTCCAGAAGTGCGGGTGGCGGAAGAAGAGGGACGTCAGATCGGGCTTGACCGATCCGTAGACGAGTCTCTTTCGGCTGAGTCTCACTCCCCACACCGACTGAATTGCCTGTACGAGCGCGGTAGCCAGAAACGCGTGTGTTTGGCTTGTCATGCCGGGAGTCTCCCCCGCCCGCGTGTGAATATCGTGAAATGGGCATGAAAAAACCGTTACGGTTCGGGGGACCCGGAACGGGCCATGAGGAAGCTGACGTCGTCCCGCTGGGGCATGTCCCGCTTGAACGAGTAGAACGCCTCGAGTATGCCGACCTTCGCGCGCACGAGACCGTCCTTCATGCCGGGGCAGGCGCGCAGGATGTCTCCGACCGTCTCCAGTTCAAACCGCTCGCCCCTGCGGTTTTCCTGCTCCGTGAGCCCGTCGGTCACGGCGAGAAGGGTGTCGTTCGCGCCGAGAACGAACGTGCCCGACGAGACCTCACCGAGGGGCACCATGCCGAGGGGAGGATTCCCGGCGACCTCGGACAGGGGCGTGACACGCCCCTCCGCGGCGACGAAAAGGAGCGAGTGGCCCATGTCGCAGTACTCCGCCTCGCCCGTCGCCTCGACGAATTTGAGAAACACGCCGGTGAGGTACCGCTCCGCCCTGAACGTCCCGAGGACGAGGTCGTTGAGCCGGAGCACCGTGTGGGACAGGGGCGCTCCAAGCCTCGCGCCGTCCATGAAGCCGGAAAGCACGGCGGTGATGATGGCGGCGGCGGTTCCCTTCCCCGAGATGTCGCAGAGGCAGAGAAACCAGAGCCCCGGCTCGTATTCCCTGACGAAGTAATAGTCCCCGCCGACGCCCTCGGCCATGAGGGCCGAGCAGACCACGGAGAACCGCCCGCCGCGCTTCACGCTGTACTCGGGCACGAGCCGGTTCTGTATGCCGCGCGCGACCTGGATCTCACGCTGATGCTGTTTGGTTCCGTGCACGAGGATGTCGCGGGAGGAGACGCAACCCATGAAAAGACCGTCGCGGTCGACCAGCAGATACATCGCGTTTTCTCCCAGCTCAAGTTCCGCGCCGGCCCGCTCGCGCACGACGGATATGTACTCGTCGTAGCGCAGTTCGGCGACGTCCCGCATGATGTCCTCGACGCACTGGCGCTTCAGGAGGTCGCGCCCGTAGGGCTTCCCGAGGATGTCCACGAGGTCCTGGGCCAGAATGATCCCGAGCGGGCGCGAGGCCGAGTCGACCACGGCGACCATCCTCGCCTTCGTCGCGCGCAGGCCGTCGAGGGTCTCGTGCACGGGCGTGCCGGCGGGAACGAACGAGAACGAGCTCGCAATCTTCACGATCCGTTCCCCGGCGACGACCGGCCGCTCAAGCTCGCCGATTGTCATTCGTCGTCTCCGGACTCCATGATGTCGAGGGCGAACCGCTTTCCCACGGCTACCGTGTTGCGCGCGGAGGAATAGACGACGCCCATGTTCCAGTACTCGAGCGCCGCGAACATGGCGTTTCCCCCGTCGTACTTGTCGCTCGAGCTCGTTCGCCAGGACGCGTAGTTCATGAGCGCGGAGAAATCCTGCTTCTGGACGTACTCCTGCCTTTTCTCGTTGAAGATGTTCCACTTCTCGATGTCCGCGAAGCCGGGGCCCTCGTCCTGGACGATGAAGCGCGCCTCCCTGTCGGTGAACTTGTACCATATTTTCACGTTCTTGGCCGTATCGCACTTGTTGCCGTGCTTCACCGCGTTCTTGACGAGCTCGCTGACCTGCTGTTCGAGCAGAAGCCGCTCGTCCGTCATCAGGTTCGAATTCTTGACGAGCAGGAGCGTGTAGTAGCGAATCTGCAGGTACTCGCTCGAAAACACGGCGTAGTGGAGCCCGTCGCGCCGGTGCAGATCGTGCGAGTCGTCGACGAGTATTCGTTCGTTCATTGGTTCCCCCTGGCGCATTCAAGCGCCGTCGCGTATTCGGCCTCGAGCGGAAGGATGGAAGACATCCTGCTCAGGCGCAGGAGCGAGGAGACCATGCCCCGGGCCCCGTACATGCAAAAACCGATCCCGCGCTCGCGCGCGTGACAAAAGACCCTGAACAGCGTCCCGAGCCCGCTCGAGTCCGCGTACGTGAGGCCGGAAAGGTTGATGAGAAAGGCCCCCTTCCGGCCGGAGTCAAGCCGCGACTCGCATCTCTCCTGGAAACCCGGAGACTCGTACATGTCCAGCTCGCCCGTCAGCGCGCAGTCGCACGCGCCGTCCCTCTCGTCGAACACGATATCCATTGAATCCTCCTAGCGTATCTTGAGCACGGCAACGGTACGGTCATCATGGTTGATTCCGTGATCCTCGCGCTCATGCACGTCGGCGAGCAGGCGTTCGGCGAGCTCCGCCGCGCCGAGGTAATAGTGTCCGCGCACGAACTCGCACACCTCGCGAATCCCGTAGAGGTCGCCGTTGCGCCTTTTGGCGGCGAAAACGCCGTCGGTGCACGCGAGGACGATGTCCCCGCTGCGCGCGGGTATGGTCTGGCCGACGATGGCCGCATCCCCGTTAATCCCCGAGGCCGGTCCGAATTCGACGAGGCGCGCGCTCATCGTCTCGTGGGAAAAGACCACGACGCCGACGTTGCCGCAGCCCGCTACCTCGACCGTACCGGAATCCGGAAGGTGCCGGATGAGCGATACGGAGGCGTAGCACTCGCCCTGGCGCCGGGCCATGTCCGCGTTGAGCCTCTTGAGCGCGCTTTGGGCGTCAAGGGTCGTTTTCGATATGATCGTGAACCAGGTGTCAAGGTACACGAGCCCCTGTTGCCGCTCGGATATCTCGGCCGTGACGTCGCACACGCACACGAGCGCGGAGGATTCGAGCGAGGGGTAGGCCTTGCAGAAGTCGCTGCCCGTCCCGGCCGAATAGTCGATGGACTTCCCGTACCCGGCCATCTCGGCGGATCCCCTGATGATGCACGATTGCGCGTGCAGAAGCGTCTCGCGCCTTGCCTCGTCGGCCCTGAGCCTCAGCCGCTTGTTCCAGGCCTTCGCCTTTCTCAGCGAGCTCGAGAACACCGCCGAGAGGGAACGGAGCGCGGAGATCTCGTCCTTGTCGATCCGCCCGGACTCCCTCGCGAGAAGGATCGAGATGCCGACGTTCTTCCGCGCGGCGATCCGCGCGACGGCGAATTGCCGGCACTTCACGGCGGGCAGGATGCCGTCGTTGTCGTAGACGGTGACCGTGCCCTCCTTGCCCTCGGACATCTCCCATACCCTCGAATCGGAGGATAGGCCGAAGGTTTCCGTTCCGCTCGGCGTCAGGACCGTTCCGCCGGGGGCGTCCTTGTGCCGGTACAGCACGGCGGTGACGTGGCCGGCCGTAAAGGCCGCGACGGAGCGCGTCACGGCCTCGCAGAACGCCTGTCCCGAGGGCGTTTGCGACCAATTCTCGTCGTCCAGAAACAGGAGCGACGCTTTCATCGCCCGCTCCATCGCCGATTTCTTCTTCATGACGGCATAGTCTCACCGCCGTGTTACCGCTCAATAACGGAATCGTGAAAAAGCCGTGAGCCTCGCCGCCGGTCTGACCGTATTTTAGCGGGAGGCTCATCATCCGCATACGAAACCGGGAGACCCTTGGCGCGAAGGGAGGACTCAAACGATGAACGTAGCCATTTCAATCAACGGCGAGGGTCGGGGGCACATATCAAGGGCGAAGGCGCTTGCGGAGGGCTTGCAGGCGAGACATCGAATCGTATTCTTCGCGCCCCGGCATTTCGAGGCCGAGTTGCGCCGCGAGTTTCCCTCCGCCGAATACGTCGGTATCCCGTATCTCGGGTTCGCGCAGAGGGGGTTCTCCCTCGACTACGGAAAGACGGTGGCGAGAAACGCGACCGTCGTGCTGTCCGCCATCGCGACGCAGGCATCACTCGCACGGGAGCTTGCCAGGCGCGAAATAGAGGCGGTCATATCGGATTTCGAGCCGTTCGTCCCGCGGGCGGCAAAGGCGACGGGAATTCCCGTCCTCCAGCTGAACCACCCGGGGATAGTCCTCCGCGCGGGGGTTTCGAACCCCGCTCACCTGCTTTCGCGCGCCGTCGCGCTTTACATGATGGGCATGTCCGACAAAACGGTAATCTGCTCTTTCTTCGGCGGCGACGTCGGCCCGATCCTGAGGCGCGAGCTGAGGGAGGCGCCGGTGACCCGCGGAGACCATGTCGTGGTCTACGTGAAGGAACGATACCGGGAAATTCTCAAGCCGGCCCTGGAAGCCATGGGCGCGGACAGGTTCCGCCTCTTTCCGGACGCGTCCGCGAACTACGCCCGGTCGCTCGCCTCGGCGGCGGCCCTCGTCGCGCCCGCCGGGCACCAGAGCATCAGCGAGGCGATCGCGCTCGGGAAGCCCGCCTTCGTCATACCGGTCAAGGGGCAATACGAGCAGGAACTGAACGCGCGCATGCTTCGCGAGTCGGGCTGCGGCGACTGGAGCTACTTCGACGACGTCGCGGAACGTCTTCCCGCCTTCATGGAGGCACTACCGCGTCACGAGCGGGCGCTTGCCGGGATGCGGAGCGGGTCACACGGGGGCTTTTGGCGATGCTCGGACGAAACGGACGAGGCCCTCGGCATCGTTGAGCGGTTCCTGACGGAGGCAAACAGGCGTCTGGACTGGCGGCGCGTGCGGGCGAGCATCCCGCTGCAGGTCGCGCTGGGCTCCATGCCCGCCTAGCCTAGCGAACGAAGGTCACGCGCATGTACTCGCATTCCACGCGGCGGTCGGCCAGGAAGCGCCGCATGCACGACCTGGCCTCGTCAAGCCGCAAGAGCGGAGCGTCGGCGAACGAGACCACGGCCGCGCGGTTCATTCCGTTCTCCTTGGCGAGCCGTAGCGCGTAATCGCAGACGATTATCGCCTGGTCGAGGCTGATCAGGTCCGGGAACCGCTCGTCAACCGGAAGCGGCACGCACCCGACGGACACGTGCTGCTGCACGCTGACGCCGTCGACTATCTCCACGGGATCCCCCCGAAACGCCCCAAGCACGCGCTCGGGGAACTCGCGGAAGAAATCCCTCGAGGCACCGTTGAGTATCACGAGGAATTCCTCCCCGCCCCAGCGCGCGACAAAATCGTTTTCGCGCACGAGTCCCGTAATCCGCTCGGAGAAGCGCACGAGCGCGCGGTCGCCAACCGCGTGGCCGTACAGCTCGTTGACCCGCTTGAAATTGTCGAGATCGACGAGAAAGACGCCGAACACCCGGTCCCCCACGCGCTCGTCCCGGCTCGACCCGTTTGCTAGGGCCACCGATTTCGCCTTCATGAACTGGCGCGCGAGGTCCGAGACGAACTCGTAGACGTACCTCCTGTTATGGAGGCGCGTCAGGGGATCGCGAAGCGAAAGCTCCTTGAGCTCGGAGGTAAGCAGCTCGAGCTGTTTGGTCCGCTCGGCAAGGTTTTTTTCAAGGCCTTCGAACAAGACGGCGCATTCGGCGGATATGGCCGTCTGCGCGGCGATGTCTCCGAGCGCGTCAAGAGACTCCGCGGTAAAGGCGCCGGTAAAAAGGTTGTTCTCGAGATACACGATCCACCGTTCCGAGTGGCGTATCCTGACCGGCACGCACATGACCGACTTCGAGCCGGTCCTCGAGATATAGGCGTTATTGCGGTAGTCGGGATGCGTCGAGGCGTTCTCCAGAAGGAGGCTCTCGCCGGAACGATGCACGAAATACGCGATGTCGGCGCACGCGCAGGTACACTGGTCAACCGCAGTGAAATCCGCGTACCGGGCCGCCTCGTTTTGGGCCGGCAGCTCGGCGCGAACCGCGAGCGATCCCGTCTCGCCGCGCTGAACGAGGATGGCGCCGCGTTCGGCGAACACGCACTTGACCATCGCGGCAAGGGCGGCAGGAAAAAGGCGCTCGAGCCGGTGCTCCGCCGAAATCTCCCGCGTCGCCTCGAGCAGGGCCTTGGCGTCGATGCCGCCCGCTCCCGCGCGTCGCGAACCGTCGGCGCCGGTCGGCTCGCGAGTTCGCTCGAACGTCGAGCGTACCTCCGACAAGAAGACCGGATAGCTCGCCTCGAGACGGGAAACCATGGCGTCGGCGCCCCACACGCGCGCCGAATACCACGCCTCGCGGATGTACGCCGAGGCGACCGTATCGATTCCCGCCGCGAGCCAATACTCGGCCGCCAAGCCGCAGATCATGGCCTTCATCTGGCCGAAATCGCCCGAGGAGATCGCGTCGAGCGCGGCTTGGAAGTTGCGCGCGATTTCTTCCATCGGTCCGCCGCGTACCATCCCCAATATCGCAGATACCGCAAGCGACTTGTGGCTGAAATTCGAGGGCGAGTTCTCGGCCCAGACCGAAAGACGCCTCGAGAGTTCCCCGAGCCGGGAGATGGAGACCGCCCGCTCATCTTCGTTAAGAAAAGCCATCTCCCGGCGGATCACGACCGCCTCGTAGAAGGCGTAGTCGGCCAGCGGAAAAAGCGCGATCCCGGAGGCGATGTACGGCTCTCCGTAGGAAAGCCATTGCCGGGCCCGTCCGTATTCCCCGAGCAGGCACGCGACCATCGTCTCGTTCTGGGCCAACGACAGCTTGTAAAAGGAATTGTCCCCTCCAACGATCGCCTCGCGCACGCGCGAGCCCGATTCGTAGGTCGCGCCCGAGACAAGCCGGTCAAGGACGTACTGGAACAAGTCGGCGTAGAGGAGAAGCATGGTCGCGCCGTTTGCCCGCAGGAAGGAGACGAGGGACTTCAGCTCGTCAGCGCAGGTCGCGAGGCTCACGCCTGAAAGCAGCAGCCGGTTGAAACGGTGCGTGCAGGAATACGCGGCATGCTGTATGTCCCCGCACGAAAGCCCGCTCGTTATGGCGAGATCGAAGTACTCGATGCTTTCCCGGACGGGACGGCTCCAGGAAGATACGAAGTTCGCGAAGATGAAATAGCACGGCGCCCGCTGGCTCTCGAAATGAAACCGCTCGATGAGCCTGAAGGCGAAAATCGCCAGCTCGTATCCCGAACGGTAGTCGTCGAACTCGGAGCCGAGCTTCATCCCGCACTCGACGAGGTTCTTGCATGACACGTCCGTAACGCCGCGGGAGACGGTCATCTCGAGCATCTTGAGCGTGATTGCGGAATACAGCCAGGGATACCCCTGATAGGTGATCGGCAAAGCCTGGAACAGGAGATTCATCGTCATGACGTCGTCGTCGTCGCGCATTCGGGCGAGCGCGTCCACCCCGGAGCGAAGCAGCGCGCCGGTCGTGTCCGCGAGGGACGCCATGCCGGAACGTATGAGCGGCTCGGCCTCTTCGGCCGTCGGCGGAAGAGCCACGCCAAACAGCGCGAGCGCGGTCCGTATCTCGGCGAGGGCGCGCTCGCGGGAGGTCTCGCCATGGTCGAGTATCATCGCCCGAAGGGCGTATACGCGCGCGAGTTCCATCCTGTCGCGGTTACCGGAAAGAAGGCTCTCGAGCACAATCAGCGCCTCCTCTCCCCTTCCGCATAAAAACAGGGTCTCTCCGTACTGGCTTGCGAGCGCGTATCGGCGCGCGTCGTCCGCCGCGAGCTCTTCCTCGGTCAGCAGGGAATACGCCGTCGCGAAGTACTCGCGCGCGCTTTCATATGCCGCGTTGGCCCGCGATTTGGCCCCCGCCGAGATGTTCAGGTCCACGAGCTCGTCCTTGCCCGGTCCGCGCTCGACGAGGGAACGCGCCATGTTGAGGTGGTTCGTCACCTCGAAGAGCCTGTCCGCGGGCACCGATCCGGGCTGGCCCGCGGACAGCAATGCCATGCCGACCTTGAGATGGAGCGATTCCCGCTCTTCGTCTCCGACGAGCCCGTATGCGGCCTGCCTGATGCGATCGTGCTGGAAGGCGAATTCGACGCGAACCGCCGAGTCGAGAAGTTTCGCGCGGTCCATGTCCATGAGGCGGAAGCCGTTCCCGACCGGCATGACGAGCCATTTCTCCATCAGCGTCCACAGGGCGGACGGAACGTCGGCCTCGGGCGGCGCAAGGGCGTACAATACCGAGAGCTCGAAGCGCGAGCCCACGCAGGAGGCGAGTTTGAGAACGAGAAGGGCGTTCGGGGTCAGCGAGGAAAATCCCTCGACGAGAAAATCCACGACGTTGTCGCCGTACGCGAGCGACTTGACTGTATCCATGTTCCAATACCAGGACATCCGGTCGCGGTCAAGGAAGAAACACCCCTTGTCGTACAGCGACTGAAGGAGCCGCGTCGCGTAAAAGGGATTCCCCCGGGTCTTGGCGTACAGGAACTCCGAAAGCTCGCGTACCTCGGAGGTTTTTCGTCTCGTCGCGTCCGCGACCAGCTGCGTAATCCCCCCCTCGTCCAGTTCCTTGAGCACGATCCTTCGCGTCCGCGACCGCGCCTGGGCCGAGGCCTCGACGCGGTCGAGCATCGCGCGCAGGGTGTGTCCCTCGCGCACCTCGTTGTCCCTGTAGGACGCGACAAACGCGACGTTGTCAAGCTCGGTCGACATGACGAACGATTCGAGCAAATCGAGCGACGGCCGATCCGCCCACTGCACGTCGTCGAGGTGCACGATGACGGGGGAAGAGCGCGTCGCGAGGGCCTGAATAAAGCGGGAAAGCGAGCGGTGGAACCTGCTCCGCTCGCCGACGGGATCGAGCGCGCCGGGAGACGCGGCCGCGCCGATGAGCGCGCCGAACTCCGGAATCACGTCTCCTATGACCCGCGCGTTGGCGCCCAGGGCGTCTAGCACGCGCCGCCTCGCCGCGTCGGGATCGGAAGATTCCGTGATGGCCACGCGGGCGAGCGTCCTCATGGCCACGACGACGGCCGAATAGGGTATACCCTGCTCAAGGGGATTGAACTTTCCCGAAACGAAGCGCGCTCCCTCCATGACTATCCGGCGGACGGACTCCTCGACGATCGAGGTCTTGCCGATTCCCGAATACCCCGATACCAACAGGAGCGTGGCCCCGTTTCCCCCGAAGGAAGACAGCGCGGTCTTGAGCGCCGCGAGCTCGCGTTCCCTTCCGTACAGGCGACGCGGCAAATGGAAGGTTTCAAGGTTATCCCGTTCGCCGGGGACGAAGGACACGAGTTTCTCAGGCGACGCGTCCGCGTCAAGGCAGAGCCGAAGGTCGTGCGCGAGCCCCGAGGCGGTTTGGTACCTGCGGTCGCCGTCCTTCTCCAGGAGTTTCATTATGCAGTCGGAGACGGGTCGGGAGATCGAGGGAATTTTCCTGCGCGGTTCCTCGGGCGCCCGGGCGACGTGTCCGTACGCGAGCTCGTGAACGTTTCCCGCGAAGGGCGGCTCTCCGGTAAAGAGCTCGTAGAGCGTGACGCCAAGGGAATACAGGTCGGATCGGCAGTCGATATCGCGGTCGATGCGACCCGTCAGTTCCGGAGAGGCGTAGACGAGCGAGCCTTCGTACGCGACCCTTCCCCGGTTCCTGCCGGTGGACTGCAGGGAGGCGAGCGAGAAATCGAAGATGAGGACGCGCCTGAGGTCGCGCGAGCAAAGAATAGCCGAGGGGGATACGGCATTGTGCAAAACGCCCTGCGCGTGGACGGCGGCGAGGGCCTCGCAAGCCTCCAGGGCCACGAAAAGCCTGTCGCGCGCGGACAGAGATCCCGAGTCAATCAACTCGGCGAGGGACACGCAATCCGGGTCGTCCATGACGATTCCGGGCACGTTCCGCAGCGACACGATTTCAAGCGCGCGAAGCACACGCTCGCCGTACGGCCGGGACGCGAAGCGGAATTCCCGCTTGATGCCCTCGACGAGGTCAAGCGAGGGAAACTCCTCGTCGATGAGCTTCAGAAGCACCCGGGCCCCGTCGGAATCCCTGATTCCGCGATACAGCACGGTTGACCTGGCTGAGTAAAACCGGTCGGCGATCGTATAGCCCGGCACCTGAATCATGGTCTTAAGTGTAGGTCGGCCAGGCCGGGCTGTCAATTCGGGAATTCCGACCGGAGCCTCCATTCTTGGGGGGCTTCCGCGGCCCCGGACCCGCTCGGGCCCTATCGGGAAATGGGATTATACAGCAACAGTTCCCGGCAATCCTCTTCCTTGAGCCCCTTGAGCATGCACAGGTCGGCGCCGCGCTTGCCGCCGGGAGCCGGGACAAAGGGAACAAGACCCGTCGCCGCGAGCTTTCCGTTTATCGCAAGCTGGTCCTTGCGCGCCAGGCACTGGAGCCGGCACGCGAGGTTGATACCGTACCCGACGTAGTCGCGGTATTTGAGCTGGGAGGTCTCGGCCGAGATCTCGTACTTGAAGACCTTCTCCGTCACGAGGGCGCCGGCGAGGCCAAGGCCCTCATAGGGCCTGAACAGGGACTCGTTCGCGAAGTCGATGTAGGAATCGAACACGAGCAGGGCCTCGCGGGCGGTATTCTCGGTCGTCTTGTCCCAGATGACGATGGCGCCGTCCCCCATGAGCTTGTAATAGGAGCAGGCGCAACCGTACTGGTTGACGCAGGAAAGAAAGTTCGAGGTAAAATCCTTTATCAGCGCGAATACGGTTTCCTCCTCGTGTGCGCAGAGGAAACTGCTGAAATTCCGGATGTCGACGCACAATACCAGGGCCTCGTTTTCCACCTCGTCGAGATAGACGTTGTCGAAGATGTCGACGGGCATTTTGCTCAAGCCCGCGAGGGCGCTATCGTCGAGTTCGACCGTCCGGTCCCGGCAGGGCACGGGCTCGTGGGGAGCGCCGAGCGCGCCCGATATGGCCTTGTACACGAGCTCGTCGGTCGGAAACCGGTCGAACCCGATCCTGTGGACGAACCGGGGAACGTCGGAAAGCGCGTCCGCGACTATGAGCGTCCCGTCCGGCTCGAATTCGAGGGCAAGGGGGATCTGCTCGCCCGTTTTCCCGTTCAGCATGATGATCTTCCGCGATGTAACGCCAATAACCATGCGCCAATGATACCATACGATTCCCCGATCCGTCAGCGTCCGTAGCGTTTTTTTGCCGCGATAATTTGCATTCGCGCGCAAAGTGGGGTATAACTAGTAGCCAAAGGGGTACCCATCCCGATGTGGAATGACGCCTTGGCCATAGCCCTGTTCACCGTAACCAGCTGTCTGACGCTCGTCGTATGGCTGATCGCGTTCGCCCGAAAACACCGCGCCCTTCGCGTATTCGCGACGAGTTTCACGTTTTTCTCCCTGTCCTTCGGCCTGTTCGTTTTCCAGGGAAAGGTTCCCGCGATCCTGGGCGTTCTCCTGCCGAACGGCGTGTTCGTGACGTCCCATTTCATATTCGCCTGGGGCTTTCGAGCCTTTTACTCCGTGCGGCGCGAGTGGCCGCGGAGGTTTTGGGCGTACCTTGCCGCATCCTTGCTCCTCATCGCGCTTTCGTTCACCCTTTCGTTCTCCTATCCCGCGCGCGCGGCCCTCGTGTCGGCGATAACAGCCCTTTCCCTGGTCGAGTGCCTGGTCGCCGTCAACAACGAGGTCTTTCGGGGAACCCGACTCGTCGTGCGCGCGGCCGTGGTATCCATCATCTCGGTCTTCCTCGCCGGAAACGCGCTGCGCGTCGTCCTTCTCCTCGCCGAAGGCGCCCGGGGCCGCTATTTCATGGAGCAAAGCTCCCTGACGACCGCGACCCTGATCGGAGCTATCGCGTACTCCGTGTTTTTCGTCGGGGTGTCCCTCCTCATGGACGTCGACCGGCTCGTGTCTAGGATGACCTTCAAGGCGCTTCAGCTCGAGCGCATGGCCCTGAACGACCACCTCACGGGAATAGAAAACCGCTACGCCCTCGAGCGTTTCCTGGACGGCGAGATCGAGCGGCAGGACAGGTACCTCGAGCCGCTGTCGCTCATCATGCTCGACATCGACCGCTTCAAGGAGGTCAACGACACCTGGGGCCACGCCTCCGGCGATCTCGTACTCGTCCGCATTGCGAATCTCGTCAAATCCGAAATAAGGTCGATCGACCGCGTGTTCCGCTGGGGCGGCGAGGAATTCCTCGTCATCCTCCCGCATACCCCGCTCGAGGGGGCGGTCGACCTCTCCGAGAAACTCCGGTCCCTGGTCGAGAAGGCCGACTTCGACGGTATACGGGGGATAACCGCGAGCTTCGGCATTACCGAGCGCTTCCCCGGCGAGGCCCGGGACGTGTTTTTCAGGCGCGTCGACCGCGCCATGTACCGCGCAAAAAACGAGGGGCGCAACCGCTCGGCCTCGCTCAAGCCGGAACGCGCGGACGGCACGCAACCGGTGTCAGTGGAATGGAGACGCGAATGGGAATCGGGCATCGAGGAAACGGACAGCGAACACCGCATTCTCGTGCTTCGGGGCAACCGGCTTCTCAACCTGTCCATCACGAACCCGGCTCCCGGCATCATGACGAAGGCGATGGAATCGTTCATGGAATTCTGCGAGCGGCACTTCGAGAACGAGGAGCGCATGCTCGCGAGGATAGGCTATCCGCGCGTCGAGGAACACCGTTCTCTTCACGCGGAGATACTCGAAATGGCGCGAGACCTCCGCTCCGGCCTCGACCGCGAGACCGTGAACCCCGAGGAGTTCTTCCACTTCCTGGTCGACAAGCTCGTCGTGTCGCACCTGCTCGAGGCCGACTCCGACTTCTTCCCCTATTCCAGAAAGGCTGCGGAGGGGTTGTAGTCACGTCGGCGTGATCCGCCTACGCGTCCTGCAAGATCGGCAGGCCGATCCTGAACGTCGTACCGGCGCCGGGGGAGCTTTCGACCGAAAGCGTTCCCTTGTGCTTGTTGACGACGATCTCGTAGGAGATGCTCAATCCGAGGCCCGTCCCCTTCCCCGGCTCCTTGGTGGTGTAAAAGGGGTCGAACACGCGGGTTCGCACCTCGTCGCTCATGCCGGGGCCGTCGTCCGTGATGAAGATCACGACGCACTCGCCGATCCTCTCCGTCTTCACCGTTATCCTTCCCTTTTCGGGACGGTTCTGCGAGGCTATGGCCTGGGCGGCGTTTACGAGGATGTTCAGCACGACCTGGTTTATCTCCCCGCCGTGGGCGTATATCTTCGGGATATCGCCGAGATGGCGCTCCACCTCGGCCACGTACTTCATCTCGTTCCAGGCTACGAGTATCGTGCTCTCGATGCCGGCGTTGATGTCCACGAGCTCGAACTCGCTCGCCTTGTCCATCCGCGAAAAGCTCATGAGGTTACCGACGATGCGCTTGATGCGCTCGTAGCCCTCGTCGCTCTCGGAGAAGATATGCTCGATCTCGCCGAGTATGTAGGCGACGTCGTATTCTTCGAAGAGCCTCCGGTATTCCGCGTCTCCGGACTCGAGGAGCCGCCGGTTTATCTCGACCATGACGCCCGAGTACTTGGAAAGCATCGCGTGGTTGCTGCGCAGGAAGCCGAGCGGGTTGTTTATCTCGTGGGCGATTCCGGCCGCGAGCTGGCCGATCGACGCGAGCTTCTCGTGGCGCACCATCATCTCCTGCGTCTGCTGGAGTTTCAGGTTCACCTCGGCGAGCTCGAGATTCGCCTTCCACAGTTCGCGCTCGTTGCGGATCCGGTCGGTGATGTCCTTGACGAATCCCTGGATCTCGAGGGTACGGCCGTTCCCGTCCCGCACCTCGTGAGCCGAGATCGTGCAGAATTTCGGGTCCTTGTCGGGCTTCCCGCACTTGTCGGTGATGAGGATCTCGAAATCGTCGATATAGCCCGCCTCGTGGACGCGCTCGAGAAAATAGTCGTACGTCGAGGGGTTCGAGACGAAGTCGGCGAGGGAACGTCCGACGACGGCCTCCGCCCCGGATTCGCACAACAGGGAGACGCCGGCCGGGTTGATACCGGTCACGATGCCGTCGTTGTCCGAGGTGTACAACATGTCCCGCGCGAGCGAGAAAAAGTCGCTCATGCGCCGCTCGGTGGCGGCGAGGGCGATCTCCGCCTCGCGCCGGTTGCGGGCCTCGAGGTCCTTCCGGTGCCGGATCACGACGATCTCGGATATCACCCCGGTAATCGACCCGAGGGCCTTGACCTCCTCGTCCGTCCACACCCCGCCGTCCCTGCCGATGAAGACGTAACCGAGCCCGCTCCCGGCCGCGTAGAGAGGCGCCGACATCCAGTACCGCAAGGGGATCTCGAGTCCGGGCGGGGCCCAGGACTCGAACACGTCGGGGGCATCCCGCTTGATGCGCCGGTCGACGCACTCGTGCCAGCGCTCAGCCCCGAGTGAGATGGGAAAATCGGAACCCGACAGGCAGAACCTGAAACGGTTCCGCGCGTCGTCGTAGAAGAGGGCCCCGATGTCTCCCTTCGTCGCCCCGACGATCGCGTTGATCGCCGCGAGGTTCGCCTTCTCGGACTCGTCCCTGAGGTAGATCCTGAAAAGCTCGTTGGTAAGCTCGACGTTTCGGGGCATCCGTCGCTTCCCTACGGCTGCTGAAGCTGGGCCGTTATGACGGTAACGTCATCCTCGAACTCGCCCGCTCCGCCCGCCGCGAGCACGCCCTTGAGTATCCGCAGATGGTAATCCGGGCCGGGGGACTCCTTCGCGACGACGCCGTTCAGGGCCGGCGCGGAAACGTCGTTCGTAAGCCCCGGAGAGTGGAAGAGCAGGGTCTCCCCGGGCGCGACGCGTACGGTCTGCTCCGGATACATCACCGAACGGCTGACCGCAAGAGAGGACCCCGATACGGGAAGCGGCGCCGCCGCGCCCGCCCTCACGTGCAGGGGATGCGTGAAGCCCGCGTTCGCGTACACGAAGCTCTGGCGCCGGACGTCGAGGAGCCCTGCGAAAAAGGAGATGGGTACGGGGTTCGTCATGCGGAACTCGAATTGCATGCGCTGGTTGAGCCACCCGAGAAAGTCGGCCGGCGAGAGGGCCTGGCCGACGACGTTTCGCACGTACTCCGGGTAGATGACCGCCTTGAGTATGGCCGTGATCATGGCGGCCTGCACGCCCGACGCCAGGATGTCCCCCATGAGAATGAGGTACCGGTCGGGCCCCGCGACTATCACGTCGTAATAGTCGCCGCTGCACAGTTCCTTCGGATTGGGCCGGTAGGTAACGCGGAATTCCACGCCCTGGGACGCGGGGACGTTCGGCTTGAGGATCGCCTTCTGAAGTTCGCCCGCGTAGCGGAGCGACTCGACCAGCCGTTCCTTTTGGCGCTCGTTCTCGAGCTTCGTCCGCCTGAAGTCGTAGGCCTTCGTCACCTCGCCTATAAGGTAGGCCGAATCCCAGGGCTTGAGCATGTAACTGAAAATGCCGGCGCTGACGGCCTTGACGATCTCCTCGGTCTCGGAAAACCCCGTCAGAAGCAGGGTTATGACCTCGGGATGGGACTTGCGCACCTCGAGAAGGAAATCGGAGCCCTTCATCTCCGGCATGCGAAGGTCGGAGATGATCATCTCGATCGCGGAGCCGTGCTCGGAAAGGCGGGAGAGTCCCTCCTTGGCGGACTGGGCCAGAATCACGTCGAGCCTTCGCTCGCGAGCCCACTCGTGCAATTCGCGCTTCAGCGCGAGCAGTATGTTCTGCTCGTCGTCCACCAGCATGAGGTATCGCTTATCCTGTTCAGACATCGGATGTCCCCCTACCCCCTAGTATTGGCCATGAGGCGGGGAAAGGCAAATTCGCGGGATATCAGCCGGCGAAGGCCTCCATGCCCGCGCGTATCGCGCTCACGTTGGCGTCGACGTACTTGCGCTTGTTCCCGGGGAAAAACTGCTCCAGGATCGACTCGACGCGGTCAAGCAGTACCGCCCCGGTCTGGCGGGCAAGGGCGCCGAGCATGACCATGTTGGCGATCCGGACGTTGCCGAGCTTTTCCGCGATGGCGGTCGCCGCGACCGGGATGACGCGAAGCCGCGCCTTTACGGCCGCTGGAATGGCCGAAAGAGGGACAAGGGAGGAATTGACCAGGAGGAGGCCACCGTCATGCAGGATCGAGGCGCACTCCTCGAGGCTGTCGCGGTTCATCACCACGGCTGAATCCGCGTGGGTCACGATCGGACTCGAGATGCCCGAATCGGAGACGACGCAGTTCGCGCGCGCGATGCCGCCCCGTTTCTCGGCCCCGTAAAACGGGAAGAAACTCACTTCCTTTCCCTCTTTCATGCCGCAGTACACCCAAATCTGGCCGAGCGAGATGATGCCCTGGCCGCCGAAACCGGCGAATACGGTCCGTTCCGTCATGTTGCCTCCCCCTTGAGCGCCGCGGCGGCTTCGTTCCGCGCGACGGCGAGTTCGTTCTTGATCTCCCCGAGGGGATACTGGTCCGTCATCACCGTACCCACCCAGTCCGCCGATTCCGCGGGGTCCATCCCCCAGTTCGTGGGACAGGGCGAGAGGATCTCGACCATCGTAAAGCCTATTCCTTCCATTTGGGCGGTAAAGGCGGTGCGGATGTACTCCTTTACCTTGGCGACGTGCGCGGCCGTGTCGACGGCGCCGCGCGCGAGATACCGCGTTCCCCCGAGGGTCGCGAGAAGCTCGCACACGCTGATCGGATACCCCATGCCCTGCCCGACCGGGTCCCGCCCGAGCGGGGCGGTCGTCGCCTTTTGGCCGACGAGGGTCGTGGGGGCCATCTGGCCGCCGGTCATCCCGTATATGGCGTTATTGACGAAGATCACGGTGAACTTCTCGCCGCGGTTCGCGGCGTGGATTATCTCGGCCGTGCCGATGGCCGCAAGGTCCCCGTCGCCCTGATAGCAGATTACCAGGTGATCGGGGAGCACGCGCTTGATGCCGGTGGCGGCGGCAGGGGTGCGGCCGTGCGCGGGCTGTACCGAATCGAAGTCGAAGTAGAGATCGGCCCAGATCGCGCAGCCGACGGGGTTCGTCACGATCGACTTGGACTGGAGGCCCATCTCGTCGACGAGTTCGCAGATGATCCGGTGGATGACGCCGTGGCCGCATCCGGCGCAGTATTTCGTCTGTACGGACTTGAGGCTTTTCGGGTGTCCCTGCACGAGCTTCATTTCGTTCCTCCCAGAATGTCGCGGCATCGGGCGACGATCTCGTCGTCCGTGGGCACGACGCCTCCCGCGTGGGGAAGCAGATGCACCGGCGCGGAAGAGCCGACGGCAAGCCTGATGTCCTCGACCATCTGGCCCATGCTCATTTCCACCGACAGGAGCGGCACGCCGCGACGGGCGACGCGCGCGAGCTCCTTGGAGGGAAAGGGCCAGAGGGTAACGGGCCTGAAAAGGCCGAGCTTGAGTCCCTCGGCGGCGGCGCGCTCGATCGCGCTCCGGCATACCCGGGCGGACGTTCCGTAGGCCACGAGCACGACATCGGCGTCCCCGCATCCGGTCTCCTCGTGTCGCGCAAGCGATTCCGCGAGACGGCGGTAGCGCTCGAAGCGCTCGAATACGAGCTGTTCGAGTTCGGCGGGAACGAGATGGATCGAGGTGATGTGCCGGGCCTCGCGACCCTCCATGTTTCCGACCTTCCAGTCGTCCTTCGGCGGAAGGCTCGAGAGGTCACGCTCGGGCGGAAGGACGATGCCTTCCATCATCTGCCCGATGACCCCGTCGCCGAGGATCATGACCGGCATGCGCCACTCGTCGGCGATGTCGAAGGCCTCGTACGTGAGGTCGGCCGCCTCCTGTACGCTGTCGGGCGCGAGGACGACGACATGGTAGTCGCCGTGGCCGCCGCCGCGCGTCGACTGGAAATAGTCGCTTTGCGCCGGGGCGATGGAACCGAGTCCGGGTCCGCCCCGGACGATATTGACGTAGACGAGGGGCAGGTCCGCGCCCGCGGCGTAGGAGATTCCTTCCTGCTTCAGGCTGATTCCCGGGCTTGAAGAGCTCGTCATCGCCCGTACGCCGCACGCGGCGGCCCCGTAGACCATGTTGATTGCGGCGGTTTCGCTTTCCGCCTGGATGAAGACGCGCCCCTTTTCGGGCAAATGCGAGGCCATGTAGCCGATCAGCTCGTTTTGCGGGGTGATCGGATAGCCGAAATACGCGGTGCAACCGGCCCGGATCGCGGCCTCGGCGATCGCCTCGTTTCCCTTCATTAACACGCGTTCCCCGGTCGAGTTCCCGCTCATTTCGCGTCCTCCCGCTCGAATACCGTGATGGCCACGTCCGGACACACCCTGAAACAGGACGAACAGGCGGTACAGGCCTCCGGTCGTACGTCCTTCGCCGGATAGATGCCGAAGGAGTTCATCTCCGTGTCCAGGGCAAGTACCTTGAACGGGCAAGCCCGCACGCACAGTCCGCAGCCTTTGCACCGTTCCCTGTCTATTTTCAGCGCGCCATGTCGCATGTGAAGCCTCCCTGATCAAATACGTGCCCTATTATGACATTATTTCGTCATTTGTCAATTTGACATGTTGACAAAAATCGCACATGTGCTATTTTTAGCATGCAACTATTTTAGACACGATTGGTCTTATAAAGGTTGCATAAAAAGAAAACCCCTCTGGAGGGCCTCATGGCACTTGAAATACTCGCGACGGGACACTATGTTCCCGCGCGGCGCGTTACCAATGACGATCTAGCAAAAACGATGGACACGACGGACGAATGGATCCGGTCACATACGGGCATAGGCTCGCGCCACATGGCGGCCGAGGACGAGGCCACGAGCGATCTCGCCTACGAGGCTGCCATTGCCGCCCTGGAGCAGTTGGCCCCGGGCAAGGCCCTGGAGGCGGCCCAGACGATCGATATAGTCGTCGTCGGCACCTCCTCGCCCGACTACTACGGCTTTCCCTCGGTGGCCTGCATCGTGCAGGACCGCCTCGGCATCAAAAACGCGGGGGCCTTCGACGTCATCGCCGCCTGTTCGGGCTTCGTCTACTCCCTCGAGGCCGCCGCCGGTATGCTGAACCAGGGCCGCAAGCGCGCGCTCGTCATCGGGGCGGACGTCCTCACCAAGATCACCGACTGGACGGACCGGGGCACCTGCGTGCTCTTCGGCGACGCCGCCGGGGCCGCGATTCTCGAGAAAACCGACGCCCCCTCGACGGGCGCAGGCCGCAGGGGCATCATCCGGACGATCCTCGGATCGGACGGCTCGGGCGCGAAGGAACTCATGTGCGAACGCGGAGGGACGAGAAACCCCTTCAAGAAGGGCGAGACAATCGAGAAACCGATAACCCTCTATATGAACGGTCGCGCGGTGTACAACTTCGCGGTCAAGGCCTTTACCGACACGATAGAAAACCTCCTCGAGGCCGAGGGCATCACGATGGCCGACGTCAAGAAGATCATCCCGCACCAGGCGAACATGCGCATCATCCAGGCGGCGGCCAAGCGCCTCGGTTTCAGCGAGGACAAGTTCTTCATGAACATCGAGAAGTACGCCAACACCTCGAACGCCACCATACCGGTCGCCCTCGACGAGTACGCGCGGTCCGGAGACCTCGAGCGGGGCGACCTCATCATGACGGTCGGCTTCGGCGGCGGACTCACCTACGCGGGAAACCTCATCGTCTGGTAAGCGCGGCGCCCGGTATGCGCGATAGCGCCTTTCGATAAAAAAGGCGCGTAATATTCCATTCTCTTGCAATGAAACGCATAATATGACATTGTCTGTTATTATTTTCATTTTCAAGAGGCATCTTATGAAACGCAAGGCGTTACTCATTCTGGCCATCTTGACGTTCCTGTCAATTGCGACAGGCGCCATCTTTGCCGAGGACTCGGAACCCGTAACAGAGGTTATGTCCACCCTGGTCCTTCAAATCGGAATCATCATCTTCGCCGTCCGCGTCGGGGGGCGAATCGTCAAGAAGTTCGGCATCCCGCCCGTTCTCGGCGAGCTCCTCGCGGGCGTCGCGATCGGGCCCTTTGCCCTCGGAGGCATACCCTTCGCGGCCTTCCCCTCGGGGCTCTTCCCCCTTCACGCGGGATCCCTCGCGGTGGGCCCGGAGCTCTACGGCTTCGCGACCGTCGCCTCGATCATCCTCCTTTTCGCCTCGGGTCTCGAGACCGACATCGCGCTCTTCCTCCGCTATTCGGTCGCGGGCGGCATCGTCGGCATCGGCGGCGTCATCGCCTCCTTCGGCCTCGGGGCCCTCTCGGGCGTCCTCCTGCTCGGCGTCGGCTTCATGGATCCCCAGGCCCTCTTTCTCGGCATCCTCTCGACCGCGACCTCGGTCGGCATCACGGCGAGAATCCTCTCCGATAAAAAGAAGATGGACTCGCCAGAGGGCGTGACGATCCTCGCGGCGGCCGTATTCGACGACGTCCTCGGCATCGTCATGCTCGCGGTCGTGCTCGGCATAGTCGCCGTGCTCGCGAACCCCGCGGGCGGTTCGGGGGTCCTCTCGCTCTCCTCGATCGGCGCCATCGCGGGACGCGCCTTCGGCATCTGGCTCGGCTTCACCGCCCTCGGCCTCGTGTTCTCCCGGAAGATCGCCTCCTTCCTCAAGTTCTTCCGTCACTCGTACGACTTCTCAATCTGCGCGCTCGGCATCGGACTCATCCTCGCGGGCATCTTCGAGAAAGAGGGCCTCGCCATGATCATCGGCGCCTACGTGACCGGCCTCTCCCTCTCGAAAACGGACATCGCGACCGTCATCCAGGAGCGCATACACGGACTCTACGAGTTTTTCGTACCGCTCTTTTTCGCCGTCATGGGCATGCTCGTCAACGTCGGCGAGCTCATGTCGCCGAGCGTCCTGGCCTTCGGCCTCATCTACACCGCGTTCGCGATCGTCGCAAAGATCGTCGGCTGCGGACTTCCCGCGCTCGCGCTCGGCTTCAACGCGAAGGGAGCCGCCAGAATCGGCGCCGGCATGGTTCCGCGCGGCGAGGTGGCCCTCATCATCGCCGGAATCGGAATCACGGCGGGCATCCTCAACGAACAGCTCTTCGGCATCGTCATCCTCATGACACTCCTGACGACCCTCATCGGCCCGCCCCTCCTCAACGCCACGCTCGGCATGCGGGGACGGGGAACGCGCAAGGAAGCTAAGGGAAGCGACATGGAAAGCGTTTCCTGGGACTTCGGCTCCGACGAGATCGCCGACCTCGTCGTCGACACCCTCCTCAAGAACCTCAAGGCGGAGGGCTTCTACGTGCAGATGATGAACATCGACGACGGCCTCTCGCAGGCGCGCAAGGACACGGTCGCCCTCTCCATCACCGAGGAGGAGAACCGCGTCACCATCGAGGCCGCGCCCGAGGACATACCCTTCGTGCGGGTCTCCGTGCACGAGGTCATAGTCGCGCTCAACACCAGGATCGAGGAGCTGAAGGCGGCCTCCGACCCCGACGACCTCCGACGCGCCATGTCCTCGCCGACCGCGCGCGCGGACCGGGACCTCCTTTCGCTCATCTCGCCGCGCTGCGTGACCCTCTCGCTCGCCCCCGGCTCCAAAGAGGCCGTGATCGAGCGGATGGTGAACATACTCTGCAACAGCGGCAAGGTCACCGACCACGACCAGGTCATACAGGACGTGCTACTGCGCGAACGCACGATGAGCACCGGTCTCCAGCGCGGGATCGCCCTGCCCCACGGAAAGTCCGACGGGATCACCGAGATGGCCGTCGCGGTGGGCCTGTGCCGCGAGGGAACGGACTTCGACGCCCTCGACGGGGAGGCGACCCGCGTCGTCATACTCGTCGTGTCGCCGAAGCGGGTTTCGGGACCGCACATGCAGTTCCTCGCAGCCATCGGCGGGATTCTCAAGGACGAGGATATCGTAGCGCGTCTCATGGAGGCGAAGACGGGCGAGGAAGCGGCAGGCATCCTCGCGGGATCGGTCAGATAGCCGACGTCTTTTCGGCGCCCCGGGATACCGGGCGCCCGGTTTCGGGGCGACGCTTCAGGGCTTCGGAGGCGAGTCGAGACAGCCGATTACCGCGACGAGTTCGCGCGTGAACGCGTCTATCTCCCGCGAGGCGTCCGCGCCCGCCGTGGCATCTCCGCCCGCGGCGTCCGCCTTGAGCGCAAGCTCGAGGTCGGTCGAGGCGCGGTAGATGCCGGCGAGTCCCAGGTTGGAGGACACGCCTTTGATGGAATGCACGAGGCGGTATGCCTCCTCGCGCCTTCCCTCGGAAAGCAGGGCGCCGAGCTGTCCGGTGGCGTCACGGTAGGAATCGAGGAATTTGGCAAGAAGCCGCTCCAAAAGGAGCTCGCTTCCGCCCAGACGGTGGAGAACGACGTCGTATTCCTCGATAAAGGGCAGTCTGTCTCGCATTACCGCACAGTGTACCAGCATTCCCCTCCGTTTTCCACGAAAATCGGGTCAACACGACGCCAATTTCGGTCGATCATCTAACGGGGGTTCCTCATGACCGTTTCACGACCGATTTTTCGCATCTGTTTGGCGCTGGCGGCCGTCTGTCTGGCCGTTTCCTGCGTTTCGTCCCCGGCACCCGCGCCGGCTGCCGCCTCGACCGGGGACCCGAGTCTCGTCGACCTCGCCAGGCGGGGCAACGTCGCCGAGGTGCAAAAGCGGCTCGCGAAGAAGGACTCCGTCAACCAGACCGACTCGAACGGGCAAACCCCGCTTCATATCGCGGCGACGCAGGGAAACCTCGAGCTTCTCGAGCTCCTCCTCGCCATGAAGGCCGACACGGAGATTCGCGACAACGCGGGCGCGACACCGCTCGCCGCGGCTTGTCTTGCCGGCATGCGCGACTCCGCGCGGGTTCTTTCGCAGGCGGGAGCGGGCATCTTCGCGGAGAATTCCGCGGGGGTTTCCGTATACCGGCTCGCCCGCGCGACCGGCGGCGACGCCTTTACCGCCATCATCGCCCCGGCGACCGTGACCCAGCGGGACGCAAGCGGCAGGACGGCGCTTCACCACGCGTGCGCTGACCTTGACGGGGAGGCGGTAGACGCCATCCTCAAGGCCGGCGGCGCGACCTCCCTCGCGGACAACGGGGGAAACACACCGCTCTCCCTCGCGTACGCCTCGCCTGACAAGGACGCGAGCGCGGTCATCGCATCCAAACTGCTGCTCGCGGGCGCCGAGCCGCTTCGCGGTGAATTCTCGTACTTCGAGACGTCCGTGCTCAAGAGAAACCCCTCCATGCGCTTCGAAGAGGGCAAGACCCCGCTTCACATCGCCTCCGCGGCCGGACACTCCGGATACGTCGCCTACCTGATCGGCCGGGGAGCCCAGGTCAACGCCAAGGACATCGCGAGCGCGACCGCCCTCCACGAGGCCGTGCGCGGCGGTCGCGGAAAGATCGTGAGCGCCCTTACCGCCGCGGGCGCGGACGCCAACCTGCAGGACTCGTCGGGTAACACGCCGCTTCACCTCGTCATGCCCGAGGCCTCGCGCTCGGAGATCTTCGGCCTCCTCCTCCGCGCGGGCTCGAACCCGAACAAGAAGGACAATTACGGCGAAACCCCGCTGCACATCGCCGCGCGGCTCGGGATGAGCGAGGACATCGTCCGGGATCTCGTCGCCGCGGGAGCGGACGTGAACGAGCGCAACAAGAAGGGGATCACGCCCCTTTCGCTCGCGATCGAGCGCAGGCAGATCGCGCAGGCGCGTCTCTTCGTCACCCTCGGGGCGGACATTCACGCGGAGGACATGGACGACCAGACCGCACTTTCGCGGTCGATACGCTCAGGGCTCGAGCTCGTGGGGGCGGTCGTGACGGAGGAGACGGCGCAAACGCGCGATTCGCGCGGACGCACGCCGCTTCACGTCGCCGTCTCGCTCCGGGCCGACCCCGCCGTCGTCGCCCACATCCTCTCGAAAAAGGCCGACGCGAACGCGCGCGACAAGAACGGGGACACGCCCCTCCATATCGCCGTCCGCGCCAACGACCGGGCGAACGGGGAGGCCCTTCTCGCGGCCGGCGCCGACGTGTTCAGCGCGAACGTGACCGGCGAGTCGCCTCTGAGGGCCGCGCTCACCAGGCTCGGGGGAAGGCAGGACTGGGTGCTCAACTCGCGAGTCATCTCCTCGAGCGACGGAGCCGGCAACACGCCGCTCCATCTCGCCGCGGAATGGCAGCTCACGCCCGTCGTGTCGTTCATCGTCGACAAGGGCGGCGACCTCGGGGCGCGCAACGCGAACGGGGAGACGCCCCTGTTCAACGCGGTAAAGGCGGACTCGGCGGACACCATACGGTCGATGCTCTCGGGCGAGAAAAACCGGAAGGCCGACGTCAACGCGCGCGACTACCTGGGCAACACGGCGCTCCACGCGTGCATCCGCTGGTCGGCCTCGAACGCGGCGGAGGCGCTCCTTGCCCATGACGCGCAGTCGAACGGACGGCGGCTCGTCTCCGCGAGGAACCTCGCCGGGAAAACCGCGCTTCACGAGGCGGCGCGCGCGGGCAACGTCCAGTTCATCAGGACGCTTATCGCCGCGGGGGCGGACATCAACGCCGTCGACGAAACGGGAAAGACCTCGCTTACCGACGCGATCCAGGCCAACCGCGCCGAATCGGTGCGAGTCCTCCTCGAAAAGGGCGCTTCTCCGGTCATGCAGGACATGTACGGAAGGAACGCATTCCACGAGGCCGTCGACCACGCGAATCCCGAAACGGTCAGGCTCATCCGGAGCGCCGGGGGGAATCCCATGGCGCGCGATACCTGGGGAAAGACCCCGCTCTCGCTCGCGCTCAAAAAATCGCCCGAGACGGTCATGGCGGTGCTCGGCGGCAACGCGAACGTCGTCGACTCGGACGGCAACACGCCGCTTCACGCCGCGGTGCAGGAACGTTCCGGACCGGAGGTGATCAGGACCCTCGTCCAGGCGCGCTTCCCCGTAAACAACCGGAACCGCACCGGCAGCACCGCTCTCCTTCTGGCCGTCAGAAACGGCGACGAGGCCGCCGCGCGCGCGCTCCTGGCGGCGGGGGCGGATCCCTTCGCGGCGGACAACTCGGGGGCCTCGGCCCTCTCGATCGCGCTCACCTCGTCGCAGGCGATCCTGCCCGCGCTCGTCGAAGCGGCAGCCGACAGGACCGACACGATAGGAGACGGCATCCTGCACTACGCGGCGCGCCTCTCCGACGAGAAGACCGTCGCGAGACTCCTGGGGATGCCGAGGATCGACCGCGCGGCGCGAAACGTCGCCGGCGAGACCGCCTACGACATGGCGATCAGGTGGCAGCGGCCCGGAATCGCGGAACTGCTCAAATAGGCGGGATACCGGAAGCCGGGTAGCTGGCGGACACAAAAAAAAACGCGCGCGGGTCGGTGACTCGCGCGCGTTTTTCGTCATGGGATTCGGGCCGGCATGTACCGGTTCCGCGAACGTGCGGACGGCTATTGTTTCGCCCGGTAAAGGTCTATCATCTTCTTGAAGGGGGAGTGATCCTTCTTCAGTTCCTTCGATCCGCGCGTGATCTTGCACAGGCTCAGTCCCATCTTCCTCGCTATCTCCCGCTGGGTCGTACCCGCGTCGATCTCGCGCACAAGCGCCCACCTGGTCGATACCTCGCGCAACTCGGCGGGGGTCAACAGGCAGGCGAGAAATTCGCCGATCAGGGCCGGATCGTCGGCCGCGGCGATCGCCTCCGAAAGCTCCCGCATGGCCGTGCTGACCAGCTCCTCAGTCCTGTCGGTGTCCTGATTATCCCGCATAAACGTATTATACTTGAAGGAACGCGAAAAAACTACTATTATTGGCCCCAATGGGCGAAACGACGGACTGGGCTGATCAGCAGTATTTACGCGTGTTCGAGGAAGAGGTTCAGGGGCTGGAGCGCAGGAGAGCCCACGATCCGACCTGTACCGCGCGAAACCTCGAGGGGATACTCAACAACTTGTACATAATGGACGGCAACGACTGGACCGGGCGCGGACTCGTTCAGGACATCTCGCTGTCCGCCACGATAGCGGCCTATGAACATTGCATAGAGGAATGGAAAAAGGAAGAAAAAACGTGAAAAAAGCCCTGGTTCCGATCGCGCTTCTTGCGCTCTTCGCGGGATGCTCGATCAAAAAAATGGCCTTCAACTCGGTCGCGGACATGCTTGCGCCCCCGCCGGCCTCCGTTCCCGCGACCGGGCCGAACCCCATGGTCGCCCTGACCGGCGAATCCGACCCGGAACTCGTGCGGGACTTTTTCCCCACCGCCTTGAAGATCTACGAGATGATGCACCTGCAGAATCCCGGACACGCCGGACTCGCCGTGATGACCGGCCAACTCTATGTCATGTACGCGGCCGCCTTCGTGCAGGGCCCGGCCGAGCGACTGCCCCCCGAACAGTTCGACGTTCAGGATTCTGAGTACCGCCGCGCGCAGGTCTTCTACGTCAGGGGCGCGAATTACGTGCTGAAGCCCCTCGAGCGGGCCTATCCGGGTTTCGCCGCCTCGGTATTCTCGCTTGACGCGAACGCGCGGGAAAAAACGCTCGCGGGATGCAAGGCCTCCGACGCGCAGGCCCTCTATTGGGCGGGCGCGGGTATCCTCGGGGCCTTCTCCCTGAGCCCCCTCGACACCTCCTATATCGAACGGCTTCCCGGCGCGATATCCATGCTCGAACGCTCCGCCGCCCTCGAGCCGGCCTTCAACAACGGCGCCGCGTGGGAGGCCCTCGCGCAGTTCTACGCGGGAGCACCCGATTCCCTCGGCGGCGGGCGCGACAAATCGCTCGCGGCCTTTGACCGAGCCTTCAAGATCTCCGGCGGAAAGAACCCGTCGACCTTCGTCGCGTACGCCCGGTCCCTGTGCATACCCGCGCAGGACTCGGCCGGCTTCGACGAGTACGTCGAGAAGGCCCTGGCCATAGATCCCGAATCCGATCCTGACAACAGACTCTCGCTCGTCATCGCACGCAGACAGGCCCTGTGGCTCAAGGCCCACAAGGCGGACTTCATTCTCGAACAGGAGTACTAGACCATGTCTATCAAACACGCGCCTCTCGTTCTTTTTTTTGTCCTCGCCGTCGGTTCCCTCAACGCGCAGAGGGTTCAGCTGAAGATCGCGTCGATGGCGCCTTCACGGTCTCCCTGGGACGTCGAGCAAAAGGCGCTCGCGCAGGAATGGTCAAAGATTACCGGCGGAAAGGTCTCCATAACCTTCTATGACGCGCTTGCCCTCGGCGGCGAGAAGGCGGTTATCCAGAAGATCCGTTCCGTCAGGCCCGGACAGAAGGCGCTCCTCGACGGAGCGATATTCTCCACGATCGGCCTTCACGAACTCGCGCCGCAGGCGAACATCTACACGCTTTCCATACCGTTTCTCATCCGCAACCAGAAAGAGCTCGACCACGTGCTTGACACCTTCGGGCCGGACCTCGTCCGCCAGTACAACGCCGTCGGCTTCCAGATGATCGCCTGGACGAACGTCGGCTGGCTTTCGTTTTACACCAAGGACCAGTTCTCGGACCTCAGGGGGCTCAAGCAGATAAAGATCGCCTCCGCCGGCCTCGACAGCCCGGTGCTCGGCGACAGTTTCCGCGCGTCGGGCTTTACCATCGAGGACATGCCTGCCGACAAGATTCTCCAGTCGCTCAAGAGCTCGAGCGGCGTGCGCGGCTTCTTCGGCGTCCACATGTACGCCTACGTCACGGGCCTTTCGAAATCCATCAACTATGCCCTCGACGCGAAGCTCTGTCCCGTGCTGGCCGGCCTCGTGATCTCCAACGAGGCATGGGCGCGCGTTCCCGACGAGTACAAGCCCGCGATGCTCGAGGCGGTCAACCGCATGAGAAAGCGGCTCGACGCCTCGCTTGAGCAGACGGACCAGAGTTACATCGCGAGCATGAAGAGGGAAGGCGTCATCGCCGTGTCCCCGACCATGCAGGACCTCGCGATGTGGGAGTCAGACTTCTCCCGCGACATCGACACCATCGCGAAGTCAACGCCCGACGCCTTCAACCTTCCCCTGTACCGCAGGGTCAAGGCGTCGCTCGCGGAAATCCGGAAGTAAGCGCGATGATACTCAAAAAACTCGGAAAGGCAGTCGACATGGCGGGGCTGTTCGTCCTCGCCCTCCTCGCGACGTTCCCGCTCGTCTTCAAGCTCGTCGGCGCCGTCAGCGGGGGAATCCCGTCGACCGACCGCGCGCTCGTCAACCTCGTGTTCCTCTTCGCCGGCATCGCGGCGCTTATCACGAGCGGCACGAGGAGGCATCTCAATCTCGCCGTCATCAACGAGCGGCTTCCGGCCGCCGCGAGGCGCGTCGCGGAACCTTTCAAGGCGGCCCTTACCTCAGCGATCCTGACCGCGCTGTTCATGGCCTCCTTCTCCGAGCTCTTCATGGCCTTTCCGCCCGAGGAACGCCTGTGGGGGATACCGCTGACCGCGATCTTCGCGGTGCTTCCCCTTTCCTTCCTCGGGATGCTCGTCATCTCCATCGGGCGGGGTTCGTCGCGCGTCGCCGCCACGGCGGGCGTCGTCCTCGGGCTTCTCGTCTCCACCGGGCCCCTCAGCGGGGTCCTCTATTTCATGTTCAAGCTCGAGGGATTGCCCCTCCTTCAGCCTGTGTTCGAAGGCTGGATATCGGCGGCCTCGGTCCTCCTGTGGCCGCTCGTATGCATGCTCGTCGCGGCGGCCCTTCTCGGCGTGCCCATCTTCGTCGTCCTTTCGGGCCTGGCCTATGTCGCCTTCAGCCAGGGCGGCGGCTACGTCGAGATGAT
>LVBL01000055.1 GCA_001604405.1 Spirochaetales bacterium Spiro_10
GCCCAGGGGGCCGGCATCCAGGCCGCGCAACACGTAGTCAAAGCGGGTGTCGGGGCGCTCGTAACGGGGCATACCGGACCGAAGGCCTTCAAGGTTCTCGAGGCGGCGGGCATTCCCGTGTACCTCGCCACGGGAGGCACGGTACGCGAGGCGATCGGCGCGTTCGCGAAGGGATCGCTCTCGAGGATTTCCGGGGCGGACGTCGAGGGACACTGGGTATGAGAATAGCCATCGCCTCCGGAAAGGGAGGTACCGGCAAGACGACGATCGCGGTGTCGCTTGCCCTTTCCGCCCGAGCGGACGCGCAGCTCCTTGACTGCGACGTTGAGGAACCGAACGCCGGCCTCTTTCTGGGCCAGGGCGACGCGATCGAGCGCGCGGTCACCGTTCCCGTGCCGGTCATCGATACCGCGAAGTGCGTCGCCTGCGGGGCTTGCGCCTCGTTCTGCGAGTTTAACGCCATCGTTCACGTCGGGACGACCGTGATGGTGTTTCCCGAACTCTGCCATTCCTGCGGCGGATGCGCTCTCGTGTGCCCCTCGGGGGCTATAACGGAGGCGCCCTCCGAGATAGGATGCCTTACGGAGAGCGTCGTCAGGCGCGAGGGCTTGCCGGATCTTTCGTTCTATCAAGGCCTTCTTTCCATCGGCAAGGCGATGTCGCCGCCGGTAATCAGGGCGGTCAAGGACCGCGCGGAGCGACGCGCGGCGGAAGCGCTATCATCGGGCCTTCGTCCGTCGGAACGGGAACGGCTCGCGATAATCGACGCGCCGCCCGGAACCTCGTGTCCGATGGGGACGGCCGTGACGGGCGTCGACTTCGTCGTTCTCGTCACCGAGCCGACGCCGTTCGGACTCCATGATCTCGATCTCGCGGTGAAGACCGTCAGAAAGATGGCGATCCCCTTCGGCGTCATTGTCAACCGCAGCGATTCCGGAGACGACCGGGTCGAGACCTACTGCGCGAAGGAGGGGATACGGATTCTCATGCAAATCCCAGAGGATCGCCGGATCGCGGAGGGCTATTCCGAGGGGATCCCCCTCGTGGTTTCCGCGCCGGAATACCGCGAGCGTTTCGCCGCGTTGACGGAGGGGCTGAACCGGTGAAAGAGCTTGTTGTCATCAGCGGAAAGGGCGGCACCGGAAAGACCAGCCTCGTCGCGGCCTTCGCATCTCTTGCGGCCAAGTCGGGCACGGCCGTATTCGCCGACTGCGACGTCGACGCGGCGGACCTCCATCTCGTGTTCTCGCCGACGATACGCGAGCGCGCCGAATTCGTCAGCGGGCACGTGGCCCGCGTCGACCCGAAGCGCTGCATCTCGTCGGGCGAGGAGGGTTCTTGCGCGAAGTGCGTCGAGTTGTGCAGATTCGGCGCGATCCGTCATTCGTTCAAATCCGGTTGCGAGGTCGACGAGGGCTCCTGCGAGGGATGCGGCGTCTGCGTCAGGTTCTGCCCGGTTAAGGCCATCGACTTTCCCGAGAGGCGATGCGGCGAATGGTACGTGTCGGATACCAGATTCGGCACGCTCGTTCACGCGGCCCTCGACACGCGGGCCGAGAATTCGGGGAAACTCGTGACGACGGTGAGAAAAGCGGCAAAGCGGATCGCCGAAGGGCTGAAGGCCGACTGGCTTATCGTGGACGGATCGCCGGGAACGGGTTGTCCGGTCATCGCCTCCATTACGGGCGCCGACGCGGTGCTGATCGTGACGGAACCGACGTTGTCGGGACGGCACGACCTCGAGCGGGTGGCGAGCCTCGCGCGCCATTTCGGCATCCCTTTTTCCGTGGTCGTGAACAAGGCCGACGTAAACCGGGCGATGGCGGAGGAGACGGAATCCTGGTGCGCCAGGAACGGCGTACCGTTCCTCGGGACGATCCCCTACGATCGCGTCGTTACGAAGGCGCAGATTGCGGGAATGAGCGTCATGGAATATTGCCGTGAGGAGAATCGCGATCTGAGCGCCACCGGTCATGCGATCGCGGGCGCCATTACCAAGATATGGGAGAGGGTATGTCAGTCGAATCGGTAAAGTTGGAAGGCGTGACGAGGAAGTATATCGTCATGTCGGGAAAGGGCGGCGTCGGCAAGAGTACCGTCGCGGTGAATCTCGCCGCGAGCCTCGCGTTGCAGGGAAAGCGGGTCGGACTTCTCGACGTGGACATCCACGGACCGAGCATTCCGACGATGCTCGGCCTCGAGGGCCACCGGCTTGAGTCGAGCGGGGACAAGATGCTCCCGGCCGAACTTCCCGAATTGGGAAATTTCAAGGTCATCTCCATCGGGTTCATGCTCGAAGCCCGTGACGCCCCCGTTATCTGGCGGGGTCCGATGAAGAACGGGGTCATCAGGCAGTTTCTCGAGGACGTGGAGTGGGGCGGACTCGACTGCCTGATTGTCGATTGTCCGCCCGGAACGGGAGACGAGCCGCTGTCGGTCATCCAGCTGATCGGGAACGCGGACGGGGCGATAATCGTCACGACCCCGCAGGAGGTTTCCGCCATCGACGTGAGCAAGTCGATAAACTTCTGCAAGCAGATGAACCTTCCCGTAACCGGCATCGTCGAAAACATGTCCGGTTTCGTATGCCCCGAATGCCGGAAGATCACGTATATCTTCAACCGGGACGGAGGCAAGAAACTCGCCGAGAAATACGGGGTGCCGTTTCTCGGCTCGATGCCGCTTGATCCCGCGATCGGCGAGGCCGGGGATTCCGGCAAGCCGTATGTCTCGAAGTTTGACGACTCACCGGTGAGTGTCGCGTACGCAAAAATCGTAAGGAGCCTTGTATGATGAAGATTGTCGTTCCAGTAGCAGAGGGAAAACTGACCACACATTTCGGTCATTGCGCCGGTTTCGATTCGTTCGACATCGCCGAAGACGGCAAGACGGTCTCAAAAAAGGAGTATATCGCCGCCCCTCCTCACGAGCCCGGCCTTTTGCCGAGATTTCTCGGCGAGAAGGGGGTGACCCACATCGTGGCGGGCGGGATGGGAAGCCGCGCGCGGGATCTCTTCACGGAGCGCGGCATCACCGTCTGCGTCGGGGCACCGTCTGACGATTCCGACAAGATCGTCGCGAGCTATCTCGCGGGAACCTTGATCACCGGCGTAAACGGCTGCGAACACTGACCGGCCCTCGCAGCGCTCGGGACGCTCGCTCCGGATCGAATCCATCGTGGCAAGAAAAAAAAAAGACCCGACTCTTTCGAGTCAGGTCTTTTTTGAGCCACGATGGATTCGCCTTCCAGCCTCGCGCCTCCTGCGCTCGGCTTCCAGGCCGCCTCGTTCGCTCTCGGCACATACGCCCCTTCGGGCCGTTTGCCTATTTGAATTGATTGACTGCCTGTTCTCGCTGCGCTGCGAACAGGTCGGGCATCCTTTTGCCTCGCCCTCGCAGCGCTCGGGACGCTCGCTCCGGATCGAATCCATCGTGGCAAGAAAAAAAAAAGACCCGACTCTTTCGAGTCAGGTCTTTTTTGAGCCACGATGGATTCGAACCATCGACCCACGCCTTAAAAGGGCGTTGCTCTACCTACTGAGCTAGTGGCCCGCTACGCTGGAGCGACGGAGACCAAGTTATAGGAATCGGGCGGGTTTGTCAACCGACGCCGGAGAATCAGTATTCCGCCGCGACCGAGAGCGCTATGTTGAGAATCGCACGATCGCCCGGCTCGAGTCCTCCCTCGGTGCCGTACATGGCGAGATCCAGCTTGCAGATGGAAAGGTCGAGGCCTATTCCCGCCGAGAGATAGGCCTCACGGATACCCGCCCGAAGCGAGACGACGTCGAGGAATTCGATCTCGGCGCCGACCGCGATATTGAGAACCGGGTTGCGGTACACCGGATCGACAAAGCAAAGGATATCGCGGTAATCGGCCATGAACTTCAGTCCGGTTATCGTCACCCAATGATCGGGAAGCGGATAATCGTACGCCACGCCGACCGAGAGATCTACCGGGAGGCGGTCGTATCTCGTGTCGGTATTGGACGAACCGTCAAGGAAGTCGCCGATGCCCGCGTAACCCGTCGAGAACACCGGGGAAAAAAGATCCCGACAAACGATGCCGACGTTGAGATTGTCGCCGTAGCGATAGAGAAAACCGCCGTCCACGCCGAAGCCGGTCGAGAGAACGGAAGGAAGGCCGCCCACGTCAAGGCTCGTCAGGGAGTCGAATACGTCGAACGCGGTGCCATCCTGGTTGATGAATACCTGGAAGAAGCCCTTGAGTTGCAAGCCGGCGGCTATGGTGTGCGGACCCTTTGCGTAGATCTCGAGGCCGTATCCGCCCACGAGCAGGAATTCCTCTCCGACATAGATAGTGGCCGCCGTGATTGAGGCCGCGTTCGCCACGACCATGGATCGGTTGAAAAAACCGAAACCGAAGTTGCGGTCTACCTTGCCGAAGGCGATCGGGCCGGTGATGTCGGCGCCGAAATAGATGCCGTTATTGGCGGCCACGAGGTCGAGCAGCGCGGCCGTCGTGTCGTCCGCCTTGAACGCGGACGGAAGGTCGAAGAGGGGGCCGGAAACCTCCATCGAGAGACGTGCGAAGCTCCACGCGGGCGTCGTGTAGGCGAAGGCGGCAGGGTTGGTTCCCAGGGTGTCGAAACCCGCCTCGATCGCGGCGTAACCCCCGCCGAAGCCCTCAAGCCGCGCCGACACGATGCGTGGAGCGATCGGCTCGAAGTCGAGCGTCTGGGCGCCGAGCG
>LVBL01000141.1 GCA_001604405.1 Spirochaetales bacterium Spiro_10
TGAGCACGGCGGACGTGCAGGAACTCATCAGCTACATCCGCTGGATACATTCCGAGTTCAAGCTCACCATCTGGATGATAGAGCACCAGATGCAGGTGATCATGTCCCTGTGCGACACGATCAAGGTAATAGACTTCGGCTCGGAGATCGCGTACGGGGGCCCCGCGGACATCCGGAACAACCCGCGGGTCATCAAGGCGTATTTGGGCGACGGGGAGATATGATGCTATTGGAAGCGAGGGACCTTCGGGTCGGTTACGGCAACATCGAGGCGCTTCACGGGATTTCCTTCGGGATAGAACGGGGGGAGATCGTCACGCTCATCGGCGCGAACGGCGCGGGGAAGTCCTCGACGCTCCTCGCGCTCGCGAGGCTCGCGCGGCCGGAGGCGCCGACGGTCACGTCGGGCGACATCCTCTACGCGGGGAAGAGCATACTCGGCGTCGAGCCCCACGATCTCGTCCGGAAAAAGATGATGGCACTGGTGCCCGAGGGCCGGCACATCTTCGGAAACCTGACCGTGCAGGAGAACCTCGAGATGGCGACGTACGCCCGAAGGGGCGAAGAGGCCGAAAAATCCGTGGACACGGAGCTCGTGTTCACGCTCTTTCCGAGGCTGCGCGAGAGGAGAAAACAGCGGAGCGAACTCCTTTCGGGCGGCGAACAGCAGATGCTCGCCGTCGGGCGCGCCCTCATGACGGGAAGCGACCTCATCATGCTCGACGAGCCGTCCATGGGACTCGCTCCCGTCCTCATGTACGAGATGTTCCGCGCGCTCAGGCGGCTCAACGACCAGAGGGGCATCACGATCCTCGTCGTCGAGCAGAACGCGCGGGTCGCGCTCGACTTCGCCTCGCGCGGGTACGTCCTCGACACGGGCGAGATCATCGCGTCCGGCACGAGCGCGGAGCTCTCTTCCAACCCGCGGGTCAAGAAGGCGTATCTCGGGGGATAGCGCGCGTCACCGGTCCCGGTCGAGCCCGAGCCGCTCCCCGACGAGCTCCGCGTTCGCGAAGTCGACGAGGCAGGCGACGAGCAGCGCCGCCGGGGACGCCCCGCGGCGCTCGGTCGCGTGGAGGCGGACGGGCTCTTGCGCCGCGTCATCCGTGCCGCCGCGCGCGCGCGAGGCCTCCAGATAGACGCGCGCGTCATCGCCGTATCCCGTCACCGAAAAGACCCGCACGGAAAAATCCATGCCGAAAAGGCCGCGAACGAGCTCGCGCGCGGCGCCGACGAGGCTCTCCGACTCGGCCTCTGCGGACATCCTCTCCGCCCGACGCGGACCGGCCGCCTGGCCGCGAACGAGGCTCACCGTGGCGGCGAGCGCGTTGCGCGCGCGGCCCTTCCCGTCGACGTCCGACGCGGCCGAAACCCGCTCAAGGCTCCAGACGTCCGATTCGATCGCGTTGCCCTCGCGAAGGGACCCGAGAAACTCGCTGATTCCGCACGACTCCCCGCGTCTCTTGACCCGCATAAGCGCCGCGCCAGCGAGCGGCTCGTCAAGCTCTATTCCCGCGATCTCGCGCGCGAAGTCGATGACGCCCCGCGTGCCCGAATGGGCGGACAGGGCGATCCGGTGGCGCGCGGGCGAGGACGCGAGGCGGATTGGCGGGGAGTAGGTGTCCGCGTCGCGCGACATCCCCTGCTGGTGCATCCCGGACGCGTGCGCACGGGCGTTCGCGCCGACCACCGGCTTGAACGGCGACGGGGCGACGGCGAGGGCGCGGGAAACGGTATCGACGAGCGGGACAAGGGAGTCGGGCCGTACGGATGTCGCCGCGCCATAGAGATCGGCCCGCGCGAGCAGGTTCGCGACGAGTTCCTCGAGCGCGGCGTTCCCGCTCCGCTCGCCGATGCCGCCGACGGTAACCTCGGCCTGCGCGCAGCCCGCGCGTATGCCGGCGAGCGTATTGGCGAGCGCGAGGCCCATGTCGTCATGGGCGTGTATCCCGAGAAGGGACGTGCCGTCGCGGATAGCGGGGACGGCCGAGCGGATGGAGCCGACGATCCGGTAGATCTCCTCGGGAGAGGCGAAACCGACGGTGTCGGCGATGTTGATCACGCGCACGCCGAGATCGCAGGCGAGCGCGCAATACTCGAGAAGGAAGGAGGGATCGGCGCGGGTCGCGTCCTCGGCCCCGAGCTCTATCTCGAAGGCGTAGTCGCGGGCGACCTCGAGGGCCCGTCTCGCCCG
>LVBL01000056.1 GCA_001604405.1 Spirochaetales bacterium Spiro_10
GGTTAAGTACATAGATCCCGATGGAAGGGAGAATGGGATACCTGAGGATATTGCCCAAATACTACGTAATAGATCTGAGACAAACAAGAAGAATGAAACTAGTTCTTGGATTGCAACCATTCTTAATGGATTAGGAAGTTTTGAAGATAAAGCAAAAAGTGGTAAAAAACTGCTTTTGCTCGGAGAAGCAGCAAAAGAAGCAGGAAATACATTGCACTGGTCTGCACCATTTGATATACAAGGCTCTGACGGGTTAAAATTAATTACAACAGCTGTAAAAGATATTGATTTGGGAAAAGCATTAAAAGTTGCTAATGGTTTTGCACAGGGAGCTTCGGTGGCAGGTGATGTGCTTCAATTAGGTATTACAACATATGATTTCGCAATAGGTGATGCTCGAAATGGCTGGAAAGGTGTTGGAAATATTGTTGGTGGTGAACTTGGCGCAGGTGTTGGAGGAGTTGCTGCTGGGTTAATAATTGCTGGGACTGGTGTTGGCTTGGTACCAGGATTAGTAATAACTGGAATTTGTGTGTTTGGTGGCAGTTGGGGTGGAGGAACTGGTGGAAGTTTGCTTGCGGAGGAAATATATGATTCCGTTAACTAAGCATTACAGAAGAATTTCATACCTTTTTATTCTTTTTTCTATTAGTGTCTGTATAATTCTAATAAGCACTAATACAATAAAGTTTCTATTATATAAAACAGATACAACCTATGGTGAGATTGAGAAAATACAATTATATAGATTCTATTCGGAAATAAAGTATACTTACATCATTGATGGAACTGTTTATCACGGTAGAACTATTGTTTTACTAGTTCTACCAGACAGATCGCGAAATGGCTATACAATACGCTATTTGGAGAGTTTGAAAAATGTATCAATAGTTGAAGACTACATTGTGCTTGATTCTGTTTTACTTCTTCTTTTACTAGTTCCGTTTCTATTTAGTTTTTTAATCTTGCTAATGGGGACATTTAAAATGCTTCCAAAGGAGATACAACAAAGAATTGAAGAATGGATTGATCGTTATTGAGATATTCATTAATTTAAGTGATCAGGTTGTAATTAAGCATTAGCAGTTAGGGCTATTTTCATTAAGTTCGGTTTTGTTCTTTTGTTAATGCAAAATTGTAGTCTACAACTTTTGCATAGAGGATAGTAACTAACCCACGCCAGTATTGGTTCCGGGGAGGAACCGGTTAAGTACACAGATCCGGATGGAAGGATTTCTGCATTATCTGTAGTTTTAGCAAATCCTGATAAAATGAGTCGAACAGACGCAAGGAATTGGATAGTAAACGAAGTTGTAGATGATAATAGTTTTCCTGTTTGCCAGTTTTTTTATTCACTTGGATTGCTTGGATATACAGGAACTTATAATATTACAAATAATTCAGTTATTACTGATAAACTCGCAAATGCAGATAGCTATGCAAATAAAACAATAAAAAATAGATTAGCTGAAGGAATTACTTCAGGTTCAAATGGAACAACTGCATTTAAAAAAAAGACAGATACTGATTTATATAGGGCCTTTGGTGGTGGTGTAGATTTTTCATGGTCAGTTGATTCAATAGATGAGGACACGGGAACCATAAATGTTAAAGTGCATATTACTGATTCTTTTGATTTTCATGAAGGTGGTGGGAAAAGAGATTTCTGGGGAGAGAAATTGACATCAATAGGACGCAAAGCAGGATTATCTTCATTTAAAATCGAGGGGAGTTATACTTTGTCGGTTAAATTATCATCAGAACAAATTGAAGCTATAAAGGCTCAAATAAATGATTAGTTATATTTTGTATGCTGCTACTTCTATTTTGGCATGGAATGTTTCTGTTGCTCTCATGAATTATTTAGGGGTAGCATTTTATTCATTCAATCCTTCTTTAGTAATCATACCAACTATTGTTTTTATAAAACTTTACAAAGATTTTAAGAGTCGTATAGACATTAAAAAAATGACTGTTGTTTACTGGATTAATTACTTGATATTAATCTTTTGTACATACTTTATTTATTACTTTTTGTATGTAAAAGGTTTTATTCAAACGCCCGTTATATATATTTTTTGTATTCTATTTTTTTATTTGTTTCTGGTTTTACAAAACGTAATTACCTTATATATTTTAGGACTAGAGAAGAAGCCATCATTATACCCATTCATTATTATGTTATTTTCATTTATATTTTCTGTGATAATAACTCTTGTTAAGTTTCAAATTCTGTATGGTACTTGCAACCTAGTTTTTATATGGTCTGATTTTCTAGAATTAGTGAAAGAGGGATTTTTTGTTGAATATGTCATCATATATCAATTAACTCTAATTTACTATGTGTCAAAAAAAGGTAATCCATATTTAATTAAATGAATTGTGTTGATCGGATTTTTTATAGAATTTTCCGTAGTTTGTTGGAAATGGTGATATAAGATTTCTTAAGACTTGGGCTGGCAATATGTATTCTTTAATTAAACACCACTTTGTGTGTACAACTCGGCACTAGGGAGAGCGGCTATCCTTTGCCAGTATTAGTTTTGCTGAGGAACTGACACACCCAGAGGGTCAGACCCCAAACCAATATAAGTTACAGGTTAACCTGCAAGCGAAGCCGTAAGGCGTAGCTTGTCAAGTTGTACCAATATTTATATTGCCCTTCCTTCCTCAAGAAAATCCCAACGATGCTTCAACCTGACGCCACCAGTGGCGGCGCAGGTTAAGCTATTGGTTGGGATTAAGTTTGTATCTCTCACCGGACGCGACATTTACTGACGATCAAATACGTGCGAGCATAGCAAAAAAATGAAAAAACCAAGAAATCTCATCATTTTTCGTATATGGTTTAGCTAGAAAGCAATCATCAGAATATACCAAAGGAGATACCATGATTCCAACAAAGGTAAGGAAGACTGATAAGGAATTACTTCAAATAGCGCCGTCTATCAGGGATATAACGGAAGGTGTTACCAAATTGATCGCCGATACGCTTGGAAAAGAATATTTCCTGAACCACAAGATCAATCTCTCGCTCGGCAACAAACCGCATTACGCTAATAACCATCGCAGCAAAAAAATGTACATTCAGGTAAAGGGCGTTAATCCGGATACTGTCGCTTCCGATACGACCAGAAGCATGTATATTTCGGGTGTTCTCCATGAAATCGGACATTCGTATTTGCGTGTTGAAAACTCTTTGCGACGGGCGAAAGAGAGCATACTATCCGAAGGTCTCGCATATACATTCGCGTTGCTGTTTATGGAAGATGCGGAAAAACAGTTGAATGACAACTCTTTTTTAAGCAAGCATAAGTACTACGACTATGAAAAAAAGTGGTATTCCGTGGCATTGTCGCAAACGGAACTGATTTTTCCGCCGTTGGAACTGGCAAAGTTTTTTTTGAATTCCAAAATGACAAAAGAACACATGCTACAGATTATCAAAGAATTCAATCTTAAACATAAAACACCAAAACAAGTTGAAGAGATTATCGAAAAAATTATGGGCAGTACGATTCGTAATCAATATGTCGAATTATTCAATAAATTCGATCTTTCCGAGTATGCAAAAAATCACAACAGAAAGATCGGATAATGGCGGTATAATCATGAGTGCGGTTGGCAAGAAAGCCGCAGGAGAAAGCATGATCCTGCCATCCAAGAAACGCAAGATGGTTTTAGCCATACTTGGGCTTACTTGTATTTGCCTCGTGCTTGTTCATATACTCCTCGGTAATCTGCGATTTCTCATGTATCCAGTTCAAGAAACTGAAGGAAACGTCATTGACCATCACAGAACAAAGACCGTAACTACTGTGGAATACACCTATTTTGTGAATTCTGCGAATTATGCCGGAGTTAGCGAGAATTACTTCATAGGTAGTACACAAGTAATCCCGGGGAAAATACAGATCTGCTATATGGAATCCAATCACTCAGTTTCGATCATTAAAGTTTTCATAGTACGAAATATTATTTTCTCAACAATAACTTTACTCCCTTTATTGATAGGAGCAGTGTTTCTGCTTCTAGGTCTCATGAATCGTTTACCAATAGATATGCAAAAGCGGTTTTATCTTTACTTGAATTCTTAGTATCTCCTTGAAGCCTTATAATCCCAACGATGCTTCAACCTGACTCAGAGGAGGGACGCCAACTGACGGGCTGACGGCGGGATACCGTCCCGCGAGGGACCTTGGCGGTACCGCGCCCGGTCCCCGTGGAATTTCGCGGAACAGGCGGGTTTGAGTCTTGCGCCCATCCGACAAGCTCCGGTACACTCAGGGCTCAAGGAGATGCCCATGCCCGCGTTACGATCAGACACGAACACCAAAGGCCGGATTATGGCCGGAGCCCGCTCCCTGTGGCGGGCGAACGGAATGAAGGAAGCGCATTTCGGGAAGCCGATTATCGCGATAGCCAACAGTTTTACCCAGTTTGTGCCGGGTCATGTCCACCTCCACGAGATCGGCCAGAAGGTAAAGGCCATTATCGAGGCGAAGGGCTTTTTCGCGGCGGAATTCAATACCATCGCCATCGACGACGGGATCGCCATGGGACACGAGGGCATGCTCTACAGCCTGCCGTCCCGTGACCTGATCGCCGACAGCGTGGAATACATGGTAAACGCCCATCGGGCCGACGCCCTCATCTGCATATCCAACTGCGACAAGATCACCCCCGGCATGCTCATGGCCGCCATGCGGCTCAACATACCGACGGTGTTCGTCTCGGGCGGTCCCATGGAAGCGGGCCGGACCGGCGGCAAGGCCTATGACCTCGTGGACGTGATGGTCATGGGCGCCGACGAGGGCGTGGACGCGAAGACCCTCGACGACGTGGAGAGCCATGCCTGTCCCACCTGCGGAAGCTGTTCGGGCATGTTCACCGCCAATTCCATGAACTGCCTCAACGAGGCGCTCGGGCTCGCCCTGGCGGGGAACGGCACGGTTCTCGCCACCCACAAGGAACGGCTCGGACTTTTCGAGCGGGGAGCCGAGCGCATCTGCGAACTCGCCGCGCAGTATTACGAAACCGGCGACGAGCGGCTCCTTCCCCGGGGCATCGCGACGAAGGCGGCCTTCATGAACGCCATGAGCCTCGATATCGCCATGGGCGGCAGCACCAACACGGTGCTCCACCTCCTGGCCATCGCCCGGGAAGCCGGGGTCGATTTCACCATGAGCGACATAGACGCGTTGTCCCGCAAGGTGCCGTGCCTTTCGAAGGTCGCGCCCAATTCCCATTTCCATATCGAGGACGTCCATCGCGCCGGCGGCATCATGGGCATTCTCGCCGAACTCGACCGGGGAGGCCTCCTCGATACGTCGGTCGCCCGGGTTGAAGGCGGAACGCTCGCCGCGGCGCTCGCGAAATACGACCTGACGCGCGGGCCGAACCCCGGGGCGGAAGCCTTTTACCGGGCGGCTCCGGGAGGGAAGTTCAATCTCGTCATGGGAAGCCAGGACAGCCGCTTCGAATCGTGCGACCTTGACCGCGCCTCGGGCTGTATCCGCGACATAAGCCACGCCTACTACAAGGACGGCGGCCTCGCGGTCCTCTTCGGAAATATCGCGAGCCGGGGCGCCATCGTGAAAACCGCGGGGGTCGACCCGTCCATCTTCGATTTCAAGGGTCCCGCGGTGGTCTTCGAAAGCCAGGAAGACGCCGTGGCGGGAATCCTCGCGGGGAAGGTGAAGGCCGGCGACGTGGTGGTCATCCGGTACGAAGGCCCCAAAGGCGGTCCGGGCATGCAGGAAATGCTTTATCCCACCAGCTACCTGAAAAGCCGCGGGCTCGGAAAGGCTTGCGCCCTCATCACCGACGGCCGCTTCTCCGGGGGCACGAGCGGGCTTTCCATCGGCCACGCGAGCCCGGAAGCCGCGGCGGGGGGCGAGATCGCCCTGGTTCGGAACGGCGACCTCATCGACATCTCTATCCCCAATCGTCGGCTTGAGCTTCTGGTAGATAGCGCCGAACTCGCGCGCCGCGCTAAGGAACAGGAAGCGCGGGGAGACCAGGCCTACACGCCCGTGGACCGGAAGCGCACGGTGAGTAGGGCGCTTCGCGCCTACGCCCTTTTCGCACAAAGCGCCGACCAGGGAGCGATCCGCCTCCTTCCCGGGGAGGAAAACTAATGGCGGAAACCTTACTGGACAAAGTCTGGCGGCTCCACAAGGTGGCGACCCTCGAATCGGGGGAAGACCAGCTCTATATCGGATTGCACCTCATCCACGAGGTCACCTCTCCCCAGGCCTTCGCCATGATCAGGGAGCGGGGCGTTCCCGTGGCGCGGCCCGACCGTACGGTGGCCACGGTGGACCATATCGTGCCCACCCACAGCTCCGCGCGGCCGTTGGAAGACGATCTCGCCGAGGAGATGCTCCAGAACCTCGAGCGGAACACGAAGGAAAACGGGATCGACTTTTTTAACTGGGGCTCGGGCAAGCAGGGCATCGTGCACGTGGTGGGTCCCGAGCAGGGGCTCACCCAGCCGGGCATGACCATCGTCTGCGGCGACTCCCACACGGCGAGCCACGGCGCCTTCGGGGCAATCGCCTTCGGCATCGGCACGAGCCAGATCCGCGACGTTCTGGCGACCCAAACCCTCGCGGTATCGAAACCCAGGGTGCGCCGCATCCTCTTTACCGGAAAGCCCGGCCCCGGGATAACGGCCAAGGACTATATCCTGGCCCTGATCGCCCGGCTCGGGGTGAACGGGGGCATTGGTTACGCCTACGAGTACGCGGGCGAGGCGATCGAGGCCCTCGACATGGAAGGCCGGCTCACCATCTGCAACATGAGCATCGAGGGCGGCGCCCGCTGCGGCTACGTGAACCCCGATAAGACCACGGTGGAATACCTTCGCGGAAAGCCCCGGGTACCAGCCGGAAACGATTTCGACAAGGCCGCCGCCTTTTGGCTTTCCATGGCCTCCGATCCCGGCGCCCGCTACGACGACGAAATCGTAATCGACGTGTCCAAGCTCGAGCCCATGGTCACCTGGGGCATCAACCCCGGCCAGGGCATCCCCGTGACCGCCAAGCTTCCGCTGCCCGAAACCCTGGGCGAATCAAGGGAAACCGCCGAGGCCGCCTACGCCCACATGGGCTTCACGCCCGGGGACCCGGTGCTCGGCCAAAAGATCGACGTCGCCTTCATCGGCAGCTGCACCAACGGCCGCATCTCCGACCTCCGCGCGGCGGCCGCCGTCGTGAAGGGCAGGAAGGTCGCCCCCGGCGTGCGGGCCATCGTCGTGCCCGGTTCGGAGCGGGTAAAACAGCAAGCCGAACAAGAGGGGCTCGACCGCGTATTCGCCGAGGCGGGCTTCGAATGGCGCCTCGCGGGCTGTTCCATGTGCCTTGCCATGAACCCCGACCGGCTCAAGGGCAGGGAACTGTGCGCATCCTCCTCCAACCGGAATTTCATCGGCCGGCAGGGCTCCGCCACCGGGCGGACCATGCTCATGAGCCCGGCCATGGCGGCCGCGGCGGCCATCATGGGGAAGATAGTCGACGTGAGGGAGTTCAGCCGATGACAAACGAATCGATCATCAAGACGCTCGCCGGAACCGGCCTCGCGATCCGCGGGGACGAGATAGACACCGACCGAATCATCCCGGCGCGCTTTTTGCGCTGCGTCACCTTCGACGGGCTCGGGGAAGACGCCTTTCGCGACGAGCGCTTCGACCAAACGGGAAAGCCGAAGGCCCATCCCATGAACGACCCCCGGTACGCCAAGGCCTCCGTCCTCGCGGTGAACAAAAACTTCGGCTGCGGCTCCTCCCGGGAGCACGCGCCCCAGGCCATCGCCCGCTGGGGCATCAAGGCGATCGTCGGCGAATCCTTCGCGGACATCTTCGCCGGAAACTGCGCCTCCATCGGCGTGCCCGCGGTAACGGCGCCTGCCGACCGCGTAAAGGCCCTGCAGGACCGAATCGAAGCCGCGCCGGAGACCGCGATCACCGTCGATCTCGAGGCCATGACGCTCTCCGCCGGAGGCCTTGTCTTCACGGTTTCCATGCCCGCTTCCCACCGCTCCAAATTCCTCGCCGGCGCCTGGGACACCTTGGGCGCTCTCCTGGCGAACGCCGGGGCGGCGGCGGACACGGCCTCGCGCATCCCCTACCTGGCCCTTGCAGGAGGAACCCGCCCATGAAGGACTCACCCATGAAGGAACTGACCATGACCGGAGCCCAGGCGATCATCGCGTCCCTGGAACAGCACGGGGTAACCCACATCTTCGGCTATCCCGGCGGGGCAAACATACCCCTCTTCGACGCCCTCATCGATTCGCCGATCAAGCTCGTGCTTTCCCGGCACGAACAGGGCGCCGTCCACATGGCCGACGGTTACGCGCGGGCCTCGGGCCGCGTCGGCGTGGCCCTCGTCACCTCGGGACCCGGCGCCACCAACGCCATAACGGGCATCCTCACCGCCAGCATGGACTCCGTGCCCATCATCGTCATCTGCGGGCAGACCATCACCGCAAACCTCGGGCTCGACGCCTTCCAGGAAGCGGACGTGTCGGGCATCAGCTACCCCGTCGTCAAGTATTCCTGGCTCGTCAAGGAAACGGAGGCGCTACCCCGCGTCATGAAGGAGGCCTTTCACCTCGCCTCCACCGGGAGGCCCGGACCCGTCCTCATCGACGTGCCGAAGGACGTGTCCGCCCGCTCCTTCGAGCCCGACTTCGCCGCTCCCATGGACCTCCCCGGCTACCGGATACCGGAAGGCTACGACGAAGAAGCCGTCGAGCGGGCCGCCGCCCTCATCGCGGAGGCCGAGCGCCCGGTGCTCCTCGCGGGGCACGGGGCCGTCATCGCCGGCGCCGGGGACGTACTGCTCGCCCTCGCCGAAAAGCTCAAAATTCCCGTGGTCTCCACCCTTCTCGGCAAGGGCGCCTTCCCCGAGGACCATCCCCTGTCCCTGGGCATGCTCGGCATGCACGGCACCGCCTACGCGAACAAGGCGATCCAGCACTGCGACCTCATCGTCTCCGTGGGCGCGCGTTTCGACGACCGCATCACCGGGAACGTGAAAACCTTCTGCAAGGGCGCGAAAAAAATCCACGTGGACATCGACCGCTCCGAGGAAAGCAGGCAGGTGCCGGTGGACCTCTTTCTCCACGGCGACGCCAAGGAAATTTCCTCTGCCCTCCTCGCGTTGTGCAAACCCGGAAAAACCGGCGACTGGCTCGCGAAAACCGAATCGTGGCGGAGGGAATTCCCCCTCGTTCACGGGAACGGCTCCCTCTCGGCGAGCCTCGTGATCGACGCCCTCTACCGCCTAACGGACGGCAAGGCGATCGTGGCCACCGACGTGGGCCAGCACCAGATGTGGGCGGCACAGTTCTACAAGACCCGCTCCGGCCGCGACTGGCTTTCCTCGGGCGGCGCGGGCACCATGGGCTTCGGTTTTCCCGCGGCCATCGGCGCCCAGCTCGCCCGGCCCGGCGAACTCGTCGTCGCCATCGCAGGCGACGGCGGCTTCCAGATGACCGAGTGCGAACTCGCCACCGCCATGCTCCAGAAGGCCAACGTCAAGATCCTGGTCATCGACAACAAATTCCTCGGCATGGTCCGCCAGTGGCAGGACATCTTCTTCAACAACCGCCTCTCGGGCGTGGCCATGGAAAACAACCCCGACTTCGTGAAGCTCGCCGAGGCCTACGGCATGAAGGGCGTGCGCATCGCCCGGGTCGAAGACGTTGAACCCGTCCTCCGCGAGGCCCTAGCCCACGACGGTCCCTGCCTCATCCACGCGGAGGTGGAACGGGAAGACAACGTGTTCCCCATGATACCCGCCGGGGCCGACTATTCCGCCATGCTCCTCGAGCGGCCGAAGGGGCCGGTCGAAAAACCCAAAGGGAGTACCTGATGTACCAGCGCACCGAAGAACAGCACACGATAAGCCTCCTCGTCTCGAACCGCCCGGGGGTGCTCATCCGCATCGCCCTGGTCTTTTCCCGCCGGGGCTTCAACCTCGAAAGCGTCGTCGTGTCTCCCACCCACCGGCGCGAGTTCTCCCGCATGAACCTCGTGGCCACCGGGGACCGGGAAATCCTCTCCCAGGTGATCCGGCAGCTCGACCGGCTCGTGGACGTCATCCACGTAGCCGACCATACCGGCGAGGAAACCGTCGAGGGCGAGATCGCCTTCGTCAAAGTGGCCTGCCCCCAGGCGACCCGGACCGAGCTCATGCAGATCGCCGACCACTTCAGGGCGCGGAGCGTCGACCTCGGCGAGGACTCCATCACCTTCGAGGCAACGGGCACCACCGCGAAGCTCAACGCATTCGTTCTCATGCTGGAAAAATACGGCATCCTCGAGTGCGTCCGGAGCGGCAAGCTCGTCATGGCCCGGGGCCGAAAGGACACGTAGGAAAGAAGGGGAAGATCGAGGCAGAACGGGCCACGCGGGGAGAACGCGGGACGCGCGGAGCCCCCGCGCTCGCGCGTCGTCGCAGGGGCGCGGGGTCACGCTCACAGGTCCGCGCTTACAGGTCCGACGCGAGTATCCGCCTCAGGACGTAGGGAAGGATTCCGCCATGGGCGTAGTAGAGGACGTCCACCTCCGTGTCGAGGCGGGCGGTCACCGCGAACCGCACCGTCCGTCCGTCGGCCTTCGCCGCCCGTACTTCCAGTTTTTTCCGCGGGCGCATGCCGCTTAGGCCCAGTATCGACAGGGTTTCCGAGCCGTCAAGTCCGAGCGTCCCGGCGTTTTCCCCTTCCGCGAAGACGAGGGGAAGGACACCCATGCCGACGAGGTTGTTCCTGTGTATGCGCTCGAACGACTCGGCGATCACCGCCCGTATGTTGAAAAGCCTCGTTCCCTTGGCGGCCCAGTCCCTCGACGACCCCGATCCGTACTCCTTTCCGGCGAGCACGACGAGCGGCACGCCTTCGCTTGCGTACCGCGCGGCCGCCTCGTAGTTGTAAAGCGTGACGCCCTCGGGATGCTTCACCGTGAACGCCCCTTCGGCGGGCGCGATCATGCGGTTGCGCATCCTGATGTTCCCGAACGTTCCCCGGGCCATCACCTCATGGTTGCCCCTGCGCGAGCCGTAGGAATTGAAGTCCGCTTCGGACACTCCCAGGGAGGCGAGATACCGTCCCGCGGGATACTCCCTCTCTATCGCGCCCGCGGGCGAGATGTGGTCCGTGGTCACGCTGTCTCCCAGCACGAGGAAAATCCTGGCGCCTTCGATGTCACCCGTATCGCCTGAGTCCGGAGGCGTCGGGGAGAAGTTCTCGAAATAGGGGGGCTTCTTGACGTAGGTGGAACTGCCGTCCCAGTCGTACGTGGCGCCGTCCGCCGTTTCAAGAGCCTTCCAGTACGAGTCGCCCTCGAAAATCCGCGCGTACTCGTCGGTAAAGAATTCCGTGGCGACGCATCCCTCCGCGAGCGACGCGATCTCCCGCTCGTCAGGCCAGAGGTCCTTCAGGTACACCTCGGCGCCGTCACTGCCGGTTCCCAGGGGCTCCGTCGAAAGATCGATGTCGACCCTGCCCGCGAGCGCGAAGGCGACCACGAGCGGGGGAGACGCGAGGTAATTCAGGCGCGTCAGCTGGTGCACGCGCGCCTCGAAGTTCCTGTTTCCCGAGAGCACGGCGGCCACGTTGAGGTCGCGTTCCTTTATTTCCCGTTCGATGTCCGCCCGCAACGGTCCGCTGTTTCCGATGCAGGTCGTGCAGCCGTAGGCCGCGACGTGAAAGCCGAGGGCCTCGAAAGCCGGAAGGAGCCCGCACTTTTCCAGGTAGCGGGTAACCACGCGCGATCCGGGCGCGAAGGAGGTTTTCACGTAGTCCGGAACCGCGAGTCCCCGCTTCGCCGCCTCCCTCGCCATGAGACCCGCGCCGATAAGGACTCCCGGGTTCGAGGTGTTCGTGCAGGAGGTAATCGCGGCGATCACGACGCTGCCGTTCACGAGACCCGCCCCCGCGCCCCGCGCGTCTTCGGTCCCGCTCGCGACACGCGCTTCCGGCACCGTGCCGCGCAAGGACGAAAGCGGCACGCGATCCTGCGGCCGCTTCGGTCCCGCGAGCGAGCGTTCCACCGAGCCCAGGTCGAAGTCGATGACCTCGGTATACTCGCGCCGTTCCGATTCGTCGAAAAAGAAGCCGTTGGCCCGCGCGTAGGCCTCGGTGAGCTCAGCCGCTTCCGCGCGTCCGGTCAGCCGGAGATAGTCGATCGTGATGCCGTCTATCGGGAAAAAACCGACCGTCGCGCCGTACTCAGGCGTCATGTTCGAGACGGTCGCGCGGTCGGGCACGGAGAGCGTCTTCATGCCGGGACCGAAGTACTCCACGAATTTTTCCACGACCTTGCGTTTCCGCAGGAGTTCGGTCAGCGCAAGCACGAGGTCGGTCGCGGTCACTCCCCCGGAGAGCCGGCCCGTAAGCCGCACGCCGACGACCTCGGGCACGGACAGGTAGTACGGCTGCCCGAGCATGACCGCCTCGGCTTCTATCCCCCCGACTCCCCAGCCCAAGACTCCCACCGCGTTGATCATCGGCGTATGCGAGTCGAGCCCGACCACCGTGTCGGGGTACGCGAACGTTTCGCCGTTCGCGGTTTCGGCGACGGTCACGCGCCCGAGGTATTCGAGGTTGACCTGGTGGCAGATTCCGGAATTGGGCGGAACGACCCTGAAATTGGAAAAGCTCTTCTGGGCCCACTTGAGAAGCGAGTACCGCTCCCCGTTCCGTTCGTATTCCTTCGCGACGTTTCCCCCGAGGCTTTCCTTCGTGCCGGAATAGTCGAGTTGCACGGAATGGTCCGCCACCAGCTCGACGGGGACCCGGGGATTGACCGCGGAAGGGTCTCCCCCCAGCTCCCTCACGGCGTCCCGCATCGCCGCGAGATCCACCACGGCGGGCACGCCCGTGAAGTCCTGCATCAATACGCGCGCGGGATGGAACGGCAGTTCCGGGGGAACGTCGTAGCGCGGCCGCCAGTGCGCGACGGTATCGACGTCGGAGTCTGTCACGAACGTTCCGTCCCGCTTTCGCAGGAGGTTTTCCGCGAGCACCCGTATCGAATACGGCAGCCGCGCGAGCTTCGCCCGATCGCCGTTCACGAGGGAAAGAAGGCTGTGATAGGCGTACGTTTCCCCGCCGGCGACGAAGCGCCTGACGTGATTGACGTGACTGCCGTGACTGCCGTCTTTTGATCCGTTTGATCCGCTTGAAACGTTCATTTCCGTCCGCTCCGTTTGTAAGGCAAAACGTACGCCCGCGCAAGAAAAGCGCTCACGCCCGCTCGACCCGGTTCTTCCCGGCCTGCTTCGCCGCGAGCAGGGCCTGGTCGGCGCGCGCCACCAAGGCGGCCGGGGTTTCGCGCGGCTTGAATTCGGCAAGGCCGAGGCTGATGGTTATGGAAAGTTTCTTTCCCTCGTGCTCGACTTCGCCCCTCTCCACGGAGGAGCGGATCTTCTCGGCGATGGTCAGGGCGTCCGCGAGGGACGTCGCCTTGAAGATCAGCGTAAACTCCTCGCCGCCGAAGCGGCAGAGCACGTCGGTCTTGCGTATCGTCTCCTGAACCGTCATGGCCGTAGCCTTCAGCACGAGGTCGCCCACGGGATGGCCGTAGGTGTCGTTGAACGCCTTGAAGTTGTCTATGTCCAGGATCGCCACGCTGAAGGTTTCGCCGTACTTGCGCGCCTGTTCCGCCGTATCGCGCAGGTACTCGTCGAAGAAGGCGCGGTTGCGTACCTGGGTCAGCGAGTCGGTAATCGACCTGTCGTACACCGACTCGTAGGAGTTCATCATCCGCTTGCCCCACTCGCCCTGGAAGGCGAGCAAGGCCCCGATAACCAGAAAGTTGAACATCAGCGACAGGACCGAGGCCGGGACCAGCAGGGGAAACAGCGCCTCTCGATACAGAAAAAGACCCAGCATGGTCTCCGCGCAGAGTATAAACGTGGTGTAGAGGGTGAACCTCACGTCGAAGTAGATGGAGGCGCCGGCGAGGATGACGAACAGGAGAAAGAGGTTGTCGATGTTCCCCTTCTGCGCGTACAGAAGGACGAACACGTAGCTGATTGCGAAGAATACGAAGAGGTATTTGAACGCGGCGCTCGCGGGACGGGCGAAATACAGGGCGATAGGAACGGCGAACATGGCGACCGCGAGGCCGAACGTCGCCAGGCCCCCGGAAAGGGAGTCCTCGACGAAATACGACAGGACGCTCTGCACGACGATCATCACGATGGCCGCGTTGGCCAAGAATTTGTTGGTCGTTGCCTGACTCACGATACAGTTGCGCATGACCCCTCGCTCGCCGTACGTCCGGAAGACCCCGGCGGCTATCAGTGTAGACGCTTTTTCCCCGGACGGCAACCGCAAAGAATACGGGGTGCGGATGGGCGATCCGGACGTGTTTTGACAGCCGGGTAATAATCCTCTACAATCCGTGTGATGGTCGATTACAAGCCGCTATTCAGGGACGAGATACTCCGGGGGGAGAAAGTCGCATGGCTCTTCCGCTGGATTCTCTATAGCCTTATGGCGGTGTTGGCCGCCTATGTCTACTTCGCGGAAAAAAGCCTCGCGGGGCTCTACGGCATGATGATGGCCGCGGTAGCCCTCCTCTACAACGGCGTCCTGACCTTCATCATCGTCAGAAAGCGGCTGGTGCCGCAGATCCGGTTCCTCTCTGTTTCTCTCGACGTGGTCTTGCTGACCCTTTACAACTGGATTGACGCCTGGGCCAATTCGCCCCTGGTGCCGATCACCACGGCGACGCTCATCCTCTATCCCGTGCTCCTGTTTCTCGCGGCCCTCCGTCTCGATCCCCCGCTCATCGTCTTCGCGACGATACTCAGCGTCGCGTCGATGAACACCCTGTTCTTCCGTTTCTGGCCGCGGATGGATCCCGAACTGACGGCCCGGCTCGTCAGCGCGAACATACCCGGACAGATATACCGGTCCATCTATGTCCTGCTCTGCGGCCTTCTCATGCTGTTCATACCGACCATGGTAAAGCGTCTCCTCGGAACCCAGCAGGCGCTCTTCGACGAAAGCCTCTCGCATTACGAACTTGCACGGAACGACAAACTGACCGGGCTTCCGAACCGGCTGAGGCTCGAGGAATACCTGCCGGTGGAGATCCTCCGGGCGGGAAGGGAGAAGCGGGGAATCCTCATCGCCTTCATGGACCTGGACGGATTCAAGCCGGTCAATGACGCCTTCGGACACGAAGCGGGAGACATGGTGCTGTCGGAAACGGGCCGCAGGCTCTCGGGAATGATACGCGCCACCGATCTTGCCGCGCGCGTGGGAGGCGACGAATTCGTCATCGTCCTCCCGGAGACGGAATCGGCCTATGACTTCGCGGACGCGGAACAAAGAATACGGCATGCGGTCGGAGAGCCGATCGTCGTGAACGGCCAGACGGTCCGGGTTGAGGCGACGGTCGGCTTTTCCCGCTTCCCCGAGGACGGCGACGACCCCGAGACCCTGATCGGCATCGCCGACCGCGAAATGCTCGAGAAGAAACGGAGCGGGAAGGCGTCCTCCTGACTACTCCTCAAACCGGGGAGCAAGCGACTTGCGCGACGGTTTTCAGCCGCCAGCGCGACGCATCCGGTCCCCTTGAAATCTGACGCGCGTCCGCGTATCATGGGGGACACGAACCGGAAACGCCTGGGAAGGAGCGCGTCATGGCGACGAGCGCGGATTACATTGAATTCGTCACGGACCAAATCGCGGGATCCGGCGCCGTCCGCCATCGAAAGATGTTCGGCGAGTACATGGTCTATGTGGACGACCGTCCCGTCCTGCTCGTCTGCGACAACACCGTATTCGTCAAGAAGGCCGACGCGGTCGCGTCCCTCATGAAGGACGCGGCAACGGGCACGCCCTACCCCGGCGCGAGGGAACACTATATCCTCGACATCGAGGACCGCGACCTCTCGCTCGACGCGGTCCGCGCCCTCGTCGCGGTTACCCCGATACCCGTCAAAAAGACAAGGAAGAAGGCGCCATGAACTACACGCTGCTCGCGGGATTCGTCTCGTTCTCGATCGTTTCTGGCTTCACGCCGGGACCGAACAACCTCATCGCCCTCGCGACGGGCGCGAACTTCGGCTACCGCCGCACCCTGCCCCACGTGCTGGGCGTGGTACTCGGGTTCAACATCCTCTTCTTCTCGGTCGGTGCGGGACTCGGGAGCCTTTTCAGGGCCTTCCCCGTCGCGCACGAGATCCTTCGCTGGGTCTCGCTCGCCTATCTTGTCTATCTCTCCTGGAAGATCGCCACGTCGACCGGTATCGGCCCCGCCGCGAAAAATGGGGAAGACGCTAAACCGATCACCTTTCTCGGTTCAGTCGCCTTCCAGTGGATCAACGTCAAGGCCTGGGTTGCGGCAATCACCCTCGTCACCGCCTTCACCGACCCCGAGGCCTACTGGACGAGCCTCGCGGCGGGCGGCATCGTCAACCTTTTCATCGCCTTCTCGTCGGTCTCCGCGTGGGCCGTCTTCGGCACCCTCCTCAAAAACTTCCTCGAGCATCCAGTCCGGCTCCGCGTCTTCAACTGGACCATGGCAGCCCTTCTCGTGATCTCGGTTGTCCCGTCGGTGCTGAAGGCGTGACCGCGGCAGACGCCATTGATAACCACGCCCCGCTATGATACTTTTCCTGCATGAACACCGAAGCGGATCGGCTTGCATCGGCTCAGTTTCGCGACGCCCTCGGGCGGGAAGACCTTGCCGCGATCAGGAAGGCGCCGAAGGCCGACCTTCATACCCACTCGTTTCTGGGCGGCAGGCTCTCGCGGTACCGCGAATGGGCGGCGTGCGAGCTTCCCGATCCTCCCGCGGTTTTCGCCGACTTCTCCGACTTTGACGACTATATCCTCAATGATCTTGCCGTGCCGTACGGCGACGGTGGAGCGGACCGCATCCGCGATTTCTTCCGCTTCTTTTACGCCGAGACGCTTCGCGAGGCGATCGCGGACGGCGTGGTCGCCATCGAACCGAGCCTCGACTGGTCCACGGTCATGCTGTATGACGGCGATCCCGTCGCGATGGCCGAGGACTACGCGCGCGTCATCGAGGAGACGCTCGCAGAGGCCGGCAACCCGTCGATCGAGGTCCGACCGGAACTCGGTATGGCGCGGAGCACGCCGATGGAGCTTCTACAACGGTATATCCCCGCGCTTCTTTCAACCGGATTCTTCCGGTCGCTCGACCTCTATGGCGACGAAAGGATCGGCGGCATCGAGGAGTATGCCCCGTTTTGGCGCCTGGCGGGCGAGCTGGGCATGCGGAAAAAGGCGCACTCGGGGGAACTCTGCGGCGCGGCCCATGTCAGGGAATCGGTGACCGTCCTCGATCTCGACGCCGTACAGCACGGCATCGCCGCGGCGTGCGATCCCGAGCTCATGGAGTTCCTCGCGAAGCGCGGCACCGTGCTGAACGTCTGCCCCACGAGCAACGTCCGTCTTGGCCGGGCGGAATCGATCGTCGGCCATCCGGTCAGGCGGCTCCACGACGCGGGCGTCACGGTGACGATAAACTCGGACGACCTGATGGTCTTCGACTCGAGCGTATCCGAGGAATTCCTCAAACTGAAACAGGCAGGCCTCTTCACGGCGGACGAACTCGACAGGATCAGGCTCAACGCCTTGTAACCGGCAGACGCGAACGACTACGCCCTGCCCGTTTTCTCGAGGTAGTACCGGTAGTCGCCCTCGTACGCGTTGAGTTTGCCGCGGTCGATCTCGAACACGCGGGTCGCGAGATGCCTGAGAAAGTAGCGGTCGTGGCTCACGATGATGATCGTGCCCTCGAAGGAGGCGAGCGCCTCCAGGAGCACCTCGCGGCTCTGGATGTCCAGATGGTTCGTCGGCTCGTCGAGCACGAGAAAGTTGACCGGGACGGCGAGCATGCACGCGAGCATGACCCGGCTTTTTTCGCCGCCCGAGAGGACGTGGATTTTCTTTTCGTCGTCGTCGCCGGAAAACTGGAAGGCGCCGAGGATGCCCTTTATCGTGCCGACGGGCGCGAGGGGGATTCGCTCCGAAACCTCCTCGAAGATCGTACGATCGGGATTGAGGGTATCCGAGGAATACTGGCTGAAATAGCCGAGCTTGACGCTCGCGCCGACGGTCACCGAACCGCCCGTCGCCTCCGTTTCGCCGGTGATCACCTTTAAAAGCGTCGACTTCCCCGCGCCGTTCACGCCGGTAAGGGCGACGCGGTCGCCGCGCGATATCGTGCCGGAAAGGCCTTCGAACACCGGGCGTCCTCCCTCCACGGCGGCGCCGACCGGGTGCCTCGCGCTGCCGGCCGAGACATGCGCGGGCCACTCCTTCGAAAGGCCGCTCATCACGACCACCTGGTCGCCGGAGCGCGGACAGGGCGCGAACTTCACGCTCATGTTTTTTGGATCGGACGGAAGGACGACGCGCTCGATCTTCTCGAGCGCCTTTATGCGCGACTGCACGAGGGACGCGTGCGAAGCCCGCGCGGAAAACTTCGCGATGAACTCCTCGTCCTTCGCGAACTGGGCCTGCTGCCGGTTGTACGTCGCGACGAGCTGCTCGCGCCTGACCTCCCGCTCGCGGAGGTAAAAATCGTAGTTCCCCGAATACTGCGTGACCTTTCCGTTCGCGACCTCTACCGTGCGCGAACACAACCGCGTCATGAAATCCCGGTCGTGGCTCGTCATCACGAGATCGCCCTTGAAATCGTTGAGCCATTGCTCGAGCCATACGATGGACTCGACGTCCAGGTGGTTCGTGGGCTCGTCCATCAAGAGGACGTCCGGCTCGAGAACTAGGATGCGCGCGAGCGCGATACGCATCTTCCATCCGCCCGAAAAGTGCTCGACGGGCTCGCCGAATCTGGCGGGAGCGATGCCGAGTCCGGTAAGCACCGTTTCCGCGCGTGACTCGAGGTTGTAGCCGTCCCGGCGCAGAAAATCGGATTGCAGCTCGCCGTACGCGTCCATCTCGGCGTCGCTCAGGGGCTTCGCCAAGGGATCACCCATGCGGGCCTCGAGATCGGCGAGCCTTTGTCCGATCTCCCAAACCGCGCCCGCTCCGGCAAGAACCTCTTCGAGGGCGCTTCTCCCGGACATCTCGCCGACGCTTTGCGAAAAATACCCTATGACGGTTCCGGGGTCGAAAGAGACCTCGCCGCGGTCGGGATGCTCCTCGCCCGAGATGACGCGGAGAAGCGTCGTCTTCCCCGCGCCGTTGGGGCCGACGAGGCCGATGCGGTCGCCGTTTCTGATGAGAAAATCCTCGTTGTCGAGAATGACGCGACCGCCGTAGGCGACGCGGATGCCTGAAAGCTTGACCATTGCGAAACGCTCCTGGTATTCACGCGAGAACTCCAAGCATACCCGAAATCGCGCTTTTTGTCAGACGCGCGAATTGACGGATTCGCGGAGACGCCCCATACTCAAGGCATAGGAGACGCCCATGCACATCCGTCATCCCGTCATGTATCTGGTTTGCTTACTCGCGCTCGTATCCGCCTGCTCCCGCAAGGGCGACACCGCGTCGGAAGCGCGGGCCGTCACGAAGCCCGACACGACTTGCGTTCTCGCGTTTGCGGAGGGAACCGTTACCGGGAACGGAAAGAACCTCTCGGTCGGAGACTCCATCCCTCCGGACGCGGTCCTCGAGACCGGAAAGGACAGCACGGCCGAAATCGTTATCGACGGGAAAAACGCGATACGCATGGGACAGTCGACGCTCCTGAGGCTCGACGTCTCCACCCTTTCCCGCGTCCTCACCGTGGACAGGGGAACCCTTACCGCGGTGCTCCGCAAGATCGACGCGGTCAGCGGGGGAAACCTCAAGGTACGCACGCCGAACCTCGTCGCGGGCGTCCGCGGGACGAGCCTGTGCGCCTGGGTCGCGAAGGACGGCGCGCAAACCTATTTGTGCTGCTGCAACGGCACGATAGAGATAGCCCCGACCGACGGGGCGCCGGCGAGAAAAAAGCAGGCCACGCATCACGACGCCGTTCTCTATGCGGGAGTCGGCGCCGAAAGCAGGGAAGTGCCCGTGCCGGCCGGTTTCGACCCGCGCCACGGGGACTCCGATCTCGAAAGCCTCGCCTCTCGCATCGGCGAAACGATGGACTGGAACACGCTCGAATCGCACGACTGAGGATGCCCGGCGGGCAAGCCGAAGCTATTCAAGCACGATCTCGCAGAGTCCCTCCGCTGACGGCTCCTCGAGACCGACAACCCTGGAGACGGACTTCTTTCCGTCAGTTACGGTGACGTTCAGCGTCCCGAGCCAGACCCGGGCTTTCACCGTCCCGCCCTTGTCCGTTCTCCGGTTTTCGTCGGTTCGCCATTTTTCGCCGAGCAGGTCCTCCAGCACGAGACCTGCAGGGTTCGGTTTCCAGTCTTTTTTCCAGGAAGCCGCCCGGGGAATCCAGTGATCCCCCTCCCAGAAGCCCCACATGGTGAAGGATGTGACGCGCGGATGCGCGAAGCAGGCGGTCATGAAGTCCCGGGTATAGAGGGCCTTCGCTTCCTCGTCGACGGTACTGACGTCAAACTCGGTTATCTGGAGTTCGGCATCGGTCTCGCCGGCGAATCGGTCAAGTATTTTCCAGACCGTGGCGGGATCGGTCAGGCTTTCCCCGAAATGTGCCTGGAAGCCGAGCACGTCCGGCGCGACGCCCTGACTCTTGAGATAGCGGTACCACTCCAAAAATATGTCCTGATTGGCCTCGGTCGCGCCACCGGCGGTAAGAATGGTGTTTTCGTTCAGCGACAGCTTGACGCCGGGAAACGAGAGTCGCGCCTGCCGAAACCATTCGACGACGCCCTCCCGGCCGACCAAAGCCGTTATCTCCGTCAGATCCCGAAGTTCGTTCGTCACGTCCAGTTCCCGGAAGGGCACATCCTTCATCGACGCGGCGACTTCCCTGATCTGGTTCAGGCAGGCTTTTTGAAGATTCTTCGCCGAAAGCCCTTTGGTGGATGACGGCATGAATTGCCAGCCCGGATAGATGAGCACGTGTCCGCGAATATCGACTTCCCGTTGCGCGGCCCATTCGGCAATCCGCAGAAACGGCTCTTTCCTGGTAACCCATCCCCAGTCGGCCCAATAGAGGGGCACGGTGGCGCGGTCGAACAGCCGGTCATAGACGGCCCGGTAGTTCCTGCCGTCGACGGCCCCGTCGAACAGTCCGTCCCCGAAGGCGGTATAGCTCCCGAAGGTGAACGAGCGCCTGACTTGCTTGATACGGACAGAGGCGTTCGGCACCGGTTTCCCGGACCCGTCGACTACCCGTACCGTAAAGGTGCCCCTGCGCAGTCGATCGATCCGGGCGGCGGCTTCCGCCCTCCAGGGCGCGTTCGCCCCGCTTCCCGGCCAGGAAAGCTTGTTATGCGGAATCGCGGAAAGGGAGATATCGGGCCCCAGGTCCAGAACGACGAGACCACCCAGTTCGACGCTTTGTTCCTGCTGGCCCAGGTGTATCGAAAGATGCATTCCTTCTGACGGAAAATCGCCGGCAAGGATGCCGGATACGAATACCTGACGCCAGGCGGCACCCGCGCTGACCGATGCCGTGCCGATCGAGTCCCAGTTAGCCGCGGCCTTTTCTAGGTATGCGCTGACTATGCCGGTGCGACCTCCGGTCATCTCCGGCGCGCGAGTCCAGAACGAGACCAGCAAAACGTGCCCCTTGGGCAGGTTTTTCTTGAAGGTGGGGGACAGGGCCAAGACCGACCAAGCCGGCGTAAACGGACGGGCCACCTTGACCCTGCGGCTCCGAGCGAAGGGGACTTCCGGCCCGGCGTCGGCGACCGAGGAGCTGACGCCCTCCCGCGGCGATACCCGGAAGGCGTCGGCCGTATCGGAGGCATACAAAACCGTGTATGCGCTTCCCCTGGGGAGTTGCGCGGCAAGCTGTTCGACTAGCGCGTCTTGGGACCACAGGGAGGCGCCGAGCGACAGACAGGCAAGGGCCGCAAGAACCGCGGGTTTTATCTTCATGCAAAAATCCTAAGTCATGATGCGTGGAGAGTCAACAAAGTCCGATCCCCGCAAGCCCTTTTTTCAGGGCGTTTTTGTTTAATGAGTGATATACTTGCCGGACACACCCCGCTTAACGGAGCAATGAATATGCGTAATACCGCCTGTCTCCCGCTACTTATTTCGCTGTGCTTGTCGGCTTTCCCGCTGTGCGCCCAGGACGAAAGCGGCGCCTGGACCGCCTCGGACATCCCCAACCCGACGGAGGCCGGCACCGGCTACGTCACCTCGATCGGCGGATACCTTACCGACGAGGAGGTCGCGGCCGTCAACGAACTGGTCGTCGGTATAGAGCGGGATACGTCCGTCGAGATCGCGGTGGTCGTCGTTCCCTCGCTCGCCGGGGACATCTTCACCGAATCCCAGTGCCTGTTCGACGCATGGAAGATCGGCAAGGCCGACAAGGACAACGGGCTTTTGATCGTCGCCTCGATAGAGGACCGGCAATTCAGGACGCATACCGGGTACGGCATGGAGGGAATCTTCACCGACGCGTCGATCTCGGTCTTGCAGGAATCCGTCGTGATACCGGAGTTCAAGGAAGGCCGGTACGGAACCGGCATCATAAACTATGTCACCGAGATCGGCCGGATACTCCGCGACCCGGAGGCCCTCGGGGAACTGCCTTCGCCGGAAACGTTCCAAGCAACGGAACAAAGCGCGGCACCGACGATGCGCGAGCGCCTTTCCGACTTCGGCGACGTTGCCCTGCCGTTCTTCCTCTTCGGAGGAATCGGTTTTCTCGTTCTCGCGGGCGCCGTCGTATCGTTCGTTCGCGAGATCCGCGCCGTTCTCGCGAACGGTCGCAAGAACTACCGAACCTACTCGAGCATACTTGCAGTCGAGGGCAAGGGAATCGGCAAGCAGGGGTTCAGCCTGCCCGCGTTCTTCTTCCCATTCGGCGCGGTTTTTTTCTCCGTCGGCCTCGCCATCGGAGGCTTCCTTGAACCGAAGGAAATCGCGCTCTTCGGTCTCGCGCCGCCCGCCTTCGGTTTGCTCAGCTCGCTTATCGGCATGCGCTGGAGCGGCTCGGTCCGCAACGGGATCATCCGCCGGTGGCGCGAGTCCCCGAGAACGTGCCCGGAATGCGGCGGCGAGATGAAACGGCTTTCGGAAACGGAGGACGACGCGTATCTCGCGCCGACGCAGGTTCGGGAAGAGGAACTCAAGTCGGAGGACTACGACGTGCATCTCTGTTCCGCGTGCGGCGCGTCCACGGTGGAGAAGTTCCGGGGAAACCGCTACTCCCTGTATACCGCATGCCCGTCCTGCAAGGCCATGGCGAGTCGGCAAAAAAAACGCGAGGTAACCCGTCGGCCAACCTACGAGATGACCGGCGAGGCCCTCCTTCATTTCGAGTGCCTGGCCTGCGCCCATGCCTTCACCAAGTCGACGACGATACCCAGGCTGACCCGCTCGAGCGGTTCGGGCGGTTCGGGCGGATCGCATGGCGGCTCATCAGGCGGCGGTTCCTCCTTCGGCGGAGGCCGCTCGGGCGGCGGCGGCTCGTCAAGCAGCTGGTAAGCGCGAGGGCACCCGCCCCGGATTCGCTTTCTTGCCGGGGGCTCCGGCCTTCCCGATTACGCCGATCAGGGCCCGTTCTGCCTCTGGATAATTTGTAACAAAATAACTTGACAAGCCACTTCAGTCATACTACTATGCCGTACATAGTAGTATGAAAGACATATTAATCGAGCGAGACATTATCCGCAACCACATCGACACGATTATCCTGCACCTGCTCTCGGAGCAGGATCGGTACGGGTATGAGGTGTACAAGGAAGTGCCCGAGCGGACGGGCGGGGCGTATGAAGTAAAGGAGCCGTCGCTGTACTCGGCGTTCAGGCGGCTGGAGCGGGACAAGCTCATCTCCTCGTATTGGGGAGACGAGAGCCAAGGCGGCAGGCGGAAGTATTACACGATAACCAAGACGGGTCGGTCGCATTACACGCAGGCCATAGCCCAATGGAAACAGGTCCAGAAAATCATGGGTCTGATTCTCGGGACGGAAGGGAAGAAACGGACATGAAATCAATCGAATACTATCTTAAGGGCCTATTTCGGAATATCGAGCGAACCGACGAGGTGCGCGAGCAGATCGAGGAGTTGTCGTCGCACATACGCGACCGCGTCGCGGATCTCTGCGACTCGGGCATGGAGGAGATGGCGGCGCTGGAAAAAACCGTCGCGGACCTCGGCGACCTCGACGAGTTGATCGATACGATATTTAGGAGGAAGGTCCGAGTCCGGAGAGTCAGAATTGATTTTCTCACGATGGCCGCGGGCGCGGCGTACGGCGCGGCATATCTGGCATTCGCGACGCTGTGCGTCGCCTCATGGTATTTCGGCTCCGGAGCGCTTTACCTGACGGTTCCCGCGTTCGCGGGATACCTGGTTCCGCTCGTTTTCGCGGCAGCGCGGTTTGCGCGGTCGCCGGAAAAAACCGAATTGATTCCATATCCCGACGGCGCCTCGTTCCGTGCGAGTCTTGCAGGCTGGGCGCTCATAAGCGGCATCTGCGTGATCGCGAATCTCCTCATGATAGTTACCCGGGAGCCCTGTCGTTTCTGGTCCTGGATGCCGGTCGCCGGGATATTTACTTGGCCGCTGATGACGGGGATTACCTGGCTCCTGTCGGTACGCGAAATACGGAAATCAGACATAGATGCGTAAGCTCTTGGCCGTTGCCGCTCTCGTCGCGCTGTGCGCGGGACGCGCGTTCGGCCGGGAGCAGGCGCTTCCGTCCGCGCCGACGGAAGAGATACGCGTCGCGAGAATCCGTCTCGTGACACCGTACTATGAGTACGTATGTGACGATTCCGGAGGCGAGTTCGAAAGCGAGGCTGCGGACGAGCACGAAGGCGGGCGCGAGGCGGGGCTCAGTCCCTCCGCATTGCTTACCTGGACCGGGTTGCGTCCGGGAAACACGATGTCGGCGGAGGCTTTTAACCGCGAGGTGCTCAGAACAGAACGACGTCTATCGGATAGCGGGCTTTTCTACACGGTTTCCGTGCGCGTGGCGCCGCCGCTTCGCAAGCCGTCGGAGCGGACGGTGGTCATCACGGTGTCGGACGGCTTCTCGCATCGGTTCTCCGGCGGTAACGCGTACGTCATGTACGGACGAAAGGCCCTCGGGGGGAATCGCGCGGCGGCCTTCGCGTACGCGGGATGGAATCTCCTCGGGTTCGAGTATGTCCACGAGAACCTTGGAAACCGCGGATACACGTTTGAGACGTCTTTTATTTCGCGCGACTATCTTCCGTCGCGGTGCGGAATCGATGACGCGGAGCCGCGCAATGATCTCTCCGTACGCGCCGGGAAGTTCCTTTCTCCGGACGTAACGATCGCGGTCGGGCCCGGGCTCGTGACCGTCGCTAAGACCTATGACAGCGAGTGGTCTTTCCTCCCCTTTGGCGAGGCCGTTCTCCGCGCTGACAGACTCGGCTTCGCTCCGGGCTGGTCGAAGTGGACGCTCGATTCGCGCGCGGCATGGTTTCCTCTCGACGGGGCGTGGAAAACGCGTTCAACCGGCACCTTCACCGCCGTGTTGGCGGGAGACGCGCGCAAGGCGAAGGGAAACAAACGGAATCTTGAGGTATTTCTTTCGGCATCTGCCGGATGGATGTCTGAGAGCGCTCCCGCCGCGATCGCGTTCCGTCTCTATGACGAGGAGGCGCTCTCCGTCCGGTCCGGGTACGAGAATGAAGAGCTCACGCTACAATCGTACGCGCTCGCGTCGACGGAACTTCGTCTCGATCTCGGAACCTTCGGGATTTGGTCGGGATTTTCCGCCATTCCCCAGATTTTTTTGTTCGGGGACGCGGCAATTCCCTCTCCCGGGCCTGCGTGGGAGGGAACCGTTTTCGAGGCGTTTGGCGCCGGCGTACGTCTGAAGATTCCCGCTCCCGTTTATACCGATTTTTGCTTTTCGTGGGGAACGAACCACGAGGGGAATTGGCGCGGCTCTTTTTTCGTTCGCGCCGGCAATTGACCATACTGACCATCAAGGAGAAGAGGAATGAAAAATCCGGTCGTACTGTGTTTGACGTTTTTGACGTGTTTCTGCGCGTTTACCCAGTCCATGAGCGACGAGATCGAACGCGGCATCGCGCTTCATAACAGCGCGTTAGCGCAAGGAGAAGCCACGACCGCGGAGTGCCTAGACGCCCTTCGACCTTTCATCGAGAAAAGCATGGTCGCCCGCGCCTATTACGGAAGCGCGATTACCATTCAGGCGTCTTTTTTCGCCACGGTCAACCCGATCAAATCGCTCTCGCTGCTCGAAGAAGGGGCCCGGTACATGGACAGCGCGGTGGCCAGGGAGAGCGATAACGGCGAGTTACGGCTTATCCGCCTTTCGAACGGCGTCGAGGTGAGCAGAAGCTCTCCGCTCAAGCGATACGACGTGATCGCGAATGACGTACGCTGGTTTGAGGAACATGAACCGAATCCCTCCCCGGAGGAACGCGCGGCCATCCACTATAACATCGGTTTGTTCTATCAAGATGCCGGCGTCATAGAGGACGCGCTCGACGCGTTCGAGGCGTCCGTCGCCACCGGCGTTGACTCAGAGGCGACACGGAACGCCCGAAAGATACTGCGGAGGTACGAAGAATGACGCTTGTCTCGGGAATGTTCGAATCCTTGTTACTGGGACTGTCCACTGGCGTTTTCTGCGCCATGTATTGCGTTCCTCCGCTCGTTCCCCTGCTCTGCGGGCGCGACGAGGTATCCGTGCGGGCGACGGGAAAGCGAACGCTGTGGTTTCTTGCCGGGAGGTTTACCACCTACGCGGCAATGGGAGCGCTATTCGCGCGCGCGGGACTGATCACCTCCTCGTTTTTCGACCCGGTCTTCGCACGGCGGCTGTCCGTATTCGGCTATCTCGCCTGCGGATGCGCGCTCCTTGTCGATTACCGTCTGTTCATACTGGGAAAAAGAACAGTCCGCTGCGGATGTTGTACTGCCACGGTTCCCCCGTCCGCCGGGGATTCCGCTTCTCCCTTTACGGCCGGTCTTACCGTCGGTCTCCATGTCTGTCCGGCGTTCTGGTCGACGCTCTTCCTCTGCGCGCGCTCGGGTTCGGTCATATCGTCGACGGCTTTTTTCGCCTCGTTCCTCGGCGGGACCCTGCCGTTTTTCCTTCCGATGCTCGGTCTGCCCTTCATCGTGAAACGGGTCGCACTCATGCGCAGGGTCGCCCAATTCGCGCAACTGCTTATCGCCGGGTACTTCATCGTATTCGCAGGGCTAATTCCGCTCTTTTTTCATTGATGATTACCGGAGGTTATATGGCGCTCAAATCATTGCTAACCGCGCTTATGGCGCTGATTGTCTATTTCTTTACCGTCAGCCTCGGCGACGGATCGGCGTACTCCTGGATATACGGAGGATTCCTGACCGGTACCTTCGCGGCCATCATGTTCACCGGAAAGGTGAACAAGTACCGGAGAATCTTTCAGTTCGTGTTCGCGATCCTTTTTACCGTGGCATTTATAGGGAACCTCTACGACGAGCGGGGCAGCATGGCCATGACGGCCAACACCTTCACCGAAAGCGAGGTCCCGTTTTGCCATCTGGTAATACCCCTCGTGTTCATACCGTACGTTCTCACTCAGACGGTGGTTTTTCCCGCGCGGATTTTGGGGCACTACGCCTCGATCGCCAGTTTACTGGTGATCTGGTTTGTCGCTACGATAACGATCGGACGGGGCTGGTGCTCCTGGGCCTGTTTCTACGGGGGGCTTGAGGACGGCTTCTCCGGTATCGGCAAAAAGGCGACAATAAAAACCGTGGGGAAAAACCGTGAAATCCGCGCGTTTCATTTCGCGGTCCTGGTCTTTCTGGCGCTCATGACGCTCGCGTTCATGTCGTCGATTTACTGCCAGTGGTTTTGCCCGTTCAAATTGATCACCGAATTTCCGCAGTTGATTGATATCCCCTCTCTCATCGGAACCTTCGTGTTCATGTCCCTATTCCTTATATTGGTGGTCATACTGCCCATACTGACGAAAAAGCGCACCCAATGCGGCATGCTCTGCCCCTTCGGCGCGATGCAATCCCTGCTGGACAAGGCGAGCGTGTACCGGGTTGTCATCGACACGGATCTCTGCACCGGCTGTATGCGGTGCGCGGAGGTGTGTCCCTTCTTCGCGATAGACCGGGAAACCATACTTGAAAAAAAAGAGCATCCGGAAATAACCTGCGCCAAGTGCGGCGCGTGCGTCGATGTCTGTCCGCAACACGCGATACGGTTCGACTACTCCTTTACGAGGCATTTCAGGGAAAGGAATCCCGGCAGGGCGTTCCTTGACGGTCCGGGACGGTTGAAAGGGCTAGTACGCGGGATACTTGAGCCGAAGCACTTCTTCGTTTTCAGCGCCTTCACCTTCGGTGTCGTCATCTCCAGCGGTCTTGCGGTGAACGGTCTGGAGCGCATCGTACGCGCGCTTGCGGCCGCCTTCAGCCTGGGAGGGTTGTGATGACAACGAAAAACAAGAGAATTGTCTACGTGGCGTTGGCGCTTTTTACCTTTGCAAGCTGTACCGCGACCATCTTCTTCTCGTTTTATTTTTCTGACGCGTTGCAACGCATGGTCAACTCGGTTTTGAAACTGGAAATATATCCTCCCCTGATTGGAGGTCCGGTCGCCCGCACCGTCTATGACCCGATGAAAGACGACACCGGATACGGGGAACTCGCCTATCCCGCCAATCGTCAATTCGCGGAGGGAAATCTCGATCTGGTTTCCTACACGGTCCGGGAACCGGTGTTCCACGCGCCCTGGCAGGATGTCCCCGAATTCTGGCAACTTGAACTCGAATTCAGAACCGGGTTTGGCGAACAGTCAGGCGCCGCGCGCAACCGGACGATATACATCTACCTTAATGTTCCCGGATTCGCTGGAGGCTCGCGGGAAACCCTGCGAGAACGGAGCGAGCTCGTCGCGTTCTCCCCTGAATACCCGTGGCATTACGCGCTCGCCGTTACCGGCGATTCCGGCACTATACATGGCCAAAACGGGGATACGGTCGCCATGCTCGACGTGTTGTACTCAAACAGCGGCAAGAAAGTATTCATAAAGGTACCGCTCGTGAAAAAAGAATTGCAGCGACTCTACACGATCGACTCAATCCGTCACTATGTCCTCGTCGCCGCCCATTCCCCCCTCGATATCGGCGGCGTACTGCCGGTATCAAGAAGGAAGACGAGAACGGCCGGGGGAGGCGCGACCTCTCCCCTTACGCCGCGGATATACGACATTCTGTCAGAGACGGGACAGGGCGACATGCTCTCCTCCTGGAACGACGCTACATTCGAGCTTGCCCGCGTTGAGCCGGTGGAAATCCCGATGCGGCGGAGGACCGATGGCACGCGCGCAATCGACCAAGAAAGGATAGTAAATCTCGAGTCGGAGCGGAAAGCGATTGGCGACAAACTGCATGCCCAGAAACTGGGCCGGCTTGGCGAGCTCCGCCAGTCAGGATCCGAGACAGTCCGCGAAAGGGAAGAACTCGCGATTCTCTCGTTTGACGTCGGAGAGACGGAGATCGCGGAACGGTTGTTTGACGAATTGCTGCGGGAGGATTCCGGTAATCCCCGCTGGCTCGCGTACAAGGGTTCGCTCGAAAGCATGAAGGGCGACGGAGCGCCGGTTGTCGCGGCCGTCAAGGCCGTGGAAACGGGGTACCGGTATCTCGACGAAGCGATCGCGCGAAGCGACGGCACGCTCGAGAAAGCCAGAAACGCAACCGCCGACCGGTACGCGGTGGAGAGCCGTGTCGACGCGCTCCTGAACCGGGGCGGAACGTCGAAAGCCGTGCCTAACGAGGTGTTTCTCAAAGCGCTGCAGGGGGCTCGCGACTTTCTGGAAGCCTCGGAGCTCTTCCTTCTTTCGGATAACGAGTTGTCCTACGCGAACTGCTGTCTCTCCGCCGCCGAGTGCTTCGCGCTGGACGGCAAGCACGGAGAGGCGGCGATCTGGAAACGGGAGGCCGCGAGGATCGTTCGCGAACGCGTTACCTCGGACGGCAAACCGCTGAGCGAGCCGGATCGAATGCTCCTACTCGATCTAGAGATCGCACTCCTGAAAGAGGGTCTGCTGTAGAATCGCCCCGGGCGAAACCGGGGAATCCGCTTATTGCGCCGCGGCCTGATCCGCACCATACTGAGTGTAAAGAATCCCTTTAGGAGTGAACATGAACCTTTCAAGATTACCGGCGCTTTCCGGCCTCGCTCTCCTGGCCGTACTGGGCGTTTCCTGCACGTCCAAGGAAGCGCTCAAGCAGATGAACGCGCCCCTCGTCACGCACATATACACGGCGGACCCCTCCGCCCACGTATTCGAGGACAAGCTTTTCATTTACCCTTCGCACGACATCGAGAAGAACAAGGCCTACTCGGGCAACGGCGACCAATACGACATGGAAGACTACCACGTGCTTTCCATGGACGCGCCCGGCAAGCCGGTCGTCGATCACGGCGAGGCGCTCCACCTGAAGGACGTTCCCTGGGCGGGCTCCCAGATGTGGGCCCCCGACGCGGCCTTCATAAACGGCACGTACGTCCTCTATTTCCCCGCCAAGGACAAGGACGGCGTGTTCCGCATCGGAGCCGCGACATCGAAAAACCCGGCAGGGCCCTTCGTCGCCGAGGCCGAGCCGATCGCCGGAAGCTTCAGCATGGACCCGGCCGTATTCGCCGACGCGGACGGATCGCGGTACATGGTATTCGGCGGCCTCTGGGGCGGCCAGCTCGAGAAATGGCAAACGGATGAATACGCGAGCGAGGCCTCGGCTCCCCGCGGCCTCGCGCCCGCCCTCGGTCCGCGCATGGCCAAACTGACCGCCGACGGCCTTGCCTTCGCGGAAACCCCGCGCGAGATCAGCATCGTCGACGAGCAGGGAAAGCCCCTTGCCGCCCGCGACACCGCCCGCCGCTTTTTCGAG
>LVBL01000142.1 GCA_001604405.1 Spirochaetales bacterium Spiro_10
TGACCGTATTCATCCTGCGGGGCGGCACGCTTCGAGGCGCCTTTTTTCACGGGACGCGGTTCGTCAACCGCCTGCGCGCCCAGCATTCGCTCGGGCTTCTCGAGACGATGCTGCTCGGACAGGCTGCCCTCTGCGGCGCCCTGTTGATACCCACGATGAAGGGCAGGGACAGGGCCGTGTTCCGGTACGACACGAACGGGCCCGCCGCCGGTTTCATCGTCGAGGCCTCGAGCGCGGGATCCGTCAGGGGCTATCTCCTGCAAAACCCGATTCCGGTCGGGTCCCCGCCCGAAAGCTGGGATCTTGCCCCGTATTTCGGGGACGGAACCGTGTCGGTGACGCGGTATCCCGAGGGCTTCCGCGAGCCGGTCACGGGCACGGTGGAGATTCGCCACCGGAACGTCGCGCGCGACCTCGCCGAGTATTTCCTCGTCTCCGAGCAGACCGCCACCGCCTTCAACACCGGCATCCAGTTCGACCGCGAGGGCCGCGTCGTCGGCGCCGGCGGGCTTTTTTTGCAGACGATGCCGGGCGCCGAACCGGAGGCGGTCGAGGCCGCCGAGCGCGCGTTCTCCGCGGCTCCCTCGCTCGGCCAGTGGTTCGCCGAGGGCGGCGACCGCGAGGACGTCATCTTCGGCCTTTTTCGCGGCATGGACCCCGTCGTCGCGCTCGAGCGGGACATCGTCTTCGACTGCCCCTGCTCCCGCGAAAACTACCGCTCGCGCATCCTCTCGCTTGACGCGCGCGAGGTTGACGACATGCTCGCGAAGGGGCCCGACCCCCTCGAGGTCTACTGCCACAACTGCGGCAGCGAGTACCGCTTCCCGCTCGCGGAACTGCGCGCGGCCAGGGAGAATCCCTAGCGCACGGACCCGCCGTGGAAGAGGCACTCGTAGACCTTCTTCCCTCCCCAGAAGATCTCCTCGCTTCCCGAGTACCAGTCGAACGTTCCGGTTACCGTCATGTGGTAGGCGTATTCGCCGTTCGCGTGGAGCCTCGGGCCGCGGTAGGGCTCGTCCTCGGGCACGAGCGCGAGCGCTTCCTTCAGGAAGTCCCCGGAAAACCGCTCGTGGAGGACGCGTCCCGAGTAGTTCATCGCCCATACCGGCGTTCCGTTCTTCCACGCCGCCTCCTCGCCCGCGAACCGCTCGCCGCCGAGATAGGTGTCGTAGTACGCGAAAGGGCCTTCGGCATACGCAAGGTCGTGCGAGGCCGCGCGCGACGGCGCGGTTTCCGCCCCGTGCCCGGCGTAGGTCAGCCGCTTGGCCTTTCTGAGAAAGGCGACGAGCTCCCGGTCGCCTCGGTCGTCGCCGGTTCCGTCGAAGGGAATAGAGCAGGGTTCCTGGTCGCGCGCGAGCGAATCGAGGCTCACCAGAAAGGCGTCGGCGACGCGCACGAGTTT
>LVBL01000057.1 GCA_001604405.1 Spirochaetales bacterium Spiro_10
GCCGCCTCGGCGAAACCGGACGCAAAGACGCCGCCGACGCCGGCGGACAGCGAGGGCGTCACCGCGCGCTCCGCTCGCCGAAGAACGGGATCGCGGGCGCGGGCGACTCGGCCGGCGCGGGCCAGGGATAGGGCGCGAGGGGGCCGGCGTCGGGCCTGAGATCCCCGTAGCGCCCGGAGTTGTTCCAGTAGGTATAGCCCTGGCCGAGCGAATCGCGCGCGCCGAAGGCCTGCCGCTGTACGTAGTCGGGGCTGTACCAGGCGCGGTCGTACGATACGTTCAGGTAAAAGGCCTGGGCCCAGGGCCTGACGACGACGTGGTTGCGCGCGATGATGGCGTTCCGGTACGAGCCGTGATAGAAGATGCGGTACGGCCTGTCCTGGGCCGGCTCCTGCGCGAGGAAGCCCTGCTCGAAATGGCTCGGATAGAACATCGGGCAGATCGCGTCGACGTAGCGGGCCAGAAGCTCGACGTCCTGTCCCGTCCTCGCGCCCGTGCGGTACCATCCGTTCGCGCCGTAGATGTCGATCGAGATGGGGGCCGCGATCTCGCGTCTCGCGTAGGAGAGGAAGGACATGAGGGCGCTTTCCTTGTCCATCCCCTGGTCCTGCCACCGGTACTGCGTGTCGCCGAGGTTCTTGCCGTCTGTCGGAAAGCGTATGTAGTCGAACTGTATCTCGTCGAAGCCGCGCGCGATCAGTTCCTTCGAGATCGCGACGTTGTATTCCCACACGGCCTCGCTGTACGGATCGACCCAGAACTCGTCGTAGTACTTGCGCACCGTCTCCGTCTCGTTCTTCGCGTCGGCTCCCGCGGGGGCCGTCGCCTCGATCTTGCGGGTCTCGTACTCGAATCCCTGCCAGGCCTTGTTTTCCCGGCGGTCCCACACGGCGTACTTGCCGCCCCCGTGGCGCGCGAGCTCGCGGTCCTTGAACACGACGATGCGCGCGACGAGGTAGATGCCGCTTTCCTTCGCCCTCTTGACGAAGGCCTCGACGTCGATGCCCTTGCCCGTCTTGCCGAGCCGCGTCACGAGCGGGTCCGCCGCGTTGTAGCGGAGGAAGCCGTAGTCGTCCTTCATGTCGACGACGATCGTGTCGAGACCGTTGTCGACGAGCGTCTTGATGTGGCGGTCGAGCCCGGCGGGCGTGGTTACCTGGTGCACGGGCAGGTAGTTGCCCTTGCGTCCGGACGCGCGCGCGGCGTAGGGCGAGACCCTTTTTTCGGGATTGAGAAGCCACAGCTCGGACAGGGAAAGCTCGCCGCGCCCGCGCGATTTCGACGCGGGAAACCAGGCGGAGAGAAGCTGTCCGGGAACCCCGGCGAGGGCGGCGGACAGGTCGGTGGCCGGCGAGGCCTCCGCCCGTGCGGCACGCGCCTGGGAGTAGGTCGGTGCGGTGGAAGGCTGCTGGGCGGCCGCGGACTGGGCCGGTGCGGGCGGAGGAAGGCCGAGTTCCCTCACGGCACCGGGTCCCGAGAACACGACGCCGTTCGCGCCGCGCGCGAGGCCCTCGACGGTGCCGAGGGCGTCCGTTCCCGACCAGACGGGAACGAAGGAGAGGGACGCCCAGTCGAGGCGGTACAGCCGCGGGATGAACGTCTGCGACGCGAGCACCTCGAGGACGCCGTCCCGTCTCGTGGCGACGATGTCGGCCACCTCGTCGGGCCACTTGATCGTCGGCATCTTCTCGAGGCCGGAGACGATGTCGCGCCAGGCGGATTTCGCCTCGTCGGGCCGCTTCCAGGAAACCCCGTAGATGGGGTGCGACATGAATATCGTGAGCCGGTTCGCGCCCGTCGGGTCGGGGAGGTCGAGGACCGACACCGCCTTGACGCCGGCCGTCGCCGCGCTCATCCCCTCGTTCTTCCAGGTGCGTCCGCCGTCGCGCGAGAGGAACACCGCGTCCCTCGTCGCCGTGACGAGTATGTCGGGGTTGTCGGGGTGCGCCTCAAGGTCCTTGAGTTCCTGTATCTCCCGGACGAACCGTTTGGAGGCCTGGTCGGGGACCTTGACGACCTTGACGGGAAGCCCCTCGTTGCGTTCCTCGAAGACGACGAGATCCCGGCTTTCGAGAATGCCCGAGCCGGTGAGGAAAAGCCAGCGGTCGCCGGCCTTGAGGATCTTGCGGACCTCGCGGGCCTCGCGCAGCATCGTCGCGCGTCCGTCGGCGACGCGGAAGACTCCGGCGTCGGTTCCCGCGAGAACGGGGATGCCGGACGGCGCGGGCGCGGCAAGGGCGACTCCGTGAAGGGAGCAGAACAACAGCGTAAGCAGGATCGGTCGGCGTATCGGTTTCATGACGGTTTCAGGATAGCATACAAGGGCGCGAATGAGAACGGTCGATTGCCGTCTGCGGGGAATCCGGGTATACTGGGCCCACAACGGAGGGCGTCATGCCGACATCGAAAACGAGAACCTGCGGGATCCTGACTTCCGGCGGCGACGCGCCCGGGCTTAACGCCGCCATACGGGGCGTCGCGCGCGCCGCGATGGACGTGTACGGTATCAGGGTAATCGGCATAGAGAACGGCTACCGGGGGCTCATCGAGAACCGGAGCCGCGTCCTTCAGCCCACGGAGTTTTCGGGCATCCTCGCGCGCGGCGGGACCATCCTGGGCACCTCCCGCGAAAAACCCTTCAAGGACAAGAACTGGTGCTCCGGGAACGGCGAACCCTGCGCCGTCGGGATGATCAAGGAAACGTACCGCAAGCTCGGCCTCGACTGCCTCGTGGTGCTCGGTGGAAACGGCACCAACACGACCGGCTCGCTCCTCGCGAAGGAGGGGCTCAACGTGATAGGCCTCCCGAAGACGATCGACAACGACATCGCGGAGACCGACGTGACGTTCGGCTTCCACACCGCGCTCACCGTGGCGACCGACGGGATCGACCGGCTCCACTCGACGGCCTCGAGCCACAACCGCGTCATGGTGATCGAGGTGATGGGCCACAAGGCCGGCTGGCTCGGGCTGTATTCGGGCGTGGCCGGCGGCGGGGACGTCATACTCATACCGGAGATACCCTACCGCATCGAGAGCATAGCCGCGCACCTCGAGAAGCGCGCCCGCGACGGAAAGACCTTCTCCATAGTGATCGTCGCCGAGGGGGCCCTCTCGGCCGATGAGGCGCTCATGGAGCGCAAGGCCTTCAAGAAGTCGCGCGAGCACATGAGCCTTTCCATCGGATACCGCGTCGCCCGGGAGATCGAGGCGGCGACGGGGATCGAGTCGCGCGTGACCGTGCTCGGCTACCTTCAGCGCGGCGGGACCCCGGTGGCCTACGACCGCGTGCTCGCCTCCCAGTTCGGGACGGCCGCCGCCGCGATGCTCGCGAACGGGGATTACGGAAAGATGGTCGCGCTCAGGGACAACGAGGTGGTCGGCGTCCCGCTCGACCTCGTCGCGGGAAGGATCAAGACGGTGCCGGCGGGACACCGCATGCTCGCGACGGCGCGCGACGTGGGAACCTGCCTGGGAGACTGACGCGCGTCAGACGTCGAGCGGAAGGGGCTTCGAGATGCCGTACCCCTGGGCGTAGTCGACGCCGATCTCGTGGAGCATCCTGATTATCGATCCGTTCTCGGCGAACTCGCCGATCGTCTCGAGGCCCAACACCTTGCACATGCTCGTGATCGCCTGGACCATCGTGTAGTCGACGGGGTCCCTGTCCATGTTGCGGATGAACGAGCCGTCGATCTTGAGATAGTCGACCGGAAGGTTCTTGAGGTAGTTGAACGAGGAGAAGCCCGAGCCGAAGTCGTCGAGCGCGAAGGTGAATCCCTGCTCGTGCAGGATGTGTATGAAGCGCGACGCCGACGTCAGGTTGAGGATGGCGTTGGACTCGGTGATCTCGATGCAGAACTGCGACGAGGGAACCGCGAGGCCGCGCGCGGTCTCGATGATGAAATCGATGATGCCCTCGTCGCCGAGCGAGGCGCCCGAGAGGTTGACGCAGAATATCGCCTCCGCGAGCGGGTCCTTGCGCTCCCGGAGCGCCGCGAAGGACGCGAAGGCCCGCCTGATGACCCAGCGGTCGACCTGCGGCATGAGGTTGTACCGCTCGGCGATCGGGATGAAGTCGCCGGGCGCGATGATGGAACCCGACTCGCCCACCATCCTGAGAAGCACCTCGATCTTCCTCTTCTTCCTTCCCGCGCCCAGGGGCTCGATGGGCTGGTAGTAGAGCCTGAACCCGTCCGACTGCAGGGCCGAGTGCACGCGGCTGATCCATTCGCTGATCGGAAGCGAGCCGTACCGGCCCGTCTCGCCGAGTTCGTAGAACACGTAGCGGTTGCCGCCCCCCGAATGCGTGGAGGCGACAAGCTGGGTTCCGGCTATCATGACGTCGTGCTCGTTCTTGAACGAGGAGTCGAGCCTGACGATTCCGATCGACAGCGTCACCGGGTACTGCTTCCCGTTCCACTTGAACGGCTCCGATTTCGTCGCCTCGAGAAGCTCGCGCGCCACGGCCGCGACGTCGGGATCCCGCTCGCCGTCCTCGCGGTAGACGAGGACGAAGTCGTCGCCGCCCGTCCGCGCGGCGTAGTTCTGCCCGGTCGCGTAGCGCCTGATGTGGCCGGATATCTGCCGGAGCAGGACGTCGCCCGCCTGCGTCCCGCAGGAGTCGTTGATGACCTTGAAGTGGTCGACGTCGACGTACAGCGCGAAGGAACGCTCGAGCGACGAGGCCTCGCGCGCGAGCGTCGAGTTCATGCGCACGGCGAGCTCGTTGCGGTTCAGGAGTCCCGTGAGGGTGTCGTGGCTGGTCTGGTACTTGAGGGTGTCGGTCATCTCGTGAAGCCGCGAGATGTCCCTGAACGAGACGATGTAGTTGTCGTCGGAGCCCGCGCCGCTTCCCGCCTTCGTCGCGGGCAGTTCCCTGTTCACGGTCATCTCGACGATGAAGGAGTTCCCGTTGCGGTTCGTGAGCCTGAGGTTGCGGGCCTTGAGGACGCGCATGCGGTCGTTGAACCGCGGCAGTTCCATCGGCTCGCCCGTCTCCATGTCCGCGAGGGTGAACAGGTCCTTCGCCTTGAGGGTCCGCGAGTCCGCGTCGCTGATCTCGAGTATCTGCTCGGCCTCCGGGTTGAGGAAGTCTATCTCCCCCTCCTTCCCTATGGCCAGGATCGCGTCGGTGGTGGAATTGAGAATCGCCGAGAACAGCTGTTCCTTCTCGCGGATGCGGCTGTCGGCGACCCGCTTGAAGAGGGCCATCTCGAGGAGGGTGGCGAGCTCGCGTTCCTTGAAGGGCTTGAGGATGAAGCCGAGCGGCTCGGCCTCCTTCGCGCGGTCGAGCGTCTTGGCGTCCGTGTACGCCGAAAGGAATATGACGGGGGTGCCCGGGTCCTTCTTGACGAGGATCGCGACGTCGATGCCGTCCATCGGTCCCTGGATGAGTATGTCCATCAGGACGAGGTCGGGAAGGGCCTTGCGGATTCCCGCGACGGCCTCGTCGCCTTCGGTCGCCGTGCCGCAAATCTGGTACCCGAGCCGCTCGAGCCTCCGCTGCAGGTCAATGGCGATGATGCGTTCGTCCTCGACTATAAAGATGCGTTCCTTGCTCATGCCGTGACCGAGTCCATTATCGAGCGGCAAATCTCGAGGGGTCCGAGCGATCCGGTTACTATTTGCACGTCAGCCATTGTAGCATACGATTCGCGCCGGCGGGCGAAAACTTTACCGAACTCCCCGCGGGGATCGTCGCCCGAGAGGAACGAGGGCATGCGCCCGTCTCGTTTCGCGCTCTCGAGTATCCTGGCGTAGACCGTCTCGAAATCCGTGTCGAGAAAGACGACCGTCCCCGTCTCCTTGAGGAGACGCGCGGCCTCGGGGTTGTCGGCGAGCCCGCCGCCCGTGGCGACGACGAAGGGCCCCTCGCGCGAGGCGGTCTCGGCGCAGGCGCGGGTTTCCCACTCCGCCATGAGGGCCCGTCCGCCCTCGTCGTGGAGTTCCCTCGCCGTCTTGCCCGAAAGGCCCGCGATCACGTCGTCCGTATCGATGAAGGGCGCGCCAAGAAGACCCGCGAGCGCGCGTCCTAC
>LVBL01000143.1 GCA_001604405.1 Spirochaetales bacterium Spiro_10
TTGCCCTGTTGTACATCCGCGGCATTGCAGCCGCCAGGGACTTTTCTCCCGATCCGACACGCCCTTTCGAACGCTACAGAACCGGGAAGTAACGCCACCCCTCGCCGGCATACGCCGACAGTAGGATGTCGCCGAAACCTCGTCGTTAGACTCGGCCTCTGTTTGAAACGTCCTGTTCCGCCCGGACGTTTGAACCGAAGGTTCAAACTCCAAGCGAAACGCGAAGCGTTTCGCCTTTCTCTTAGAAAGGAGGTGATCCAGCCGCACCTTCCGGTACGGCTACCTTGTTACGACTTCACCCTCCTTACCAAACGTACCTTCGGCGCCGCCCTCCCTTGCGGGTTAGACTAGCGACTTCGGGTACCCTCGACTCGGATGGTGTGACGGGCGGTGTGTACAAGGCCCGGGAACGTATTCACCGCGCCGTGCTGATGCGCGATTACTAGCGATTCCAACTTCATGGAGTCGGGTTTCAGACTCCAATCCGAACTACGGTTGCTTTTTTGCGCTTCGCTTGACCTCGCGGTTTCGCATCGCTTTGTAGCAACCATTGTAGCACGTGTGTAGCCCTGGACATAAGGGCCATGATGACTTGACGTCATCCCCACCTTCCTCCGGTTTGTCACCGGCAGTTCCGCCAGAGTCC
>LVBL01000144.1 GCA_001604405.1 Spirochaetales bacterium Spiro_10
CCGGCCGAATTCTCCTATCTCGCGGCGGTCAGCGCCCCGGGCCGTTTCCGCGACGCCTTCGAACTCGCGCTCACCGAGCTCGCGCGCGCGGAGGCCTTCGGAATCACCGAAGGGGAGCTCGAGCGGGAGAAGTCGGACCTCATGGACCAGATGCGGCAGACATGGCTCGAGCGGGAGAAGGCCCATTCGGCGGGCAAGGCCGCGGGCCTTCTCGGCGCCTGGCTCGCGGGGGAACCCTTTCCGTCCATCGACGAGCGGTACGCCTTATACGGCGAGCTCCTTCCCGGCATAACGGCACGCGACGTCTCGGAGGCGATCGGCCGCTGGTTCGCCGAGCGCGGCACGCACCTCATGGTCAGCGCGCCCGAGGGCGCCTCGGACGTGCCCGACGAGGCCGCCCTCTCCGAGCTCTGGCTCGGGTGGAAGGCCCCCGCGGATCTCGCGCCCTACGCCGAGGAGGACCTGTCGCGGCCCCTCTATCCGCCGTCGGGCGTGACGCCGGCTTCTGCGGCCGCCGCGGTCGTTTCGGAATCCGAGCTTTCGCCCGCGGGAATCCGCGAGTGGCGGCTTTCGAACGGCGCGCGCGTCGTCTACTTCCCCACGACCTTCAAGGCGAACGAGGTGCTCTTCACCGCGTTCAGCCGGGGCGGGACCTCCCTCGTTTCCGAGGAGGACTTTCCGTCGGCCTCGGTCGCGACCGACTACGCGCTCTCTTCCGGACTCAACGGGTTCAACCCGACGTCCCTCGGGAAGAAGCTCGCGGGCAGGACGGTATCCTGCGAACCCTGGATCGAGGAGAGCTTCGAGGGTCTTTCGGGCTCGTCGTCCGTGCAGGACCTCGAGACCCTGTTCCAGCTCGCGCACCTGTATTTCGCCGCGCCCGAGTGGACGTCCTCCGGATGGGACTCGCTCATGACGCGCCTCAGGACGACCGCCGCCTCGCGCGCGTCGAATCCGGCCGAGCTCTTCGGCGACCTGAAGGTACGCCTCCTCCGGGGCGATTCGGTCCGGTACGCGAACCTCTCGCCCGAGCTTGTGGACAGGATGGACGCCTCCCGCGCGGAGGCGGCATACCGGGAACGGTTCGCCGACGCGGGGGACTTCACCTTCGTGTTCACCGGAAGCCTCGAGGAGACGCGCCTGCGGGAGCTCGTCCTCAAGTACCTCGCCGTACTGCCCGGCACCGGGAAGAGCGAGCAGGCCCGCTCCGTGCGGCCCGACTTCCCGAGCGGGGTCACGACCGGCTCGATCAAGGCCGGCATCGAGCAGAAAAGCTCGGTGTACCTTTCTTTCGGGGGAAAAACCCAGATCGGAGAGAAGGACCACGAACTGTTCGGCCTCTTCCTGATGCTCCTCGACATCCGCCTTCGCGAGTCGGTTCGCGAGGCCGTGGGCGGTACGTACGGCATATCGGTAAACGGTGGGCTCGTGGCCTATCCCGAGAAACGGTATCAGGTCGACATAGAGTTCGGCTGCGCGCCGGGAACCGAGGACGCCCTGACGGCGGCCGTGCTCGCCGAGCTCGCCTCGATAAGGCAGAAGGGCGCCGACGAAAAGGACCTCGTCAAGCTCCGGGAGACCTTCCGGCGGACGTACGAGACGGGTCTCAAGACGAACGGTTTCTGGCATTCGAGGATTACCCGCGCGATGACGCGGTCCCTGCCGTTCTCTGCCATCGGCGACGTCGAGGGAGTCGTTTCGCGGATTACCTCTGAGACGATGCGTGACCTCGCGCGCCGGTACGTCGGCGGAGAGAACCGGGTCGAGGCCCGGCTGCTGCCGGCCGACTGAGCGCGGACGGCAGGGGTCCGGCCGCAGACCGGCCGCGCCCGCCCGGACGGGCCGTCAGTTCCCGGGGCTGAAGCGCGCGAGCTCGCGTCCCGTTTCGTCGCGAAAGGCGATCTCGATCCCGTCGGAGAAGAGCTCGACCGTCGCGAAGCCGTGGCTTCCGGCGCCGCGCCAGACCGACTCGGGCGAGACGTATTCGGGTCCCGGATCGAGGTGCCCGCCCATCCCTCCGACAACGGCGTAGGCGGTGCGCGTTCCCGCCGCCGACACGGGCGAGACGAGGTATTCGAGGTAATGGTTGTGCCCGGTTATGACGAGGTCGACCCCGCGGGCCTCGAGCGTCGGGGCGACGTCGCGGAGCGTTCCCGCGTGGTCGAACCAGTCCTTGCCGGTTTCCCGGTTGACGTAGCCGGAGCTTCTCATGAAACAGTGCGAGGTGACGATAACCCGCTCGCCGGGGGGGATCGAATCGAGCGTACGCTCGAGCCAGGCGCGTTGCGCCCGGTCAAAGCTTTCCGAGCCCCACAGAAGGTCGAGGGCGATGACGTGCGCGTTCGCGATTTTCAGGTGAAAGTAGCGGGCGGGGTTGAAGTACGCGCGGTATCGCCGAGCCCCGGCGACGACCGAATCGTGGTTTCCCATCAGCGTGACGAGCCGCATCCCGGCGTCCCCGCTTCCGCTTCCGGCGCCCAGGGAGCGCGCGATGAGCCGTGCCGCGTCCTCGAAGCCGGTTCCCGGGAAACCCATCTCGGCGATGTCGCCGATCAGGAAGAATACGGAGTGGTCGAGGCGGATCGCCGCGTCGAGGATGCCGCTCGTCACCCCGGGATTTGACCGGGGACTGCCGACATGCGGATCGGACGAGAAGGCGAGACGCGCGAGCGGGACCACTCCCGGGCGGGAGGCCGATTCCGACGGCGCGGCCGGGTGTCGCGCGTCAAGGGAACGCGTTTCCGCCGTCGAGAGGCGTATCGCCGGGAGGGCCGAGGCGAGCGCCGGGTCGTATCCCGAGCAGAGCCGGGCGTAGAGCGCGCCTCCCGAGAGGACGGCGAGCGACAAAAGTGCCGCGAGAGCGAGCGAGGCGAGCCTGAGCGGCGCCCGGAAGCGGTCGAGCCGGCGGGGGAGCCGGCGGGAGAGCGCGTGAAGTGCGAGCGGTACGAGGGGCGAAAGCGCCCCCAGCACGAGCGGCGGCCGGTACTCGGGCATCCAGGAGAGAAGCCCCGCGGTTCCGGGCTGAAGGTAGAGGACGCCGGCGGCGAGCGGGGCGATGGCGCAGGCGGAGGCGAGTATGATTACATCGGGCTTTTTCATGGCCTTCAGTATATGGTTCGCCTGCCCTCGCGTCCATCGGATTAATCCGGGGAGCTTCGAGCCCGTCGCCGAGATCGTCGCCGCGCCCGTTGCCGAGACCGCCATCGCCTCCGGTTACTGCACGATCGATCCGTCGGTCGAGACCGTCACGATCCGCCAGGGTATGAATTTGCCGCTCGCCCGCAGGGCCTCGGTCGCCGCGTGCGACAGGCCGCCGCAGCAGGGGACTTCCATGCGCACGACGGTGAGGCTCTTGATGTCGTTCTCCGTCAGGATGGCCTGCAGTTTCTCCGTGTAGTCGACGGCGTCGAGCTTCGGGCAGCCGATGACGGTCACCTTTCCCTTGATGAAATCCTCGTGGAAGGAGGCATAGGCGTACGCCGCGCAGTCGGCGGCAACCAGGAGGTCCGCGCCGTCGAAGTACGGGGCGCGTACCGGCACGAGCTTGAGCTGGACCGGCCACTGGCGAAGCTCGGAGCTTCCTCCCGCGCCTCCCACGGAGCGGGGCCTCGCCTCCCGGTTGCCGGCAGGCTGGAGGGTGCGCGCCATCGAACCGGGGCAACCGCCGCCGGAACAGGGCGAGCCTCCCTTCGCGGCATGGTGCGCGGCGTGTCCCGCCGTCCCCTCGGACGCGGCCTTGTTGGCAAGCACCGCCTGCTCGTCGTAGGCCGCCGCCTCGCGTTCCTCGAAGGTTATGGCCCC
>LVBL01000058.1 GCA_001604405.1 Spirochaetales bacterium Spiro_10
GGTCACGTCCCCCTCGGACCCGCTACCGTCCTTGAGGCCCTCAGGCGCGCGGCGCGGAATGCGGGCATGACCGTCGTCATGCCCGCCCATTCGGACATACCCGGCCACCCGCGCCCCCCGGCGGACGGCCAGTACGAACTCCTCCCGCCCGTACCCTTCGACCCGGACAACACGCCCTGCACGGACATGGGGGCGATCGCCGATCTCTTCAGGACGGGAACGCGGGTTCGGCGCTCGTCGCATCCCCTGCTGTCGTTCTGCGCGGAGGGTCCCCGCGCGCGCGCCTTGCTTGCGGGACACCGCCCCGACACCGGTCTCGGACCCCGGTCCCCGGCGGGGAAAATCGCCGGGGCCAACGCCCTCGTGCTTCTCCTCGGGGTCGGCTATGACAAGGCGACACTGCTTCACCTGCGCGAATACGCGCGACGCGACGGAGAAGATCCCGGACGGGTTACCTGCAGGGCCGTCGTTCGCTCGGGCCTCCCCCCGTTCCGCCGGGCGAGGCTGCGAACCTGGGAAGACATTCCCCTCGACGCGAGCCGCTTCCCCGCCGCGGGCGAAGCGTTCGAGAAGGCATTCCCGGACCGGATCATCAAAGGGAGCGTCCCCGGCGGCGCGGGGGAATTCCGCCTATTCCTCGCGAACGAGCTCATCGATTTTTCCATAGACAGATCAACGGGTAATGGGGTACTTTGAATTCGCCATGCTGAGATTTCTGAAACGTCTTTTCGCAAAACGACAGGACACGCCGGTCGATCCCGATGAAATAATGGAAGAGCTTTGGGTGACGGACTTTTCCGATACCGACGTCCGCTTCGAGGAGGAGTCGGGAGAGGGATACGAGTCCGTTGTCGGCGCTGAAGGCCTCGTCCTTTCCCTTTCCAGAAAAAACGTCTACGCATGGACGGTCAATCCCCTGTATCGCTACAGGAACGCGGTTATCGAAACGCGCTTTCTGCGCGACGCGCGCGACACGCGCGATGATTCGGCGGACAACGGGGATCTCCCCGAAACGGACGGGCCGTCGCCCACCGCGGGTACGGGGGCCTTCGGCGTGCTGTTCCGGTACTTGAACGACTCGACATTCTACAGCGTGCTCGTCTCCGACCGGGGCTACGCGCGCATGGACGCGGTCGTCAACGGCACGCCCCTGCCCGTCCTCGGCTGGACGGAGACGGCGGCCACGGAAGGCGCCGAGGTATCCCTCCGCGTCATCGTCAGGGACACGAGCGTCACGATAACGGTGAACGACCGCTGGGTCGCGGAGTGCGAGGACGACACGATTCAGGCGGCGGGCAAGGTCGCCGTCGCGGGGCAGCTGTGGGGACGGGGAGACGCGGCCTCGGCGCGCGTCGTCTCCTTCGCCGTGGAGTCGCGGCCCCTGGACGTCGAGGCGATCTATACGAGATGGAACCAGTACCTTCCCATACCCGCAGAGGCTCACGTGGCGCTCGCGGAAACCTGGTCGGCGATGGGGCGGCACGTTCCGGCCCTCATAGAACTCCGCAAGGCGTGGAACGGCCGCGAGTCGACGGCGCGCGAACTGCTTCTCGCGTCGAGGATATGCCTCGCGCAACGGCTCGTTCCGGAGGCGGAGGAATACGCCCGGTCGGCGCTCGAGCGCTCCGAAGGCGACGCGGACGCGGTTACCGAGCTCGCGGGGATACTCTACTATCGTGGCGAATTCGAGGAGCTTGACGTCCTGCTCGCGGGACTTCCCCGCGAGGCCGTCCGCTCCTCGGCCTTCCTTTCCAACTTCGAGGGACATCTTTTGCACTGGAAGGGGCTCCACGCGGACGCCGCCGCGGCTTATGAGCGCGCCGGGTCAATCGAGCCGGACCAGGGCCTGTTCAGCCTCCACGCGGGACACGAATGGTCCCTCTCGGGCGAGGCCGCGCGCGCCGTGGATTGCTGGCTCAAGGCGGCGAAGGCCTTCCTCTCGGCGAACGAAACCGACGACCTTGAAAGCGTGATCCTCCTCCTTGCGGAGGCGGCCCCGGACGACCGCCGGGTGCTTGGCGCGCGCGGGAAATACCTGTACGCGATCGGGGACACGGAGGCGGCGGACGAGCCGCTGGCCGCCGCCATCGCGGACGGCAGCGAGGATTCGGCCGACTACTACCTTCACGGAATGATACTCCGGGACCGCGGGGAAACCGACGCCGCGATCGACGCGCTTACCCGGGCGACGGAACTCGAGCCCGAATACGGGCTGTACCGCTTCAGGCTCGCCGAGACGCTCTTCAACGCGGGCAGGAACGCGGACGGCGAGATCGCGATCGCCCTCGAGAAGGACCCCTACTCCGGATGGACGCACAACCTCGCGGCGCTCGCGGCGCTCGAAAAGGACGATATCGGTTCCGCGGACGCGTTTCTCGCGCGCGCACGCGCCATACTGCCGGCGGAACACGAGATACTCGTGAACTTCGCCGAGTTGCGACGGAGACAGGGCAGGCTCGACGAGGCCCTCCGGCTGTTCGACAGGAACGACGCCGACGCTCTCCATGCGGGCGCTAACCTCCTCGTCGAGGACGGACGAAACGAGGAAGCGGAGGAATGGTACCAGGAGGCGCTCCGCCGGCGGCCGTTCGACCCGGAGCTTCTCGCCGACCGGGCCGCGAACTGCATCGAGCTCGACTTGATCAACGAGGCCGACGATCTTCTCGGCCGCGCGCACGAGATCGAGCCCTCCGCGAGGATATACCGGCTCATCGCGTACTTGTCGGGACGCAAGGGGGAATTCGCCCGGGCCGAGGTCGCCTTGCAGCAAGGGCTCGAGGAGTTCCGCGACGACCCCGATCTCCTTTCGGAGCTGTGCGGCGTATACATGACGACGGGCAGGCGGGCGAAGGCCGAGGAGACGGCGCGCAGGCTTCGCGAGGCGGGCTTCGGGGAGCGGGCTGACGAGATCGACGGTGAGATACTCGAAGCGGGTACCTATGCGGTGGCATGCGCGGAGTGCGGGCGCGCCTGGCGGGTTCCGAAAGACATACCGCCGCAGGGCTCGCTCCGGATCACCGACGAACCCCCCGACGACTTGCCGGCGGGAACGTGCCCCACATGCGAGCGCCATTATTGCATCGGCTGCGCGAAGGAAACCCTCGGGGACGACGGGCGGTTCCATTGCAAAACGTGCGGCTCGTCGCTGAAACTGATTGACCAGGGGGTCATCTGGCTGCTGAATCGATGGCAGGACGCGAAAGGCGTGTAAGCAGGTCGGAACGCCACAGCGCGCGGTTCGTCCCGAGCGCACGCGCGACCGACTCGAGGCGGCCTTCGACGCCGCATGACTGACACGCGTCCCGCCCCGGCTGTTCCCTGTCGGCGGGTTGTCCTGAGAGCGCCCGGTCGAGCATCCTGAGATACGCGTCCCGCGATACGTTGACTCCCCCGAACCTCGCGATATGGTCCGTATACACCTGAGAGTCTATCAGCCGCCCGCCCATCTCCCGGAAGAAATACGGCGCGAACGCGGCGAAGGCGACCTTCGCGGCGTCGCTCGCCCTCGTGAACATCGACTCCCCGAAAAAAACGCCTCCGATCAGCAGTCCGTAAAAGCCGCCCACGAGATCCCCGTCTCGCCAGGCCTCGACCGAGTGGGCGATCCCCTCCCGATGAAGTCCGACGTAGGCCTCGAGCATGTCGTCCGTAATCCACGTTCCGTCCTGACCGTCGCGCGCGACAAGCGAGCAATACGAGATGACGCGCTCGAACGAGGTATCCACACGGATATCGAACGGTTTCTTCCTCATCGCGCGCGCGAGACGCGACGGCACCCGAAAGGAGCCGGGAAGAATGACAAAACGCGGATCGGGCGATTGCCAGTACAGCGGGTCGTCGTCGTTGAACCACGGGAAGATGCCCTGCGCGTAGGCGGAAACGAGCATTCCGGGAGACAGGTTTCCTCCCACGGCCACGACTGTCCCGCACGCGTCCTCGGGGTCGGGAAAACGGAAGAACTCCCCGAGGTCGAGCCACGGAAAATCAGGATCGCTCCGCGACTCCGCGTCGTAGGACCGAAGCGGGCGCCGCGCCATCAGTATGCCATCTCCGCCTGCGCGGAAAGTTTCGGATCTGCCATGCGCACGCGTATGACGATTTCGCCTTCCGCCCGACTGTCATGATCCACGACGGCGACGCCCCCGGAAGAGAGCTCGCCGAACAGAACCATGTCCACGAGAGGGGTCGTCACGAGATCCTCGATGAGCCGGGCGGCGTTGCGCGCGCCGAATTCGGGAGAATACCCGGCGCGTGAGAGATGCGCCACGGCGGCGTCCGTCACCTCGATCGAAATGCCGCGATCCGAAACGCGCGAGGATACCGCGGAGATCTCCTTCCGGACGATCGACTCCATGACGCCCTCGGAGAGATGGCCGAACCGAACGACGGCGTCGAGCCGGTTGCGGAATTCGGGGGTAAAGGTACGCTCCACGGCCTCGCCGACCGCCTCGTCGGAAACCTCGCGCCCGCCGAAGCCGATCATCGGCTTTCCGATCTCCCTCGCTCCTGCGTTGCTCGTCATGATCAGTATGGTGTTGCGGAAATCCGCCTTGCGCCCCTGGTTGTCCGTAAGCGTAGCGTAATCCATGATCTGGAGAAGCACGTTGAACACGTCCGGATGCGCCTTCTCTATCTCGTCGAGAAGGACGATCGAATGGGGCTGCTTTCGTATGGCATCTGTAAGGAGACCGCCCTCCTCGAAACCGACATAGCCCGGAGGCGAGCCGATGAGCCGCGAAACCGTGTGTTTCTCCTGGTATTCGCTCATGTCGAAGCGGTGCAGCGACACGCCGAGCGTCTCGGCGAGCGTCCGCGCGAGTTCCGTCTTGCCGACGCCCGTCGGGCCGACGAAGAGGAAATTGGCGACCGGTTTGCCCGGTGCGCGGAATCCCGCGCGGGAACGTTTGACGGCCGTAACGACGGCGCGAACCGCCGCGTCCTGGCCGAATATGGCGCGCGACAAGACGGGCTCCAGTTCGCGAAGCCGGTCGACCTCTCCGGTAGTGACGGTCCGCTCGGGGATTCGCGCGATGCGCGCCACCACGGTCTCGACGAGAGTCCGGTCTACCACGGGAACGACCCTCTCCGCAGCTGCCGTATCCGCTACGACCGTCGCTTCGGGTTCGCCCTGGGCTCCCGCATCCTCGACCTTCGTGAGCGGGACGGACTCGGCGGACATCTCGACCATGAGGGCCTCCCCGTCGCCGCCTGCAGGCGCCAGCCTCGCCCGTTTCGGCAGAACCGGCCGGAGTCCCACCGGCGGGTCCGCCGTCGGCGAGGATTCGCGCGCGCGCGCCCGCCTCGTCGATTACGTCTATCGCCTTGTCGGGAAGGCGGCGCTCCGTTATGTACTGTGCCGAAAGCTTTACCGCCTGCTCTATGGCCTCGGGGGTATACCTGACGCCGTGGAACTCCTCATAGCGCGACTTCAGCCCGTCGAGAATCGCGATCGCGTCCGCCTCGCCGGGTTCGGAGATGTCGATCTTCTGGAACCGGCGGGAAAGGGCATGATCCTTCTCGAAGTATTTCGCGTATTCCTCGTAGGTTGTCGAGCCGATGCAGCGTACGCGTCCGGAGGAGAGCGCCGGCTTCATGAGGTTGGATGCGTCGAGCGTTCCGCCTCCGGTCGATCCCGCGCCCACTATCGTGTGTATCTCGTCGATGAACAGTATCACCTTCTGGCGCTTGACGAGTTCCTCGAGCACGCGCTTGACGCGTTCCTCGAAGTCTCCGCGGAACTTGGTTCCCGCCACGAGAGAGCCCATGTCAAGGCTGAAGACCTCGTAGTCCCGGAGAAGCGGGGGAACCTTTCCCGCCGCGATTCTCTGAGCGAGCCCTTCGGTTATGGCGGTCTTGCCGACGCCCGCCTCGCCGACGTGTATCGGGTTGTTCTTGAGACGGCGGCACAGGACCTGTATCGTCCGGTCGAGTTCCTCCTCGCGCCCTATGAGGGGCTCGAGCTTTCCCTGGCGCGCGAGGGAGGTCAATTCGACGGTATAGCGCTCAAGCACGCTCTTCCGGGGATTTTTCTGCCTGCCGGAACCCTCACCGGCGTCGTCAGACTGCTCGTCGTGCGTGTCGCCCGGCGAATACGTCGAACCCAGCCCGTCCCTCGACGGAGAGCCGTCACGGCCCTCCTGGGGGATGCGGCCGATGGCGTCAAACGATCCGTCAGGCCGCTTCGGGCCGGTTTGTCTCGGCTCTCCGCCGGTAAAGGAGTCGTTCCCCCTCGATCCGCCCGCGTAGCCAGTGCCTATCCGCGGGTCCTCGGTGATCCCCTCGTCGAAGGGATCGGCCCCCGCCCGCTTTCCCTCGGTTGAATCGAACTCCGCGTCGTCGGCGCAGGTTCCGCCGTGGCTTATCACCTCGAGAAGCATGAGCCGGTCGAGTCCGCCGCGGCGCATGTAATAGGAGCAGTAGTTCTTCTGCTCGTCGATGAGGCTCACGAGCACGTCACACGTCTCCACGACGGGCTTCTCGGCGCTTTCGCAATGAAAGAGCGCCCGCTGGAACACGTTCTGGAATCCCACGGTCTGCAACGGCTCCTGCCCGGTCATTACCGGCATGTTCTTTCTCAGGTACTCGTCCACGCTGTCGTGGATGAAGGCTATGTCTGCCCCGCACAGGGAAAGAATCCGCAGGACGGACGGTCGGTCCATCATGGCGAGCAGTATGTGCTCCGGGGTCACGTACTCGTGTCCGCGCGTCTTCGCGTCCGCCCAGGCCTGATCGAGTATCTTCTGCACGGAACCGCTTATCTTTATCTTCACGTCTGCTCCATTACGCACCTGAGCGGATATCCGTTCTGGCGCGCGGCTTCATGCACCTGCAGGCAGCGGGTCATAGCTATGTCGTAGGTATACGCCCCGACTATCCCCCGTCCCTTGCGGTGCACGTCTTCCATAATCAAGGTGGCGTCGTCGAGCTTCTTGTGAAACACGGCTATCAAAACCGCCACCACGAAATCCTTCGTCGTAAAATCGTCATTCAAAAGGACGACCTGGTACGGGGACGGCTCGCGCACGTCCTCGGATACCGAGGTTCTTCCTTCCGACCTGTTTTCCGCTTCCATACACAATAAAAATACTGCAAAACGTCCGCGGATACAACAATCGGCGGTCTTGAAAACATCGGTTTTACCGTGCATTATGGAACCATGAAAACGGTGGTTTCCTGGAACGTAAACGGCATCCGCGCGGTCGAAAAAAAGGGCTTCCTTGACTGGCTGTCCGCCGAGGCGCCCGACGTCCTCTGCCTTCAGGAAACGAAGGCTCACCGGGGACAGGTCACCGAGGTCCTGACCGATCCCGTCCTGCCGGGAGGGTCGTGGAAGTCTTGGTGGAGTTCCGCGAAAAAGGCGGGATACTCGGGCACCGCCATCTACAGCAAGACCGAACCGCTTGACGTCAGGACCCTCGGCATCCCCGCCTTTGACGACGAAGGCAGGGTTATCATGGCGGAATTCCCCGAGGCGGTCGTCATCTCGGCGTATTTTCCGAATTCGCAGGAGGCCGGCGCCCGGCTCGGCTACAAGCTTGAGTTCTGCGAGGCGATCCTCGAGGCCTGCGATTCCATGGTTTCTTCGGGAAAGAACGTCATCCTCTGCGGCGACTACAATATCGCGCACAAGCCGATAGACCTCGCGAACCCGAAGGCGAACGAGGGCAACCCCGGCTATCTCCCCGCGGAGCGCGCCTGGATGGACCGGTTTACGGGGAAGGGCTACGTGGACACCTTTCGCGCGTTTTGCGACGAGCCGAAGCGGTACACCTGGTGGTCCTACCGCTTCCACGCTCGGGAAAAGGACATCGGGTGGAGAATCGACTACGAGTGCGTCAATCCGGCCTTCATGGACCGCGTCGTCTCGTCGGCGATACTCAAGGACGTGACGGGCTCCGACCATTGCCCGGTAAAGCTGACGTATGAGAATTAAGTATAACGCCCCGACAACGCTGACCTTCTCGTTTTTCTGCGCGGGCGTCGTCTTTCTCGACCATTTTGTCCTTCACGGGCTAACACGCGCATTCTTCACCGTCCCGAACGCCGAGGCCTTCAACCTGCTCAAGCCGGTAAACTACCTGAGGCTTTTCACCCATCCGGCGGGACACGCCGACTGGGGCCACCTCATGAGCAATCTCGCCTACATACTCCTTCTCGGGCCCATGCTCGAGGAAACCTACGGGTCCTTCACCATGTTCCTTATGATTACCGTTACCGGCTTCGTCACCGGGGTCATCAACGCGTGCTTTTTGCCGCATCCCCTCCTCGGCGCCTCGGGCGTCGTGTTCATGATGATACTCCTCGCCTCCTTCACCAACCACGGCAAGGACGACGTGCCGATAACCTTTATCCTCATCGTGTTTCTCTATCTCGGACGGGAGATACAGGAGGCCTTTCAGGGCGACGACATCTCGCAATTCGCCCACCTCGCCGGGGGACTGTGCGGAAGCCTCTTCGGCTTTTTCAAGCCGACCCGCTATGCGCCGGCCCGCGTCTACGCGGCCTCGTCGGACAAAACCGTGGTCGACCGCGCGAGTCCCGCCAAACGGGCGACGACGAGGATTCAGAAAGCCCCGACAACGTCGCGGCGGGACGCGTCCAGGGCGCCCGCGGCAAGAAAACCCGTCCCGGTACGCGGTACCGTCCCGGCGCGCGACTCCGTCCCGGTACGCGGCTCAGGCACTGCGCGCGGCACAGGCACTGCGCCGGACAAACCGGCCCAACCCCGGGGAAAGGCGCCTGCGACGCGCGGCAAATCCGGTCATTGAACCGCTCCGGCCATTTTGGTATATTCAAGCACACGGGGATAGCGAACGATGCACGACAGACTTCAGCGCCTCAAGGCCCGCTTTGCGGAGCTTGAGACGGAGATACAGGATCCGAATCTCATAAGAAACGCCGCGCGCTACCGCGAGGCCATGAGGGAACACTCATACCTCGCGAACCTCGTTGAGGAATACGACCGTTACACGGAAACCGAGCGTTCGCTCAGGGAGACGAGGGAGCTCGTGCGGGAAACCGATGACGCCGAGATGCGCGAAATGGCGAAAGAGGAGATCAAGGGTCTCGAGGAAAGCCTCGAGAAAAGCGAAGCGCGCATAAAGATCCTGCTGATCCCGCCCGATCCCCTCGAGGAAAAAAACATCATAATGGAAATCAGGGGCGGAACCGGCGGAGAAGAGGCGGCTCTGTTCGCCGCGGACCTCTTTCGCATGTACTCTCGGTACGCCGAGCACAAGGGTTGGAAATACGAGATCCTCTCGTCGAACGAGACGGGGCTCGGCGGCTACAAGGAGATCACCTTCTCGATATCCGGCAAGTACGTTTACGGAAGCCTCCGGTACGAGTCGGGCGTCCACCGGGTGCAGCGCGTGCCGGAAACCGAGGGTTCGGGCAGGATACACACGAGCGCCGTGACCGTAGCCGTTCTGCCCGAAGCCGAGGAAACCGAGATCAACATCAGGCAGGAAGACCTCAGAATCGACGTCATGCGCGCGGGCGGCCCGGGAGGCCAGTGCGTCAACACGACAGACTCGGCAGTCCGCCTGACGCACCTGCCGACGGGTCTTGTGGTCATCTGCCAGGACGAGAAAAGCCAGATAAAGAACCGCGCCAAGGCCATGCGCGTGCTGAGAACCCGCCTCTTCGAGCTTGAAGAGGAGAAAAAGAACGCCGAGCGGGCCGCGAACCGCAAGAGCCAGGTAGGCTCAGGCGACCGCTCCGAGCGGATACGAACCTACAATTTCCCCCAAAACCGGCTTACCGACCACCGGATAAACCTGACCCTCTACAAACTCGATCTCGTCATGCAAGGCGACATCGGCGAACTCGTCGAGGCTCTCGCGATGGCCGCGAGAGAGGAACAGCTCAAGGCCCAGGACTCATGACGGGTCTTCGCAACCGACGCGCGCGACCATGAACTCGGGCGAGGCACGGGCATTCGGAATACTCGCGCTCACCGGGGCGGCAAAACGCCGTAATGACGGCGAGGCGACGCCCGTGCTCGATTGCGACCTCCTTCTCGCGCACGTCCTCCGCTCGGAACGCTCGACCGTCATCGCGCATCCGGAACGGGAACTTGACGGAGCGGAGGAGCGTGCCTTCGTCGAGTGTATCCGTTCGCGCGAGACGGGAATGCCGGTGGCCTACATCACGGGCGTCAAGGAATTCTGGTCGCTTCCCTTTCGCGTCACGGCGGACGTGCTGATCCCGAAACCGGACACCGAAACCCTCGTGGAAAGGGCGGTTGCCGCGATCGACGCGAGCGACGCGAGCGAAGCGATCGCCGCGATCGACGCGATCGCTTGGACCGGCGGCACGCGGTACGCGCGCGTCCTTGACGTCTGCACGGGCTCAGGCTGCGTCGCGATAGCCCTCAAGCGCGAGGCGCCCCATGTCGACATGACGGCAACCGACATATCGGACGGGGCCCTCGCCGTCGCGCGCGACAACGCGGAACGCCTCTTGGGTCCGGACCACGACATCCGCTTTCTCGAAGGCGACCTTCGCGGGGGGCTCCCGCCTCCGCGCGCGGGAGGGGGATACGATCTCGTCGTGTCAAACCCGCCGTATGTCCCGTCAGGGATCGCGCGCGACCTTCTTCTTGACGGCCGGGGAGAGCCCCTGCTCGCGCTCGACGGCGGCGCGGACGGCCTTGACCTCGTGCGCGCGCTGGCCGCGGCCGCTCTCCCCGTCCTCCTCCCCGGCGGCCGCATCCTCGTCGAAACGGGCGAATACAACGCCGGGGCGGCCGCGGGGTATTTGTCATCGATCGGTTTTGCTGATATAGTCGTTCACAGGGACCTTTCCGGCCAGGAACGCGTCGTAGAGGGATCGCGACCATGAACGATAGATTGACGGAGTTTTTTTCCGAGTACCCGCACTTCACGCCGCAGGACCGCGAACGTGTTTCCGACGCATGGGAATTCGTTCTTGCGATCAAGGGCGGAGCGTGCCGCTCCTGCGGGGAAAGCTATCTGGACCACCCCCTTCGCGTCGCCCATATTCTCGCGGCCCTCAGGCTTGACGGCGACAGCGTCGCGAGCGCCTTTCTCCACGGCTCGCTCGACGAGCTGGGCGTAACCGCGGACGAGCTTGAATCCCGTTTCGGGAAGGACGTGCGCTCGCTCGTGGTGGGCACGTCGCGCATATCGGGCGTGAAGATGCGGAACAAGACGGTGCATCAGGCCGAGGCCATCCGGAAGATGTTCTTCGCCATGATCGACGACATCCGCGTCATCCTCATCCGGCTCGCCGACCGCCTCGACAAGATGAGAAGCCTCAAGAACTTCCCCGAGGACGAACAGCGGCTCATCGCGCAGGAAACGATCGACATCTGGGCCCCGCTCGCGAACCGCCTCGGCATATCCTTCATCAAGGACGAGCTTGAGGACCTGAGCCTCAAGTACCTCAACCGCGAGGCCTTCGACCAGATCAAGAGCCTCGTCGCGGCGAAAAAGGGCGAACGCGAGGACTTCCTCGCCGGGGCGGAGGCCGAGATACTCAAGGTCACGCGCGAGGCGGGCATCCGCGTCACGGTGAAATCGCGCGCCAAGCATTTCTGGTCGATTTACCAGAAGATGAAGAAGCGGAGCAAGGCGAGTGACGAGCTGTACGACCTGCTCGCGATGCGGGTGCTGTGCCATTCGGTCAACGAGTGCTACACCGTCCTCGGGCTCGTGCATACCATCTGGAAGCCGCTCGACGGGAGATTCAAGGACTACATCGCGATGCCCAAGCCGAACGGGTATCAGAGTCTCCATACGACCGTCATGTCCCTGCAGGGCCGTCCGCTGGAGATCCAGATCCGAACGGTCGAGATGCACCATGTCGCCGAAAACGGCATCGCGAGCCACTGGCTCTACAAGAAGGGATCGAGCAAGGAGATCGTCTCCGCGAACCATCTTTCGATTATCAACCAGTTGCGGGAACTGTCGCGGAACCGTTTCACCGACGAGGATTTCCTGGCTAGGATCAAGTCCGACCTCCTCGGCGATTCCATCTACGTGTTCACTCCGAAGGGCGACATCGTCGAGCTGCCGGCAGGCTCGACGCCCATCGACTTCGCCTACCACATACACACCGCGGTCGGCGAGAAGATCGTCGGGGCAAAGGCCGACGGGACGATCATCCCGCTTTCCGAGCCGCTCAGGAACACGCAGGTCGTCGAGGTTACCACCCATCCCCAGGCCCACCCGACGCGCAACCAGTACAACAACGCGAGGACGGCGCGGGCGCGGCAGAAAATCAGGGCATGGCTGCAGGAGCACGAAAGCCCGGGCGAGACGGAAAAACGCGACGCCCAGGACGCCGCGCGGGCCGAGCAGACCCGACTGGCGCATCACAGGGGGCAGGGCCTTTCCGACGGCGCCGACGCGGCGCGCGCGGGAATCGACTCGGCCGTACTCAAGATACGGGTCGGGGACACCACCAATTTCATGATCAAATTCGCGCATTGCTGCGAACCGCTTCCGCCCGCGCCCATAACGGGCTACGTCTCGCGAGGCAGGGGCATCATCATACACCGGAGCGAATGCAGGAACCTGCAGGCGATCCCGGAGATCTCCAACCGGAGCATACTCGTCGAGTGGGAGACGCCGCGCGAGGAAGAACACCTGCGCAAACGGGCGGCTCCGGCCGCGAAAAAACGGAAAACCGAGTAACGGTCCTGACGGTCAGCGAATGTCGACTATCTCGATCGCGAGGGGCTTGACGACCTCCAGCAGGGTTTCCCTGTCTATGTCCGTCACCTTCACCATGCAGGACTTGTTGGTGACGTCGCATCCCTCGCACACGACGAGGGCGGTGACGTTTCCGCCCTTCTCGGTTATGGCCTCGGCGAGGGCGTGAAGCTCGCCCTTCCGCTCGGGCACGAGCATGCTGAGGCGGACGCCGGGCTGGCGCGCGCCGAATATCGTGATGAAAAAGCGGAAGATGTCGCCGTCCGAGACGATTCCCACGGGGACCGCCCCGCGCATGACCGGCAGCGCGCTGATGTCGTTATCGACCATTATGCGCGCGGCCTCCTCGACCACCTCGTCCTCGCCGACCGTGATCACTTCCTTAGTCATAACCTCGCCGACGGTTATCTTGTCCAACAGCTGGGTCACCTCATAGACGCTCAGGGTTGTCGCCGACGAGGGCGCGGCGTTTACGATGTCCCGCTCTGTTATGATGCCGACCATCTTGTTGTGACCGTCAAGGACGAGCAGGCGTTTGACCTTTTCCTTTTTCATCATGTTTCGCGCGTCCGGCAGCGTAAGGTCGGGATGCACGTACAGGGGGTTTCGGGTCATCACGTCAGATACCATCATAAGGGCCTCCTTCGGCGAGGAAAACGCCAAGCGTCAGTACCGTAAGTATACAACGAAATCATATTCCGAGGTATGCCTTTCTCACCTCTTCGTTCGCCAGCAGGCGCTCGGACGTGTCTTCAAGGCGAATCGCCCCGTTCTGGAGCACGTACCCCTTGTCGGCTATCTTGAGCGCCATGTACGCGTTTTGCTCGACGAGGAATATGGTCGTCTTTCGTTCCTTGTTGATCTTCTTGATGATCTCGAAGATGTGCTGGACGAATATCGGCGCAAGGCCCAGCGACGGCTCGTCGAGAAGCAGCACGCGCGGGCGCATCATGAGCGCGCGGGAAATCGCCAGCATCTGCTGTTCGCCGCCCGAGAGCGTGCCGCCCGCCTGATGCCGCCGTTCGGCGAGCCGCGGGAAAAGGGAGAAGACCTCGTCAAGGTCGCGCTTGATCCCGGCGGTGTCCCTTCGCAGGAAGGCTCCCATGTCGAGATTCTCAGTGACGGTGAGCTGCGGAAAAATCCTGCGTCCCTCGGGAACCTGCGAGATTCCGCGTTCGACTATCCTGTTCGGCGCGAGGGCCGTTATGTCCTCGCCGTCGAAGGTGACCGTACCCGAGCGCACGGGGGTGATTCCGCAAATGGACATGAGCGAGGTCGTCTTGCCGGCGCCGTTCGCGCCGATCAGGGTGACGATCTCCCCCTCCTCTACGCTGATGGAGATGTCCCTGAGCGCCTGAATGTTCCCGTAATACGTGCAAACTCCGTCGAGCCGTAAAAGTGCCATGCTATTCCCCCAGGTAAGCCTTGATGACGTCGGGATTCGACTTGATCTCGGCCGGCGTGCCCTCGGCGATCATCCTGCCGTAGTCGAGCACGTAGATCCGCTCCGAAACGTTCATGACCAGGCTCATGTCGTGCTCGATGAGAAGTATGGAGACCTTCTCGACGTCGCGGATATGGTGAATCGTCTCCTCGAGTTCCTTCGTTTCCTGCGGGTTCATCCCCGCGACGGGCTCGTCGAGCAGGAGGAGGAAGGGGTCGGTCGCGAGCGCCCGCGCGATCTCCAGGCGGCGTTGCGCGCCGTACGGAAGATTCCGCGCCGTCTCGTTGACGTACGTGCCGAGCGACATCTTCTTGAGTATCTCGTGGCTTTCGTCAATGACGCGCTCTTCCTCCGCGCGCGTGCGCGGGTCCCTGAGTATCGCACGGACGATTCCCGCCTTGAGCGAGTTGTGCCTAGCGATCATGACGTTCTCAAGGACGGTCATGTTAGAAAAAAGGCGAATGTTCTGGAAGGTCCTGGCGAGTCCCTTCCGGTTGATGACGTTCGGCTTGAGCCCGTTGATGCGCTCAAGGCTCTCTCCGTCGCGGCTCACGCGCACCTCCCCCGAGGTCGGTTTGTAGACGCCCGTGATGCAGTTGAAGATCGTCGTCTTTCCCGCGCCGTTGGGCCCGATGAGCGCCGCGATCTCGCCCTGCCTGATGTGCATGGTCGCGTCGTCGATGGCCCTGAGGCCGCCGAATACCATGGAAAGCCCGTCAAGCTCGAGGATGTTTCCCGTTGTGCGCTCCATCACCGGGCCTCCTTGGCGCCTTCGCCGGCCGATCCCGCCGAGAAGGTATACTTCTTCCTGTTCCTCGGGATGAGGCCCTCGGGCTTGAAGATGATGACCACGATCATCGCGACGCCGTATATGAGCATGCGGTACTGCGCGAGCGCCCGGAAGTACTCCGGGAGCAGCTTCAGGAGCAGCGCGCCGGCTATGGCGCCGGGTATCGAGCCGGTGCCGCCGATGACTACCGCCATGAGCACCATGATCGACTCCCACAGCGTGAAGCTGTCGGGATTGATGAACGTCGTCTGCGCGGCGAGCAGGACGCCCGCGATGCCGGCGAAAAAGGCGCCCAACGAGAAGGTGATGAGCTTGTTCCGCGCCATGTCGATGCCCATGGCCTCGCAGGCGATCTCGTCTTCCTTCATCGCCTCGAGCGCGCGGCCGACGCGCGAGTCCTCGATGCGCCTCACCACGACGATCGTCGCGATGACGAGAGCGAGCGTTATGTAATAGATGTACACAGCCGCGCCGGTGGGCTTCAGGCGAATCCCGAAAAACCAGGGTCGCGGTATGAGGCTGATGCCTGAGGCGCCGCCGGTTGCCTCGCCCGAGTTCTGCAAGACCATCCGCAGGATCTCGCCGAAGGCGAGCGTTATGATGGCGAGGTAGTCGCCGCGGAGTCGCAGTACCGGAAGGCTCAGGAGGGCCCCGAACAGGGCGGCGAGGATGCCCGCGAGCGGCAGCGATATCCAGAAAAGCCAGCCCGCCTGAATCCCAGCCTCGGCGAACGCGGGGCCCGCGTACTTCCACAGAAGGCCGTAGGTGTAGGCGCCGACCGCGAAGAAGGCCGCGTACCCGAGGTTCAAAAGGCCCCCGAGTCCGACGACGATATTGAGCCCCAACGCGAGTATGACGTAGATGAGCGCGGTAATCATGATGTTCGTGTGGTACATCCCGAACGCGTAAGGATACGCCACGACGAACGCCAGCAGCGCGACCAGTGCGACCGCGCGGTGCCTGCCGTTCCGGGCGAGCGGGGCGGCCCAGCCACGCACGGAGGCGAGCAGTCCTTCCCCCGAGTCGCGCGACGAGCGGTTTTCGTTCCATTCAAGCGCGCGCGCCCACAAGAAAGACAGGACGAGGGCGACGGCCGCGACAACGGGCAGGAGCTCCCAGCGGAACCGCACCGAGGCTACGCCGCCGGTCACCGAAACCTTCATCACCGTAAACGGAAACAGGAGAACGGAGAACCAGACGGACTTGATGACGGCGCGAAGAAGCTCCGCGCCGAGTGTTTTCTTGCTCATGCTTACACCTTCTGCTTCTGGTTTCGGCCCAGTATGCCGGACGGCTTGACGACCAATATGACGATCAGTATCACGAACGCGAAGGCGTCCTCGTAATCGCTCGAGATGTAACCGGTCCCGAGGCTTTCCGTCCAGCCGAGGATGAAGCTTCCGAGAACCGCCCCGGGGATGCTGCCGATCCCGCCCAGTACCGCCGCGACGAAGGCCTTGATGCCCGCGACGAAGCCGATATAGTAGTTGATCTGCCCCATATACGAGCATATGAGAACCCCGCCGATGGCGGCGAGCGCCGAGCCTATGATAAAGGTCACGGAGATGACCTGGTTTATATTCACGCCCAAAAGCTGAGCCATGTCCTTGTCCTGCGCCGTGGCGCGCATGGCCTTGCCGATCCTTGAAAATTTGATGATGCCGATCAGTATCACCATGACGATCGCGGTAACGAAAAGGATGATGAATTGCGTCGAGTTGAGGTATTCGCGCAACGGTTCCAAAAAGGGAAGTTCGGGTAGATACGACGGAAACGGAAGATATTTCTCGGTCTGCATGAGCAACACGAAATTCTGCAAGATCGTCGAGATGCCGATCGCGCTGATCAGCGCCGAGAGGCGCGGCTTGCTCCGAAGCGGCTGATAGGCGAGCTTCTCGATGGTGAACCCGAAGGCCGACGAAAAGACTACGGCCGCGAACACGGACAAGGCGAGCACGAGCGGAACGGGCAGGCCCAGGGTGAACAGGAACCCGCCGACGATGAGGGACGTAAATCCGCCGATCATGTATACCTCGCCGTGGGCGAAGTTGATCAACTGGACGATGCCGTACACCATCGTGTAGCCGAGCGCGATGAGCGCGTAGATGCTTCCTTTAGCCGTTCCGCTGAGAAATAGCTTCAAAAAATAGTCCATACAAAGGAATCCTTGTCAAAAAAATGGGGCAATCCGGACCGTCGGAACCCTTCGTCGGGCCGCGGCAGTCCGTACTGCCCCTTGCCGGAGACCGGCGGGATGCCCGCCTATTTGATCTCCACGTAGGCGCCGTTACGTACCTGGAACATGGAGAAACCGAAGCCGATTACGTCGCCCTTCTCGTCAAAGCTGATGTTTCCGAGGGAGGTGTCCACGTATTCGGACCTGAGCGCCTTCACGATGTCCTCGTACTTGGTCGAATTGGCCTTGTCGATCGCGTTAAAAAGCGCGAGGGACGCGGCATAGGCCTCCTTGAAGAAGGCGCCGGGCTCCTCTCCGTACTTGGCCTTGTGCGCCTCGATCGCCTTTACGGCGACGGGAAGCTTGCTCGTGTCCATCGGGCCGGTGGCGTACACGCCTTCGGCGTACTTGCCGGCTACCTCGATGAAGGTATTGTCCTTCACGCCGTCATCGGAAACGAACGGAACGTTGATGCCCTTGTCGCGCATCTGCTGGACGAGCTTCGAGGCCTCGGGGTGGTAACCGCCCCATACGACTCCCTGGGGAGATGCGTTTCCGATCTTGTTGACTACGGCCGAATAGTCGGGCGCGCCGGGGTTGATGCCCTCGAACAGGACGACGGAGATTCCCTCTTCCTCGGCGAACTGCTTTACGAGTTCGGCGAAGCCCTTTCCGTAATCGCCCTTGTCATGGAGAACGGCGAGGGTCGTGAGCTTGAGCGTGTCCTTGATGAACGTGACGGCGAGCTTGGCCTGCGCGTCGTCCGGAGCGATCGAGCGGAAGAAGTTCGGGTATTCGCCGCTCTGGGTCAGCGGGGGGTTCGTTGCCGACGGGGAGATGCAGACGAGGTTCGAGTCCTTGTAGATCCCGAGGGCGCTCTTCGTGGCCCCCGAGCAAATATGGCCGATAACCGCGACGACCTTGTCGCTGACGAGCTTGGCCGCGGCGTTGGTCGCGAGCTCGGGCTTGCACTGGTCGTCGACCACGACAAGCTCGATCTTCCGGCCGTCTATACCGCCCTTCGCGTTGATTTCCTCGGCGACGAGCGTGGCGGCGTTAACGCTGGGAAGGCCGTATGATGCCAAGTCCCCGGTATGAGCCCCGGCGACGCCAATCTTGATGGTTCCCGACTCTTTCGCGCCGCAACCCGCCATCGCCAGAGCGGCGACCGCGACAATCGCGACAAAGAAAAGATTCCGTGTTTTCATTATATCCTCCTTACAATGGATATGCCGTACAGTAAGCCCTGTCATATTATGCGCATGTGGCTTACATGTCTATAATAATAACAGGGAGCGGGCACTCGTGCAAAAAAAAACCGTCCCGAGGGGACGGTTTTCTTCGGGGTTGTCTTCCCTTCGGGATTACACTGCCTTTCCGTTCTTGATGGCGGCCTTGCAAACCTTGCAGATCTTCGCCTTGGCGCCCGCGATTTCCTGCTCATAGAGCACCTTGACGCCTTCCTTCTTGCAAACGGGACACAGTCCCCTTCCGCGATTCGGCGTTCCGCGAATCCCCTTCCCTCGATGTGCCTTGGACATAGTTACTCCTCCGTGCCTTCGGCTACCGGTTCTTTGACCGCCGCCTTCTTGGCTCCAGCGGGTTTCTTCGCTCCCGCGGGTTTCTTGGCGTCGGACGCCTTCTTGGAGGCGGCCGCGGACTTCTTGGGCTCGGGGGCCTTGTCGGCCTTCTTCGCCTTCTTGTCGTCCTTGCCGGCGACGTCAAGCTTGTAATCGACGAGTTCGAGGATCGCGACTTCGGCCGCGTCGCCCTCCCGGAATCCGAGCTTCAGGACGCGGGTATATCCGCCCGCCCTGTCCTTCATGCGCGGACCGATATCCTTGAAAAGCTTCGCGACGACGGCATCGTCCGCGATGAACCGCGCGACCTGGCGGCGGTTATGAACGGTGTCGACCTTGCTGCGGGTGATGAGCTTTTCCGCGGTTCTCCTCACCTCGAGGGCCTTGGGCTGTGTCGTGGTGATCCGCTCGAACTTGAAGAGCGAGGTCACCATATTGCGATGCATCGCGCGGCGATGTGACGCGGTACGCGAAAGCGGATTAAAGCCGTTTTTATGCTTCATCTGTCTCTTCCTTCTGCTTGGGCAACTTGATCGAGTTCTTGAGGTGGCTGTAATCCGTCATCCCGAGACCAAGGTTCCACTCCAAGAGCTTCTCCCTGATTTCCTGGAGGCTCTTCTTGCCGAAGTTCCTCGTCTTGGCGATGTCGTCCTCAGTCTTTCTCGTCAATTCGCCGATAGTCCTGATATTTGCGTTCTTGAGGCAGTTCGACGAACGTACCGAAAGCTCGAGTTCCTCGACCGGGGTGTTGAGGAGCTGGCGGACCCGCTCGTCTTCCTCGTCAAAGTCCTCGTCTTTTCCTATCTCGTTCTCGTTGAAGTTCACGAAAATCGAGAAATGGTCCTTCGCGATCTTGGCGGCCTCGGCAAGCGCGTTCTCGGGGTTGATGGTACCATCGGTCCAAATCTCGAGAACGAGCTTGTCATAGTCATTCCGCTGGCCTACGCGGCACGGCTCGATGACGTACTTGACTTTCACGACCGGTCCGTAAATCGCGTCCATCGGAATCGTTCCGACGACCTCGATATACCGTTCGTTGACCTCGGCGGGCACGTAACCCCTTCCGAAGTCCACCTGGATCTCGAACTCGACCCGCCCGCCTTCCATCATCGTGAAAAGGGGAGCGGGCTTGCTCAATATCTCGAGCTGTCCGTCGCGGGCGAGGGCGTCGCTCGTAACGGTAACCGGTCCGGTGAATTCATAGAGGAGGGTGTCCTGTTCAACGTCCTCGGGCAGGCGCAAGCGTATCTGCTTCAGGTTATTGAGGACCTCCAACGTGTCTTCCACAACGTTCGGAATCGTCTCAAACTCGCTGGAAATGTTGTGCGGCACCCCGTCAGCGTCGTAGGAGGTAATCTTTACCGCGGAAATCGCGTACCCCTGGATCGACGAGAGAAGCACACGGCGCAAGGTATTGCCAACCGTAGTTCCAAAACCGGTTTCGAAGGGAGAAGCCACAAATTTTCCGTAATCAGATCTCGACTCTTCGTGCTCGAAGGTTAGTCCCTTCGGCTTCTTGAATCCTTTTAGCAGATTTTTGCGGGCCATTCGAACTCCTTCTTACTTGGAATAGAGCTCGACCACGAGCTGCTCTTTGATATCCGCGAGATCTGTGACGTCTCCGCGGCGGGGAACCGCCACGAACGTGCCCTTGAGGGCGTCGGCGTCAACGGTCAGCCAGGGATACGCTCCGGATTTCGAGAGTTCCTTGAGCGCGTCCTTTACGACATTGAGCTTCTTGCTGGACTCTTTGACCTCTACGACGTCCCCGGCCTTCACGAGATAGCTCGGAATATTGACGGGCTTGCCGTTGACGAGGATGTGTCCGTGCTGTACGACCTGGCGGGCCTGGTTGCGGTTGACGGCGAAGTGCATCCTGAACACGACGTTGTCGAGCCTGCGCTCCAGAAGTCCGACGAGGTTCTCGCCGGTGATGCCGGGCATGCGAAGGGCGCGATCGAAGAAAATCCTGAACTGCCGCTCGAGCATGCCGTAGCTCCTCTTGAGCTTCTGCTTCTCGCGGAGCTGGACTCCGTAGTCGCTCCTCTTGCCGGTACGGGCCTTGGGGTCCTTGCCGGGTATGGGGCGCTTCTTGTTGATCGGGCATTTATCGGTCTTGCAGCGATCGCCTTTGAGGAAGAGCTTCTTCTGCTCAGCTCGGCAAAGTCTGCAAAGGGGTCCTGTGTATCTAGCCATCTATGTCTCCTTTGTCAGATGCGCCGGGTCTTGCGCGGGCGACAGCCATTGTGGGGAATGGGGGTAACGTCGCTGATGGAACGTACCTTCAGGCCGAGCGCGCCAAGGGAGCGTACCGCGGACTCACGTCCCACTCCCGGGCCCTTTACGAAAACGTGCACTTCGCGAAGGCCGTAGGTAAGCGCCTTCTGAACCGCAGTCTCGGCGACGGTCTGCGCCGCGAACGGCGTGGACTTCTTCGCCCCGTTAAAACCGAGCCCACCGGAAGACGCCCACGAAAGCGCGTTTCCCTTAAGGTCGGTGATTGTCACGATGGTATTGTTGAACGTCGCCTGGATGTAGACGTTTCCCTCGTATACGCTCTTCTTTTCTTTCCGTTTTTTTACGGTTGCCACTTCAGTTATCCTCCAACCTTCGGTTTACTTCTTCTTGCCGGCAACGGTCTTTTTCTTACCCTTGCGCGTGCGAGAATTGGTCCTGGTCCGCTGACCGCGAACGGGCAGACCCTTCCTGTGCCGGAGGCCCCGGTAACAGCCGATATCCATAAGGCGCTTGATGTTGAGTCCTATCTCGGTCCTGAGACGACCCTCGACCTTGTACTCGGCGTCGATCACGGTGGTGATCTGCTTGAGTTCGTCCTGGCTGAGGTCGTTGATCTGGCGCATCGGGTCGATCTTGGCCTTCTCGCAGATCGAGTCCGCAGAAGTGCGACCGATGCCGTAGATGTAGGTCAACGCGATATTCACGTGCTTGTTAGGGAGATCGACTCCCGCAATTCGAGCCATGTGTTATTCCTCCATCAGCCCTGGCGCTGTTTGTGCTTGGGATTGGTGCAGATGATCCGGACGATTCCTCGCCGGCGGATTACCTTGCACTTATCGCATATGGGCTTTACGCTCGTTCTAACCTTCATATAAACCCTCCGGACGCGGAACGTTCGCCCGCGTCGCAATCATTCTACAGGTTCCTTGACCTGATCTTTCCTTTCTTAACGAGACCGTCGTGATGGTGCATCTTCAACTGGGCCTCGATCTGACTCATCGTGTCGAGGTCGACGCCAACGAGAATGAGAAGCGACGTGCCGCCCATAATCATGGATATCGACGCCGGGAAACCGAAGAGCCTCTGGATGATGGTCGGCAAAACCGCAATCACCGCGAGATACAGCGAACCCGGAAGAACCAGCCGGTTCAGGATCCTCTGCATGTAGTCCTCGGTCTTGTCCGTCCTGATGCCGGGAATCGAGCCGCCGTTTTCCCGGATTTGCTTCGCGATCTCTGTGGGGTTCAGGGTTACCTGAGTGTAGAAGTACGCGAAGAAAACGATCAGAAGCACGTAGAACACGTTATACCAGAGCCCGTGCGGCCGGAGGAACGTCGCGAGGCTGTTGAGCCATTTGACGTTCGGACCGATGCTCGAGGCAATCTGGAGGGGGAAGGTCAGGAATGAGGAAGCGAAGATGACGGGGATCACCCCTGACGGGTTGATCTTGAACGGAATATAGGTATTCTGCCCACCGTACATCTTTCTTCCGACGACCCTCTTGGCGTAGTGAACCGGAATCTTTCTCTGTCCCTGCTGCTCGTACACGACCAAGCCGATGATAGCCACGAACATCACCAAGGCCACGATCACGAACACCGGGTTGAGGTCTCCGGCCTGTACCATTTTTACGAGCTCGACAATCGCGCCCGGAAGGCGCGCGACGATACCCGCGAAAATCAGCATCGATATTCCGTTCCCGATTCCGCGGGCGGTAATCTGCTCGCCGAGCCATACGGTAATCATGGTTCCCGTCGTAACGGTAAGCATGGCGATCAGCGTATAGGCAAGGCGGTCGATGACGATCGCGCCGGGGATGCTGCCCGCGTATACGGTTACCGCGTACGACTGCACGAGCGCCACTCCGACGGTGGCGAACCGGGTCCAGGACTGAATCTTCTTGCGTCCGCCGTCGTCCTCAGCGGCCTTCTTGAGGCTCGGGAAGATGATGAGCGCGAGCTGCATCAGGATCTGGGTGGAGATATACGGCATGACGCCAAGCATGAACACCGAGAAATTGGAAAACGCGCCGCCGGCGAAAAAGTCCATGTAGTCGACGAAGGCGTTTCCCTTTATCTGGGACTTGAAGAACGTCGTAAGCGCGTGCGGATCGATTCCGGGAATCGTAAGGACGGAACCGAGACGGAACACCGCGAGAATCACGATCGTGAACACGATTCTCTGCCGGAGATCCTTGATTCTGAGCATATTAACGAACGCATTGTTTGCCATGATTCCTCACCCGTTCCCGTTTACTCGGCGCTCTTCGCGTCAGCGACAGCGGCCTCGACGACGGAGCCGCCGGCCTTCACGATCTTCTCCTTGGCGGAGGAGGAAACCTTCTCCACGTCCACCGTCAGTTTCTTCGTCAGGTCCCCGTTGCCGAGCACCTTTATCATGGAAGAAACCTTCTTGAGAAGGCCTTTCTTGATCAACGACTCGCGATTGACCGTCTCGCCGTTTTCGTAGCGGGTTTCGATCTCGCAGAGGTTGATGACCTCGTATTCCTTGCGGAACGGATAATTGGAAAAGCCGCGCTTCGCGATGCGGCGGTACAAGGGCATCTGACCGCCCTCGAAACCGACGTATATCTTGCCGCCGGACCGGGACTGCTGTCCCTTGTTTCCCCGGCCGGCCGTGGTTCCGCGTCCCGACGAGGAACCGCGACCCACGATGCGCTTATTCTTGTTCGCGCCTTCCGGCGCGTACAGGTTAAAATCGGACATTACTTGATCTCCTTGACTTCAACGAGGTGCTTCACGGCGGCGACCATCCCGAGGATCGGGGCGGTCGTGTCGTGTTCAACCGTCGAATTGAGCTTCTTCAAGCCCAGAGAACGGACCGTCGCGACGACTTTCGGCTTCTGGCCGATGGTGCTGCGAACCAGCTTAACACAAATCTTGTTTGCCATGCCGTTAACCCCACAGATCCTTCAGGTTTTTTCCCCTGTTCTTGGCGACGGCCTTCGCGTCCATGAGGCCCTTGATGGCCTCGAACGTGGCGCGGATGACGTTGATAGAGGCGTTCGCGCCGAGGGACTTCGAGAGAACGTCCGTCGCGCCGGCTGCCTCGAGAACGGCACGCACCGCGCCGCCCGCGATCAATCCGGTACCGGAGCACGCGGGCTTGAGAAGCACGCACGAGCTCTTGAAATCGGCCTGGATTTCGTGGGGGATGGTGCCGTTCTTCAACGGAACGAACACCATGTTGCGCTTGGCCTTATCGATGCTCTTGCGAATGGCCTCGGAAACGTCGTTGGCCTTTCCGAAACCGAATCCCACCTTTCCCTTCTGGTCGCCCACGACGGTGAGCGCGGAGAAAGAGAAGCGGCGGCCGCCCTTGACGACCTTCGCGGTTCGGTTCAGTTTGACAAGCTTCTCGACGAATTCCTTCGGCTGATCGCGGTCGTAATTTCTTTGATGATCCATAGCCTCTCCTAGAAGTCGATTCCCGCGCTGCGGGCACCGTCTGCGATGGCTTTCACTACCCCGTGGTAGAGATAACCGTTCCGGTCGAACACAACGGAGTTGATGTTCTTTTCCTTCAGGCGTTTGCCGATCTCCTCGCCGACCTTCGTGCCGGAGGCGATGTTCGCCTTGAGCGCGGCAAGGTCCTTCTCGAGCGTCGTCACGGCGGCAAGCGTCGTTCCGGCGTCATCGTCGATAACCTGTACCGAGAGGTTGCTGTTGCTTCGGCTGACCGTCATGCGGGGGCGCTCCGCGGTTCCGTGAATGCGCTTGCGGATGTGGAACTTCCTCTTAAGCCGCTTTCTGTCCTTGTCGTTCAATTTCTTCAACATATCGCCCTACCCTTATTTGACGCCGGACTTGCCGACTTTCCGCTTGATCACTTCGGTCTCGTAGCGGATACCCTTTCCCTTATAGGGCTCGGGTCCACGAAGCTTCCTGATCTCGGCGGCGAACTCGCCGACCTGATCCTTACGGACGCCGGTGATGGTGATCTTTCCGCCCGCGTCAGCGGTAACGGTCAGACCCTCGGGTATGCCGGCGATAAAATCCGTCGAATACCCCAGGTTGAGGACAAGAAGATTGCCCTGCACCTCGGCGCGATAACCGACTCCGTTGATCACCAGGCTCTTGGTAAACCCGGAGGTGACGCCAAGAACCATGTTGTTGAGCAGGTTGCGGTACAGACCGTGGAACGAGCGAGTCTGCTTCGAGTCGTCCTTGCGGGTCACGATGGCGGTACTTCCCTCGACCTTGATGTCGACGGAGGGTGCGTAGGTTTGCGTGAGCTTGCCCTTGGGCCCTTCGACCGTCATGGTATCCGAGGTAACGGTAACCTTGACTCCCGCCGGAATGGCGACGGGAAGCTTTCCGATTCTAGACATACTTCCCTCCCTTACCAGACGGTGCAGATCAGCTCGCCGCCGACCTGTTTCTCCTGGGCCTTTTTACCAGTGGTAACGCCCATGGAGGTGGAAACGATAACGGTCCCGTACCCGTTGAATACACGGGGGAGATCCTTGTAACCGGCATATACGCGGCGTCCGGGGGTCGAGAGCTTCTCGATTCCATGGATCACCGACGTGTTCTTGTCGTCATACTTGAGGAAAACGCGGATGCAGTTGCTTCCCTCCTGACTGACCTTCTTGAAATTCTTGATATACCCTTCGGTCTTCAGAATCTTGACTATCTCAAGCTTGAGTTTGGACGCGGGAATGTCCACCTTCTCGTGGCGGGCCATGGCCGCATTCCGGACCTTGGTAAGCATGTCCGCGACGGGGTCTGATACGCTCATCTATCGTCCTCCTACCAGCTCGACTTCGTGACGCCCGGTATCAGGCCTTCACTCGCCAACTTTCTGAAACACACGCGGCACATCTCGTACTTCCTGAGATATCCACGAGGCCTTCCGCAAACCCTGCACCGGTTGTATTTCCGGGTCGAGTACTTCGGGGTCGCGTTCGCCTTATTAATCCACGCTACTGTCGCCATGAACTCCTCACTTACTTTCTAAAGGGCATGCCAAACTTCGTGAGGAGGGCTTTCGCCTCCGCGTCGGTTTTGGCGGTGGTTACCACGTTGATGTTCAGACCGGCGACCCGTTCGATTTTGTCGAAATCGATTTCCGGGAAGATGATCTGCTCGGTGATACCCAGCGAATAGTTTCCGTGGCCGTCGAACCCGTTGGGGTTGATGCCGCGAAAATCCTTGACGCGCGGGAGCGCCACGTTGACAAAGCGGTCGAAAAACTCGTACATCCTTGCCCCGCGGAGCGTTACCATCACGCCCACCTCATTGCCCTGTCGAAGCTTGAAGTTCGCGATACTCTTTTTTGCCTTGGTTTTTACAGCTTTCTGTCCCGTTATAAGACCCAGGTCGGTCGCTGCGGCATCAAGGAGTTTCTTGTTTGCGAGGGCTTCGCCAATACCCATGCTTACCACGATCTTGGTGAGCTTGGGAGTCTGCATCACAGACTTGTATCCGAGTTCCTTGAAGAGCTCGGGGGCGATTTTTTCCACGTAGACTTTCTTAAGCCGAGGTACATACTTACTCATTACAGTGCTTCTCCGCATTTCCGGCAGACGCGAATCTTCTTCTCGCCGTCGATCTTGTATCCGATCCTGGTCGGTCCGCATTTCTTGCAGACGATCATGACGTTGGAGATATTGAGAGGGGCCTCGATCTCGGCAATTCCGCCTTGATCCTGCTGAGAGCGCTTTTTCATGGCCTTCTTGACGAGGTTGGCGCCCGAAACGATGACGCGGCCCTTGTCGCGGATAACGCGAACGACGTTTCCGCGCTTGCCCTTATCCTTTCCGGCGATGATTTCAACCATGTCGTCCTTACGGATCTTGAATTTGACTTCCATTACTCAATCTCCTTACAGGACTTCCGGCGCGAGCGACACGATCTTCATGTAGTCCATGTCGCGTAACTCTCGGGCGACCGGCCCGAAGATGCGCTTGCCCTTGGGATTCTTGTTCGCGTCGATGATCACGCACGCGTTGTCGTCGAAACGGATATACGTCCCGTCGGGGCGGCGATATTCCTTGGAAATTCGGACCACTACGGCCTTTTCCACGGAACCCTTCTTGATCGTCGAAGTCGGGAGCGCGTCCTTGACTGCGACTACGATTATGTCACCTATGCTGGCGTACCGGCGGTGCGAACCGCCGGGAACCTTGATACACTCGACGAGCTTCGCGCCCGAGTTGTCGGCAACATTTAACCTAGACTGCATCTGAATCATTTGCGGTTCCTCGATTACTTTGCCCGGGCCACGATTTCGACGAGCCGCCAGCACTTGTCTTTGCTGATCGGCCGAGACTCGACGATCCGAACGGTATCGCCAACGTGGGCGTCGTTCTTCTCGTCATGCGCCTTGTACTTCTTGCTGCGCGAGACGTACTTCTTGTACAGCCTGTGAAGTTTCTTGGTGTTTACCTGGACGGTGATGGTTTTACTCATCTTGTCGCTGGTAACGATACCAACAAACTCGCGGTTCCCGGTTTTTGTCTGGATAGCTTGTTCTTCCACGGGCCTGCTCCTACTTATTTCCCTGAGCGGCAATCTCGTTCTGCCGGATCAGCGTGTTAAGGGCCGCGATGTCGCGGCGCATAATGCGCTTCTGCAGGGGATTGTCGACATGTCCGATTACCAGCTGGAACCTGAGGTCCATGTATTTTCTGGTAAGCTCGTTACGCTTCGAAACGAGTTCGGCGTAAGAGAGACTCTTCAGTTCTTTCTTCTTCATCTCGCGCCTCCCTTATTCCTCTACCTTGCGCTCGGCAAACTTCGTCTTGAAGGGAAGCTTGCTTCCGGCCAGGTGCATCGCCTCGCTCGCGAGGGTCCGGTCGATACCGGCCATCTCGAACAGGATGGTGCCCGGCTTGATGACGGCGACCCAGTACTCGGGCGCGCCCTTTCCCTTACCCATGCGGGTTTCGGCCGGCTTCTTCGAATATGGCTTGTCGGGGAATACCCTGACCCACAGCTTTCCGCCGCGCTTCACCTTGCGGTTCAATGCGACGCGCGCCGCCTCGAGCTGCCTGTTGGTAAGCCAAAAGGGCTCGAGGGAGACCAGGGCGAATTCGCCAAAATCGATGTTGTTTCCGCGGGTGGCGTTGCCGTTTATGCGGCCGCGCTGCACCTTTCTATGCTTGATTCTCTTCGGGCTCAGTGCCATAGCCTAACTCCTTGCGGGCGCGGGGCGCTCCCCGCGATCCGACCGGTCATTCCGATCGGCACGATCTCCGCGTTCCGGACGATCCCGTCGCTGCTTCTTGAGCAGGGCACCGGCGTCTTCCTTTTGCTCGTGACCGTACATCATTCCGTTGTACACCCAAACCTTGACGCCGATGGCGCCGTAGGTGGTGTGTGCCTCGCTGAAACCGTAATCGATGTCCGCGCGGAGCGTATGAAGCGGCACGCGGCCTTCCTTATGCTCCTCGGTGCGGCTCATCTCGGCGCCGCCGAGACGTCCCGACACGCGGATCTTCACGCCCTGGGCGCCGGCCTTCATGGCCGAGGAACACGCCATCTTGAGCGCCTTGCGGAACGAACCGCGGTTCATGAGCTGACGGGCCACGTTCTGGGAAACGAGCGACGCGTTCGTCTCGGAGCGCTTGATCTCCTTGATCTTGATCTGCACCTTTTTGGTGAAGCTCTTCTGGATCTCGACTCCGATCTGCTCTATGTTCGCGCCCTTGACGCCGATGATGACGCCGGGGCGGGCGGTATGGATGACGATTGTCACGCGCTGGGGGTGACGCACGATCTCGATTTCCGCGATATCAGCGTTCTTGCATTCGGGAAGGTCCTTGACCATCTTGCGGATCTTGAGATCCTCGTGCAGGAGGTCGGCGTACTCCCTGGGGTCCGCGTACCAGCGCGAAGACCAGGTCTTGTTGATTCCCAGACGCAATCCGATAGGGTTTACTTTCTGTCCCACTTTATTCCCCCGCCTTTTCGTCTACGATGACGGTGATATGACACATGCGCTTCAGGAGCATATCGGCGCGTCCGCGTCCGCGGCACCAGAGCCGCTTGAGGCGCGGGCCTTCGTCAATCCTGATTTCCTTGACGAACAGCATGTCTTCATCGAGCTTCTTGTTTCGGTTCAGCGCGTTCGACGCGGCCGACTTCATGGTTTTGGTCAGGAGACGCGCGCCCTTCTGGGGCATGTTCTCGAGAATCGCCATGGCGTCGGTGTACGACTTGAGCTTCACAACGTCCGCTACGGGGCGAACCTTGGTGGGCGACGCGATGAGGAATTTGGAAGTGGCAATATATCCGGTTGTTTCAGCCATCATATCCGCCTATTACTTGCCTGTTTTCTTGTCAGAACCCGCGTGCCCGCGGAAAACCCGCGTGGGCGCAAATTCGCCAAGTTTATGACCGACGAGGTTCTCGGTGACATACACCGGAATCCAGGACTTGCCATTATAAACAGAGATGGTATTGCCTACCATTTCAGGGATGATAGTCGAGCAACGGGAATACGATTTGATCATCTTCCTGTCGGTCGCCTTGTTCATTTCAATCACTTTCTTGTAGAGACTCTTCTCGATGAAGGGCCCTTTCTTTACGGATCTAGACACGGTTCATCTCCCTACTTACGCCTCGAAACAATGAACTTGTTCGAGTTCTTTCGTTTGTTACGGGTCTTATAACCACGGCATGGCTGACCCCACGGCGTAACCGGGTTCCGTCCCTTACCGCGTCCTTCACCACCACCAAGCGGGTGATCGACCGGGTTCATGGACATACCGCGAACGGTAGGCCTGATGCCCTTCCAGCGCGACCGACCGGCCTTACCGAGGCTGGTATTCATGTGATCCTCGTTGCCGACCTCTCCGATAGTGGCGTAACAGCGCTTGTGAACCATGCGCATCTCGCCCGACGGAAGCTTGACGGTAACGTAATCCCCTTCCTTGGCGGCGACGAGCGCGCTCGCGCCGGCGGAACGCGCCATCTGGCCGCCCCTTCCGATGGAAAGCTCGATGTTGTGGACGGTAAAGCCGACCGGGATGGACTCGAGCGGAAGGGCGTTCGCCACGTCGAGCGTGGCGGTCTCCCCGCTCATGATCTTCTGCCCGACGGAAAGTCCCTTGGGAGCGATGATATAGCGCTTGTCTCCATCCGCATAGAACACCAGAGCGATATTCGCGCTGCGGTTCGGATCGTATTCGATGGTCTTCACGGTACCAGGAATGCCGAACTTATTCCGCTTGAAATCGATATCGCGGTATTTCTGCTTGTGGCCGCCGCCCTGGTGCCTGACCGAGATCCGGCCACCAGCGCCGCGACCGCCGTAGGACTTCTTTCCGCTCGTCAGGCCCTTCTCGGGCTTGTCGGCGGTCAGCTCGTCCTTTCGCAGGTCAATACGTGTTCTGGTTCCCGCGGTAATAGGCTTGTATACTTTAAGAGCCATTTGGTTTCCCCTTGTTTAACGCGGACTCGGGGGCGTTACACGCCCTCGAACACCTTGAT
>LVBL01000059.1 GCA_001604405.1 Spirochaetales bacterium Spiro_10
GAGGCCTCGGGGATCTCGGGAAAGGGAAGCGTGCGCAACCTGACTAATGATGCAGACAGGCTCGGCAAGCCCGTGACCTTCGAACTTGCCGCGCAACACGGAAAGATGGGCGAGTCGGCAAGCGGAATCCTCGACGTGAGAACCGGGGCCGAAAAGATTGTCGACGCGTCATTTGACGTGAAGGGATACCGGCTCTCCATCGACTCGGGAGAGGCGGCCGGGATGCCGTCCATCGCGGGCAATTCCGTCATTTCGGGCAAGGTTGCCGTCAAGGGAACCAACGAGGTTTCGATCGATTCGAGGATAGCGGTCGCGAACGCGCGCCTTTCCGTAAACCCCTTCAATCCCGCCTTTCTGTACCGCGCGAGCAGGGACGCGCTCGCGGGTGTCCGGGAAGTGAACGTCAGCGCGAAGATTCTCATATCCCCGAAAGGAGATTTCTCCCTCGCGCTGGGAAGCGATATCGACGGGCGTCTTAACCGCGCGATCAGGGACAGTCTTGCCGGCAAGGTAGCGGAGGTCAAGGCCGCCGTTAAAAAAGAGGCGAACGCGTACGTGGAAGCGGAAAGAAAGAAGTATCTCGCCGACGTGAACGGATTCACGGCATCTTCGAAAGCGTCCCTCTCGGCGATTCAGGACATCGAAGCCGGGGAGAAATCGCTTGAAGCGAAAAAGAAAGAAGCCGAGAAACGCCTGAAGGAACTCCTTGCGGGAACTATCGCCCCGAAGGGCACGGCTACGAAGAATCCCGCAGGAAGCCTCCTGAAAAAAATACCCTGACAAAAAAGGCCATGCCGGAATCCGGCATGGCCCTCGCATCATCAATTCGACGAAAGATCCGACAGGTCGGTCGCCCGAAGAAGCCGCATCGCGCCCGACGCATCTTGGACGAGTATTCCGTTCGGCGTGGGCGTTATGGCCGTATAAGGCAGAACCTCCACGGATGATTGGGCCTTGAGCGCGAGGTTCGAGTCAAACCTGCCAAGCAGTCCCTTTCCTCCTCGGTCGAGAATCGCGTAATAGTCGTTTCCGCTTTTAACCAGCATGCTGCTTTCCGCGATCTCGTCGGTTCCCTGTGTCTTGATATCGAGGCTGACCGGGTCTATCAAGACGAGCCTGACAGCGCCGGACCCGCTTTTCTTTCCGGCGACCGCCATGTAGCCTCCGCCGGCGTCGATGATTATCCGGTTTCGGACCGTGTTGAGGGGCGAGGACTTGAGAACCTTGCCGTCCGAAAGATTTACTATGACGAGATCCCCGAGGAACGAGGAGTCCGCCACGCGGAGTGCCAACGCGGGCTTCGCGTTGGCGAGCGCTGCAGCTTCTGCCCTTCGGGCCTCGGCGTCAGAGCGATCCTGTTCCTTTTGGGCGTCGGCAGCGATCTCCTTGCGCTCGGTTCTGGACTCCTGCTGCTTCTGGTCGGCGAGTTTCTGGTCCTGTTCGGCCACGCGTTCCTTCTGGGCGACTGCCTCTTCGGCCTTCCTCGATTCCTCGGCCTTTGTTTCCGCCACGCGTTCGGTCTGTGCGGCCTTGTCCTCGGCCGCCTTCGCCTTTTCGGCCGCCGCCGCGTCTCCCGGCTTCTTGTCCGCCTCGGCGCGCGCCTTCTCCGCTTCCTTTCGGGACTGATCGGCCTCCTTGCGAGCGGCCTCGGCCTCGGTCTTCTTCGCGGTCGCCTCGGCCTTTGCCTCGGTGGATTCCTTCTGGGCGGTTTCGGCGCGCTTCTGGGCCTGGTCGCCCTCGCGTTCCTTCAAATCCGCCATGTCCTTGCGCGCCGCGGTTCCCTCTTTGCCGTCTTCCTTGACGCGCTCGGTCACGTCCTTTGCCGTAAGCGCGCTGGTGTCGACCGTGCTGATCGTTCCCGCGAGCCGCTGGTCGCTGAGCGGGATGACCAGCTGCGTCTTGCCGGGCCATTGGTCGTAACGGGTCGAGATACCGGCCGATTCGGCGGTAAGGTGTTTCGTCACGACGGGTTTGTAGCGTTTCGAGAAGACCTCGAGCTTTCCGCGATATACCGCGTTGTAGACGGTAATGAAACGCGCCAGCGTCGAGGCGTCGGCGTCGGAATAGCCGTACGCGGCTGAAAGATACGCCGAAATGATCCTTCGGACGTTGTCAATGTGGTCGACGCCTGATCCCGGACCGAGAAAAAGAATGTCGGCGTCGAAGCCGGCGGTCACCGACGGGTCTACCGCGTGGATGACGAAATATGTCGAACGCGAACCGGCAACCTCCGATCCCCGTATCGAGCGGCCGAGCGCCGTGCCTATTCCGCGAATCTCCTCCGCCGTGTTAACCGTGGAGTGGGGCCCCACGTAATTGACAAACTCGATCGGGGACAGGGAATTCGCCTCGAGCTCCTTGCGGTCGACTTCGAGCGATTGGGCGTGAGCGAACGCCACGAAGGCGAGAGAAAGTACGCACAGGATTTTCTTCATTTTGACCTCCAGCAATCTATTCAAGCAGCGAAGCGAGCAGTGCCCGCGCGTATTCACCCGTTTGCGCGCCGTACGGCCTCGCGGTCAGGGCTATCAGCATGGAAACGGCCCCGCGCGACACCTCTCCCGTCGAGTAGCGGGCAACCGCGTACAGGGCCGAACAGGCGGATCTCTGTACGGTTTGGCTCGAGAATCCCGCGGCGCGCAGTATGCGCTCTATGGCGTCGAGCGTCCTTCCGTCGCGATCGGGTCCGAGCAGGGAAAGCCCGTGCAGGACTCCTATCGCGAGGGATTCGTCCATCGGCCCGTACGTCACGGACAGGAGCGGCTCGCGGTATTCGGTCGAGCCGATGGCGCCCAGGAGGCTTGCGGCGCGTCCGCGTTCGTGCTCGTCGAAATCCCTCGGAAACATCGGATCCCCGGAATCGTTCGAAAGGATGTCCACGAGCCGACGCGCGTAACCGACTTCGTCCGGCCCGACGGTGCCGCCTTCCAGCGCGACCAGAACCTCCGCGAAAAAACCCGCGATTGCGTCCCTCCCCGAAAAATACGCGCCTGCGTACTCTATCGACCTTCCCTCGAGTATACCGTACTTCGCGGGATTTGCGGGCCTTTTTTTGTCGCTAATCCTCGTTTCGGGACGGAAGCTCCGCAATGCCCAATCGGCGCCCGGAACGAAGATGTGTCCTTCGGGCGACAGGGCCACGCCGCCGTGGGCTGGTTTGTACGAATGGGAATACAGTACCCGGCCCCCGGGCGTCAGCGATATCGCGGCCGATGAGGAAGCAAAGGTGAACTGTCCGTAAGCCGCGGAGGAGGTGACGGATTGGCCGTCAAGATTCGCTCCACGAACCGACCAGAGCGGGGAACCGTCCGTCGCGTTCAGCGCGTCGATAACCCCCGACCGTCGCGCGACGGCAAGAGTCCCGTCCAGATATGAAAGAGCCCTGCAGGGATCCCCTCCCTGCGAGCGCCACAGGAAGACTGATTCCCTTCCGCGCGCGGGAAGCCCCGGCCTAACATGGCAGTAGCCGACGGAACCGTCCTGAAAACCGGCAAAAAAACCCGAGGGCGCGCTTTCCAGCCAGGTTACCGTCCCGGCGACCGCGATGCGCTCGAGAAGCCCGCCGTAAGGGGATACGCGTGCTATAAAGCCGTCCTTGGTGGAGAGCACCAAGTCCCCGTCTCCCGTTTCTCCGGCATGACCCGCGGCGGTGAAATCAACCGGAAGCGACCACTTCAGGCCGCTTGACGGCCCGATACAGTGTATCCTTTTTTCGTACAGCACGAACGCGCGTCCGTCCCGTCCCGGTATCGGCGCGGCGGTGGGAACGGAAGAGCCCGTGAGCCGCCAGAGAAACCTGCCGTCCGGGTTGTACGCGGAGATTGATCCGTTTTTTCCGGCTACCAGAAGCATTCCGCCCGAGGATGCGGAAAGATAGACGGCGGGACCTCCCGGAACCGGACGACTCCAGAGGAAGCGTCCGTCCGCCGACACGCAGGTCACGCTTCTGTCCGAGGTTCCGACAAAAACCCGGTCGTCGATACAGACGGGTCCGGCGGTAACGTTCCCGGTCAAAATCCTGGTCCAGGAAGGGTCAAGAGCCCCAAGGCTGTGCGAAAAGGCGACAAGAGCGACGCACACAAGGACGGGAGTGAGGCGCTTGCTCGGTGTGCGACGCGTAGGATATGTCATTTGGAAAAATGTCCCAGGGTCTCGACATGGTGCGTTTGCGGATAGAAGTCGTGCATCTCTACGGAAACGGGCGAGTATCCGGCATTCGCGAGGATTGCGGCATCGCGCGAAAAGGTAACCGGATCGCACGAGACGTAGAGGATGTCGGGAATCCCGCTTGAGCACAGCCAGGACAGGGCGGCGCGCGAAATTCCCGAACGGGGAGGGTCGACGACGGCCGCGTCGTACGCGAGGCGGCTCTCGGGCGTCTTGGGCCAAGAATCGTCGGTAACGGCGCAGACGGTGGCGTTTACGCCCGCGCGGGAGAGGTTGTCGCGGGCGTGGGCGAGGGCGTTCCCGCTACGTTCGACAAGCACCGAACGCGCGAACAGTGATCCCGCGAAAAGGGAGAAAGTCCCGACGCCGGAATAGAGGTCGAGCAGCCGTTCGCGTTTGGGCAGGGCGGCGAGAATACGTACGACCGACGCCCCGAGACCTTCGAGCATCGGCACGTTGGACTGGAAAAAACCGCCGACGTCGAACGAGACGCGTTTTCCCGCGAGGCCGATCTCGGCGACCTTCTCGCGATCCTCGTGCCAAAGCCTTCCTCCGTGCGCGAATACGTGAAACCTTTCGCCCTCGGCCCGCATCGAACTCATCGAGGCGATCGTGCCGTCCGCGAGCGCGCTCCGAATCTCCCGTACGGCAACGGGACAGTCGCGCAGCGGTACGAGTTCGGGGGATTCGCCTTCCTTGAGCGCGACGTCCTTTCCCGCCCGATGAAACTGGAACCGCGAACGGTACTCCCTGGAGTTTCCGGCAACGGCGGTCGGGGCGGGGACGGCCGGAACGCGAAACCTCTCGAGCGTCCCGGTCAGGACGGACAGCCTCAGCTCCGTCTGATACCCCTCGTCGGCCATCTGCAGGGAACATCCTCCGCACGTGCCGAACAGCGGGCAAAACGGGGCGACGCGCCGAGGCGAGGGCTCGACGATGCGGGTCGCCCGGGTGACGATATAGTCCTTTTTCTCCGAGACAATCTCGACCTCTGCGGTTTCACCGGGAAGCGCTCCACGAACGAACGTCGCCTTTCCGTCCATTCGCGAAAAACACATCCCCCCGGGAACCAGTTTCTCTGCTATAATTTCCATCGAAACCGAGTATATCATATCGGGTGGAGGCATGTTTATGGAGCCGCGCTCATTTGTCCTTGACGCATCGGACGGCGTTCCAGTCACGGTTCACGCATGGGATACGGACCCGTCCGTCGCGCCCCGGGCCGTTTTGCAGATCAGCCACGGGATGGCCGAGTTCGCCCTCAGGTACGACGGTTTCGCGAGGTACGCGGCGGCGAACGGATACCGGGTATATGCCGCCGACCATCGGGGACACGGCCAAACGGCCGGTTCGCTCGGCAAGCTGGGACACTTGGCGGATTCCCGCGGCTTTACCCGGGTCATGGAGGACCAGCGCGAACTTGCCGTCGAGGTGCGAAAACGGCATCCCGGGCTTCCAGTCGTCCTTTTTGGCCATTCCTTCGGTTCTTTCGTCGCGCAGATGCTCATCGAGCGCCACGGAAACCTTTTTTCCGGCTGCGTTCTTTCAGGAACGCGCGGGCCCGATCCTGCATCGGTGCTTTCCGGCCGCGCGCTCGCCTTTCTCGTATCCCTCTTTTCGGGCAGGCGTACGCCGTCGCCCTTCCTGACGCACATGTCGTTCGGCTCGTATAACGCCCGAATTCCGGACGCGACGAGCCCGAATTCCTGGCTCTCGAGGGATGCGGCCGTCGTTGAGGAATATGACGCCTCGCCCTGGTGCGGATTTCCCTGCACGGCCGGTTTTTACCGTGATCTCACGGAGGGCCTTTCCGCCATTCATAAGCCTTGGGCGATCGCGGGCGTCCCGCCGGCTCTCCCCGTGCTGATCGTCTCGGGATCCTGCGATCCGGTCAGCTCGTACGGAAAAACCGTGTCGCGCCTCGCGGGGATCTATCGCGAGGCGGGCATGGTTGACGTATCGCTCGTGCTCTACGAGGGGGGCAGACACGAGATGTTGAACGAGACGAACAGGGACCAGGTCATGGCGGACATCGTGGCCTGGGCGAACCGTGTAACGGGAAAGGTCCGGTAAAGACGGGCGAACGCCGTTGACACTTGGGCCGTTTCCGTACAAAATGAATAAAACATGCTAATACGATATAGCCAGGACGCGCGAGGCAGGGCGGTACGCACGGCGCTTGTTTACACGAAGCGCGAGCACAAGATCGATCCCGCAAGAATTGACCCGGAAGCCCTCAGGGTCGTTACACACCTGAAAAACTACGGTTTCGATGCGTACATAGTCGGCGGCGCCGTTCGGGACCTCCTTATCGGCAAGGAACCCAAGGATTTCGACATAGTAACGAGCGCCGAACCGGCGAAAATCAAGCGTTTGTTCCGCAATTCCCGGATAATCGGGAAGCGGTTCCGCCTCGTGCACATCTTCTTCGGTGACAAGATCTTCGAGGTGTCCACCTTCAGGTCGACGGTGGACGGCACGACGGGTAACGTATTCGGTACGATCGACGAGGACGTCCGTCGCCGTGATTTCACCATGAACGCCCTGTATTACGACCCCGTAAAGGAACAGGTGGTCGATTATGTCGGCGGAGTAAAGGACATACGGTCCCGGAAGATCAAACCCGTCATTCCCCTTTCGCTCATATTCAAGGACGACCCCGTCAGGATGCTTCGCGCGGTGAAGTACGCCGTATCGACCGGATGTTCGATGCCGTTCTCCCTTTCACGCGCGATCCGGCGCGACTCCTCCTTGCTCGCGCCCGTCTCACCGTCACGGTTGACGGAGGAGATCATCAAGATACTCAACTCGGGAAAGTCCAACGCCATCGTGTCGACGCTCCTCAAATTCGACCTCTACATGTACCTCCAGCCGTCGGCGTGCGCGCTGATCGACGACTGCAAGGGCTTCGCCTCCAGCTATTCGAAAAGCCTCGAGGAGATGGACGCGCTCGTGACGGCGGAGGACGACGTCAGGCTCGGAAGAAAGCTCGTGTTCATGATACGGGATCTCGTCAACATAGTCACCGACTGGAACGGACAAAGCCAGGAGGTCTGGTCGGCCGTCTACAACGAGTGCAGGAGGTTCATCATGCCGATGAACCCTCCGCGGGTCGAGCTGGAATTCGCCGTCAAGCAGTGCCTCAAGGACGGCGGGATGAACGTTCGCGCGCCCAGGACACGCGAGCGGAGGCCCGGGCGCGGCGCGGAAACGCCCGACGCGGTCGAGGAATCCCCTTCGGAGGCGACGACAGCGAGGCGGCCGAGAAGGCGGCGGCGCAGGAGACAAGGCCCTCCTATCTCGGCAACGACCTGAGATACCGTTCGGCGCGCTCTCCGTACCGTTCCGGATTCGTCGTCCGGGCCGTCTCGAGATACGCCCTCGCCGAGGCGTGGTCCTTCGCCGCGAGCGCGTTGAGCGCGAGCGCCCAGTTCGCCGCCGCTATGTCGGCGCCGAACGTGATAGCGCGCTCGTACCAGACGCGGGCGGCATCGTATCTTCCCGTCGCGTACGACACGAGTCCGAGATAATACGGTATAACCGGGTCATCCGGCCGTATTTCGATTGCCTGAGACAGTTTTTTCTCGGCCTCCAGGTGGTTCCCCGCGTTGTATTCCGCCACGCCCTTCTGAACGATGTCCGAATACGTTTCCTGTGACATCAGCCATTCGCCGAAATCCCGTTCCGCCGTCTCGTAGGAGGCATGCCTCAAAAAGCGTTTCTTCACGAGATCGGTATTTCCCTGCTGGCTTTCCGCGTTGTACCGTCCCGCGCCCTCGAGCAAGGCGAATGTTTCGTGAAGGAACCGGCGATACCCCGGATTGTCGGTCAGCGTCAAAAAGGCGACAAAGGCCCAGGATTGCGGATACATGCGCGCGGACTCGTACGAACCCGTTGTTGCGGAGAGGAGCGCCTCGACCGACAGCCGCTCATTTTCGTTCTCCCGCCTGGCCTTCGCGCTTTCCAGCCAGGGCGAGTACCACGCGATATCGACCTTTCCTTCCTTGGCGTTCCAGCTCAAACGTTCGGCCCAGGCCTGGAAACCGTCGCGCAGCCAGAGAGGCGGCTCGAGGACAAAGCTGTACAGGTACTGCAAGAAAAGCTGCCGGTTGAGGGACGGTCCAGCGAAGGCCGCGTAGCCGGTTTTTCCGGGGGTAGGGTAGAGAATAAGCTCCGACAGGTCCGGTCGGCTGTATTTGAGAAAGACGTATTGTTCGCGGGTTTCTCCGATCCTTGAGGAAAGATACCGGTCGAATTCCTGCCGGTTTTCGAGAACGCGCACGGTGCACGGATGCGTTTCCGCGCTCCCTTCGAAGGCGAACATGCCGTCAAAGGCCGCGCGAAACGCCACTACGGCGGGAACGATCTCGCCGACGTCGGTACGGCCGTCCGGCAGTATGAACCGGTACTGGGCCTGCCTCACTTCGACGGACCATGCCCGTGAGACGACGAACAAAAAAGCAACCGCAACCGTAATAGAAAGGCGGTACCTGCGCATCCTCTGACTCCTAATTTCGCGTTATCTTGTCTATTATGATGTGGACGTCCTCTATCAGGATGCCCGTGAACCGCTCAATGTTCTCGACTATGTATTCCTGCATCTTGTGAATCTTTCCCGTCAGTTGGGTACCGAACGGAACGTCTATGATGATTACCAACCGGTAACCCTGCGCGTCCGTCTTGATAGTCATCTTTTTTATCCGAATCTGGTCGTCGAACTCGCCGACGCAGTGGATTACCATCTGGCTCAGGGCGGATTCGGAGATGGTCACGCGTCCGGTTTTCGAGAACTCGGGCCTGACGACGGACTTCTCGTAAACCTTTGAATGGTTGAGGGCACCGAGGGGCGTTTGCCTGCGTTTCAGCAGCACGCGCACCCGGTCATAGAAAATCTGCGGGTAGTTGCGCTGTACCTCTATCGACGGGACCGGAATGACGTGCTTGCCTTCGACGCGGCGTGACCGTATCGCCTTCTCGATCTCTTCCTGCGATGCTATGTCCTCGATCTTCACGATCTTTTGCGGTTGCGGTAGCTGGAGGCGAATGGCGATCTTGTTTACCATCTTCTCGGAGGTTCCGAGGATCAGTATCTTCTTGAACGGCTGCGACTGGAGCGCCTTGGCGATCGCGTCCCGATGCTGCTTGTCGTCGAACAGGGCGATGCGGACGGCCGCTAGAAACGTCTGCTCCCGCTTCGCCGAGTGGCCCGCGAGTATCTTGTCGTCCCGGATGAGCAACCCGTCGTCGAGAATGAGGTCTATTCCGTATTTCTGGGCGAGCAGTTTTGCCCGGAAGCTTTTGCCGGTTCCGCTGTCGCCGACGAGGGCATAGACCTTCACGCCCTTGAAAAACCAGTACAGGTCGCTGATGCTTTTCATGTTCGTTCACAGTATAGGTCGTCGTTATCGAATAGCGCAAGCACATTCGGGCCGAAGGTATCGAGTATCACGCGGGCGAACGCGCGGGGCAACGGAGCCGTGAGTTTGTCGGGGATTCCGGCTGGCCGCTCTGGCGGGAAGGCGAGCTTCCACGAGTGTAGAAGCCATACCCCGTCTCCGGCCGGCGCCCGCCTTTCGCCTCCGTATCGAACGTCACCGATGAGGGGATGGTCGTGCTCCGACGTCTGTATCCGGATCTGGTGCTTTCGGCCGGTAAGGATACGGTACGAGACGAGCGTCACGCCGCGCCTTCCCGTATTCGGCGCAGAGGCGATCGGCCTCGCGATCGTCGTCATCAAGCGGCCCGACTCGTCGATCCCCGACCACTCTTCCTCGTTTTGCATACGGCCTTCGGCAAGTCCCACGTATTCCTTGCCGACGCCGTTTTCGGCAATCGCCGAGGAAAACCAGCGCGCGCCCGCGAGGCTGCGCGAGAGCACGAGAAGTCCCGTCGTGCCCTTGTCCAGACGGTGGAGGGGAGCCGTCCTGAACGAAAGCGAGTCGCGCGCTCCGGGCGCCTGGGGTATCACCGCGTCGATTCCGCCCTCGCCGTGGACGGGCATCCCGGCCGGCTTGTTGACAACGAGGATGTCGGGCGTCTCAAGGAGGACGCGTATGCCAGACTCGCGAAAACCCTCCTGCTCCGATACGGCGACGCCGTCGTCTTCCGGGCGCGTATCCTCCGCGCGGCCGGAAGCATCCCGTCCCAGGGCTTCGGCGATCATGATCGTCTGACCGTCCCTGACCCTCGAATCAGGTTTTGCCCGTGATCCGTCAACCCGTATGAGCCCGCTTCGCAACAGGCGGTACACCGCGGAAAGCGGCACGCCCGGCAGGAATTTCCTGATTATCCTGTCGAGTCTCCTGTCGTCGTCATCCCTTGTTACGCGGTAGTTGCGGTACTCCATCTCGCGCCAAGTATAGCCGAGTCCGGGACTTGACAAAAGGGGCCTTTTATCGAAAATAGACCGCATAATGAATCGCGCCGTCTTAAACCAGATCATCAAGCTCATTCATAACCCGATCTTCATGGCGGCGGTAACAAGCTGGATACTGAGCCAGTTTCTGAAGACCATAATAACCCTCTTCGTTCATACCGTTTCCTCGTTCCGTGAGCTTGTGGAGCTCCTTCTCTGGAAAACCGGCGGCATGCCTTCGAGCCATTCCGCGCTCGTTTCCTCCGTCACGACGGCGATCGGCTTCAAAACCGGCATTGATTCCGACATTTTCATCTTTTCCTGCTGTTTTGCCCTGGTAGTCATCCGTGACGCAGTCGGGGTGCGCAGATCGAGCGGACAGCAGGCGAGAGCGCTAAACGAGCTTGGCACGCGCGTATCGGCCCGCATGAGATACGCCTTCAAGCCGGTCAAGGAGATCCAGGGGCATCGTCCGATGGAGGTGCTCGCCGGTATCTTGCTCGGGTTCTTCATAGGCGTCGCTTTTTCAACCCTCTGATTTCCACGATGGGTGTCCCGAATCCCTCCGCCCGTGCCGTTAACGCCATCCTCGCCGCAGTGACGACGGCAACGATTGCCCTCATCGCCCTGTTTCCCCAGGCCTCCAACCTGGGAATCTGGAAGGGATATCGCGTATTGGCCGTCTCGCCTGACGATTGCGAGGATCGTGTGGTTTCCCTGCTGGATTCCGAGCATGTCAACGGGTACGCGACCGAGGCCAATTCCCTCCTTCGCACGGATGATCTGCTGGCGCCGTATCAACCGCAACTAGCCGCAATCAACGCGGAACGCTCGCGCTGGTTTAGCGACGGAGGCGCGCGATTTTTCTTCCTGCCGTCCGACGGCATTCGGGAAAAACGCCTGGCCAATGCCCTGGACGGGCTCGGTCTGTCATGGTCACTGGAACGGCACGAAAGGATTCTGGCCTTTGCCGTACTTGCCCTGTCCTTCGCCCTGATAAGTTCCGTTCTTTCCAAAAATCGGCCATTGACGGGGTCGGCATCGGTCCCGTTCGTGATATATGCCCTTTCCGTCTCAGGCGTTCCGGGATTCGCATCCGCGCTCGCGGCGCTATCCGCCGTGGCTCTCTACGGCGACATCATTTCCGGCCCCGTAACCTCCCTTACGCGGGCGCACGTAATCGGAAGGATGCGTGCCAATCCGGTCCCCATGGTCCTTGCGCTCGTTTCCCTGGCGATATCCATCGCGGGAGGGGCCCACACTATCGCGCTTTTTGCCCTTGCCGTCACCGCCGCAGGATCGCTCGCGGCGCTTTCACCGCTCCTTGGCCGGACGTTTCGGAGCGTGCTGGACACGAGACGGCTGCATCCGCGTTTCGCGTATCTTCCCATACATCCCGCAAGCCTTTACCGGACGAATGGACCCGAAAGGAGGACTCTCATCGCGGTAGGATCGCTGTTCGCGCTTGCATTCACCCTCGGACTCGTCTCGCGTTCGGTGGCAGCGCCGAAATCCCTGGATGATTCCTTGAAACGGTTGTCTATCCCGACCCCGTCGGGGTATACTCGTTCGAACGGTTTTTCGGCCGAATCCTTTCATGAGTACATGCGGGAAAGGGCGGTCATGAACGCCGGGGAGCCGCTTCCGGATCTCGCCGACTTCGTGGCGGCCCGGTGGCGACTCGAGGCCTTCGCATGGAATCCGGTTTACGCCGACGCGCCGAATCCCGTTCCAGGGGATGTCTACGGCCTGAACGGGTACTCCCAGGACACGTCGGGAAGGATCGTTTCCGAGCCGAATGACGTCGGGGTATTCGACGACGCGTTCGTTCGTGACGCGCTGAAAAACCGGGCTACTCCGCTCGAGCGAATGCTTGAACGCCAAGGCCGCTTTATTTCCGTTACTCGCGCGAGGCAGGATAGATGACGCAATTTGTCAGATTCAGTCGCAGTTCAGAATCGTTTTCCTTCGAGACGCCCGATACCGTCGCGACCGGCAACGCCTTTTTGCCCTCAGTGGCGGTCGTTCCGTTCAGACAGCACACCGGGGCCGAGCCGCGCCCGATAGTCACTCCGGGAGAACGCGTCAGGGAGGGTCAGCTGATCGCGCGCGGAAGCGGTAGTGACTCGTGCAACGTTCACGCTCCCATCCCGGGAATCGTCAAGAAAATCAGGAGCACGCCCCTTCCCGACGGAACGATGGGACTCGCCGCCGAGATCGCGCTTTCCGGTTCGTTTGACATCCTCGGCAGAAAGGAAGAACGGTTTCTCTGGCAGAAAATATCGTCCTCAGAAGTATTGAAAATACTCGAGGAAAAGGGCGTGGTAAACACCTTCGGCACGCCCCTGCCGCTCGCGGCGGTCATGCGCCATCTTCGAAAGGAACATGCCTCGTCCGTAGTGCTCCAGCTGTTCGACTCGGATCCGACGTGCAAGGTCGACTCGCGCCTCGCGGACACGGAACTGGACGGAATACTTGTCGGTATCGCCATACTGGCCGGAGCGCTCGACGCGAGAAACGTCGTTATCGTACACGAGGGAACGCCTCCCGCAATAAAGAAAGAAACCGAGGAAGCCTTTCGCGGAATTGGCCTCAGGACGATCCAGTCGGACGGCCGATACCCCTCTGGCATACCGGAGAACCTCCTCACCCTTGTTCGAAAGCAAGGCGATTCTCGCGACGACGCGCCTATGCTCTTCGTGGATCCGGTAACCGCGCTCGCCGCGCGCGACGCGATTGTCAAGAACGAGCCCATGATGACACGCTACGTGCAGGTTTCCGGCCCTTCGATCGTTTCGCCGTCCCTCCTGAAGGCGCGAATCGGAACCACCATCGGGGACATAATCGAGGAATGCGGCGGATTTTCGGCGGCGCCCTCGAGAATAATCGTGAACGGCCTCGTGTCGGGAACGGCACTGTACGATCTTGACACCCCAATTACAAAGACGACCAAGTCCCTCCATATCATGGACTCTGACACCTGTCCGGACTATGAGGTGCATCCGTGCATCCATTGCGGTTCCTGCCTGCGAGTATGTCCGGTCATGATCGATCCGATGAAGGTCGTGACCGCCATACGGAAAGAGCGGTTTTCGAGGGGTGTACGCGACAGCATACACTCGTGCCAGTCGTGCGGCTGCTGCGCGATCGTCTGTCCATCGAGGATTCCCCTGCATCACATCATTCGCGAGGCGAGAGCCCGCATGCCCAAGGGAGGGAAGGAATGACCGGAAGAACCTGGGTCGTATCGCCGTCTCCGTTCGTGCTCACGAGACCCACCGTCCCGACCATGTCGGTGATCATGTCGGCGACAATCGTGCCGATCCTCGTCATGCTCGTCCTTGAAGGCGACTTCGCGTCGTTGTTCGCGGTAGCCTTGTCTCTTCTCGGCTCGCTGATCGCGGAACTGTGCATGACCGTGCCTTTCGGAAAACCCTTTCAGCGGGACGGGACCGTTGTCGTGACCGGGCTGTTGACCGGCCTGCTGCTTCCGTCGACTCTCGGGTTCGTGACGGTATTCACTGTCGCCTTGACGGGAACCCTGTTCGCGAGAGCCGTATTCGGCGGGACAGGGTCCTACTGGATCAGCCCGGTGGCAACCACCGTCGCGATCGCGTTCATGAGCCAGCCGTCGCTCTTCCCCCCCCAGCTGGTAACTCCCGAGGGAATTTCGATGGTAGGCGACGCCTTCGGCTCCCTGAAGCTTGACGGTTTCGCGAGAATCGCCTCGGACAGCTCCGTCACGGATTTCCTCAACGACCGCATGCTTGGCGGGATTGGCGTTCGTGTTCCTGAAGGATATGTCACGTTACTATGGCGTTCTCCCTCGGCGATCCCGGCGTTCCGCTACAATTCGGTCATACTCCTCTCGTCCGTTTTCCTCATCGCGCTCAACGTCATCGATTGGATCATTCCCCTCGTGTTCGTCGCCACGTATTCGGCACTCGTGAGGATGATTCCCCTGTTTCCCTTCGCGCCCACGATGAGGCAGGGCGACATCCTGTTCGCGCTTTTGACCAGCGGCATCCTCTTTACGGCGTTTTATGTCCTTCCGGAGTTCTCGACCTCCCCGAGGTCACGCGCGGGAAAAATCGCGACGGGAGCGATCGGCGGCATCGCGGCCTTTTTAATCTGCGGACCCGGAGGGTCTCCAGGGGGCGCGGCGTTCGCCGTGATCGCCACCAACGCGTTCGCCCCGCTCGTCGAATTCCTTGAGACCAGGTCGGCGGCCTTCTCGGGGGAATCGGCATGAGCATGCAACGTCCAGTTTCGCAATACCTTTCATCAGTCGCGCTTGTCGTCTCCCTCGTCGCGGTTGCCGCGGGCATAAGCTTCCTGACGAAGCGGATTACCGAGGAAACGTTCCGCGTGTCCGTCGTTCACGCTCTTTCGGGCAAGGACAAGCCCGCTGTGGTCGTCAAGCCAATTCGTCCAAAGGGCGGCTCGTCAATGTCGTATTCGCGCGTTTTTGCCGTTACGTATCCGGGCGGCAAGTCGGCCACGGCTTTCCTCGTGTCGGTCACCGGCCATTCGGGACCGTTTTCCGCGCTGTACGTGGCGCGTCCCGGATCGGAGGCGGTCTTCTCGGGACTCGTGGGCGTCGCGCATCCCGACGAGACCTGGCGGTACGGGCTTACCGATCGCGTCATCGAGTCCTGGGCCGAACGCGTAACTGCCGTAGCCGGCAAATACGGAGAGGAAAAATGAAGCGAAATACGGGACTTTTTTTGTTCGCCCTTTGCCCGCTCATCCCCGCGACTGCCAAATTCTCCTACGCCCTGGTAATGGCGGCCGCCCTGTTCTTTTTCTTTTTCGCCGGGCTTTTCTTTCGCGAGATCGTCAAGAAAATAGACGGGGGGAACTCCGGATCTCTCCTTGAACTCGCGTGTCTCGCGGGGGCTTCGGCCCTTTTCGTGTCCGTGATGCACGCGGTCTACCCGATATTAGCCGTAACGCTCGAGATGTACGTCTACGTCGCGGCGTTTTCGTTCGTGCTCCTGCTGAGCGTTGACTCCTTTTCCTATCGCTCGATCAACGTTCCGCCGGTGATCGCCTTCATTCCCATCATGGTTTCATTCGCGGCGGTCAGGGAACTGATCGGCTGCGGAGTCATTTCACTTCCGACACATTCCGGAATGCTCGAAGTACCCGTCTTCGAACGCTTCGGGTTTTCCGTCGTGAGGTTCTGGGGAACTACCGGCGGAGCCCTCATACTAGCGGGTTTTTTCACCTGGCTTTTCCGGTTGCTCGTCTCTGATCGCGGCGCGGGGGGAAAACAGGCATGATATCCATGGCGCAAACGATTTTCATTTACACGATCTCCTCGTCCGTGGTGATGGTATACGGATTCGGCCTTGAGCGGTCGTTCTTCGAGTCTCATCCCGCCTCTCGCTTTTATACGCGGATCCCGACCGTGGCGCTCACGGTAATGTCCACGGTTGCCGTTCTCTGGTATCCCCTCTCCCACATTCTCGTTCCGTTCGGGTACGCCTTCATCGCACCCGTTTTTTTGTTGCTGGTATACGGAACCGTTTCTAACCTCATGTCGCTTATCACCCCGTCGATGACCGATTCTCCCTCGGGCGAGCGGGTTTTTCTGTTCGGGACGGCCTACCTGGCACTCTTCGAGGCAACCTGTTTTCTTGACGCGATCGCGATCGCGGCCTCGGGCATCGCGACATTCTCGCTCGTAACGACGCTTCTCTTTTCGATCCGCGAGAGAATCGCCCCGACGTCCATTCGGCCCGAGTGGAGGGGGGCGCCGATTATCCTCGTCACCATGGGCCTGCTCGCGCTCGCCTTTTACGGCGCGGACATTTCCTGGTGGCTGACGGGAGGCCCGAAATGATCCTGACATACATCGTTCACGCGCTGCTCGCCGTATCGGCGCTTTTTGTCCTGGTCGCGAGCGTGCGCGCAACGTCGGTCCTCACCGCAATCCGAAACGCCCGCGTATCAACGCGCAAGAAGGGGACGCAAGGCCAGCCGGGAGACTCCTCGATGCGCGACTCGTTCAGCGAGGCCGCGCAGGGCTCCCGCAAAATGGCGCGCATCAGGTGCAATACCGTGTATCCCCTGGTCGGCACCCGGTTCGAGATCAAGGGCTTCAATGACTGCAGGTCGCTGAACGTTTTCTTCAAGGGAAACATGCGGTGCGTCAACGGGTGTCTCGGCCTGGGAACGTGCGCGCAAGTCTGCCATGTGGACGCGATCGTGATTCGGAACGGCATGATAGGCATTCTCGACCGCTGCAACGGATGCGGCCTGTGCGTTCAGGCATGCCCGAAATCCCTTATCGAGATAGTCCCGAGAACCGAAAGCGGCACGTATGCGTGCGCCGCCGACAAGGGAGCTGTTAACGGCGAGATTTGCCCGCGGGCCGACGAGGGATTCTGGCTCAATTCGTCTTTTTTGACCGAATCGGACTTTAAAAGACCGGGCTCCTGAGATATACTAGCGAAAAACAGGGGTTTACGTGGAAAACGTCTCACGAAAGATATACGTCTGCTTGGGGACTACCTGCACGCTTGTCGCGGGCACGGATTCGGACCAGCACGAGCGACATTACCAGAGAATCTACAAACCGCTCATTTCCTCCCTGTATTCGATGGAGAAAATTCCGTTCACCCTTTATCTGACCGGTCCCTTCCTGGAATGGATGGAGCATAACCACCCGGAATTTTTCATGATTACAGAGGAGCTTTTCGCGCGAAAGCAGATCGACGTCATCGGGGGCGGGTATTACGATCCGCTGTTTCCTCTCCTTCCTCCGGCGGACCGCGTGGGACAGATCGAGCTTCTGACCACGTCGATCAGGAAGTACTTCGGAAAACGGCCCAGAGGCGCCTGGATATCGGCAAGCGCGTGGGAGCCGTCACTCGTTTCCGCGCTCTGCACGTGCGGCATAGAGTACGTTCTCGTAGACAAGATCATGCTCTCAACGAGCGGCTTCCCCGGCGTCGACGGTCTCTCTCCCGCGGTGCTCGAGGATGCGGGCAAGACGGTCACGGCGATGCCGCTTGACAACCATTTCAGGAATCTCGAGCGCTTCACGCCGGAATCCTTCATCGACGAAATACGGGGAAAAGGGAAGGGGAGGGACAAGGGAAAGGACGCCATCCTTACCGTGTTCGTGAATCCCCTGTCCATACCGGCTCTTTTTTGCCAGCAGGACGGTTCTCCCTCGTGGCTCGAGCAATTGCTCGAACTCGCGGATAAGCAACCGATGATCGAACTTTCGCTCGCGGGCCGGATGTACCGGCCGAAAGAGGGAATACCGCGCGCGTACCTCGCCGGCGGAATGTCTCCCTATGACCATGACGACGTACCAGACCCGATCGACGTCCGCGTGCTCGCGAGGACGTCCGTCAAGAAATACCTCCTGGACAACAAGAGCGTGCACAATATCTACGCCAAGATGATGCACGTCCATGTTCTCGTGAACCAGCTTCGCGGGGACAAATCACGCAAAAAAAACGCCCGCGAGGAACTGTGGCAGTCGCAGCAAAACGAGGTTTTCCGTCCGATGGAGGCCCACGACTCGCCGCACTCGCGTGCCTTGCGTTCCTCCGCATACAAGCATCTTCTCATCGCGGAGAAACTTTCGCGGGTCCGCGGTGTATTCTCGCCTTCGATAATCGCGTCCGATTTCGACATGGACACGCAACGCGAATATCTCTGCCAGCTTGACAGGATCAACGCCTACGTCCACCTCAGGGGCGGCCGCGTGTTCGAGCTCGACGTGTTCAGCGTATACAGGAACTACTGCGACCTCTTCGATGACTCGGGCGGACTCTTCGTCGATCACATGGTCTCCCGCGAAGAACTCGACGCTCTGGAGTCGTCCTTCGAGATACCGCAACTCGGGGTTTTTTCGTCGTCGACGTATCAGGACGTCTCCTTCGATTCGTCTCGCCACGAGATATTCCTCAAGGCGCACGGAACCTTCGGCCAGCTCCAGCAGCCCCTTACCCTCAAGAAGCAGTATTCCTTCCGGAACGAGGGCCTGCAGGTACAGTACATACTCAAAAACGAGAGTCCTCTCGCGTTGTCGGCGTATTTCGCGTGCGAGCTCGGGCTTTCATTGTCGAGAAACAGGCACAAGATACCGCTCATGACGGTCTATACCCAGGATACCCGCAAGGACTGCGAGATCGAGCAGAGCGTCTTCCAGGACGTGTCCTGGGTCCAAATCGCGGATGCGGGATCGCTCGTGACCTTTACGCTTGAGGCGAACGAAAACCCGTCGATCGCCGTAGTCCCGGTACACTGCGGCGACAAAACGCCCTCTCCCGACGGGGTCAGGGTTTTCCTGTACTGGAAGGTCGAGCTCGGCCCCGGCTTCGAGACCGAAAAAACCGTTTTCGCCAAGATCGATTCCTGAACCGGGCTCGCACTCGTTGACTAGTTTCGCGCTACAAATTATCATGACGGCATGAAAAGAAAGCTCGTGACGTCCGCATTGCCGTACGTCAACAACATCCCGCATCTGGGAAACCTGATACAAGTGCTGTCCGCGGACGTGTTTTCCCGCTATTGCCGGCTCAAGGGATACGAAACGCTGTACGTGTGCGGAACTGACGAATACGGAACCGCCACCGAAACCAGGGCGCAGGAAGAGGGCAAGACCCCGCGCGAACTGTGCGACTTCTATCACGCGATTCACAGCGACATCTACCAGTGGTTCGGGATCGCCTTCGACCATTTCGGCAGGACGTCGACCCCGCAGCAGACCGAGATCACCCAGGGCATATTCCTGGACCTCCAGAAAAACGGCCATATCAAGGAACACACCCTAGAGCAGCTCTACTGCGCCTCGTGCGGGCGCTTTCTCGCGGACCGGTACGTTCTCGGCACCTGTCCTTCCTGCGGATACGACGGCGCCCGCGGCGACCAGTGCGAACACTGCGGCAGGCTGCTGGATCCGACGGACCTCAAGAACCCCCGCTGCTCGACCTGCGAGGCGACTCCCGAAATCCGCGAAACGCGGCATCTTTATATCGACTTGCCCGGCATACTCCCGGAATATGAAGCCTGGATGCGGGACGCGAGCGTAAAGGGGCAATGGGCAAAGAACGCCCTGCAGATGACGCATGCCTGGATCAGGGACGGCCTTCAGGAGCGGGCGATTACCCGCGATCTCAAGTGGGGCATTCCCGTCCCGCGGGAGGGCTTCGAGAACAAGGTGTTCTACGTTTGGTTTGACGCTCCCATAGGCTACATATCCATAACGAAGTGCCTTGCCGACGCGAGCGGAATGGATTGGAAGTCGTGGTGGCAGAACCCGGAATCGGTCGAGCTCTTCCAGTTTATCGGTAAGGACAATATACCGTTTCATACCGTCATCTTCCCCTCGAGCCTCATCGGGTCCGGCAAGGATTGGACAAAGCTCCATCACATGTCGAGCACCGAGTATCTCAACTACGAATCGGGCAAATTCTCGAAGTCGAAGGGCGTCGGTGTATTCGGCTCGGACGCGAAGGAATCGGGGCTTCCCGCCGACATGTGGCGTTTTTACGTCTTCTACAACCGCCCCGAGAAATCGGACGCCCAGTTCACCTGGAAGGATTTTCAGGAGAAGGTGAACAGCGAACTCATCGGAAACCTCGGCAACCTCGTGAACCGCACGTTTACCTTCATATCGCGCTACTACGACGGAGCGATCCCCGGTGCCGACGGCGCCGGCTCATCCCGCGAGGACATCCGTTCCGAGATTTCGGCATTGCGGGATGCCGCCCGACGGTCGGCATCCCGCGTCACGGACCTGCTCGAGTGGGCCGAGCTCAGGGACGCGTTTCGCGAGTCGTTCGCCCTCTCTTCCGTGGCAAACAAGGCCTTTCAGGACGGCGAACCCTGGAAAAACCGTACGGCCGACCCGGAGCGGGCCGAGGCCCTGCTCAGGGAACTGTGTTATCTCATCAAGGACATCCTCATCATGGTGCATCCCTTCATGCCCTGGTACGCGGACAGCGCCGCCGCCTTTCTGGGCAAAAGGATATGGTCCGGCCGCGTGTTTGACGAACGGGCGTTTCTTGCCGGCACCGATACGGGCACGCCGCCTCCCGAACCGGGGGCCCTCGGCTGGTCCGATCTGGGGGCGCGAACGGGTTTGTCCACGGTGACCAACCCTGCGATACTGGTGAAGCCGCTTGACGACGCGACGACCGAGGCATACCGCCTCAGGTTCGCCGGGACCCAAAAGGAACGAAAGGAAAAGAACGAGAGGGAAAAGGCAATGGAAAGCGACGACAAAAAACGGCAGGATCCGCCCGTGACGGAAAGCGCGCCCAAGAAATCGGGCGACGTGATTTTTAACGAGATGGTATCGCTCAAGGCCGCCCGTATCGAGAAAATCGAACGCCATCCCGACGCGGAAAAACTCTATATCGAAACCCTGAATGACGGCTCCGGCAGCGAAAGGATCATCCTCTCGGGCCTTGTCCCGTATTTTGCCGCCGAGGAACTCCTGGGAAAAACGATAATCGTTGCGGCAAACCTGAAGCCGAGAAAGATGCGCGGCATCGAGTCGCGCGGCATGCTCCTGGCAGGCGAGTGCGCGGCCGCTGACGGAACCGAGATCATTGAAGTACTCGATGTCTCTTGGGTTGCGCCGGGGACACCCATCGTGCTTGAGGGTTCGGATCCGGCGGCCGAAAAGCCCGCCGAGATAGACGCGGACACCTTCTTCTCCGTACCGATAACGATCGTCGGGAACGTGGTCACCGTCAACGGCAAGCGCTTGATGGCGGGCGGACGTCCCGTCACCGCCTCGAAGATCGCCGAAGGGACCGTATCCTGATACAGCTGACCGCGAGGCCTCTCGGCGACGCTCCGGAGAGCCGGGATGAAGATCCTTCGGCGAATCCCGCGCGCTCGTTCCTCCAGTCTTCTTTCTGGGCGAAGTTCAAACGGGCGCAGGGATGGCAGTCCGTCAGGCTCCTTCTTTCTGGCGACAAGGACGGAAACGGCGCGGGAACGGATGTCGCCTCCGACGCGCCCGGTATCGTCGTATCGGTTCTCATTCGAAGGGTCATGCGCCTTTTTTATATCGCGTACGTCCCGCTCGGACCGTGCATCCCCTGCGAGAATCCGTACGAACGGGGCGAGGTGCTTTCTGCCACGGCCTCGGCTGTGCGTCCGTATCTTCCGGCCGGAACCGTTTTCGTCAGGTTCGATCCTCCCTGGACGTGCGGGGACGGCTCCGTAGCGTCAAAGCGCGACGCGGTTCTGCGCGGCGGGACGGAAAGGGGCGGGGGCGACGGCAGTATCGGAGGCGCGCGCACGGCACGCGCGCGCAAGGCTCCCATGGACGTCCAGCCGCCTGACACCGTTCTCGTGGACCTTTCCGTATCCCGGGACGACATGCTCGAAGCGATGAAACCTAAGTGGCGTTACAACGTCCGGCTCGCGGAAAAGAAGGGAGTATCGGTCCGTCGCTTCGACGGGAAGGACGCCCTTGCGGGAGCGCTCGAGGAATTCTATCGCTTGTACCTCGAGACGGCAAAGCGCGACGGCATCGCGATTCACGGTTTCACGTATTACCGCAGACTGCTCGAAAGCATAGGGCCGCAACGCGTCAGCGTCTATCTCGCGGAAAGCGGAGGGAAGGCCATCGCGTCCATCATCACCCTCTGCTTCGGAACGGAGGCGACCTACCTCTATGGGGCGTCCTCAAACGAGGGCAGAAATCTCATGCCCGCGTATCTTCTGCAGTGGAAGGCGATGCTCGACGCGAAGGAATCCGGCTGCGCGGTGTACGACATGTACGGCATACCGCCGAACGCCGATCCGTCGCATCCCATGCACGGGCTCTACCGCTTCAAGACGGGTTTCGGCGGATCGGTAACGCATCGAGTCGGAAGCCACGACGTCCCGCTGATTCCCCTCGCGTACGGCGCGTACGCCCTCGCCGAGCGGGCACGTGCACTGTGGTTCAAGAGGATCGTCAAGGCATTCACGCGAGGAATTCGACGGACGTCATCAACCTGATCCCCGAATCGCTCATCTCCGAGAGGAAGTCGTTGCCGAGGTATTCGAAACCCGGAACGTTCGAGCAGACGTCGGTGAGTATGATGAGCTTTTCCGCGGGAATGCACGTGATCAGGTCGCGTACCGTATTGGCAACGCAGTGAGAGAGCGCCTCACCCGCGATGGCAATGTTCTCGGCTGGCTTGAGACGCTCTATCAGGGCGAAGTTGGTCCTCGAGCCCGGATCCGCCGCGTCCGAAACCTCCGCCCGAATCGCGCTGTAGTGCTCGGTACGAACGTTGCTTCCCTTGTAGGTGAAATCCACGATCCGGCCCGCAACATTCGACTCCCATTCGCCGAGAGCCTTCGCGAGCGACTCGTAAATGTTGTGCCCCCAGCTTCCCACGAGACAATGCGGCGGCCAGATGCAGAGGTTGTATTTGCCGGTTTTCTCGAGCGTCTGAACGTATTCCACGGCGTAATGCTGGTACTGCGGCACGGCGGCGCGATAGTCTCCGCGTTGTATCATCGCCGAGGTTATGGTCGTATACGGCTTCGGCATGACGCCGTCCCGGTCGAGCCAGAATATGGGGTGGGCGATATGGAAAAAATGATGGGTATCCATCGTCACGTGTATCGAGGACAAGCGTCCGTCGAGACGGCGGATCATGTCGGCAAGTCGCCCGCAGTCGCCTTCCGCGCCCGGCACGCTCAGGGCCCCGTTTCTGTCGCAAAAGTCGTTTTGCGGGTCTATAATCAGCAGAGTATTGGCCATTCTCGAAGTGTATCATACTAGCCTACATTGTCAAGGAGGGCGCGTTCGGATATACTTTCCCGCATGAATCTTGAAGCCTTTATCCTGGGATGCGGGGGGATGATGCCTCTTCCGTACAGACATCTGACGTCCGTGCTTCTCCGCAGGGAAGGCGATTTGTTTCTTTTTGACGGCGGAGAGGGTACCCAGGTCTCGCTGAGAAAACTCAATCTCAAATGGAAAAAAATCAACGCCATCTTCGTCAGCCACACCCACGCCGACCATGTCACCGGAATTCCCGGACTCCTGATGCTTTCCGCGCAGGTCGACCGCGACGAGCCCCTCTACATCTACGGGCCGCCGAAAATCGCCGAGTACATAGAGACGAGCAGAAAGGTTCTCGACATGTACATAAACTACGAGATTGTCGTCAGGGAAATTCGCGAGCCGGGCATCGTCTACCAGGGCGAGGGATTTCACGTTCGCGCGTTTCCGCTGCAGCATACGAAAACCTGCGTCGGGTATACCCTCGAGGAGGATCCGCGTCCCGGCGCCTTCAATCCCGAAAGGGCGCGAGAGCTCCGCGTGCCCTGCGGCCCTCTGTGGTCGCGCCTTCAGGCGGGAGAGACGGTCCGTTCGGACAACGGAGAGGACGTCGCTCCGGAGCAGGTGCTCGGCCCGACGCGCAAGGGCAGGAAATTCAGTTTTGTCACCGATACGCGCTATTTCCCGGAGATAGCCAGGGAGGTCGCCGATTCCGACTTCCTCGTCTGCGAGGGAATGTTCGAGACCGCATTGGCCGACCAGGCCGCCGAAAAACGCCACATGACGGCGGTTCAGGCCGCGACGGTCGCCCGGGACGCGCACGCGAAAAAAATGGCCCTCATCCACTACAGCCCCCGCTACACGGATAACGAGCTCAAGGTTTTGCTCGGCGAGGCGCGCGCCGTCTTTCCCGACACCGTTCTTTCGAGGGACCGGATGGTGTTCCCCATGGAATACGCGGACTGATGACTCCGTCGGTGACTGCGGGACTTCGCTCTCCCGTTACCGTAAGCATCTCCGTCCTCGCTGTCTCGGTGCCCGTTCTCGCGCTCTTCCTGTCCCGGTCCTACGACCTGCCTTTCGCTTCCGCCTATTCCGCCTTCGTTCCCGTTCTTTCGGTGTTGGCTCCGTTTGCGGGAGCGGCCGTCTTTCTCTCGAGGCACCGCGCCCGCGATGCCGGGGCTGCCGCACTTCTCGCGGGAACGATCGCACCCTCATTGGCCATCCTTGTTCCGCTTCTCGCGCTTGATCCCATATCCGGAATCGCCTTCGCGACCTTTCCGGTTTTCTTCTCCCGCGCCGCCCTCGCCGCGGCGGTCTCGTCCCGCCTTGCCCGCGCGGGCTCGAGTCCCGCCGTATCGTCGCTGGCCGGTTTCCTCTGTTCCCTTGCCGGATGGCTGGCACTCGGTGCGGTCGCGGACCGTGCCGGTCATCCGCCCGGCGGCTTTGTGTCAGCCTCGCAGGGACTCCTTCCCGCAAGCGAGACGCTGGCGGCGATCGCGTGTTCAGTTGCATGCGCATGGCCTCTGTTTGCGAAAGCGGGGCCGACCCGGCTTCCGATTCGGTTCCTGTTGTCATTCGCAGCGCTTGCCGCATCACTGGCCTTTCTTCACGTGGATTGCAGTCTCGACGGGCGGTCGTCGATCTCGAAACAAGGCTCAGCTCTCCTCGACCGTCTCGACTCGGAACTGCTGCTCACGGCGTATACGGGGGGCGACGCCCTTCTTACCCCAGGAGAGCGCGCAAGCGTCAGGCAAACTCTCAGGGCGTACGCGTCGCGCGGTAAGGGCCTCTTTCGGTATGAGGAGGTACCCCCGCTTTCCGCGGACTCTCCGGGCAGGGCCGCGATCCTCGAGTACAGGGGAACGTTTCGCGAGCTCCCCCCGGCCGACTCTTCCCTGACGTTCGAGCACGATCTCTGCGTCGCCATCGCCGCACTCCTCGGCGACGACGTCCTGCCCGAGGTCATTCTCCTTTCCGACGGCGACGATGCCAGAACCGATATCGCGGGCAGGGCCCTGCTGCGCGCTGGATACCATGTTTCGCGCGAAGCGATCCCCGAACGCAGGTTTCCGGGAAAGGTAGTGATGGCGACGGGCGTCCGGAGCGAAGACATCCCGCGACTCAGGGGATATCTCGACTCGGGCGGGCCGGCTTTGTTCGCCGTATCGGGCGTTTCCTGCGACGTGCTGTCCTCATGGACGGTTACAGGAAAGGAAAGGGATCCCTTGCTGCTCCTTCTATCGGAATACGGCGCGAAACCCTCCGGAGATCTGCTCGCTACGCGTCGCGGCTCGCCCCTTCGGATGCCGTCGCTCGACGGTTCGTCCCTCATTTCCGTTCGCTATCCGTTCTGGATAACGGCGGTTCCCGCTGGCGAAAGCCGGGGATCGGCGAATGGCGCCTCGCGGAGCGTTCTCGCCGGCGTGCATCGCCCGCTCCTTCTTTGGCCCTCGTCGATAGAACTCGGCGAAACGGAGGGCGTCTCCCACAGAATCCTTCTGACAGCCTCGGGAAAAACCCTGGCGCTTGCGCCGCCTGTCGACGCCCAGCCCCTTTCCGCCCATGCCGTTTCATTACCGGGTGCCGTATCAGCCGACGGTGCCCCGGTACTCGTTTCCCTCTCGATCAACTCAAACCGGGAATCCGTACTTGTACTGAGCGACGAGCAGGCAATCGGATTCGGAAGCGAATTTGCCGACACGAGCGACACGCTGCGTCTTGTCCGTAACTGCCTGGAATTCCTCTCCGGCAAGGACGAATACGCCGGATTGCGGAGGGGCAGGTAATGGCATCCCGGTCGCGATTCATGACCCTTACGCTCGTACTGGCGGCCCTTGCCGCTTTCTCCGTCAGGGCCCTGTTTCCGGCAGCGGGCTGGAAAGGAAGGCTTCTCTCGCCGGGGTTTGCCGGAAAGGTCGTAGAGATCGTCATGCTGGGTCCTCGCGAGGGTTTTCCGCTCGTGTTCACGATCAGGGAAGGGAGATGGATGCTGGTCTTCGATTCGTCCCGGTACTATCCTGCAAACTCCGAACGAATCGAGGGCCTGCTTCGGGCCTTGAGCGGCCGAAGGCGCGTCAGGCGCCTGAATGCCGGCGATACGCATGCCTACGGAACGGACGGGCCCGGGCGCTGCCAGATCACGCTGCGTACGACGTCTGCCGAGAAGACAATATCCTTCGGGGCGGAAAACGCCGACGGTCGTTTGCGGTATGCCAGAAGGGCGGCGGAGAGCGCGATCCTGGCCCTGGACGGCGATATCTCGCCCTGGCTCGACAACGCGACCGCGCCCTGGCTTGACCGTTCTCCGTTCGCGCACATCAGCCAAACCTCGACAACGAGGGCGACCGCCTACGGGAGAGGCATGTTCATCCCCCTCGAGCGGGGAGAACGGCTGGATGGTGTTGTCGGGCTCATTTCCGGGATCTCTGTCGCGGACATCACGAACATTCCGCTTGAACCCTCGTTTCGTGTACGTCTTGAACGGGGAGACCTGAGCGTTTCCGTGCTCGCGTTTGCCCTGCTTGACGCGCGCTACGGCACGGTTACCGACGAGACGAGCGGCCTTTCATGGATTCTGCCGGCCGATCGCGTTCAGGAAATACTGCTCGCCTTTCAGCACTTCTCCGCGATGTAGTTGCGGTATTTGTCGGGATTGGCCCGAAACGCCACGATCGGGAGGCTCGGTTCCTCCTCGGCCTTTTTGGCCGCGTTGACCGCTTCCTCAATCATGCGCTTCGCCGGAAGCAGGCGTGCCGTCCTCGTCGTTATGCCGACGGTTATCCTTCCTTCGTACCCGAGTTCCATGAGGAGGGCGTCAACGTCCGCATAGAGGCAGTCTGCCGTCTTCATCATCTGGTCAAGGTTTACGTTTTGCATGATTGCCGCGAAACCGTCAGCGCCGAATTCGAACACCATGTCCCGGAATTTGAACGTATCAAGGAGAATCTGCGCGATTTTGCGGGAGAGAAGGTCGGTATGGAGCAGTCCGGAAACCCTCATGACGACCAGGGCAAGATCCTGTTCGGAAGACGCGGCCCTGACAAGTTCCGCGTCAAGCCGTTCGGGCAGATACTGTTCCCATCCGATTCCGCTGACGGGCGAAAAAAGCCCCTCGGGGGCGGCTTTTCCCGCCTCGGCGGATACGGTCTCTCCTGCCTCCGCGCCGTCGGCGACGGTGAAGTCATCCTCATGAACCGACGGCGGCTCCGGGATTTCCCCCGCGCCGTCCGGCACCGGTACCGGGTAGGCGTCGACCGGCGTGAAATCCGGCATCGCGACGGCCGTATCGTCCAGGATGGAAAAATCGTGATCCTGGCGGGTACGCGCCTTGGGCACGCTCGCGACGGCCCTGCGCCGTTCGTGCGGTGCGTCGCCCGGGGCGGGCGTTACCGCTATGATGACAATGAAGGTAACGAGAACGAGGGCGAGGGTCACCAAAAAGGAAATCCTGCTCGCGGCGAAGATGGCGGACGGGTGAAGCACGTGCAGTACGGCGGTCACGAGGACGGTCGAACCGGCCGAGTCGGATATGTCCAGTTTGGCGCTGAAGGAACGGGTGAACAGTGAGGGGTCCGAGAGCCGCGCCTCGTCCGTGTCCCCGTACGTTATCATCGAGGAACCGTCAGGCCACGCAAAAACGACGCCCGATGGGGTCGTCACCGTGATCGCGGCAAGCGATCTGGATTGCCGGCAAAGGTTAGTTACCCGCGCGACAAAACCGTCGCTCATGAATCCCTCGGTAACGGCGGAAAGCTCCATTGTGCGGGTTATCCAGGAGAAACTGCGTTCCGCCTCGACCGCGCCTTTTTTCATCTCCGCCGATATCGAAACCGCAAACCATGATACCGCGAGGGCCAGTATCAATAAAGCAACGATTCCGTATACCGTGACGAACTTATTCTTCATGGTACATCAGTATATCTCTCAATGAGTTCAAGCGCAAGGTGAAACGCGTTGGCGAGGCTAAATTGGCCGTCACCGGCCGCGGTTCTGGCCCATGCCGCGAACGGAAGCAGGGTAGTGACGATCCTGGGGTCGGGCTCTTTTTCCGCCAGACACGAGCGGAGGGCCTCGCGATACTCCTTAAGGAAAACCCCTGAAGGAAACGGCCGTGACGGAGGCGGGGACCAGGGGACGGTCCGCGGCGTTTTAGCCGCCATGGCGGCGTAGCGGTCGAGCACCTCGGAATGATAGTCGATGCGCGAACCCGATATCCGCACAGTGACGGGAGAACGGAACATGAGCGACGTGTAAGCCGTTTCAGACGGGGACAGGCGCCCGGAGGACGAGTCGAACTTGTCCGCGAGATAGGTTCCCCGGGCATAGGGCTTCCCGCCGGTATACCTGAAATCGGCGCCCAAGAAGCGGATGTCACGGAATCCCATCGAAAGGGCCGCCGATCGCGCGGCCAGGGCTACCGTTCCGGAGGAGGCATCCACGGGCGGGAGGTAGCCGTATGAGGAGGCATGGTCCGTCAGCGGATGTCCCCCCGACACGAACAGCAGCGGGGCACCGTCCCGTTTCGCTCGACGCGCCACGTGCGGATTCCCCGCCAGATCCACGAGTACCGTCGTCCCGGGCGAGAACGGGCGCATCGCCTGATACGACGACACCTGCTGAGGATCCACGCTCAGGTATACGTCGGGAACGATGCCGTTGCCCGCGAGCGTACCCCGCGACGTATCGGTCGCGAAGATGACGAGGGAATCCCGCTCCCGTTCAAGGGGAGCTATCTCGTCCTCCAGCGACGGCCCCGCCGCGGTGATTATGGCGGTCTTCCTCGTGTCGAACGGGGGAAGAACCGGCGCGAAGGATTCTGCCAGGGACAGGTTCTCGATGATGTTCCGCATCCAAAGACGCCCGAAGTGGGCCTGAACGGAGTAGTCGGCGGATACCGCGTGCAGGACTTTTTTGAGCTCGTCCTCCATGGCGGGCGTATGATACCGGTCTTTCCAGGGTCGGAGAAACTGCAGGCTGAAAGAACCGGAAAGGGCGGGCAAATACGATCTTGAAACGACCGCGGCCAGAAACCCCACGGGCTCGGCCAGGGCGATCGTGACGCGTTCGTCCGTCAGTATGTCGGAAAGATCCACGAGCGAAAGCAGGGTCCTCAGGGATGCCGCGTTCCGCTCGAATACGGCGCATCGAGCGGACGTGTCCCGCGAGAGGAATGCGCGAACCTGGTATCCGCCTGCCAGCCCGCCGAACAGCACGAAACAGTTCCGCGGTATGGACTCGGCGAAGCGCGCGGCTTCACGTTCCGGGTCTCGAAGGGAATGGGACGCGACTCCGTCGGTGAAAACGGGAACGGGCTGGCCCGTAGCCGAAACCTCCGCGCGGGCGTAAGCCGCGCCTTTGTCTCCCGCGAGCGAAACGAGACGGTACACATCGCCGTTTCTCGCGCGAAGCGCTTGCATGTTCCTTTCGAAAGTCGCGGTGCTCATGCTCGCCCCGCCTCAAGCGTCCGGGCCTTTCCTGAAAGCGCCTCAAGGTCGCGCGATATGCCCTCGGGAGCGACCCACGTCTCAGGGCCCTCCCGCAGCAAGGCAAGATAGTCGCGAAAGGAAACGAGCTTCAGAAGGTCCGCGAGAACAGCCCTATCGTCGGGAGCGACGGCGTTCGCGTCCCCCGCCAGAGCCTCATGAGCGATGTACTCGGCGAGGTCTCGCGTTCTCCCGCGGTCTTTGAACGCCTCAGTGGATTCCGTAAGCCATGCGGACACGAGTCCTCGCGGGGCTTTTTGAACCCCGTTATCAAAAGCCGGTTTTCCGTTAGGAGCCGCCGAATCGCGCGCCGCCCGCTCGACCAGGGAACGGTCGGCCTCGCGGATACCGCCAAGGCTGCTTTGAGCGGGATTGATCCTGAAAAAACGTTTGGCGAAATCCCCCGTTCTGGAGGAAAACCACCTGGCATAGATTTCAAGCGCGGCGGCGGAGGAGGCGCGCTCGTACAGGTTCTGGCTTATGGGGAAAACCCTCGAAGACGAGGATTCAACGATTCCGTCAAAGGCGTGCGGCATGCAGTGATTTCTCGCCGAGCCGGGCGCGAGATCGAGTCCGGCGGCGAAAACCTCGCGGTCGGAGCGCGAGAGGGCGTAGAGCGCGGCGGTACCGGCGACGGTACCCGACTGTTCGGCGGGAGTCCCGCGTACGCCGGAGAGTGAAAAAAGCGCACGCTCAAGCGGCGAGCCGTAGTCGAAGACGAGCAGGCGATTGGATCCCAGCACGCGCGACGGTAGCGCCGCTTCGAGGGGAAAGGCGACCGGAACGTTCGGGGGTATGTTGGCGATGTGCCGATTTGCCCAATAGCCGCCGTCGGTCGTAATGCAGAGATCCGGGGTGATGCCCCGCGCGAGTACGGCCGTCAAGGAAGACGAGAGGGCGATAACGAAAAACGAATCGCGGTTCTCGAACGGGAAGAGTCGGGCGAGCGTGGGACCCGAGGCGGTGATGACGCAGGGGACGCGTATTGGCTCGTCAGCGACGACCGACCCGGACAGGATCGCGTTGCGGACGCTGTTTGAAAGCCATCTCGGGCCGAAATGGACGCGCGTTTGCAGAACGCTTCGTTGCGTCCGCATGACGGCCGCGATTTCCGCCCATGCCGCGGAGGACTCAGCAGGCCAATACCCGTCGGAGGGTTTCCACGCGACGAACGCCGTTTGCGGCAATATCTCTTCGGTCAGCAGGCTGAACAGAAACGTCGCGAGAGAAACGCCAAAACCCGGTCTCCATACCGCGTCCCAAAGCTGGTCGCTGTCAAGGAACCGGGTATCGCCGTACCTGACGGCGACGATACGAGCCTCGGGATGCAGATCGCGCAAGGCGGTTGCGAGATACGATTCGCCGGGTTCGGTAACCACGACGACACGCGATCCCCGCAGCTCGGGCAAGGAGGAGATGTACCTGTGGGCCTCTTTATGGGGGTCTCGCGCCGAATGAAGCCTGACGGGCCGTTCGGTTGGCTCGGTCATGTTTCCCCGCGAAGATACGCGCGGATGGCTCCCTTGTCATTCGTCTCCCCGCCGCGCACGCACTTTATCTTCGAAATACGGTGGGCGCCAAAGAGGGCCTCGAGCGGCTTCATCAGCATCCGTACGAATACGGCGGCGTCCGCTTTGGACGAAAGAAACAGGGCCATGTGCGCCATCATGTCCGTCGAAATATTCACGATATTCGTAGGTCCCGATTGGCGGATTATCCTGTTGATGATCGCATGGTACTCGGAAAGAGACGCGGGATCCGATTCCAGCAAACGCGCTTCGCTGAACAAGCCGGAAAAGTCGAGAGACACAAGGGAACAAACCTTTCCGTCGGAAAGGGCGGCGTCGATTCGCGCTTCTATCGCCGCCTTGTCGCGGTTGATTTGCCCGGACTGGGAAAGGGCCTCGATTATCTTGCTGTTTTCGCGCAGAACCGAAAGCAGTTCCGCGACGAGCTCTTCCGCCTGATCCGTGTCGATCGTCTTTCTCCTGACGTCGAGCAGGGACTCGATGACGACAAGGTATATCCTCCTGTCGTCAACTTGGGCGGGTCGTACGTACACAGCCGTAAGGGAATCGCGCTCGCGCGAGGAAAAGAAACTGAAAAAGGGTTCAAGACATTCGCCCCTGAGTGTATACCATGACGTTTCCGGAAACTGGGAAGAAAAAAAAACGGAAGACGGGGTAAAACGGCGATAGGTCGTCAGGTCCAGCGACAACTGAGTCGCGACCGCGAGGCGGTCGTCGTGGGGGGCAAGCAGCAGAAAACGCTCGGCCGCAATCCCCGACACGAACCTCGAACAGGCACCCATGACGGTATCATACGAGGAACTGCGCCTGATTTTTTCAAGAAGCCCTTTCCCCTTGGATGGGGGAAGGGCCTGTACTGTGTTTTTTTTTTGCCTTGCCGCCTGGTCGATCAATCCCATGGTTAAGAAATACCGAGTTCTTCAAAAAGCTTCCGGTATACCTCAAAATGTTCCGATCGCGCGAACTCCTCGATTTTTTCCTCCGGAAGGCTTTCAAGAAGCTGATCCATGTAGGAAAGCACCGATTTTATCTCGTCCTTGAGTTCTATCGGCAGAGCCGCAACGGCCGTCGCGGATTCCTTCTCGTCGGACACAGAATCGCGGGATTGGGCTTCCCCGCCAGTTTCGATACCGCCGACTTCGAGACCCGAGACGTCAATGGTGGTATCCTCGAGAGGGGGGAGTACCTCCTCGACGGCCGGTTCCTCGTGCGGTTCAACGGCAACGGTTTGCTCGGCAGGAAATCCGCTCTCGAGGTCGGCGAGATCGATGTCGAACTCGGTTAACTCGGGTTCCTCGAGCTTTTCGTCATTGAAATCGATTATCTCGAGATCCGGTTCCTCGATCGCGACGTTATCGAGATCGGGCTCCTGGTCCGCGTTGCCGTCAAGATAGCTGATGTCGTCATCAATTGTGTTTACGTGCGTTACCGGTATTTCCGAGGCGGTATCCAGATCCGGCACGTCAAAGAGCGAGTCGGGGAGGGTTTCCGGAATCTCGGGTTCGTCCGAAACAAGCTCGGTTTCCGGTGAAAACGCGATTTCTACCGGAGGGGTTTCCTCGTCAATAAACCCCGAGGTTACGTCAATTTCGGCGGCTTCCTGCGGAGGCTCGTCCGTTTTCTCCTCGGTAAAATCAGCGGTAATCAGAATGTTGTTCAACTCGTCGCCGGTCAGGGCTATTGCCTCGTCGTTGTCGTCATCCGAGAAAAAACCTGAGTTGTCCGCCGCGTCCTGACCGGTGGCTCCTGGGGATTCTCCGGTCTGTGGCATACCCTTAAACCCGGCAAGTTCCGCCTTGAGCGTGGATATCTCCTGCTTGATCGAGGACAGCTCATCGGCTATGACCATCAGCAATTCTGTTGATTTATCGTTTGAAACCACTGCATCCTCTCCCGTTTCCGGTATGCCGTCGCTCAGCTCTTGCTCCACAGCGCTGATATCGTCGAAGTCCAGGGATACGTCCATTTCCTGACCGGACGTTTCGACATTGTAATCCTTAATCTCGAGAATATCAAGATTTTCTTCGTCGTCAGACGTCGTGAGGTCGCGTACTGAAAGGTCGCCGAAGGAATCTTCCTCTTGAACCGCTGTTTGTTGGCCATGAAACAGGTCGACGGCAATATCCTCGTCAGTCCGTTCCGAAGTCACGTTCGCCGCGACCGAACCGAGGCCGTCTTCCTCGGTAACATGCAACTCGAATGTATTGGAGGCCTGGGCGGGCTTTTTCGTTTCCTTGACGACTTGGCTTGTCGGAGCCGCGTCGAGAGAGGCGAGAAGATCGTCGAACTCGGTCGCCGTCTCGAGACCGTCTTCGGACGGTACCGGAGCGGGGCTGCCTTGATCTGTCTCCGTGCCGACTCCAGCCTCATCAATTATCCGTTCGTCGAACGAGATGGTATCCGATGCTCCGGTTTCGTCCACGAGCTCGACACCGAATTCGGAATTGAGAAATTCGTGTTCGGAGACCGAAGAGCCTGAAGCCTTGATACGTTCGGAATCTTCAATGAAGGATTCGTCGAAATCAAGGTCTATCTCAACGGGCTCGACGTCCTCAAACAGCTTGTCGCGCTCATCGGCCGGAGTTCCTCCCGTTTCGTTAAACTCGTTGATGAAGGAATCCAGGTCCAGGCTGTCCGACGATGAAGCCTGAACTGCCGGCTTCGCGTCTCCCGTATTGAGATCATTCAGGAAATCGCTGAAATCATCGTCCGCGGGAAGCGAATCGTCCTGTCCGACGTTGAACGAACCAGCGTCGATCACGACCGGAATCTCTGGGCCCGAATCATCGCCGAGAACAAGGGTATCCTTTTCATCCGCATCGGGTTCGCTGCTGGCGGATTCGAGGGTTTCTTCATCAAGGGGAATTTCCATCTCGGGGAGGGTGTCCGATAGATCATCCAGGAATCCGACGGATAGCTCGTCATCCGACTCTTCGGTTACGGACTCCTCCGCGAAGAATGACGCATCGTCCCCGGCTACCTCTATCTCGCCGACCGATTCCTCGACAATGCGTTCATTGACGGTTTCCCTCTCTTCGTTCTGTTCCGGAAGATCAAGGGTAAAGTCCGAATCGGAGAAATCGACAAGTAAATGATCGTCCGAATCGGCCGCGGGCAGGGATGAGTCGTCGTCCGACCGGAGGATGCCGCCTTCCTCCGAAGAGCCGATATCGTCGTCCCGTGAAACGGCGTACGGCTCACCGGCGCTTTCGTCGAAGCTCACGGCGAGCGTCTCGTCAAAGGACAGATCCTCCAGGGAATCAAGCGTGTCTTCGAAAGGAGAGGGGGCTTCCGGGGAGTCCTCAAGGCCCTCTATCGTTTCGTCGGTAAGCAGTGTATCGTCGTCGCGCAGGGGTACGTCGGGCAAGTCCGGAAGATCGGGCAGTTCAAGGAACTCCTCGCTCTCTTCGGAACGGGATGTGACAATGGGAGCCAGGGAAGGCTTCTCCGCGCTTGCGTCGCGGGGACCGCTTTTCACCCAAACACCGTATAGGTCAAGTGCCTCTGACTCGGTACCGAAATCGACGGGAAAGGATGAGTCTAGAATTTCGTCGTTATCATGTTCAGATGCCATCAGCGTTCTCCCCGAAATTGACTTTGCTCCTTATATTGTCGGCACTTTTGTCCCATACGTTAACAGTATAGTACGCATGAACTACCTGTCAATTGAATTTAAGGATATGCCCGTATATGCCGTAATTCAGGTAGTATGAGTCACCTCAAAATCGTATTGCCGTTTTTCGTTGGCACGTTCGTATATTCGCTGTTCGGTTTGCTCGCGGGGCCTAAGGGAATACTGCCCATGAGAGAACTTGAGATGGAGCGCACCCGCGTACGGGCCAATCTCGAGGCCCTGTCGGAAACGCATGACGGCCTGGAAACGGCCCTGAACAACCTGTCCTCCGACGCCGACACGATCAGCGTCTACGCGCACGAATTGGGCTATGTTCGCGAGGGAGAGCGGCTGATTAAACTTGCGGGGTTTTCGGGGGGTATTGACCGCAAACTTGTGCCGGGAACGGTCGTAACGGCACGGATCCCGTCCAGTCTTCCCGAATGGATATGCAAACTAGCGGGACTCGTGTTCGGCGTTCTTACGTATACGCTGATCGCCTGGAGGTTCCCGTCGGAACGCAAGGAACGGTCCGTCGCGGTCGCGCGGTATCGCTAGAACCTCGTCCAGGATACGCCCTGTTCCAGACTGTTCATCGAAATGACCGATATCCCGTCGTTCACGAAGGAACTCGTTTTTTTCGTTCCAACCAGCGTCTTCTGGTCCGAGGTAATCCGGAAATTCCACTCGAGCGGAGGGGCTATCGACGCAGCCTGCTTAGCCACGGGATCGGGAAGATCGGCGAACTGACGGGGATTCGCGGAACCCTTTTGCCTGATCACGAGATTGTCCCCGGCGGTAAGCACCTCAAGCGGTATTGACACGCCGCTCGAAAGTACGGCGACGCCTCGACCGCCCCTGAGAAGCATTATCCGCTCCACGCCTTCCTCTCCCTTCCAGGATCCCGCGAGCGAGTCTATGCTCTCGACGGGTTGAAGCTCGACGTTCGCCGCCGGACGGGAGGGCTCCTCGCCCCCGGAAACGCCGGCAAGGGCGGGTTGCGCGCTCGGTTCCGGAAGCTTGACCGACTGATCGAACAGATCGCGCACAAGCATGCGCGACTCGAGAAGAATGCGGTTGGAATTTTCGTACACCCTCGAAAGAAGGCGCGTTACGCCGAACGGTCCGCCCTTGAGCACAAGCTCCAGTTTGATGCCGTCCGGCTGGGTCGTCATGGTTCCGAAAAACAGATAATCGGTACCATCGGGCACGCCTAAGTCACGGGGCACTTGGTCAAGACGCATGTCCACGATGCGATAGGATCGAAGCTCGCGTACGAAGGAAAACACGAGGTCGTTGACCGTTTTGGCGATATGGTCGCCGACGTCGGTTGAAGTCAGGGAATACACGGCCACAACCGGAGGCTGTTGCGCGCTTACGCTCAGTGCCGAACCCATGAGGATCATCGCGATGATACGTCCCTTAATCCCCTTCGTCATTACCGGTAGTATACCCCTTAACCGCGGTTTTTGGAGCGAAATTCGCGCTGCAAATCGCGTTGTACCTCTCTGTCCCGTATATCCGCCCGCTTGTCAAACAACTTTTTGCCCTTGCAGATACCCAATTGCACCTTGATTCGCCCTTTTTTAAGGTAGACCTCGAGGGGAACGAGGGTAAAGCCCTTCTCTTCGACCTTTCTGGTAAGCCGCTTAATCTCCTCGCGGTGCATCAAGAGCTTTTTGGGGCGGTCAGGATCGTGGTTGAAAATGGAAGAATACACGTATGGCGTCACGTGAAAGCCCATCAGCCACACCTCGTTCGAACGGATCTCGGCGAAGCTGTCGGGGAAGGAGACGTTGCCCCCGCGAACGGATTTCACCTCGGTACCCTCAAGCACGATACCGCACTCGATCGTATCCTCTATCGCGTAGTTGAAACGCGCTTTCCTGTTTTGCGCGATGATCTTAACCGGTCCGTCACTCATCGCGGGATTATATGTTTTCGCCGTTATACTTGTCAACGACGCGCCTTCATGGTAGATTTTACCGGACTTTCGTCGGTACGTGGAGGCTCATAATGCCCGCTAAATGGCACAAATATTCATACTCCGCGCAGCTTGAGGAACGAAGGGCGTATGTAACCGTCATCGTCTTCGTTATCGTTCTTCTCGTGGCTTTCAACGTCGTAAACGCCAACCTCGTCACGATTTACTCGATCCGCTCCGACGCGATGGAACCGACGCTGGCCTCCCATGACGCGGTCGTGACAACGCCGCTCTACAATCCCCGTGAGACGGAACGCGACGGTCTTTCTTTGTTCCTGCCCTCGTCGCGGGGGGATCTCGTCGTCCTTTCTCCCGCGTATTACGATCCGCCGTCCTTTCCCGCGCGCCTGTTCAGGGCCTTTGTCTCATTTGTCACATTCCAGCGGGTTCGCCCGTTCCAGGAAGGCGAGTTCCCCGGGGAGAAGCCTACCATACGCCGGCTTCTCGCGTATCCCGGCGACTCGCTCTACATGAAGGACTATACCCTGTATATCAGGCCGTCAGGATCCGCCCATTACCTTACGGAATACGAGCTCACGGACGTTTCCTATGACGTCACCCTGGATCCCCTCCCTGACGGATGGGGCGACGACCTTCCGTTTTCCGCTTCGTTCGGCGAGATCACCCTCGGCGAAGACGAATACTTCGTGCTCTGCGACAACCGCCGCGTAACGAGCGATGCCCGCGTCTGGGGTCCCGTGCCGTCGAGCAGAATCCGCGGCAAGGCCGTCCTGCGGTATTGGCCCTTTGCCGGGTTTGGCACCCTGTAGCGCGCGTGCGGCCTTTTTCCCTCTACGTTCACGTTCCCGTCTGCCTGAGCAAATGCGCCTACTGCGATTTTTATTCACTCCCGCTTGACCGCTTTCCGGGTTCTGCGGATCGCGCGGGCGCCTCGTCACGCATCGTTGACGCCCTGTCGGCGGAACTGGCCGAACGTGTAACGGAACGGGATATAACGGAATGGTCAACGGTTTACGTCGGCGGCGGCACGCCGAGCCTTCTGGGGCCGCGGGACATCTCCCGGCTGTGCGCGTCGGTCACGGCCTCCGTATCGGGCGCGAAGCCGTCCGAATGGACCGTAGAGGCAAATCCCGAGGACGTTTCACCGGAATGGCTTGACGCCTGCCGGGACTCGGGCGTCAATCGCCTGTCCCTGGGCATTCAAAGCCTTGACGACAGGTGTCGTGCCGGGGTCGGCAGAAGGGGCTCCGCCGAGACGAGTCTCGCCGCGCTCGCCCTGGCGAGAAAACGGTGGGACGGGGCTATCTCCGCTGATCTCATCTCGGGCTTGCCCTTTCAAACGAGGGAATCGGTATCCCGGGACATCGCAGTCCTTGCGGACCTGGATTGCGACCATATTTCCCTGTACTCGCTTTCACTGGAAGAGGGCACCCCTTTGTTTCGTTCGGTCGCGGCGGGTATCGGAACCGGCTTGCCTGCGGAGGACGCGTCATCCGAGCTCTGGCTCCATGGACGGGACGAGCTTGAAAGACGGGGTTACCGCCAGTACGAGGTATCCAATTTCGCCCGGGCGGGCAGGGAAAGCGAACATAACAAGGTCTATTGGCGGATGGGTTCCTGGATCGGCATCGGGCCTTCGGCGACCGGAAACGTCTCGACCGGCGACCGTTCGACGAGATTCGTCAACGCGAACGACGTTGCGGCCTGGCTCGCCGATCCCGCGGGCGTTTCCGAGCGGCAGGAAATCTCCCGCGGCGAGACCATCACGGAGACGATCATGATGGGATTTCGCCTGCGCGCGGGTATCGACCGGAAGGCCTTTCGCGCCCGTTTCGGCGAGGACATACTTTCATACGCGGGTCAAACCCTCGCTCGCTGGGAACGGAACGGTCTTGCCGAGTGCTCGGCCGATCATGCGGCCCTGACGCGGGACGGGCTGGCCCTGCTCAACCGCTTCCTGTCGGAATGCATGGAGGAAGCGGGTCTTTGAGCGCTAATTGAAGAAGCTGTTGAGCCGGCCGTAAATCGAGCTGATGAGCTCCATCGATTCCCTCGGCAGGCTCTCGGGCGCCTCGTCGATGAGCGACTCGAGGCTCCCGATCGACTCGTTGAGCGCAGTATGAAAACCGCGCGAGCACTTGAACCAGTATTTCCCGGCGCCGTCTGTATACAGCGCGATAAAGCCCATCTCCCGGCTCTTCTCCTTGGCCAGCGTCACGCGAAAGAGCCACGGAAGCGCGGCGACGAGAGGCGCGGGATCGGTCGCGAACGAGAAGTTCTCCCTCCTCGGCCACGCGTCCTTCGGAACCGGTTCGAGATTGAAGGTCGCCGCGATCCTGAAGATGCTCTGCATCTTCTCGCCCGCGAGCAGTTCTCCCGAACCGTAGGTTATCTTTCCCTTCATGCCCGAAATCTGCGCCGCATGCGAGCCCAACAGGTCGACATTCCTGAGCGCGCTCTTGAAGTCGTCGTAGGGCAGGGTAATCTGCTTTTTCCCCTTTACCTTGCCGACGGCAAACTGGACGCCGCCTATGGAAACGAACGAATCTCCCTCTTTCGGTGCGGGTACGCTGTTGCGCGACCCGACCCGCGCGTCGCGCGCTCCCCCCTGAACGGAGGACGCCTCACGGGCGCGCCTGTTTCCGCCCTGCCGTTCCTCGTCGCGGGAATAAGCGGCTTCGCGCGAGGCCTCCTTGCCCCGGCTTCGTGACGGCGCGAGTCTCGCGGAAAGCGCCGGGTCGATCCTCGACAGTATCTCCGGGGTCAGCGGGGACACCGACATGGCGTACATGCGGGACGTCCTGACGATCTCTCCGGCGACGATGAAACGCGGTTCCTCGCGGTACATGCAGGAGCCCGGATGTATCTGAATGCGCTCGGCCGTCAGGCTCCTGAAGGAGTCCCTGCCGTCCTTCACGCAGACGAACTGGATCATGCCGGTTGCGACGGCCGTAAGGTAGTCGACGAGCGTTCCGCCCGAGAGTATCGGGACGCCCATGTCCGATACGATCATCTCGAGCTGTTCCTTGATGTTCGCGATCTCGGCCATGACGCGTTCGTCCAGGAAGCTGATCTCGCAAAACCGCGAGCGGTTCTTCGCCATCTTGTGCATCCTGAATATCTTCAGGAACGAGGCGAAGTCCCCCTCCGGCTCGCGGAAACCGTGATGGGCCTTGCGCGCCTCCATCTCCCTCCCGGGCGGAAGGATAAAGGGGCTTTGCGCCGAGAGAAAGGACGCGGCCACCAGTATCTCGTCGATAACGTCGGGATAGTTCACGATCGCCTCGACGATCATCCTTGACTGTCGCGGGGGAAGCGGAAAGAGACACATCATGGAGCCGATTTTCGACAGCGTATTGTCGGGCGCGAGGGCGCCAAGGAGATTCAGCGTGTCGATCGCGCCGGCGATGCCCTCGCGCGACGGCGGAGAGATGAAGTCGAACCGGTCGAAATCGCTGATTCCGAGCTCGGCCATTCTGAGGATAACCTCGGAAAGGTCCGTACGGTAGATTTCCTCTTTCGTATAGAGTTCGCGCGTCTCGAAATCGGCGCGCTCGAAAAGCCTGTAGCACGTTCCCTCTCTCGTCCTTCCCGCGCGGCCTTTCCTCTGGTTGCACGAGGCCTTCGATACGGGGACCTCCACGAGACTCGAGGTATACGTGTGCGGGTTGTAGAAATTGAGTTTCGCCTGACCGGAATCGATAACGCTCGTAATGCCGTTTATGGTCACGGACGTCTCCGCAATGTTCGTGGAGATTACCATCTTCTTCTTCCCGAACGGGGGAAGGTCGAACACGCGTTCCTGTTCTTCCTTTCCGAGCCGCCCGTAAAGCGGCAGGATATGGAGCTTCCGGAACCAGCTTTCCGCCGAGAGCCGGTCGATGCAGTTCTTGATCGCGCGCTCGCCGGGCAGGAAGGCGAGGATGTCTCCCGAACGGCCGTCGTCAAGGATCCGTCCGGTAATCGAGGCGATCTTGTCGTACAGGGCCGCCTCCGCGGCCAGGCTGCCTCCCGATGCGGCGACTGCGGGCGGGTCGTACACCACGGTGACGGGGTAGGTGATCGCGTCGATCTTGACCACGGGGCAGTCGTCGAAATAGGCCGAAAAAAGCTCGGTGTTGATCGTTGCCGAGGAGACGATTACCTTGAACTCATGGCGCTCCGACAGTACGCGCTTCAAAAGACCGAGTATGAAATCGATGTTCAGGCTTCTCTCGTGGGCCTCGTCGACCAGAAGGAGCGAATACTTGCTGAGCCAGGGGTCGAGCTTCATCTCCTGAAGCAGGATTCCGTCGGTCATGATCTTGATGCGCGTGGAGGCGTCGGTCTTGTCCTCGAAACGCATCTTGTACCCTACAACGCCCGGCATCGGGGTGCGAAGCTGTTTCGAGATGAACTCGCTTACCGAAAGCGCCGCTATCCTTCGAGGTTGCGTCACCCCGATCATGCCGCTCGAGGTATAACCCGCCTCGTGGAGGATGATCGGAAGCTGTGTGGTTTTTCCGGAGCCCGTAGGGCTTTCGACGACTATTACCTGATTCCTCGAAAGCATGTCGAGGATTCTCTGTTTTTGCTGGTAAACCGGCAGGTCAGTTGGATTCATTCATTCAAGTATAGCGGTATCGGGCCTCAGGGGCAATAATGGCAGGTATGATGCCATGAGCGCGTACCGTTTTTCGTAGTACCGGCGGAGGGCCGGGGACAGGGTGTCCACGAAAGTCCCTGAAAACTCCCTGACGACCACGCCGGCTTTCCGGTCGACATAGTTGGTAACGGGAACGGCCTCAACGGAAAACCGGGTTCCGGATTCCCGGAAGGTTACGCGTATCAGCGCGGAGTCGCCGGTATATTCCCGCGGGGCGCACGGATTATCCATGTTCAGTTCATGACGCTGACCCGATATGAAATTTCCCATCGAATACATGAGAAGCGAATCGCGGTCGCGGTCGCCCGCGCGCACGATTTCCCAGGGCTGCATGACATGCGGGTGGTTTCCCCATACGACGTCCGCGCCGGCTTCGGCGAGGTCGCGAAACCAGCGCCGTTTGTCGGCTGAAGGCTCTCTGACGTACTCGGGCTCGTTGCAATGGATCGACAGGACGAAAACGTCGCACGGATTCTCCGCGCGCATCCTCGCGATCTCCGAGAGAAAGGCGGCGCGCGAGGCCTCGTTCGGCGCGACGTAATAGACGAAATCCTTGGAACTGTCGAACGAATTGAGTATCTCCGTGACCGCGAGAAAAAGAACGCGCCAACCGCGACGCTCTATCATGACCGGCCTCATTCGCTCGCCGCGCGCGGACCTGAGCCCGGAGTGGTACACGAGATTCGGAAACGACCTGTCCCGGGAAATGTGGGTAAACGCGGAAAGGGTTGCCGCGATGCCCTTCGCACCCTGGTCGTTTGAATGGTTGTTCGCGAGCGAGAACGAGTCGAAGCCCGCGCTGATCGCCGCCTCGAGATAGTTCCGGTGAACGTTGAAGCGGGGCCAGGTCGAAAGCGGTCTCGTATCGTCGACCGGCATTTCCAGGTTGCCGAATGTTATGTCGTCTGAACGGAGCCTTTCGCGTACGTCACGATAGATCAAGTCGTAGTCGTCCATGTTGAAATTGACGGAATGCGCCATAATGTCGCCCGTAAAGGTGAGTACGAGAGGCGCGCGTGTCGACTCATCCGTATCCGCGACGGAAACGACGCCTCGTGTCGAGACGCAAGACAGAAAAGAGGAGACCGAAAGAATCAGGAGCAACCGCGCGAGCGTACCGCCCGGCGCGCGTCGTACCGTGCGACCATCCGTCAACATCGTGAAACCAGTATACATTGACAGCGGTATATTCACAAGTTACACTCGATACGTTACATAGAGGGAAATAGACAGGAGGAATCTCAATAAGATGGCCAAGAAAAAGTACGCCTACTTCTTCGGAAATCGCGTCGCCGAGGGCGACGGAACAATGAAAGAGCTTCTGGGAGGCAAGGGCGCGGGACTCGCGGAGATGACGCTTATCGGACTGCCGGTTCCCGCCGGATTCACGATCACAACCGAGGTATGCGACCTCTACTACAAGAACGGAAAGAAATATCCCGAAGGTCTCGTTGACGAAGTCTCGAAGCACGTCAAGCGGCTCGAGACGGTTACCGGCAAGAAGCTCGGCGATCCTGCCGATCCGCTTCTCGTTTCAGTGCGCTCGGGCGCTCCCGTGTCGATGCCCGGCATGATGGAAACGATCCTGAATCTCGGTCTTACCGACGCCTCCGTGGAGGGCCTCGCGAGGAAAACGGGAAACCGCCGATTCGCGCTCGACGCCTACCGACGGTTCATCATGATGTACGGCTCCACGGCCATGGGTATTGACCGAGAGAAATTCGACCACGCGTTTCAGACGCTGAAGGATACCGTCACGAGAAGGAGACTGGGTCTCGGCCCGGACGCCAAAATCGGGGATACGGACGTCAACGAGGAGGAACTCGCGGAACTCATCGCGAACTTCAAGGCGCTGTACAAAAGAGAAATCAAGTCCCCGTTCCCACAGGATCCTGCGCAACAACTCTGGGGAGCGATCGGCGCGGTATTCGGTTCCTGGATGGCGGACAAGGCCGTAACCTACCGGAAGGTGGAAAAACTGTTCGGCGTCAAGGGAACCGCGGTGAACGTCGTGCAGATGGTATTCGGCAACAAGGGGGACACCTCCGGAACTGGCGTTTGCTTCACGCGCGACCCGAACACCGGGGAGAACACCTTCTACGGCGACTACCTCGTAAACGCCCAGGGCGAGGACGTCGTGGCGGGAATCCGCACGCCGATCAGGCTCTCCGATTTCGAGAAAAAGGATCCGAAGGCCTACAAACAGCTGTGCGACGTGCGTTCGATCCTTGAAAAGCACTACAAGGACATGCAGGATCTCGAGTTCACCGTCGAGGAAGGAACGCTGTACATGCTGCAATGCCGGACCGGAAAGCGGTCCCCCGCTGCGGCCTTCAAGATCGCAAGCGACCTCGTGCAGGAAAGGCTCATTACAAAGGAAGTCGCGGTCAGCAGAATCAGGACGAGCGACATCGAGGGAATCTTCTATCCGGCGATCGACAAGTCCCAGACGCAGGCCCTCAAGAGTTCCTTCATCGTACAGGGAATCGACGCGGTTCCCGGCGCCGCGACGGGTATCGTGTGCCTGTCGGCCGAGCGGGCCGAGCGGCTCGCGGAATCGGGAGCCAAGGTCATTCTGGTACGAAAGGAAACGAGTCCCGAGGACGTTGGCGGCATGCACGCCGCGCAGGGCATACTGACCGCAACGGGCGGAAAGACGAGCCATGCGGCCGTCGTGGCCAGAGGCTGGGGCAAGTGCTGCATCGTCGGTTGCGAAAAGATGCATATCGACTACGACCGGAAGGTCTTCGAGGCCGGCTCGCATACCGTGAAGGAAGGGGATTACATCACCCTGGACGGCACGAACGGGAACGTCTACCTGGGAGAACTCAAGCTCGTATCCCCGAAGCTCCCCGCGGCCTATGACACGATCATGAAATGGGTTGACGAGATACGCTCCATAAAGGTGCGCACGAACGCCGACACGCCCTACGACGCGGAATACGCCCGAAAGCTCGGTGCCGAGGGAATAGGACTGTGCCGCACCGAGCACATGTTCTTCGACTCGGAAGAGCGGATACTCGCCATTCGCCAGATGATCATAGCGGATACGGCCGAGGCGAGAAAGAAGGCCCTCGCGAAGCTCCTGCCGTTCCAGACCAAGGACTTCGAGGGGATATTCAAGGCCATGGACGGACTCGGGGTCACGATCCGCCTTATCGATCCTCCGCTCCACGAATTCGTTCCCCATGACGAGGCGGGACAGCGCTCGCTCGCGAAGGCGGCCGGCGTCGAATACTCCGTCGTACGACAGCGCGTCGAGACCCTTCACGAGGCGAATCCGATGCTCGGCCACCGGGGTTGCCGGCTCGCGATAACGTATCCCGAGATACTCGAGATGCAGGTTACCGCCATCATGACGGCGGCGTGCAAGGCCCACAAGAAGGGCATCAAGGTCCTGCCGGAGATCATGATTCCGCTCGTCATCGATGGAAAAGAGCTCTCGATACTCGCGAACCTAACCAGGTCGACCGCGGACGCCGTCATGTCGAAATTGAAGGTACGGATACCGTATTTGGTCGGAACGATGATCGAAACCCCGAGGGCAGCCCTTCTCGCCGACAGGATCGCCCAGGAGGCCGATTTCTTCTCCTTCGGCACGAACGATCTGACGCAGATGACGCTCGGCATGAGCCGGGACGACGCGGGAAAATTCCTTCCCGACTACGTCGACGAGCGCAAAACCGGGATATTCCGCGCCGATCCCTTCCAGAGCCTCGATCAGGAGGGCGTCGGACTTCTCGTCAAAACGGGCATAGAGAAGGGAAGGGGAACCAAGAAAAACCTGAAGGTCGGAATTTGCGGCGAGCATGGCGGCGATTCGGCCTCGGTGAAATTCTGTTGCCGTGCCGGAATGGACTATGTATCCGCCTCACCGTTCCGCGTTCCGGTCGCCCGTCTTGCCGCGGCACAGGCGGCTATCGAGGACGCGCAGGCAGCGGGTAAAAGTAAGGGTTCCCGGCCGAAAGCGCCTGCCAAGACGACCAAGACGACCAAGACCGCCAAGGTGACCAAGTCTACGGTTTCGGCTAAAAGTAAAACGGTCAAAGCGGCAAAGAAAGGGTAATGAGGCCGGGGAAGGGGATGTCGCCGGAAGGGTTGTATGAAACGCTCTTTCGGCGATTCGGGCCGCAGGGTTGGTGGCCCATTCCCTCCCGCGCGGGAGATCCGGGTTTCGACGCCCGCGGATATCATCGTGACGCGCGGGAGACCGTGCTGACCGACCGCGACCGCTGGGAGATATCCGCGGGGGCCGTTCTGACGCAGAACGCCGCCTGGTCGAACGCAGAAAAGGCGCTACGAAATCTCTCGGCTTCGGGGGTACGGGTACCGCGCGAGATTCTGGAACTTGATCCGGATTCGCTTCGTTCGCTCATTCGTCCTTCAGGGTATTACAACCTCAAGGCTCAACGGCTTCGCGCGCTTGCGTCCTTCCTGGTCGTAAAATACGAAACCCCGACCCGTTCCATCGAACTCAAGGGATCAGTCGCTCTCCCGCCGACACGGGATGAGCTCCTTGCGGTAGACGGGATAGGTCCAGAAACCGCCGACTCCATTCTTTTATATGCATGGAAGGTGGAGCAGTTTGTGGTCGATGCCTATACGATCAGGGTTTTGACAAGAACGGGACTGCTTACCCGCGAGGAACTGCCGAAGACATCCAAGAAACGATATGAACATGTGCAGAAATTCATACTTACGCGCATTATTGGGGAAACAATCCCGGAAAATCTCACTCGTACGCAGTGGTTTTCGGAGTTTCACGCGTTATTCGTGGCATTGTGCGCACGGCACTGTCTCTCCAGTCCGCGATGTGATGACTGCCCGCTGGAACTTTCATGCGAAAAACACCTATAATCACGACGTATGAAAATCACGGTTTTCGCTCTCTTACTTTTTTGTACAGGTCTCGAAACCTTCGCCTCGGCCACAGCCGACTCGCCGGGGAATCATTCTGTAAAAACGGTCCGGATACTCGCCCTGAACGGACCGTCCGGCGTAGGCCTTTCGCGCCTGGTTGATACCCCCCTGCTGGTTTCCGACACGCGCGCGCTTACCAGCATAGTCCCGTCTGTCGACGTCCTGCTCCCCCAGTTGCTGAACGGGGACGCGGTCGCCGGCGTTCTACCTCCCAATGTCGCGGCCAAGCTCTATAACCGCTCGCCCGGTTCCATCGTGCTGTGCGCCGTTGTCGGCAACGGAATGCTTTCGGTGCTTTCCGTGAATCCGGCCGTCAACTCCTTCGACGATCTTGCGGGCTCCACGGTCCACTCAACCGGTTCTGGGTCGACTCCCGAGTATCTTTTCGCGGAGATTCTGGCCCGAAGGGGAGCCGGTTCAAGCGTGCCGGTTATCGACTTTTCGTTGCCGCCGTCGGAGATCGCGGCGGCACTCGTCTCGGGAAGGATCGAGCATGCGCTGCTTCCCGAACCCTTTTCCACCGTAGCCCTGATGAGGGCCGCCTCCTCGAAGCGTCCCGTGCACCGAGCCCTTTCCCCGGCCGTCGTGGGTCGCGAAGCAGGATTCGCGCATGACTATCCCATGACCGTCTTCGTCGCGCGTTCCGATTTCGCGAAAAACAAACCCGAGCTTCTTCGAGCCATACTCTCAGGCGTGCGTGAGTCGATCCAATGGACGAACGCGAACCCCGCGGAGGCGGGCAGAGTGGCCGAACGCGCCGGCATGGGAATCGCCGCCGCCTATACCGAAGCCTCGGTGCCCCACTGCAATCTCGTGTACATCCCGGCGGCCGAGGCCCGGGAGCATGTCGAACGCCTGCTTGCCGTGTTCCTCTCGAGATCGCCCGAGTCGGTCGGCGGCGCCTTGCCGGACGGGGACTTTTACCTGAAATGAGCGCGTTGACCCATCTGGTTCGCCTGACATCCGTCGTCGTACTCCTGCTTGCCTGGCATTTCGCCTCGGTGTATATCGGCGAGCCCTTTTTATTGCCGTCCCCAAGCGAGGTCATTGCCGACATGGCGGCGTTAGCCTCAAACCCGGCCTTCTTCCCGGAGCTGGCCGCGACCTTCGTCCGGGTACTCGCCGCGTTCCTGATCGCCGTCGCGCTTTCCTTCGCGCTCGGCCTTCCTTCGGGCCACTCGCCGCTCGTACGCGCCGCCTTCAGCCCGCTGCTTGCCCTCGTCAAATCGATGCCCGTCGTATCGTTCATCCTCGTCGCCCTGCTTTGGTTCGGGTCGTCGCTTGTACCGGTTTTCGTCTCCGTACTCATGATCCTTCCGGTCATGACCGAGGCCATCTCACGGGGCGTTCGTCAGACCGACCCGTCGCTGCTCGCCATGGCGCGGGTATACCGTTTTCGGAAGATTGACGAGCTCCTGCATATCAGAATACCGTCCGCGCTGCCGTTTTTTTTCGCGGGGGCGGGAACCTCGCTTTCGCTCGCGTGGAAGATCGTCGTGGCGGCCGAGATTCTCGGCTTTCCCCGGCTCGGCGTCGGTTCCGCCATGCAAACCGCCAAGACCCATCTTGAAACCGGCCGGGTCCTTTCCCTGACGGCCTTCGTCGTCCTCATGAGCGCGCTGACGGAGGCGCTGTTCTCGCTGCTTTCACGGGCAGCCGCCCGGCATTCCCCCGTCAGGGAGGACGACAGATGATTCTCGGCTCCCTGAACGCCTCTTACGGAAAAAAAACCGTACTTGCCGACTTTGCCCTTGAAATTCCCGACGGATCGATAACCTCGATACTCGGAAAGTCCGGATGCGGGAAGACGACCCTGCTCAACGCGATCGCCTCGAATCCCGCGCGCAGGGTTTCGTACGTCTTTCAGGAGCCGCGCCTGATTCCCTGGAAGACGCTTGAACGCAACATCACGCTCGCGCTCTCGGGACCGAACGAGGAACGCAGACGGCTCGCGCGCGAGTATCTCGCCAAGGTCGGGCTCGCGGGAAGGGAAGGAGAGTACCCGGACCGAATATCGGGAGGGGAACGGCAACGCGCCTCCATAGCCCGCGCCTTCGCCAGGCCGTCGGACCTCCTGCTCATGGACGAGCCCTTTCAGGCGCAGGACGCCGTCAAAAAACGCCAGCTCGTGGAGGTCTTCCTGTCGCTCCACGCGCGGGATCGCCGCACGGTCATAGCCGTGACGCACGACGTCGCTGAGGCCCTGGCAGTCGCCGACCATGTCATCGTCCTTTCAGGACCGCCGCTCTCGGTCGTCTTTTCGGGGCCGACTCGGGGAACCGGCGGAGCGATCCTCACTGAAACCGCGCTCATCAAGGCACTCTCATGACGGCACTACGAGCAATTATATCCCGCGCGAGGCGGGAAACCGTCCTCCTCATCTCGTTCGCGGCCGCGCTCGTCACGCTCTTTTTCGTTCATCCGTCGTTCGATATGGCACGCCACATCGACTGGAAGGTGCTCGCATGCCTCTTTTGCCTCATGTCGGCGGTCGGAGGCGCGAAAAACGCCGGGGTTTTTACCGTTGCGGCGTCCCGTCTCGTGCGGTTATCGGGGTCAACCCGAGCCTTGTCCGCCATGCTCGTCTTCGTGACCTTCCTTTCCTCCATGGCGATCACGAATGACGTAGCCCTCATCACGTTCATACCGCTCGCCCTCATCGTGCTTTCCGGAACGCCCAGGCCGATGACGCGTATACTCACGGTCGTGCTTCAGACGATAGCGGCGAATATCGGGAGTTCGCTGACGCCCATCGGCAATCCTCAAAACCTGTATATCTTTTCTCGTTACCAACTGTCGATCGCGCGTTTTGTCTCCGAAACAGCAGGGATCGTGGTCTTCGGTGGGATACTCATCTCCATCTGCCTTGTATTGATCGACAATACCCCAGTGGAATACCGTATCCCCGTCGACTCCGCGCCCGTAGACATTCCCCGGGCCACGGCCTTCGGTTCGCTTTTTGTCGTGTCCGTACTGGTCGTATTCGGCGTTCTGCCGTTCATGCCGGTCTCTATCCTTGCCGCGGTCACCGTCATGGTGCTGGACAGGCGCCTGGCCCGTACGCTCGATTACGGGCTTCTTCTGACCTTTGTCTGTTTTTTCGTTTGCACCGGCAACCTCGGCGACATCCCGCGCGTCTCCTCGTTCTTGACGTCCGTCGCGGAACGGCAGGCCCTCGCGACCGGAATTCTGGCAAGCCAGCTCATCAGCAACGTACCCGCGGCGATCCTTCTTTCCGCCTATGTGACCGACGCGGGCGACCTCGTAAGGGCGGTGAGCGTCGGCGGACTCGGAACTCTCATAGCGTCACTCGCGAGCGTCATCAGCTTCAAATACTTCGCCCGAGAACGTCCCGAGGAAACTTTGAGATATCTGACCGTCTTCACAATCCTAAATTTCCTGTTCCTCGGGATCCTATGGGTATTCGCCCGGTACTGGTATTGAAGGGATGCCTGCCGGAGACAGGGCAGGATGACTCGTGCTTGACAAGTCAAAAAACACTACATTCTTTACTGCGCATAATGTATGTTCTGTCGACTTATGTGTATTATTAACTGTTTATTGCATAAATAGATACACACCTTGAATCATTCGTGCGTATCCGCTTCCTTGTTTGCCTGAGCGATAATCCGGAAGGCATCGAAATAGTCAATCCCGGCACCCGCCGTTATGCCGCCATCCGGGGGAACCGCGAAGGATGCCATTTTGTGTATGTCGACTATGGCGAAGATCTTGTCATCGGCCGCCTCCGCGAGCGTGTCGCGAAACGGACGGTCAAAGCGCGCGGGAAGCACCACCGACCATGCGGGACCGTTTACGGATACGGCGATCCCGTTCTCGCGAATGAACCCGTTCACCTTCGGATGCGCATGAAGCCGTAGAGAGGCTTCCTCGTCGTGAAACGAATACCGGTACCCCGCTCCCCAATAGAGCGTGGACAGCGACTCTCGCTTTCGCTTCGTAGAAACCGGATACACGACAAGGCGCTCTATGCGTAGCACCTCCGGCAGGGCGCGGTTCAGCGTCTCGCGAACGGCGTCAGCATCGATTTTAGCCTCGATTTCGGCATCGATCATGAACGAGGCGATCTCGCAATCGGAGGTCACGCCAAGCGACAGGCTTTGCGCGATCTCGAAACGGGGAAGCGGATTGAAACCCTCCGTGTAGACGACGGAAAGGCCCGCCCTGTTGAAGGTCTTGTGCCAGACCTCCAGCAACCCGAGGTGCGGGATAAAGGCTCCCGGACCCGTCTTGACGAACGACAGAACGACTCTCCAGATTCTTTTATCCTCCCGGATTGCGGGTGCCGAAAGCGTCTCGGGTAACTGCGGTTCGGCCTGTTTGCCGCCGGCAGCCGAGTCCTCGGAATGCCGCACCGTCTTGACGTCGCCTATGCACGTGCCGCACGATTCGGCACAGTCCTCCGCGCATTGTCCCGTCAAGGCGCCCGCGCGCGACCGTTCCGCCTCGCGCAGATACCAGCCCTTCGGCGGGCCGAGGCTCACGCCGTCCCAGGGCAGCGGCTCGGAACGGCCGCGCTCGCGTATCGTGGTTCCGACGACGTCCCAGCCGGACTCCGCAATCGCCGACCTCCATACGTCGGGTTTCGCGTAATCCTCCCAGGCGTCGAGACGGCACCCCCGGTTCCAGGCGTCGAGAATGATGTCCCCTACCCGCTCGTCTCCTCGTGATATCATGGATTCCAGAAACGAGCTGAACGGCCGGTGCGTGCTGACCTTGAATCTTCCCTTGGGGAGATTGCGGTGGATGAACGACAGCTTGTCGTCGGCCTCGCTTTCCGAAAGCTGCCGCGCCCACTGAAACGGGGTGTGCGGCTTCGGGATGAAGGTGCCGACGTTGACGTTGCATTGCATCCTCGTGCGTTCCTGAATCTCGAGCATGAAATCGACAATCTCGGTTTCCTCGCGCGTGGAACCGTCGCCTACGGGAAGACCGACCATGAAATAGAATTTCGCCTTGTTCCATCCGCGTTTGCGGGCCTCGTGCAGGATGCCCAGGATGCGTTCCCGGCAGACTTCCTTGTTCAAGGCGAGCTGCCAGGAGTCAACGGGAGTTTCGATCGCGAACGTCAATCCGCTTTTGCGGACCTCCGCAAGCTTTTCCAGCAGCGGCAGGGTAAACGAGTTTACCTTCAGGGACGGCAACTGGAAGGACACGTGCCGCCGGCTGTGGCGCTGAATCAGCTCGTCAAGAAGTCCGTCGATTCCCTCGTAGTCACCGGAGGAAAGGGACATAAGGCTTATCTCGCGGTATCCGCCGGTTCCGATGAGGTAGTCAACGTCCTCAAGGATTCTCCGCGGCGCCTTCATACGTTGCGGCCGGTAGTAGACGCCCGCGTGACAGAACCTGCATCCGTTCGGGCAGCCGCGCATGATTTCCACGGATCCGTGATCCTGAACGATGCGAATGTTCGGAACCGGCAGGCAGCTCGGGCGGTCTTCCGAGTCCGGACCGCCGAACGGGGCGTAGACGGCACGACGGGCGCAGACGGAGCCATTCGCCGCCGCGTTCTTCGCGCGCGTCCATACCGAGGGATGCGCCGCAATCCGTTCAAGGATGTCGGACCGGCTCGCCCCGAGGCGTTTCATCTCGGCAAGGGAGGAAATGAGGGCGAAAAAGCCGGCCTCGGCCTCGCCGATGAAGAAGGCGTCGACGAAGCGGGAGAACGGAGCCGGGTTCGTTATGCCGCAACCTCCCGCTATAACGATCGGGGCGTCTTCGCCCCGATCAGCGCAATCGAGAGGGATGCCGCCGGAGGCGAGAATCGAAAGAAGGCCGGTAATGCCGGGTTCGTATCCTATGCTGACCCCGAGAATATCCGTTGCATGAAGGGGTATCCCGCTTTCAAGCGTGTAGAGGGGCAGGTTCCGCTCGGACAGGAGGCCCTCGAAATCCGGCGCGGGCGCGAAAACCCTCTCGCACCGCACGTTGCTGATGCGGTTCAGCCCGTCATACAGCACCTTCACCGCGAGGTTCGACATGGCTATTTCGTAGAGGTCCGGAAAGGCGAGCGCAAACGTCAAGTCGGCGGATTCCTTCCTCACGGCTCCGTATTCGCCGCCGAGGTAGCGCGCGGGATTCTGGACGGAATTGAGCCGCCAACCCAAGTCACGGACGGGATCGATTCTTTGCATGCGATATGGCTCCACTAGGGGTCAATGATCGAGTCGGCGCATGTTGATGCTCATCAGCAAGCCAACGGCCAGCATGGCGGTCCATAGCGAGGAACCGCCGTACGAAAGAAGCAGCAGGGGGATTCCCGTGATCGGCATCATGCCCATCACCATCCCGACGTTTACCACGAAGTGGAAGAAGAACATCGCGACGATTCCCGTCGCTATCAGGGCGCCGAAGGAGTTTTCCGTCTTTCTCATTATCACGAGGCCTCGGCCGAGAATGATTCCGTAGAGCAGGAAGACGATAAGCCCGCCGACGAAACCCCATTCCTCCGAAAGGATGCTGAAGATGAAGTCGGTGCTTTGCTGTGGCAGGAAGCGGTAATGGCTCTGGGTCCCCTTCAGGAAACCCATACCCGAAAACCCGCCGGAACCTATGGCGGTTATGGATTGAATGATATTCCAACCGGACCCGAGGTGATCCACGTACGGGTCAAGAAAGACGATCAATCGCATGATCTGGTAGTCCTTGAGGACGTGCGTCGCGCCGATCGATCCTACGAGGGAGAAAATCAGGAGGCCCGTCACGTAGGAAATCCAGTAATAGTACTTGGCCTTGAAAAGCACGCGTCCGACGACGCCAAGAACGGAAATTACCGACAGGGCAACAAGCGCTATGAGCGTAAACCTCATGTCGGTCAGTATCCTGATAACGGGAACCGGCGTACGGTGAATATTCGTTTCCCACAACGGAAGTACCGTGAACATGATTGTCAGTCCGCCACCAAAAAAAACCATAGAGAGATACCGCAACGGAACCTTGGCCATGAAGCACATCGCGAGGAATATGGGGACGTATACGGAAGCGGTTCCCAGATCCGGCTGGGACAGAATGAGCAGCATGGGAACGCACATGATCGCGAGGGCCTTCCCGAAACGAGCGAAGGGGCTGTCGGTCCTGCGGGAGCGGTCGAGAAACCAGGCGAGATAGACGATGTACACGAGCTTCGTGAACTCGGAAGGCTGTACCCCGAACTCGCCGATTCCTATCCAGCTCTTGGCACCGTTGACGTACCGGCCGAAAATCCTCGTGTACACCAGAACGACCATCATGACAGCGAACATGAGGGGTGTCCTGTCCGCGTACCTCCGATAGTCGGTAAACGTGACCACTCCGAGGATAACGATACCGGTTACCGCCCAGACAATCTGCTTGATATACTCGTTCGAAACGTTGACTCCTTCTGAGTTGATTCCCGACGAGTAGATGAACAAGACGCCTATCGTCGATAGAAGCACCACTGCGAGAAAAAGCATGTAGTCGAAATAGGTGAAATTCCTGATATTCATTCCCGTCGTCCTCTTGGTCCGGCGATAAAACGGAAGCCGAGCTTGTCGACGGCCTCGTCGTACGTCTGGTCGGCGAAGATCCCCTGGAAAATGATATTCGTGGCGTACGGCGCCCACCACTCCCAGGGATTCGAGGCCTCCACCATCACGACGACAACGACCGTATCCTCCGGAGGAGCGTCGTACGGACCGTAGGCTACCATCCATGAATGCCACCTGTCGGCGATCCCGACCTCGGCGGTTCCGGTCTTTCCGGCCGTTTTTACGGTCTTGTTCCCCATCGGGAACTGCGCAGTTCCGTCCGATATGACGTACCGCATGTCCTCGCGGACGCGGGCGAACACGTCCTGACCGATATTGCTCTTGTGGAGGATCTCCGGAGTCTTCACCTCGAGCACCGTATTGGACACGGGATCGTGAACTTCCTTCAGAAGGTGCGGCCGGTATATCGTGCCGCCGTTCACGACCATGGCGACCGCGTTCGCCATCTGGAGCGGAGACGCCAGGAGATATCCCTGACCGATCGACATGTTCATCGTGTCGCCGCCCAGCCACCGTTCGTGGAATTTCCGTTCCTTCCATTGGGGGGTTGGCACAAAACCCGAAGTCTGGCTCGGAAGGTCGATATTTACCGATTCTCCTAGCCCGAATTCGAGCGCGTACGAGGATATGCGCTCGACGCCGAGATTGTCGCGTCCGACAGTCCAGTAGTACACGTCGCAGGACTGCGCAAGGGCGTTTTTCAGGTCGACGGGCCCGTGTCCCGGACGCCTGATATGGCAGCGGAACACGCGGTCGCCGTATTCGATCTCGCCGCGACAGTCTATTCTCTTGTCGGGCGAGATCGCCGACTCCTCGAGAAGCGCGGCGGACATGATAATCTTGAACGTCGATGCGGGAGGATAGCTCGCGTTGACGACGCGATTCAGCAGCGGGTTGTTTTTCTCCGCGAGCAGCTGTTGGTACGCCTCGTTCGAGTTGTCGCTGTTGAACTGGTTGGGGTCGAACGAAGGATACGAAACCATGGCGAGAATCTCGCCGGTTGACGGCTTGAGCACGACGGCAGAACCGATGCGTTCGCCGAGCGCGTCCTCGGCCAACACCTGTATCTTCCGGTCTATCGTCAATACGAGGTTTTTCCCCATTTCGGGAGCCTTAACGCTCGTGCTGTTTTCGATATACCTGCCCTTCACGTCTACGGTCCTGTACTCGAACCCGTCGACGCCGCGAAGCAGCTCGTCATACTGCTTTTCTATCCCCGCCTTGCCGATGACGCTATTTGTCGTATAACCCTTGTTGTAGAATATCTTGAGTTCCTCGCGGGTTATGTCGCCCACGTAGCCGAGGACGTGCGCGATCGATCCGGTTTCAACGTAGTTTCTTATTGGCTTCGAGTGCCATGAGACGCCGGGCAACTCGTCTATGCGCTCGGCAATCGACGCTATAGTCTGGTACGGAACGTTCGAGCGCACTTCAACCGTCTGGAAGGAACGGCGAATCGTCGCGGGTATCTTGTTTTCTATTTCCGCCGCGGGAATGTCGATGAGAGACGATAGCCGCGAAATGACCGTTCCGATCATCTCCTGCGGGATTTCGCCGGGTGTTATGTCCACGGCGAACGAGTCGATATTGAGGACCATGGGAACTGAGCCATTCCGGTCGAAAATCTCCCCGCGCTGGGCCGAAATGCGCCTCGATCTCTGCGAGATGTTCTTTGACTGCTTTCGGTACGTCTCGCCCTGGACGATTTGCATTGAAAACAGCTTGAGGGCATAAAGGCCTATGGAAAAGAAAATCACAGCGGCAAACGCCGCAAATCGCAGGGACCTCCGGTCTTCGCGGGCCACTAGATCCTCCCGTGACGGTAGAGCGTCGGAAACATGGCTAGCAGGGAAAACAGAATGGGTGTCGACACGCCGTTCGCGAGGAGCTCAAGCCAGAAATCCGGACCCACCAGCCGGTAGGTAACGATTCCCGGACCGAAGAAAAAGGAAAGAAGCAGTATGGTTCCGGCCTTGAAAAGCGTGGCGATTACTCCCATAGCGAAGGGTATGACGACGCGGTCGAGGTTGAAGGATCCGGTGAATTTCCCCGCGATAAAACCGGTCAGGGCCTTGGTACAGGCGTTGAGGCCTATAGGGGCGGCAGACAGGAAATCAAGCAGGAGTCCGGAGAAAAATCCCGCGGTACTGCCGACCACGGTCCCGTTGACGAACGAGACGTACACGACGAGCAGGAGAACGAGATCGGGAACGACCGGCAAAAAGGCGACGTTCGACAATATGGTAGCCGACACGAGAGAAAGAAAAAAAGCCGTCAGGCATGTCCACGCTAGGACCCGTCCCATCAGTTTTGTCCTCCCGAAACCATGTCCAGCACGAAAACGCTCTCGAGCCGCGTGAAGTCAATAACCGGCTCGATGTCAAGCTCAAGGGAGGTTTCATAGTCGATACCTCGAACGCGCGAGACGAAACCGATGGGCACGTCCTTGGGAAAGTTGTAGTGCTCGCCGGACGCGACGACACGGTCCCCGACCTTTATTTCGTCCTTCGCCCGTTTCTTCACGTATTTCATGACTAGCGGGGCGTCTTTGCTGCCCTGCCCGTTCACGAGTCCGTCATACCGGCTTGTCTCGAGCCGCGCGGAAACGAAGCACTGGTAGTCGTAGACGGGCATGACGAGGCTCGCCGAACGTCCCACTTGCACCACCTTGCCGACGATGCCCGTGTTGCTGCCCTGGAACGAAATCACGGGCATGTTCTTGCGTATTCCGTGCATGGCGCCCCGGTCGATGCTTATTCCGGAATAGAGGTTATTGGGGTCACGCCCTATTATTTGCGCGGGTATGTTGCGTATCGTCAGCGACTCGGAGAACCCGAGCATCTTTTTCAACCGCTCGTTTTCGAGCTTGACGTCCGCGATGGAACGCTGAAGGATCTCGTAATCGTCAAGCCGCTCCGCGAGCTCGTCGTACTTTTGCTTCATGTCCGACAACTCGGATATCGCGGTAACGGTTCCCGAAAAGAAAGAGGTAACGGAATACAGTCCGCGTTGCGCGCCTGACATGAACGAGAAACCGATGCCCCTGAAATTGACCACGAAACCGCCGCTCGAAAACGCCAGGAAGACGCACGAGACGATCATGTACACGGTGAGCAAGAATGTCTCGAGACGGAACCTGAAGAGAAACCTGCCGTTACGCATTAGCCGTTCAGGTTGTCGTATACGCTCCGGTCTATCGACATATCCTTGAATATCTCGTAGTACTGACCGGCGCCTATGGCGACGCAATCCATCGGGTTCTCCGCCAGGATGACGGGAACGCCCGTTTCTTTCGAGATAAGTTTCGGAAGGCCCTTCAGGAGCGCCCCGCCTCCCGTCATGACGATGCCGCGTTCGACGATATCGGCGGCGAGTTCGGGCGGCGTCTGCGCGAGCGTCCTTTTGATCTCCTCCACGATTTGCGTGATCGGGTCCTTGAGGGCCTCGCGGACTTCGACGGAATCGATCTCGAGCCTGCGCGGCAGACCGGTTATCGCGTCGGTACCCTTGATCTCGACCTTTTCGATGTTTTTTTCGGGAGACGCGTTACCGATCTCGATCTTGAGGCGCTCGGCGGTCTGCTCTCCGATGATAAGGTTGTGCACGGAACGAACGTGTTTGATGATGGCCTGGTCGAACTCGTCGCCGCCAAGACGGATGGCGTTCGTAACGACCATGCCGCCAAGCGAGATTACTGAAACCTCTGTCGTTCCGCCGCCGATATCGCATATCATGTGACCGGCCGGCTCGTGTATCGGTATTTGCGCGCCGATGGCCGCGGCGAGCGACTCCTCAATGACCTGCACCTCGCGGGCGCCCGCCTTGAAGGCGCTTTCCTTGACCGCGCGGTTCTCGACGTCGGTAATGCAGCTCGGGATTCCGATGACCATACGCGGCTTGATGAGCCCGTGCCGGGGAAGTATCTTCGAGACGAAATACCGGATCATCTTTTCGGTCGTGTCCATATCGGCGATGACGCCGTCTTTTAGGGGCCTGATGGCGATGATGTTTCCGGGCGTTTTCCAAAGCATGCGTTTCGCCTCCGCACCGACGGCGACAACCCGCTTGGTTCCCCGCTCCACGGCAACGACCGAAGGCTCATTGACCACGATCCCCTTGCCGTGAATGTAGATCAGCGTGTTGCATGTGCCAAGATCGATTCCAATGTCCGCCGACAGACTTTTGAAAAAACCCATATACGAAGCCCCTCCAGCATTGCGTACAACGCGTTATAGACCGAGTTTTTGGCGCGCTCCGGCGTGTACGGGACTTATCCGTACCGCCTTTCGCCAGGAAGCCCTGGCTTTCACCAAATCCCCGCGATTTTCATATACTACACCAAGTCCGTAGTGCGCGTCAGCAGAATTCGCGTCTTTTTCGAGAATAGCCAGAAATTCCCGCTCCGCGTCCTCAAGCTTCCCGTCCGCGAGAAACATCATCGCGAGTTCTCCTTTGCACTTCAGCACCAAGAGCTCGTCGTCGGTCGTTCTGATCGTTTCCGCAAAGTACTGCCGAGCCTTCTCGTTGTCGCCGTTCTTGCGGTAGCAATCCGCAAGCGTAAACAGCAGCAAATCCGAGGGCTCCCCGGAGAGGGCCTCGGTGAAGGCGGCGATCGCCACCTCGTAGTTGCCCAGAAGGCTCGCAGCGAGTCCGCGAAACTCGCTTAAATCGGGATATGTCGCGCCCGACGAATTGGCGTAATCGAGATACTTCATCGCGAGGTCAGCGTAGTAAAAACCCCTCTGGTAATACGCCTTGCCAAGCACGTACGCGATGGGAACCCGGTCCGTTGTCGATACGCGGTACCATGCGTTTCTCAGGGATATGATCGACTCAAGCAGATAGGCCTGCGATTCGGAGGAGTCGACCTGGGACACGGAAAGGTAGTAGGCCGAAAAGCCGCGCAATGATAGCATCTCGCCGTCGAGCGGCCGGCGAGAAAGGATTTTCATGGCCTTATCCCTCGCCTCGGCGTAGTTGCCGCCGTTCCAGTCACGGTACACGGACTCGGCAGAGGGCAACGCGCCCTCTCGCCGCGAAAAGGCGAACAAACCCGTTACCGCAAGAGCGGCCACGACAAGAAACACGACGAGATAGACGAGTCGCGAGGTAAACCAGCTGTGTCGGCCCGATAGCAGATAGTGTCGCTTGCGCCGGAACGGTTGTATCATCCAAACAATCCTTCGCCTGGGATAAAAAAAAGGCAGAGGGCTAATAAGCCGGGTTCTGTCAACCGCCGTTATCCACGAGGGAACGGCTGCCGGGAACCATCTATCTCGGGATACACGTTACCGTGTTCCTCTCGCGGCCAACCCGTGAAGTTGCCAACCCTTTCGGGCTGACACGCGTTCGGGCAAGCCCGTTCGCGCGGCGGTACCACCGCCATCGGGTCGGAAAACCCTTCACTGCTCGACCTTGCTCCTGATGAGGCTTGCCATGCCGTCCCGTTACCGGAAACGCGGTGGGCTCTTACCCCGCCTTTTCACCCTTGCCGCGACCGGCCCTTTCGGGCCCGCTGCGGCGGTATATTCTCTGTGGCGCTGTCTGTTGGCGCGGACTTAGGCCCGCGCCACCCGGCCATTGGCCGGCATCATTTCCGAAGGAGCCCGGACTTTCCTCGGCGCGGTCCCGCCTGGGCGAAGCCGCGCCGCGATTCCCACTGCCCTCTGCCGACTTATTCGTAATCCATCTTCCCTTCGTCGCCTTCTTCCTCGTCGACCTCGTCTCCGCCGTCGTCTTCCTCGTCCTCGTCCATGAAATCGTCGAGGTCGGAAAGGCTACCGGCGTCCTCGTCGTTGAAGAACTCTCCGTCGTCCTCGGAGTTCTCGAGATAGTAGAGAATCCGGCTACAGTACGGGCAATAGACGATCTTGTCGCCTACGCGCACCTCGTTGGCGAATTGCGCGGGAAGTATCATGTGGCATCCGGTACAGACGTTGCCGTGTATCGCGACGATGCCCACGCCCTGCTTGCTCCGGATGATGCGCTCGAGCTTGAAACGGGTCTCGGGATTTATTCCCGGCGAGACCTTTTCCTCTTTGTTCGTCAGGCTCGTCAGTTCCTTGTTCATGGCGTTGATCTCGACGGAAAGTTTCGCCTTGCGCTCGCCAAGCTCGTCTTCCTGCTGCTTGATCAATCCCTCTTCGCGCTTGAGATCCTCGTCAAGATCCTGGAAAACGCGTTCCTCGCGCTGCAGTTCCTTCCGGACGAGCTGTTCCCGGTCTCCCGCATCCTTGATTTCCTTGTCGAGGGCCTCGTATTCGCGCTGCGTGCTGATGGAATCCATCGCCTTCTCGGACTTCTCCCGGGAGGTTTCGGCCTCGAAGAGCTGCGTTTTCAGCTCGGCGATATGCTGCCGCACCTTGTCGTACTGCTCGCTCTTTTCGATGTATCCCTTCTTGAGGCGGGACAGCAGTTCCTCCTGCGTGGAAAGGAGTTTCGGCGCGTCCTTGATGTTCGCCTCGACCACGTTCTTCTGCGCCAGGATTTCCTGCAGAGCCTTGAGCTTGTCCAACACTTCCGTCATTACCATATGGATTCCCCTCTTGTCGATTGTATCAATTGTCCAAATAATCCTTGAGCTTGCGGCTTCTCCGCGGGTGCCTGAGCCGCCTGAGCGCCTTCGCCTCAATCTGGCGAATGCGTTCGCGAGTTACGTTGAAGTAAAGGCCCACTTCCTCGAGCGTGAGGGAGTAGCCGTCGTCAAGACCGAAACGCATCTTGAGAACCTCCTGCTCCCTCGGAGGAAGCGTCGAAAGCACGCTCCGGAGCTGTTCCTGCAACAGCGTGAACGCGGTCTGGTTCGCGGGATTCTCGACGTCCTTGTCCTCGATGAAATCGCCGAGCAAGGAGTCCTCCTCCTCGCCGATCGGCGTCTCGAGGGATATCGGCTCGCGTGCCACGTTCTTGACCTGCTTGACCCTGCTCACGTTCCACCCGAGCTGTTCCGCGATCTCCTCGTCGGTGGGCTCGCGGCCGAGCCGCTGCATGAGCTGGCGGCTCTCGCGCACGACCTTGTTGATCTGCTCTATCATGTGCACCGGCACGCGGATGGTGCGGGCCTGATCGGAGATCGACCGGGTTATCGCCTGGCGGATCCACCAGGTCGCGTAGGTCGAGAATTTGTATCCCTTCCGGTACTCGAATTTCTCTACGGCCTTGATGAGACCGATGTTTCCTTCCTGCACGAGGTCGAAAAAGTGAAGTCCCCTGTTCGTGTATTTCTTCGCGATCGAGACGACGAGGCGGAGGTTGGCGTTGATAAGCCGGTCCTTCGCGCTTTTCATCATGACGCGCCCGCGGTGTATCTCGCGCGCCATCGAGATGATCTGCTCTACGGAATTCTCGAAGTCGTACTCGAGTTTCCGGAGTTTCCTGTTGATCACCTGGATCTGGGTGTATATCTCCTTGATGTCGTTCGCGCTGATGCCCAGCTCGGCCTCGAGTTTCGCGCGCTCCCGCGCGATGGCAAGGCGTTTGCCGAGATTCCTGAGCTCCCCGTAATCGGAAAGCCTGAGTTCCTTTTCCTTCTTTTCCTGCCTGCGGCGGTATTCGCGGATTTTCCTCGTCGCCTCGACGAATTTCTCGGAAAACCGGTCGATCTCCTCGGACTGGATCTCGGATTCCTGCAATATGGGGAGAATCCTGTTCCGGCTTTCAAGCAGTTCCGGATCGTCGAATATGCTCGCGATCTGGTCCCGCTCGAAAAGCTTCTTCTTGAGCGCCATGTACTGCTTCATGTCGGGAAGAACCGACTTGAGCACCTCTCCGTAGAGCTGCTTGAGGCGCCGCTTTTCGGCCATCTCCTCGTTGAGCTCCTTTCGGGGCTTGTTGCTTTCGTGCGGATCGATCTTGGAGAAGGCCTTCTGGGCGATGCCGTAGAACTCCGGGATTATCATCCCCGAATGCTTGATGACGCCCTTGATGATGTTTTCGCCGTCTTCCATTTTTTTGGAAAGCTCGACTTCCTGCTCGGCGGTGAGGAGGTTTTCCTTTCCGATTTCCCGCAAATAAAGCCTGATAGGGTCGTCGATCGAGGAATCCTTGTCGCTGTACACGAGGCGTTTCCGCTCGGACTCGTCGGCCTTCTTGACCTCTTCCCGAACGTCTTCCTCGTTCGCCGGGTCTTCCTCGAGAATCTGAATCTTGTTCTGCTCGAGTATGACGAGCACCTGATCCATCTTTTCCGAATTGACAATGGTCTCCGGCAGGAGGTCGTTAACCTCGTCCCAGCTGAGGACTTTTTTTTCTTTCGCGTATTCAAGCAGCTTCGCGACAGCGGGATCGAGTGCGAGATCCGTCATTCGTTCATATCCTTCAAATTTTTCAGTTCTTCGTCAATGCCCTGTTTTTCGGCCACCATCTCGGTGATGGCCTTCGTATCGTCAGGCGTCGTCCCGGTCAAAACGCTCATTCTTGCCACCAGACGATTCCTCCGTTTCTCGAGCGCGTTTCTCCGGACAAGCCGGATACCGTCGTCGACGACCTTCTCCGCGTTCTCCGAAAACTCGCCCGAAACGGCCGTCTCCGCGATCAACGAGGCTATCTCGCGGTTCGAACAACGCTCGAGCAACGCGTCGTAACTCGCCGCTCCGTCCCGGTAGCATTCCTCGAGAACGATGAACAGGTCCCGGGCGGCCTGGTCCTCGAAGTCGTCCGAGGAGAGGCTGTTTCGCATCGCCGGAAAGAACGACTGGTTCACCGCTACCGCGAGCACCGCACGCAATTCCGCGCTCCGTCTGAGTTTGCCCGCGGCCGGACCGGGAACCCCGTTTGCCTCCGGCCGAACAAACGACACGCGCTGTTCCTTTCGGTCGCGAAAATCGGCCATTATGGCCTTTTCGCTCGTCTCGAACGCGGCAGAAAGGCGGTTTACGGTCGATTCCCGCTGAATATCCGAACTCAAGGCATCGATGTATGGAAACAAAAAGGCGATCGCCCGTGTTTTTCCCTCCGGATTACCAACGTCATGACGCCGAGCGGCAGTCGAAACGAGATAATCAAAATCCAGTATAGAATAATCGACACTTTTTTTCAATGCTTCCGGACCGTCATTTTGCAAAATATCGGCGGGATCCTTGCCGCCGTGAATCTCGATAACCCGAACCTCGAATTCCATCTTTCGGAGCATCAGGATCGCCTTGTAGGTCGCGTTTTGCCCAGCGGCGTCGGAATCGAACGACAGATAGACGGTATCGGCGAAGGAACGAACCATCTTCGCCTGATCCGGGGTAAACGCCGTGCCGAGCGGAGCGACCGCCCGCGTAACCCCGGCTTGATGCCAGGCCAGCACGTCCATGTAGCCCTCGCAAAAGATGACCGTTTTCGTGGAGCGGATCTCGGGAAGGGCTTTATCGAAGGCAAAGAGCGTTTCTCCCTTTTTATACTGGGGCAAATCCCCGGAGTTGAGGTATTTTGGTCCCTCTCCCGCAAGAAGGCGCCCACCGAAGGCGACAACCTGGCCTTTTCTGTTCCTGATCGGGAAGATGAGCCGATCCGAAAAAAAGGCTACCTCGGGGTACTTCTTCGAGAACAAGCCGGATTTCGCGAGGAATTCGGGGGAATACCCCTTCTTGCGCAAAAACGCGTGAAGCCACCGTCTGTCCGCGGGGGCGTATCCCAGCGCGAAGGACTCGATTATCGCGGGGTCCACCTTCCTTCCGGCAAGATACTCCCGGGCCGACGCGCCCATTTCAGATTCCGACAGCAGATAATGAAAGCTTGTGGCGACCCTGCCGTATAAATCGATAAGGTCGTCCCTGGTCGTGTCGCGGGGACCGGCTTCGGCCTCGCCGCCACCCTCGTAGACCACTTCGACCCCTGCCTTCTTCGCCAGCGTCTCGACCGCCTCCACGAAGGAGAGTTTCTCGAGCTCCATGACGAAATTGACCGGTCCGCCGCCCTTTCCGCACCCGAAACAGTGATACATCTTCCTGTCGGGCACGACGTGAAACGACGGGGTCTTCTCGTTGTGAAAGGGACAGCATCCCCACCAATCGGATCCCCGCCGCTCCAGCCGGGTGTATTCCCCGACGAGCGCGACGATATCGACCCGCTGATTCACCTCGTCGATCGTCGCGGCGGATATCCGTGCCATTAATAACCCGCCGCCCGCTTCAGATAGAACGTTCGACCGGCCTCAACGTGCTCGTCGAGGGAGTTCGTGAAGGAATGGCGGCCGGAGGCGGGATCGGTCAGCCTGAAATACAGATACGAGGTTCGGGGCGGATTGGCCGCCGCCGACAGGGCGACGAGACCCGGATTCGAGATAGGACCGGGAGGCAAGCCCGCCCAGAGGTAGGTGTTGTAATCGCTCTTTATCGCGAGGTCCTGCGTGGTAAGCCGGTTAGGATGGCCCTTCCCCTGTATCTCCGTGATGATGTACTCGACCGTCGCGCATGACTGGAGCCCCATGCCGATCTTCAGCCGGTTCGTGAAGACGCTCGCGATGAGCGGAGCTTCCTCCTCGATCCGGTATTCCCGCTCGACGATGCTCGCGAGCGTCACGAGCCGGTACAAGCCCGCCCCGTCCCGCGGAAGGTTCTCTATCCCGGCGGTCTTCCGGAAAAAATTCTCCATCATGAGAACGACGATCTCCCGGGCTTGCATGTCGTAGGAAAAAAAGTAGGTATCGGGGAAGAGGAAGCCCTCGGCGCTCGTTCCGGGTATGCCGAAACGCGAGAGCACGTCCTTGTCAGAGGCCGCGGAAACAAAATCCCCGGCGTCGACGACTCCCGCCGCTGAAAGGTGGCGGGCCGTCTTTGACAGGGACAGGCCCTCCGGCACGGTAACCCTCAGATACTCCTGCTTCCCGGACTCGAGAAGTCCGAGAATCTCGGACGTGGACCATGAGGCCGACACCCTGTAGGTGCCCGCCTTCAGGAACATGCGGCCAAGGCGCGCCCGAAAGTACGCGTACTCGGCAGAGCGAACCAGGTTTGCCTCGGCGAGGGAGGCGCTGATAGACAGAAGGGAGGATCCCTTCGGGACGGAGAACAACACCTCTTGCGCGTCCGGATCGGCGGGACGCTCCGCGATTACCAGGTAATACAAGGACAAAAGGGCAAGCGCCGCGACCACGCAAAGCAGGGCGAGGGAGACGCGTTTGACTACGGTTCGTTTCATTTGAAAAATTCTTCAGCCTCTTCAATGGTCATTTCTTTATACGCGATACGCTCGAGAAAGGCGTAAAACGCGTCCAGCTTCTCGTCAAGAACCGCTTCGTTCTTTCTTAGTAACAGCAATAAGGGACGAATTTCCTCGTCCGTAAAGGAGTAGTCCCCGCAAAGCCGGACGCTCATAACGCGATTTCCTGCCCCTCTCGGGCAATCTCGATATCCACCTCGCCGGGACCCGCGTACTGCCGGTACCAGTCTGCGGATTGCTTGAGCGTGAATATCTTCTGGTCGGTGTAGGTCGGTTCATGGTGAAAAAGAACGAGCCGTTTGACCCCCCAATTCAGGGCGAAATCGACGGTCATGGAGAAGGCCGAATGCCCCCACCCGGTCTTTTCGAGCGCCTCTCCCATCGTGTACTGGGAATCCATCACAAGGACGTCCGCATCCGCGAAAAACGCTGCGTTCTCGTCGGTTTTCAGGAAATTCTCCCGCGTCAGCTCGGTATCGGTGGAATAGATGAATTTTCTCGTCCCTTCCTGGAGCATATACGCGACGCATCCCCCGGGATGGTTCACGTCCTGCCACCTGATTCGCAGGTTTCCGATACGGAACTGGCGGTCATCCCCGGAAAGATGCACGAACTCGAGCTTCGCGCGAAAGCCTCCGGGCCCCTGCATCGGCACGGGGAAATAGGGCGTCTTCATCTGGTCCTCGAGCAGCCGTTCGAGATCGGGATTGGCGCTGTAAAACACGATGCGGTTTCGCGGGTCAAAGGCCTGGGAGAAAAAGGGCAAGCCCTGGATATGGTCCCAATGAAAGTGGGAAAACAGGATATGATAGGTATTCCCGCCTGACGAGTAGGCGGGCCGTTGCCGGAGGCTGAGCGACAATTCGCGGAGCCCGCTCCCGGCGTCAAGTATGATGGACTCCCCTTCCGAGGTCTCCACCTCCACGCATGAGGTATTGCCGCCGATAGTCCCGAAGAGCCATTCGGGAAGGGACGCGAGAAACCGCTCGCGCGAATCGGCCGAATCGACGTCCCTCGGCGTTATTCGCTGTACGACGGCGGCTATCCTGTTTTGAATCTGCAATGGCGAAAGCGGAGAGGGTATCGACCCCCGGACTCCCCAAAAATGAATCTTCATCTGCGGCATCCTTTTCTGCGTTTCCTCTAGTCTCGCGGTTTCTCCGGCCTCCGTATATACGGTTCCCTTCTCCTCGCCTCGAGACACGACTCGATCTCCTCGCGTCCGTGCACGGGTCCCGTGTTCACGCCCGGGCACTCCCGCGCGTTTGCCTCCCACCAGTCCCTGTCACCGAGCAAAGACGGCCAAAAGGGATACGTCGAGCATTGAAGCGGCCTCGAATCGTATGCGATGCATCCGCCATCCCATAGTATACAATCATAACCTGTTTTTTCCAAAAGGCACAGGACTTCCTGCCCGTCGCCGCGCGAAACCCACCGGCAATACCGGGCGATGAAGCCCTCCCGGTCAAGGCCGGACCAGGCCATGAGGGCCGCGAGGTCGCGTTCCGAAAGGTATACGAATCCCGGATCATGCCTGCAGCAGGCGGAGCATTGTGTACATTGAAACCGCAGACCGTTCCGGTAAAATACGTCATCCATACAAAGCCTCTGTAGCGGGCATGAATCCTGCTGTTTGATACTCGATGAAAAAAAAAGCCTTCCTTTGTGCAAGGAAGGCTTTTGGGGAGACAAGGATTCGAACCTTGGAAGGCTGAGCCAACAGATTTACAGTCTGCCCCCTTTGACCGCTCGGGAATCTCCCCATACAGTAACGCATCGCTTCCAGCCCAGCCAACTCAGGGATTCGAACCCTGGACCCCGAGATTACAAATCACGTGCTCTGGCCGACTGAGCTAAGTTGGCAACGCGAACGAGCGCCAATCTATCGTATCGGTCCGAAAAAGTCAAGTCATCGCGCGAACGTGTCGTTCGGGACCACGGATTCGTAATACGGAAGGTACCGTTCGTCAATGATCCGGTCCCAGTTGCATTCCTCGCGCACGTGACGCGCCGCGAAACGAATGATGCGTGAATAGTCATCCATATGCGCACAACCGCGTCCCGGGGATGCGGCTACCCGTTCCGCGTGTTCGAGCAGAACGGCGGCGAGATCCGCGACCGAGGTCTCGTGACCGTGCGAGGCATACAGAAATCCGTTACGTCCATGGAGTATTTTCTGCAGTCCGCCTACGGCATGGGCGATCGGTATCGTTCCGAATATCTGTCCGATGTAGTCTTCGAGTCCGCACGGCTCGAACAGGCTCGGAAGAACGAGAAAATCGGCCTGTGCTACGGTCAACCTGGCGAGCGAGCGCTCGTATCCGCGAATGAAGGCGAAACGGCCGCGGTAAAGCCGCGACATCTCCATCAACAGCGCCTCGAGCTCCGCGGCCCCCTGGCCCAGGACGACGAAACGCGCATCCCCTGACCGGGCGAGCACCGTTCTCGCGGCCGCAACCAGTGTATCGAGACCCTTTTGCCATACGACTCTGCCGTGATAGGCGAAGTAGACGGCATGAGGGGCGTCATCAAGGGTGCCGAAACTGGCAAGTTCTCCCGTCGTCGGAAAGTCATGGAGCAATTCCAGGAACGAATCCCGGCAGCGGTATTTCCCCTCGAGGTCGCCCGACTCGGGATCGAACGCATGGGGAAGGCACGAGCGGCTGGTGTCGGACGGTTCGTAGCGATGGACGTCGATCCCGTTGACGATACCCTCGATCGGCGTACCCCTTCGGGCCAATTCGGCGGACAGTCCTTCCGAGTATGGACTATAGTCCGGCGAGACGAGTTCGCTCGCATACCAGGGCGATACGGTAGAAAGGTTGCCGTACGAGGCGGAAAGAAGAAACGGCTCGACGTTACCGTTCAAAAAGGCGCCCGAAAGGACGCGCTCGTCGAGGCCGGTCAGGGATGCGGCGCGGTGGATCCCCGGTATGACCTGCCTGTAGCCCGGGCCCGCGTTATGAATCGTGGTTACGAAGGACGTTCGCGAAAACGGGGATTTCCATTCCGGCAGCGTTCTCGCCATGGCGGGAAGGCACGCGGTATGCGCGTCCTGGCAATGAACGAGATCGGGCGCCCGACCGAGATACCGGGCGTACTCAAGCACGCCCGCTTGCAGGACGACGTTCATGCAATCGCCGTCGTGATGGCCCTTGCCCCTCACCGCCCCGGGGATGACGGACTCCTCAAGCTCCGAGTAGACGTATACCTCTCGTTTTTCCCGGAAGATCGCGGAGGAGAGGAGAACGATCCGCACGCCGTTGACGGTCAGGACGGAGAAGCGGACCTCGTGTTCCGAGCCGAGCACGCGAATCGTGCGCGAAAACAGATAGTCGCCGTCCTGGGCCACGCATCCGTATCGCGGAATCATCGCGGTGACCTCGAGGCCCCGGCGCGCGAGTCCCTCTGCAAGTGAGCAGGCGACGTTCTTCACGCCGCCCGCCTCGGCGATACCGGCGTACTCCCGCGTTATGACCCAAACCGAGCGAACCCGGCCGCTCATACGGTACTGTCCGCGCCCGCTCGAAACGTCGGTATGTCGGGCCGCAGGGCCTCGGCGCCGTTCAGATACACCGGGACCGCCCTGCCCGACCCTCTCCAGGTCACGAGAATGCGGATCACTCGCGGCAGCATGCCGTCTATTACGGGTTCCGATGCGGCGAATAACGGAATCTCCGAGGCAAGGCCGGCCTTGCGCAAGGCGGTAGCGGGATTGATGCAATCGATGTCCGGCGTAACCGAAAACACGACGGAAACGACATGGCGCTCCTTGATGCGGTTTTGCCTGAGGATGGCGCGGTACAGGGCCGGCACTTCCGTCGAAACGGAGTTGACGGTGTTATCGCAGCAGACGGCACCGCGTACCGCCATGGTTTTGCGGAATAGGATCATGTGCGGGTATAATAGGTCGCGCCCCGCCGGTTTGTCAACGCGTCAGTTTCCCGCGGAGACGATCATGATGGCCCGGGAAAGGGCCGCGCACGCGAAGGCGACGGCGCACAGGAACGCGCTGACGACGGCCGGGAGGAGGTATCTCCGGTCGCCCGCAAAAAACATGAATACGGAAGGGACGACGGTGAAGACGGAGACAAGCGCGAGGATGACGGAGACCACGGACAATAACGCCAACAGCAACCGTTGCGTGGAATCAAGAAAGCTCTGAATGTTGCCAAAATAGTAAAAGGCCACGAGGCCGATGGAGAAAGCGCCAAGGAAGAGTGTCGTGCGGTACAAAAACCGGAGCGTCAGTAGTTTGCGTCTTTTCCTGTCCATAAAAGTGCGGTATACTCCCTATGTACGACTATACAGCCATTCCAACGCTTATAACAGAGGCTCGCCCATGAAAAAGTTCTTCGTATCGCTACTTGTTCTTTCCCTTTTCGCGGGTGGCGTATTCACGCTTGGATGGACGGCCCTTTTCATGCCGCGGGAAACTGTCGGCGTCCTTTCGAGCAAGACCGGCGGCGTGGACCAAACCCCCGTCATGCCCGGCGTATTTGCCTGGCATTGGGAGCGGATCATACCGACGAACGCTGAGGTGCTTTCGTTCTCCCTGCCGCCCCGCGAACGCACCCTTTCCGTAACGGGCACCCTTCCCTCAGGCGAGAGATACGCGGCTATGCTCGGTGGCAAGCAGTCCTTTTCCTGGAAGGCTTCATGCGAGGTTTCGTTCCGCGTTTCCGCGAATCGCCTTCCCGCGCTTGTCCGCGATCTCGGCATCCGAGACCAGGCCGCCCTTGACAGCTGGGCGGACGAGCGGATCGGGGAGCTCGCCGAATCGGCCGTTTCCTCGGCGGTCGCCGCGGCCATCGCGTCCGCCGTCCCGTCGACGCTTCACGCGGGATCGAACCCCGCGATAGAAGCCGACGTATCCGGACGCCTCTCCTCTCAGCAAAACGGCCTTGAAATAGTTTCCGTCTCGGTTACCCTCACGGACGTTCCCGACGTCGCGCTCTACGAGGCGACCGCCGCCGCCTGGAACGAGTATACCGACCGGCGCAACGCGCGGCTTTTCTCCGCCGCGACGGTCGAGGCCGAGGCGGCCTTTGCAGAGTACCTGCAGTTCGAGCGCTTCGAGCGGCTTGGCGAACTTCTCACAAAATACCCGGTCCTTGTCGATTACCTCGCGGTGATGAAAGGGGAGGAAACGGAGGCCCTCAAGGCGCTTCGTACTTACAGGTAGGAAAGCTTCAGTCCGCCGCTCGCGGGCAGGACGACCATGAAGCGGCCCGTATCCGCGGCGATGCGGACGCGCGGGCCTTCAACGCGGTTGCTCAAACTGTAGCCGCCCGCGTCCCAGGCAAGTCCGTCAATGCTCCAGTGCAGGCCTTCCGCGCGGCATGACATCCCGGCGGTGGTCCCGCCGCGCGACACCACGGGGAAAACGGACAGAGGCATCGAATCCTCGAGACCGTCAATGACGAGCCCCGCGCGCCGCGTGCCGCCCTCGACGACGGCAACGATCGTCTCACCGGAAATCCAGAGCTCCGGATAAAAGTCCCTCCGGAAAAGGTCCTCGATGGCGAACAGATGGTCGAGTCGGCCTCCGCTTCCGCCAACGAGAACGACCTCGTCCACGCCCCGTTTTTGCATGGCAGAGAGCGCGAGTTCCGTATCGGTATAATCCTTGTCCACGTCCCATCGCTCGACGCGGTCGGGAGGAAGGGCGTCGAGAAGCGTCCGCGAACGGATACTGTCCATGTCGCCGATGGCCAAATCGGGAACGATTCCCGCCCTCAAGGCCGCCTCGAGCCCCGAATCGGCGGCAACAGAGAATTCATAGGCTCCGAAAAAGAGGGACGCTACCGCCATGTCTGGCATCTCGCCCCCGGTAAACAACAATCCCCGCATGACCCCTCGCTTGTACTGGCCGGACGCTTTTGAGTATACTCCAAACGCGATGGACAGAGTACCCGTTCCCCGAGACCTGAAAGACTTTTCCCGTTTTTTTTCCGACGCGGGCCACCGGGTCTATCTCGTCGGCGGCGCCGTGCGGGACCATTTTCTCGGCAAGCGCGCCGGCGACTGGGACGTTGCCACGGACGCGCGCCCCGAGCAGGTCATGGCGATATTCCCCCGGGTGATACCGACGGGCATCGAGCATGGCACCGTGACGATCCCGTTCCGCGGGAGGGCGATCGAATGCACGACCTTTCGCGTAGAGTCCGACTACACCGACGGGCGCAGGCCCGATTCCGTCAGGTACGAGGCGACGATCGAGGAGGACCTTTCCCGGCGGGACTTCACCATGAACGCGATCGCGGTTTCGCTTCCCGACGGAGCGGTCATCGATCCCTACGGCGGAAGAACCGATGTCAAACTGCGCGTCATACGCGCGGTGGGAGATCCACGCACCCGTTTCGCGGAGGACGGACTTCGTCCCCTCCGGGCGATCCGTTTTTCAGCCCTTCCCGGGTTCGCGATCGACACGGACACGCTCTCCGCGATTCGTCCGTCGCTGGGCGTAACGGAAAGAGTCGCTCCCGAACGCGTCCGCGAGGAACTTGTCAAGCTTCTTTCGTCGCCCGAGCCCCTTACTGCGTTCCGCTACATGGAAGAGACGGGACTGATGGAGCTCATCCTTCCGGAACTGTCCGCCTGTCGCGGCGTCGAGCAGAAGGGCCGACACCGTCATGACGTATTAGACCATCTCCTTCTGACGTGTTCCGCGTGTCCGCGCGAGGTGACGGAATTGATGCTCGCCGGCCTGCTGCACGACATCGGAAAGCCCGCCGTGCGCGCTACGGGCGACGACGGCGTCATAACCTTTCACGGGCACGAAATCGCCTCCGCGAAAATCGCCCGGTCGGTCATGACAAGGCTGAAATTCCCGAACAGGACGATCGCACGGGTCGTTCACCTCGTTGAGCAGCATATGTTCCATTACGAGTCTTCCTGGACGGACGCCGCGGTGCGTCGCTTTGTCGTGAGGGTCGGCGTGGACGAGATCGAACCGCTCTTCGCGCTCCGGGCCGCCGACTCCTTCGCGATCTCCGGGGTTCGCGGCGAACCTCACGGGATCGACGAGCTGAGAAGGCGGATATCCGGGATTCTCGAGGCGCGTCACGCCTTCAGCCTGGGGGATCTCGCCGTGAACGGAACGGACCTCGCCGGAATCGGCATAACGCCCGGTCCGACGACGGGCATCGTGTTGCGGGAACTTCTGTCGGCCGTCCTTGACGATCCGGAACTGAACGATAAAGATCGCCTTCTCGACATCGCGCTCGCGTTCGTGCGGGATCGCGGCCTGGCAAACTGATTTGAAACCGGCGGCCCCGGCCCGCCGTTGAGGGGCCCGCCGTTGGCGAGCCCGCCTTATTCCAGGGAAAGCTCCCGGCACGCCACGGCGGCGGCGGCCTGTTCCGCCTCTTTCTTGTTTTTCCCCGACTCGGGTCCGTAGGATGTACCCTGCACGGTAACGGAAACCCAAAAGGTCCGGTCGTGATCCGGTCCGGTGCGGTTGGAGAGGCTGTATTTCGGCACGGTCTTGTAGTTTTTTTGCACGTGCTCCTGCAACAGGGTTTTATAGTCCTTGTGGTGACGGTTCTGCAGAACAAGCGAGATTTGGGGGTTGATGATGCCCAGCACGAATTCCTGGGCCGCGCGGTAGCCCGAGTCGAGATACAGCGCCCCGATTATCGCCTCCATCGCGTCCGCGAGAATCGCCTTTTTTTGTCGTCCGCCCGACAGTTCCTCGCCCTTTCCAAGGACCAGATACTCGCTTACGCCAAGATCCCTCGCTATGCCGGAAAGGGTGTCCTCGGACACGACCACGGACTTGGTCTTGGCCAATTCGCCCTCGGGCCGTTCGACCATGCGCTCGTAGAGGCACGCGGCGACGACCATTCCGAGAACGGCGTCCCCGAGAAACTCGAGCCGCTCGTTATTCGTGCGTTCGCGGGAATTCTCGTTGGAAAAGGATCTGTGGTGGAAGGCCAAATCAAGAAGGCCGGCGTCCTTGAATCGGATACCGGCCCGCTTTTGGAAGGCGGAGAGCGCCTGATTCCGCTCCCCAGCAAGAGGGCTTAGAAAACGGAACAAAGGGGCGCTCCCTGGAAATAGGTTACTTGGACTGGGACTTGATGAAATCGTACGCGTCGCGCACGGTTTCAAACTCGTTGGCCTTCTCGTCAGGAATGCTGATTCCCATTTCCTCTTCGATGGCATACACGAGTTCGTAGGTATCGAGGCTGTCGGCCCCGAGGTCCTGCCTGAAAGAGGCGTCAAGGGTGATCTTGCCCTCTTCGATCTCAAGCTTGTCCGCAATCAACTTCTGGATCTTCTGGAATAATTCGTCCATGTTAGCTCATCCTCCGGTTTAGCCGTTATTTTCGGGATTAATTACCTGGCGCCCGCGATAAAAACCGCACTTGGGGCACACGCGATGGGACAAAACAAGGTTCCCGCAATTTCCGCATTCGGTCAGGGTCGGCGCGGTTAAGCGCATGTTAATCCCCTGTCGACGGCGGGTACGAGCCTTGGACGTTTTCGCTCTTGGCACTGCCATATATGCAACCTCACATTAAAATTATTTCCGTGCTAAGCTTGGAATAAAGTTACAACAGATACTATAGTCTTGACGAATCCGTGTCAAGTGTAATCTTACATTTTTCAATTTTTTGTCGAAGTAGTTCTCTCGGCGTATTTTTTACGCAACAGGGCGGCGACAGCGGGCGGAACCATGGATGACACATCACCGCCAAGGGAGGCCAGTTCCTTAATCGCGCTTGACCGGAGCACGAAATACTGGGGATCGGTTGACAGGAATACGGTCTCAATACCCGGATTGAGACCCCGATTCATCATTGCAAGATCGAACTCGTACGAAAAATCGGCAAGGTTCCGAACCCCCCGAATAAGAACATGTGCGTCGTTCTTTCTTGCGTACTCGACGATAAGGCTGTTCCAGGAGTGGACGGAAATGGTTGACCAGTCGGAAACCATATCCCGAATCAGGGCAACCCGCTCGTCGGCCGAAAATAGATAGTTCTTTTCGCTGTTGACAGCCACGACGACGTGAATCTCGTCGAACATGGTACGAGCCCGCTCGATGATGTTGAGATGGCCAAATGTTGGGGGGTCAAAGGAACCCGGAAAGACGGCTCGAACCATACCGCCCACTGTAGACTTCCCGGAGACGGCCGTCAAGCACCCAAATATAAAAAAACTCAAAAGTGTTTGACGTTTGCGACGGGACGGGATACTATTGAGCCATGAAGAAAACAGCGGTGCTCCTTTTGTGCGCGACAGTCATATTTTCTTCCTGCGGTTCGGGTCCCGCTCCGAACCCCGACGTGACGCCCGCTCGAAACAACGGAGAAAACGGACAACAGACAGCCAGCACGGACGAAGACGTCGTGGTCCGGTTCGATACCGTCGCGATAACCAAGGCGACGTTCGAAAGCACGAAAAACGAGATGCACGCGGTCGTCGAGGAACTGAACCGTATCACCATGAATCGGGACTATGACCGATGGCTAACCTATCTTTCCAGCGATTATTATAAGGAATTTTCCAATCCGGACACCCTTGAAAAGGTCTCCGCGAGTTTGCCGACAAAGGGGCTCAAACTTCGAAACCTCAAGGATTATTTCTCGTACGTTTTCGTGCCCTCGCGGCAGAACATGCGCGTTGATGACATACAGTTCGTTTCGCCCACCCGCGTGTACGTTATAATGGAGATCGCGCCCGGTTCTACCGCCGCCATCTACATCCTTGAAAAAACAGACAGGGGTTGGAAGCTTGTTCCCAAAAACCAGTAACGGACGGAACACCCTTGACTTTGTGCCGAAAATGCCGAATTATTACCTTAATGCCTTGAATTGTATAAACCGTGCTGACCAGGGGAGGTCGTTTGTATGCGCATAAAACCGTTGGCCATGCTTGTAGCATGCTTGTTTCTTGTGGGTTCTGCCCTTTTTGCTCAACAAGCCGAGGACAAGAAGGCGGACTCTATCATGACGGTTGAAGAGGCCTACCTCAGTTCCGTAGAGGGCGTCATCGTCAGGGAACTCGCGATTGCCGAGGGCCGTGACAGCAAACAGGTTGCCCTTCAGTATATCGAGGGAGCCATTGAAGCCGGCCGGGTCAACGAGGATATGCAGGTAGCGCTCGATTCCCTCGCCAAGGAGGGCATTGGCTCGGTAATCCGGGAGTCCGGTCGTACGGTGAATAACTTCCCCGACATCCGGATGAAGGCCTGCGAACTTCTCGGGAAGATGGGGACCGTCGAGGCAAAAAACACCCTCGTCGCGGTCATGTACGCCGATAACGAGCCGGCCGTCATCACGTCGGCTGTCAAGTCGCTCGGTGATCTCGGTTATAACGACAACGACGAAGTAGTAGAGATGATCAACTGGGTTACCAGGAAGTTCGACATCATCCTTCCGACAAGCTCCCTTGCGCTCGAGGTACTCAATACCTATGAGAAACTCGCACCGAACGTCAAGAACAAGTCGGGAATGGTGGAATCGATCATCCGGATTGCCGGAAACTACAATTACGTGACGCCCGTCCGCAATCGCGCGTACGAAGTGCTCAAGAACGTGAGCGGAAACGGAAACGGCAAGGGAAACCAGAGCGCCAAGAGCGATAAGAAATAAGCTTGTATGGCTGCAATAAAAAAACCCGGCCGTTGCCGGGTTTTTTTTCGTCTTGAGACGAACCAATCAGATGTAAACGTGCATAATATGGAAGATGCGGGATTCGAACCCACCGCCTTTGGCTCCGGAGGCCAACGCTCTATCCAAATGAGCTAATCTTCCGCGTGGTAACTCATTACAGCGGAAAAACACCACTTTGTCAACCAATGGGAGAATGTACCGTGGATTCTATCGTTTTAGCCTCTACCTCGCCTCGCCGTCAGGAATTGCTCAAAGCCCTGAACATCCCCTTTTCAGTCGTCTCTCCCGATTACGAGGAGCAACCGGTGGACGGTCTCGACGCCGCCGAGTTGGCCGAGCTGTATTCGATGAAAAAAGTCGAGTCGGTGATAAAATTGAAGTTGTCCCTCACAATGCCCTGGGTTTTGGGGGCCGACACCATAATCTGCCAGGGATCGCGCATCTTCAGGAAGCCGGAGTCCCGCGAGGAGGCCGCTTCCATGCTCCGTTCCTTCTCCGGAACGACTCATGAGGTCATTACCGCGATCAGTCTCTACGATTCGGTCACGACGTTCACCACGAGCAAAACGAGCAGAAACACGGTTCACTTCGCGCCCCTCACCGATGAGGAAATCGAGCGTTACCTCGATACCGGGGAGTGGCAGGGAGTCGCCGGGGGATACCGCATACAGGGTCGCGCGGCCTTCTTCATCCACAGAATAGAGGGTTCCTGGAGCGGTATCGTAGGCTTGCCACTACACGAATTATATGCCATACTCCGCGAGCACGGATATCGCATTTAGCCTGTCCGGCACATCTTCCGGGGCCTTCGGGCGTCCGAGAATCAGAGAAGGGGCGGTGTAATACTGACCAGTCGGTCCGTTTCGCCGCAAAAGGAGTCAACTCATGGCAGTAGTCACCATGAAAAGTCTGCTTGAATCAGGCGTGCACTTCGGGCACCAGGTCAAGCGTTGGGATCCCCGCATGAAGAAGTATATCTTCGCGGAACGCAACGGGATTCATATCATCGATCTTCAGAAAACCATTCTGTCGATCAAGGAAGCCTACGAGGCCGTCCGCAAGACCGCCGCCGCCGGCAAGAGCGTGCTCTTCGTCGGAACAAAGAAACAGGCGCAGCAGACGATCGCGAAGGAAGCCGAACGATGCGGAATGTTCTTCGTGAACAACCGCTGGCTGGGCGGAATGCTTACCAATTTCACCACCATCAAGAAGAGCCTCCTCCGTCTCAAGAAAATCGAGAAGATGGAGATCGACGGGACCTTCGAGAGCCTCACCAAGAAAGAAATCGCCGCTCTTCAGAAAGAGAAGGCGAAGCTCGAGAAAAACCTTGGCGGCATCAAGGAGATGAAGGAACTTCCCGGAATCATCTTCGTGATCGATACCCGCAAGGAAACCATCGCCGTCGCCGAGGCGCGCCGCATGGGCATCCCCATCGTTGCCGTCGTTGACACGAACTGCAATCCCGAAGGCATCGACTATCCGATCCCGGGAAACGACGACGCCATCCGCGCCATCTCCCTCTTTACGCAGATCATCGCGAACGCCGTCGTAGAGGCGGATAACGAGAACGGTCTCAAGATCATCGAGAACCTCCAGGATGACGAGGAAGACGCCGAGTCCGGCGCCGCTCCCGTGCAGAAGGAAGAGGAAATCGAGGATTACAGCAATTACACTCCCGCGGAAACCAAGACCGAGGAGCCGGCCGCCGAGGCGACCGAAAGCCTCGTCGACGAGGACAAACTCTACGACGAGAAATAACGGTTTGGCGCGCGGGCCCTGTCGCCCGCGCCCTTGCCCGTAACAAGGAGACGATTCATGGACATAAAGGCATCTGACGTTAAGGCCCTGCGCGACATAACCGGCGCGGGCATGATGGAGTGCAAGAACGCCCTCGTCGAGTGCAACGGCGACTCAGCCGCCGCCGAAAAACTCCTCAAGGAAAAGGGTCTCGCCGCGGTCGAGAAGCGTGCCGGAAGGGCCACGAGCGAAGGCCTCGTGCTGGTCAAGACCGACGGCAAGAAGGCCGTCATGGCCGAACTCACCTGCGAAACCGATTTCGTCGCGAAGAACGCCGACTTCATCGCCCTTGGCGAGAAGGTCATCGAAACCGCCTTCGCGAAGGGGTATACCGAGGTCACTACGGACCTCTCCACGATGGTTCTTGACCTTGCGACGAAGGTCCGCGAGAACATGACCCTTACCCGGGTCGTTTCCGTAAGCGCGTCGGCCAACGAGTATATCGAGAAATACATCCACTCCGACAAGAAAACCGGCGCGCTTGTGGTTCTCAAGGCCGACAAGCCGGAGATTCTCTCCAACCAGGCCGTGCGCGAGTTCGCGTACGACTGCTGTCTGCATCTCGCCGCCTTCGCGCCCCTGTATCCCGATACCGGCTCCGTCGACAAGGCCTATATCGCCGAGCAGACCGAGATATTCACGAAGCAGGTCGCGGAACTCGACAAACCCGAGAACGTCAAGGCCGGCATCGTGCAGGGAAAGATCAAGAAACATCTCGCGGACATCTGCTTCCTCGAGCAGCCGTTCGTCAAGGATGACAAGGTTTCCGTCGCGAAGAAGATGGACGAAGTCGGAAAGGCGGCCGGCGGAAAGCTCGAGCTTTCCAAGATGGTCCTGTTCCAGCTCGGAGCGAAGTAATGCCCGAACGGGACCGCGCCGCCCGGTGCAGGTCCCGTTTTCATTTTCACGCGTAATTCCATAGGAGGACTCAGATGTCCGATACCATCGTCGTTCACGTCGAGCGAATGAAAAAATCGATTCAGTCCCTTAAGGACGATTTGAACACCATCCGTACGGGGCGTGCCTCGGCCTCGCTCTTTGACAGGGTACGCGTCGACTATTACGGCGACAAATCTCCGTTAAGCCAGGTCGCAACCATATCGATTCCGGAAGCGCGTCTTGTCGTGATTCAGCCCTGGGACAAGGGCCTGATCGGGGAAATCGAGAAGGCACTTCAAAAATCCGAGCTTGGCCTCAACCCCTCGAACGACGGCAAGGTTATCCGAATCGCCATCCCGCCGCTCACGGAAGAACGCCGCAGGGAACTCGTCAAGCAGGCCAAGGCCCAGGCGGAACAGAGCCGCGTGGCGATCAGGAATATCAGGCGCGACGGCAACGACGAGTTGAAAAAGCTCGAGAAGGACGGACAGCTTACCGAGGACGGCCTCAAGACCGCCGAGGACGAGCTTCAAAAAGAAACCGACAAGTTCATCCAGGAAATAAACAAGATACTCGAGGATAAAGAAAAGGAAATCATGGAAGGCTGATGAGCGACTTACCCCGTCACATCGGCATTATCATGGACGGCAACGGGCGCTGGGCCAAGAAAAGGGGCGCCCCGAGAACGGTGGGTCATCAGCAGGGACTTGAGGCCGCCAAGCGCGTCATTCAGCGGGCGTCGGAACTGAACGTTCAATGCGTGTCGCTGTTTGCCTTTTCCACCGAAAACTGGAAGCGCGCGGCCGATGAAGTCGGTTTCCTGATGTCCCTCATAGCCACGCATCTTCGCGCCGAGCTTGACTTCTACCGCAAAAACGGAATTCGCGTAATCCATCTGGGCGACATCTCCGCCCTCCCCCAGAATATCGCTAGGGAGATTACCGATATCGTCGCGGAAACCTCGGCATACTCGCGCATGACCGTCGCTCTGGCCATCAACTACGGCGGTCAGGACGAGATCATACGGGCTATCCGGAAGGTCCCCGCGGACAGCATCTCCACTCTGACGGCCGAGGCATTCGGCGCCTTTCTCGACGCTCCCGATTTGCCCCCGGTCGACCTGGTAATCCGCACGAGCGGGGAACGACGTTTGAGCAATTTCATGCTCTGGCAGACGGCCTACGCGGAATTCTATTTCAGCGATGAGCTCTGGCCCGACTGGGATGGCGAAAAATTCGATCTCGCGCTAAACTATTATAAATCGCGCGACAGACGCTTTGGTGGTATAAAATGAGAAAACTAATCGAACGGCTCCTGCTGTTTTTCTTCGGTCTTCCGCTTATCGTCGCATCGGTATTCTTTCTTCCCCACTTCAACTACCTCTTCTTTCATATCGAGATCCTCGTTTTTGCCGCCTTCGCGGTCGTTGAGATGCGCGCGCTTCTGGCGACGCGCCTTCCGGTACTGCCCCTGCCCGTCTCTCTCGTCACCGCCCTAATAGTGCCGGCAACGGCGTCCGCAGCGGCGGTATTCGGTTTCCCGCTTCACGCCATCTTCGTATCCTCGGCCCTGGCGTGCATCGTTATCCTGGTATGGGAATTCGTCGCCTCCTTCTCGGGCTCCTTCGAAAAGGCCGCCGGAAGGATCGCCTCGTCGTTCACCATAATCATTTATCCGTCCACCCTTATCACCTACCTCTGCGCCCTCACCGTCCGCGAGAACGCGGGCGCGCTCCTGAGCGTATTCTTCCTCATGGTATTCATGTGCGACTCCCTGGCCTGGTTTTTCGGGATGCTTTTCGGAAAGGGCAACAGGGGGCTGATTCCCGCAAGTCCCAACAAAAGCATCGCAGGGTTTTGCGGCGGGTATTTCGGATCAATAGTCGCCGGAATCATCGGCTCGTACCTTTTTTACGACGCTTTTGGCGGAAGCATGGGACGGCTCGTCATTACGGGCGTGTGCACCGCGACCATGGCGATAATCGGCGACATCATCGAGTCGATCCTGAAACGGTCAACGGGCATCAAGGATTCCGGCACGCTTATCCCCGGAAGGGGCGGCGTACTGGACAGCATAGACTCCGTAATCCTAGCCGCGCCCGTATTCTACATAGTTACGGAACTGTTCTTCGGATAATTCGATGAAAGACACAAAACGGGTCATAGTGCTCGGCGCGACGGGCTCCATCGGGAAAAGCTCCCTTGACGTGATCAGGAGTAACCCGGACGCATTCACCGTCGCGGGACTTTCTGCCCATTCGGACATGCGGGCCCTTTCCGCCCTCCGGGAAGAATTTCCCGCGGCTTCGTCGGTTCTCTCCGGAACCGACGGGGAGCCGGCGCTATTGGCGATGATTCGGGACACCGGGGCCGACGTAGTCGTTAACGGGATAGCGGGTGCGAGCGGGCTCCTGCCGTCGGTCGCGGCACTTGAGTCCGGCAAGGATCTCGCGCTCGCGAACAAGGAAACCGTCGTGATGGCGGGTCCTCTGATCCGCTCACTCGCGGACCGGACAGGACGCGCCATATTGCCGGTCGACTCGGAGCATTCGGCTGTGTTTTCCCTGATCGAGGCCTATGGCCACGACGCGGTCTCGGAGATAATTCTTACCGCCTCCGGCGGCCCGTTCCGCACGTGGGATGAGGACCGTATCCGCTCGGCGACACCGGCCGACGCGCTCCGGCACCCGACATGGTCGATGGGCTCGAAGATAACGATAGATTCGGCCTCGCTCGCCAACAAGGGCCTCGAGGTCATCGAGGCGGTCCGGCTCTTCGGCCTTTCGCCGGATGCCGTCAAGGTCGTGGTCCACCCGGAAAGCCTCGTACACTCGTTCATCAGGACGCGTGACGGCGTGCTGTACGCGCAGGTTTCCCACCCCGACATGCGCCATCCCATCCTTTCCGCGCTCTTTTGGCCCAAGCCGCAAGATAACGATTTGCGCCCGCTTTCCTTTGACGAGGCCTTCTCCATGCACTTCGAGCCTCCCAGAAGACAGGCCTTCCCGATGCTCGCTCTCGCGTATCGGGCGGCATCGCTCGGATGTTTGTATCCGGTATGCTATAATGCCGCAAACGAGATCGCCGTGGAGTGTTTTCTCGCGGGGTCTCTCCCCTTCGGGGGGATTCCCGAATTGGTCGCACTGGTCATGGACGGTGACTGGTCAACCGAGCCGTCGAACTTCGGGGATGTCCTCGAGGCCGATCGCAGGGCTCGGGGAATAGCCCGGCAATACGTCAAGGAGCGCGCGTGGTGATACGGGTCGTCGTGGGTCTTTTGGCACTTGGAATGGTGGTTTTCGTACATGAGCTCGGACACTTCATCGCGGCGCGTCTTTCCGGCGTTACCGTTGAGACGTTTTCCATCGGATGGGGTCCGGTTCTCTTCAGGAAAAAAAGAGGGCCGACGGAGTACCGGATTTCCGCCTTGCCGCTCGGAGGCTATTGCGGGATGAAGGGGGAGCACGCCTTCCGCGAGGCGCTCGACAAGGGGCTGGAAGCGATACCGGCCGAAGCCGACGGATTTTACGGCGCGCATCCGCTCAAGCGCGTGCTCATCGCCTTTTCGGGACCGTTTTTCAACCTGCTTTTCGCGGCCGCGGTCTTCGCGGTCGTCAGCGCCGTCGGGTATTCCTACGAGACATACGACAGCAGGATCATTCCCGCGGGCCTCTACGAGCCTGAGGCCCCGAAGGCAGCGCTCGAGGCGGGTTTGCGCGAGGGAGACAGGATTGTGGCCCTCGACGGTCAACCCGTCCAATACTTCTCGGACATTCAGCAATACGTCGGTACGAATCCCGACCGCCGCATCGAGGCGATAGTGGAACGGGACGGAACGACGGTCACCCTCTATATCGTCCCGGAACTCGACACGAAAACAGGTACGGGAAAAATCGGGGTATACCCGTACGTTCCGCTGGTTGTCGGGAAGGTCGCGCCAGGCTCGGCCGCGGAAACGAGCGGCATCAGACCCGGGGACAGGATCGTCTCGATCGACGAGACTTCCGTAACCAACCAGGCACAGTTCGCCATGGCGCTCTCCCATAAACCCGAACAGGCGATAGTTACCGTGGAGCGCGGAGACCTTTCCGTGCGCCTGCCCATAGTGCTGCTCTACCGGGGGAACGGTTCTGTCGAGACGGGTATGGCCTGGAAGACAGTCAACGTCACGATTCGCGGTACCGGGCTTCTCGAGAGCGCCCGGGCTGGCGTTTCAAACGTCGCGCGAACGCTCGCGCTAACCGTTCGCGGCATCGCCCTTCTTTTCCGCGGAGTCGAGCTGAGCGAGGCGGTTTCGGGTCCGGTGCGGATAACGATGATGATCGGCGAGGTAGCGGAGACGAGCCTCACCGGCGTTGCGGAATTGCTCGGCGTCATTTGCGTGTCCCTGTTTCTCATGAACTTGCTCCCCATTCCCATACTTGACGGCGGGATCATACTGTTCAGCGTGCTTGAGATGCTCAAGGGAAAGCCCCTGAGACCCAAGACGCTCTATTACGTCCAGTTCATCGGCGTCGGCTTCATCCTTTTCGTTTTCGCGTTTGCCCTTTTCGGCGATATACAATATCTCTTGAAGTGACCGGAGGCGTTGCATGAGAAAGATTACGTGCCATTGCGAGCAGGAATTCAGCGTAGATATCCCCGAAACGGTCGATCTCGACAAGAATCCGGCAATCCTTTCGGACGTCGCGACGGGTACCTTTTTGGCGTGCGTCTGTCCCGCCTGCAATGCGGAATTACACCTGGATTTGCGCACGACGTTTGAATGGCCTTCGAAGGGGATCGTTCTTACGCTCATCCCCGAGCTCGAGCGGCTTTCGCTCCTTTCGGGCGCGATTGCCCCCCGCGCCGGGGAGACCTTCGTCGCGGGATACGCGGAACTCGCGGACCGTCTCGCCGTCCTTTCGGCTGGCCTCGAGCCTGTCGCGATCGAGGCGCTGAAACTCCGCCTGCTCGAGCGGGCGAGAGAGACGAATCCCGCGAACTCGCCTACCCTGATCTTCGAACGTTCTACGGAGTCCGGGGATCTCGTGTTTCACGCGCATGGCGTGCGCGACGGCGAAGTCGCCGTAACGACGGTACCGCGCAGGATTTACGACGCGATCCTCGAGGAATACGGGAAGAACCCGGATAACGAGGACTTCAAGGCGCTTGTAAACGGATCCTATATCTCCGTCAGAAACGTTATAGTTGAGGATTGATGCGTATGTCCATTTCACACGCGCGAAGTCTTGCCGCGTTTTTATTGGCGTTTCTTGCCGTCTCGCACCTTTCGTTTGCGCGTGAAACCGGCTCGACGCGGGTATCGCGGAGGCACGGAAGGTCGGTTCTGAGCCTCGCGTCCATACCCGGTACCGGTTCCTTCTTCAGCGGCGGCGAGGACGGCTTCGTCTCGCGCCATGACGGAGGTACCGGCGACGAAACATGGCAGATATCGGATTTGCCGATTCGCATTATCGCGGCGCATCCTTCCGGGGACGTCATTGCGTGTTATGAGTCCGACGGATTCACCACCCATCGCCTTTCTGTCTGGAACTGGGAGAAGAAAACGCGGGTATTCGCGAAACGCTTCCGGGATTCAATCACCTCCGTTTCATGGTCCGCGCGCGGCAGCTGGATCATGGTCGGAAGCACGTCGCTCGAGGGCTTCACCGTCATCGACGGCAAATCGGGAGAGGCGAGGCGGATGTTCAAGACGCCGCAGGGTCTCGTATACCTCAGCGTGACCGGGGCCTCCGAAAACAGCGTCATGACCTACGGCCCTTCCGGAAAGATCCGGTATACGGACGCCTCCTCCGGTTCAGAACGCGCGGTATACGACGGCCCGGCCGATATCACGAATGCCGTGGTTCACGCCAACAACCGGATCATATCCGGATTCACGGGCGGTTCCGTCGTTTCTATTGACGCGACCAAGGGAACTGTCGTCGATTCATACGAATCCGGAGAACCAGTATTCGCGACCATGCCCGCTGATCCCGTACCTGTATGGATCGAGCGGACAGGACCGGGGTACTCGCTTCGCGCCGGCAAGGCCGCTTCCCCGCGCTTCTCTCCTCCCAACGGATCGAAGATAACCTCGGCTACGGGGCTTCCGGGCCTGTTCGCGCTCGGTACCGACTCCGGCCTCGTGCTCACCTTTCCGCGCGGGGATTATTCCGCATCACAGCCGGTACCGGCCGAGACCCGGAACGAGGCGATCATTCCGGCCGACGACATCGTTACTACCGGTGATACGCTCTACATCCTGGCAGGCGGGACGGTATACGCCTCCAATGATCCTTCTGTCTACCCCGCACGCGTATTCGGCGGCATTCAGGCGGATCGCATGGAGATCGTCGGCGCGACATTCGTATTCTGGTCATCGATCTCTGCCTCACCTTTGATAGCGACTTCTCTTTCAGGCGACGGACGCCGGGAACTGTACGTTCCCGGTGAGAGGATTACCTCGCTCAACCACAATGACGGCGTAATCGCCTTCGTGGAGGGATCAAGCACCGCAATCGTCATCAGGCCTGAATCAGAGGGAGAGCCGTTCCGTTACTCAGGTGCCGGCCTCCAGGACGCGGTTCCCCTAACTCGCGACTCGGTCATCGTCTCGAAGTCCTCGACATCGCGTTCTCCGTTCCCGTTGCTGTTCATCAACAGCGACACGGGAGAAACCGTTCCCCTGCCGGTCCAGGGGGATCTCTGCTATTCCCTCAAACTCTCGAATCCGGAGAGGAACGAGCTTCGCGGATTTGTCGTCAAGGGAGGAAATCCCCCCTCGACCGAGCTTGTTACGGTGCGCGTTGACCCGGTTGCGATAGCCTCGACAAGGACGACCGTGCATGCCACTTACAAGGACGAGGACCTTCGGGCGACGCTCGCGGTCGACTCGAAGTCGATTCTGACCAATCTCGGCAAGGCGAACCTTGCGGTTATCGACCCGTCCTCCGGACGGCAGCGGCCGCTTGTTCGGGATTATGCCCTTCCCGCCAAGGGCGCGATTCTTGACGGCTTCATCGTGAGCCTCAATTATGACGGTTCCCTTACCTGGTACGAAAAACAGGGGAAGGGCATAGCGGCGACCGCCGTTCTCGTCGGGATTGATGAATGGGCGCAATAAGGGCGAGCCGGGTTTAGTCCCTGCTTTTCGAGACGAACTTCGTGTATCGGGGAAGGAAAAGGATGTCGATGTCGCCGATCGGGCCGTTACGCTGTTTCGCGACGATGAGCTCCGTGTCGACGGCCTGATCCCGGTCACCGCCGTCCTTGTTCGAGCTCACGCGCTCGCGGTGCAGGAACATGACGACGTCGGCGTCCTGCTCGATCGAACCGGACTCTCGCAAATCGGCGAGCATCGGTTTTTTTCCCTCGGCGTCGCGACGAACCTGGGAAAGCGCGACAACGGGGATATTCAGCTCGCGCGCGAGGCTCTTGAGAGACCGCGAAACCTCGGCGATTTGTTCGTGACGCGGGATCATGCTGTTCTCGCTCGTAATCAACGTCAGATAGTCGATGAATATGATCTCCACCGAATACTGCGCGCGAAGGCGCCGGGCCATCGCGCGCAAATCAAGCAGCTTCATGTTCGGCATGTCCACGATATAGAGCGGCGCGTCGTAGATCCTGCCTGCCGCGTCCTGAATCGCCTGAAAGTCGCTCATCTTGAGAAGGCCGGTTCGTATTTTCTCAGAGGGGATATGCGACTCTTGCGAAATCATTCGCTGGATGAGCTGCATATCCGACATTTCCAGGGAAAAGAATGCCGCGGGAATCCGTTCCTTGATGGAGATGTGCGCCACCATGGAAAGCGCGAGCGCCGTCTTTCCGACGGAAGGACGCGCACCGATGATGATCAGCTCCGATTTCTGGAAGCCGCTCGTCATCTGGTCAAGCTCGATAAGCCCCGAGGGTATGCCCGTGAAGGCGTCCCTCGTGTGATAGAGCTTCTCGATCGCCTCGATCGCGAGCGGGATTATCTCTTTGGGGGTCTTGAACGTAGCCGACTGGTTCGCGTCGGTGAGCTCGAAGATGCGCTTTTGCGCGTCCTCGAGTACCGCACGGCTCTCCCGGGACTCGTTGTGCGCCTCGGCGATTATCTTGTTCGAGATGACGAGCAATGAGCGCCTTACCGACTGTTCCAGCACGATCTTGGCGTAGTATTCGACGTTTGCGCTCGTAGGAACGGTATCCGTCAGCGCGGAGACGTATCCGGGGCCGCCCGCCGCGGCGAGTATGCCTTCCTGGCGCAACTCCTCGATAAGCGTGATCAGGTCGACCCGCTGTCCCTTTCCGAACAGCGAGATGATCGCCTGAAAAATCTTCTGGTTTTGTAATGAATAGAAATTATCCGGCCGAAGATACCGGATTACGGTTCCCACGGCATCCGCGTCAAGAAGGAGAGCGCCTAAGGTCGCCTGCTCCGCCTCGAGATTATGGGGCGGAACCTTGTCTTTCAGCGGATTGCTCATGGGTAGGTCTGCGTGGTACCGATTACTCCGCGTCCGACTCTTCGGATGCCGGCGCTTCAGCGGTTACCGCCGGCTCGGAAGCCGCGTCCGGGGCCTCGGAACGGGCATCGTCTTCCTCATGCCTTCTGCGGGGCCGCTCGGCACGGGGGGCGGTCGAACGCTCGGTCTCGGGCTGGGCTTCGACGACGATCTGAACCGAGGCGGTTGCCTGTTCGTAGAGGTGTACGGTGACGGTATACTTTCCGACGCTCTTGAACGTCAGACCGGGAAGCTCGACGCGCTTCCGCTCGATCTCGAATCCGAGCTTGTTGAGCTCGTCGACGATCGTCTGGTTCGTTACCGCTCCATAGAGCTTGCCGTTCGCTCCGGCGGGCATGACGAGGTTAACGGTCGTAGCCTCGAGCTTCTCCCTGAGGGACGCGGCCGCGGCACGCTTGGAGTCCTTTCGAGCCTCGATATCGGCCCTTTTGCCGTCAAAAAAAGCCTTGGTCATGTCGTTGCACGGCACCGCGAGATTTCTCGGAAACAGATAGTTCCGCGCGTATCCCGTGGCGACGTCCTTGATATCGCCCTCTTCGCCGAGGTGCTTTACGTCCTGATTGAGAATGACTTTCATACACGAGCTCCTTACAGATTGGTTTGCGGTTTCCCCGTCGTCCAGGAGTCGGATCGGGGAAACGAACTATTTGAACGATTCGAGCCGTTCAACTGCCGTCCCTGGAGACCCATGGGCGATCCCCGGGGACGGAATCGGATAACTTAACCCTGGACGTACGGAAGCATCGCGAGCGCGCGTGCGCGCTTTATCTCGAGCGCGAGCCGGCGCTGGTGCTTGGCGCACGTACCGGTAATCCTGCGGGGAAGGATCTTTCCGCGCTCGGTCGTATAACGGCGAAGCCCGTCGGAGTCCTTGTAGTCAATCTTGGTTTTCTGGGTGCAGAACCGGCACACCTTCTTTCGGAAGAACATCTTGCCTTTTCTTCCGCCGCCGCCACGGTCGTCGGCGTCGCGAAGAACATCCTGCATCTGCATATCCTGATCCATATCTTTCATCCTTTCGTCAGACATACCTAATCTCCTTAAAATGGAATATCGTCGGGGAAATCGGCGGGCGGTTCGTCACGTTCCTGCCTCGGGGCGGACGGGACGTCCGGCCGTCTCTGGTAGGGCTGTTGACTCTGCTCGGGTTGCGACTGGCCGGACGCTCCAAACGAGCCTCCGGATCCGCCGGTTCCCCCGAGCAACTGGACGTTATTCGCGTTTATCTCGACCTTGCTGCGCGACTGTCCGTCCTGTTCCCAACGGTTCTGATGAAGCTCTCCCTCTACCGCGACCTGTTTCCCCTTGACGAGGTACTGGTTAATGGACTCGCCAGCGCGACCCCACAGCACGATATCGAAGAAATTGGCCTCGTCGACCCACTGGTCGCCGTTTTTCCGCCGTTTATTGACCGCGATGGCAAACTTGCAGACAGCCATGCCGCCGGAGGTGTATTTCAACTCCGCGTCACGGGTGAGCCGTCCAATCAGTATTACGTGATTTACATCGGCCATGGGTCCCTCCTGTCGTACTTACTCGTCAACCCTGACAAAAAGGAACGTCAGTATGTTCACGTTAAGCTTGAATTGACGATCCATCTCCACGATCTTCTCGGGAGCCGCGAGGATGTTGAACAGCATGTACCGTCCCCTCGTTCTCTTCTTGATTTCATAGGTAAGGTCGCGGTCGCCGTACGGCTCCTCGCTCTTCGTCTGCGCGCCGAAATCCGCGAGTACCTTGCGTACCCCGTCGGCGCCTGCCTTGAACTGGTCTTCCTCAAGCGGGAAAACGACCATCAGTTCATACGTTCTCATGTTTCCTCCTCATGGACACATTACTGGGCCCGCTAACGAGCGTTCACGACGTATGTGACGCGAGCGCGGTTGCGGGCGGGAGTTGGTTCGGGGACGAAGGCCCCCTTTGCTTGTCGGGAATTTTGGCAAAACCGCCATAACCGGCAATAAACTTTACCAGTTCCGTCCTCTTTGGTCAAGGCTGGATTCCTCCGTGCCGATATATACTACAGGATCAGGAGGAGGTCGATAATGCTTCATACTATCATATTTCAGGACAATATTTACCAACTTGCGCGCTCCATCGACACCCTCTACGAAGGCCTTTTACTGGACCTTAGCGAGGATATCTTTCTGGACAAGGCGATCGACGACCTTCTTTTTTTTGACGTAGCCTTGCAGAAAACGACGAAACTTGTACGAGACAACAACCGGATAGCGGACTACATCGAAATACTGCACTCGCTCCACTCCTGCGAGGACCGGTTTATCCGGCTCCTAGACCATATCCTGCAGGGTAAAGGTTCGATGAGCGTCGCCTTCGCGCAATTCCTGACCAAGATACAGGGTATACGCAACGCGCACGCCTTGCTCAGGACCGACATAGGCGCCGGGATCCGCAAGGGCGACGCGGGAGCCGACGCGCGCGACGTCGTATCCCGCAGCGAGTTGAGCGAACTTCTGAATTTCTGATATACTCCGCGCATGACAATCTACGACTGCGTAATCGTCGGTTCGGGTCCCGCAGGGCTCGCGGCCGCGTTTGGCATACTGGAATCGCGTCCACAGGCCAGAGTGCTACTTCTCGAGCGGGCGCGCGTTTCCTCGGGCGGTCTGAGAAACGATTGCAAGATGAATTTTACCTGGCCGATCGGGTTTCCCTCCGAATACTGGACGCGGGAGATCGCGGCCGGATACCTCTTCCGCACGGAGGAGTTTCTCAAGCCCGCAATAATGGGCCAGACGAACCTTTCGACATACCAGCGACGCGCCGAACGCATAGGCGTGGAGCTTCTCATGGTGCGGCAGTCACACCTCGGCACAGACGGCGGGCTGAGGCTCATCAAGGATCTTGTCACGCGGCTGGAATCCTCGGGCGTCGAGGTTTCCCTCGAGGAAGAGCTCGTCTCGATAGACCGCGCGACAAAGACGGCGGTCACCGGTAAAAGAAGCGTCGGATATGACCAACTCGTCGTGGCGCCAGGCAGGCACGGGTTCGACTTCCTCAGGCAATTCATGCGCGCGAACGAGATCGAATACACGGACAACAGCATCGACGTCGGCGTTCGCGTCGAGACCAAAATCGAGAACTATCCGATCGTACGCGACTATTATGACCCCAAATTCCTCTTTCCCGAGCGCACGAGAACCTTTTGCACCAACTCGGGGGCTGCCCATGTCGTGCAGGAGCAGTATACCGCGGCCAACGGACAGCCGTACTACAGCGTCAACGGGCACGCGTGGTCAAACGAGCGGGAGTCGAACGGTCTCGTAAACTTCGCCGTTCTCAGAAGCGTCGAGTTCACGCGGCCCCTCGCGTCCGGGCAGGATTACGCGGAGTTTCTCGCGCAACTGGCCATGCTTACCGGCGGCGGACATCCCATCATGCAGCGCATAGGCGATTTCAGGCTTGGAAAGAGGACGACGAAGGAAGGCCTTAACGAGGATCTCTACGATTTCGCGCCGTCGCTCGCGTCGTGCACCCCGGGCGATATCAGTCTCGCGATGCCGGCCAAGTTCCTGCGATCCATCTGGAAGGCGCTGAAACAGCTCGACACCATCGTGCCCGGACTGTTGCACCCCGCGACGATACTCTATTATCCCGAAATCAAACTCTACGCCAACAAGCCCGCCTTTCGTGACCAGTACTTCCAGGCCGCCGAGGATATCTATCTGATCGGAGACGGTGCCGGCACCTCACGCGGCATCACCGGAGCCTGGGCATCCGGGCTCAGGGCCGCGGACGGAATCCGCAGGAAAAAGGGGTGGTGAGGTGCGTATAACCGGAGGAACGCTCGCAGGACGAATCGTCGAATGCCCGGGAGGCGTCATTCGTCCCGCAATGGACCGGATGCGGGAGTCCCTGTTTGCGATTCTCGGTGACCTAACGGGGAAATCGTTCCTCGACATGTTTTCGGGTTCCGGAGTATGCGCGCTCGAGGCCTCATCCAGAGGGGCGCATCCCGTGTACCTCGTGGAGAAGGACCCGATCAAGGTAGAGACGCTGTTCAAGAACGTCGCGATGGCACCACATCGAATCGAATGCAAATTCATGTCGGTCGAGCTTTTTCTCAAGAGAAGCCGCGAGCATTTCGACATTATCTATTTCGACCCCCCCTTCCCCTATAAATTCCATCAGGATCTCGTGAAAATGTGCGGCGAGCTCCCCGTTTTGAAACCCGGCGGGCAGGCCCTCATCCATCGCCCGCGAGAGCGGGATATGCCCGATTCGGTCGGTTGCATGACGCTTTCGGATCGGAGGGAATACGGTCGTTCTATCGTTGATTTCTACGTAAAAGAGTGATTTTTTGGACATTCCGCTTGCAACGCGGGATCAAATTACTTATTATAAGTTCAGGGAATGAGTTGAAATCCAGATCTTTGGACGAATTTAACCGGTTTACCGGCCAAGGTTTGATAAAAAGCGCAGATCTTCCCGTTTCGAACCTCGCAACGGACAAGAAAGCCGCGCTCAATCGCAAGGGAAACGAACTTTTCAACGCGGGCGATATAGAAACCGCGAGAAAAATATTCGTTACTACCGGGTACTCCGATGGTTTATCACGGGTAGGAGACGTATACGCCGAAAAAGGACGCGTAATCGATGCCCTGAAGCTGTACTGGCTCGCGCACAACCGTCGAAAGGCAGACAAAATTGTGGAAGACGTAGCCGCCCTCATCGGAACGATGCTGACAGATTCATAAAGAGGTAAAATATGGCTGATGTATTGAATGATATGCCGCCCATGCCGGAACCGACCGCGGGCACCACCGAAGAAGAAAAAAGATTCAACGAAATCGCGGAGCAGTCCAAGAACGGCTACCTTCTGCTGAAAGACAATCGGATCGACGAAGCGGAGAACGCCTTCAGAAAGATACTTGCGCTCGAGGAACAGAACAACTATGCCCTGGTAGGTCTTGGAGACGCGGCGAGAAAGAGAAACCACTTTCGCGAGGCCGTGGAGTTTTACACGACCTGCCTTACCCACCATCCCGGAAACAACTATGCCCTCTTCGGGCTTGCGGATTGCTACAAGGCGCTGAACCAGTACAACAAGGCGATCGAGATTTGGGAGCAGTATCTCCAGCATGACGACCGGAACATCACCGTACTGACGCGCGTTGCCGACGCGTACCGCAAGATTCGCGACTTCAAGCAATCCAAGATACTCTATCTGCGCGTGCTCGACATGGAGGACAACAACCCCTACGCGCTCATCGGGCTCGGGCACCTTCATTACGATTTCAAGGAGTACCGCGACGCCCTGTACTATTGGCAAAAGATGCTCGATCTCAACGAGGACTCGGTGGATATTCGCGTACTGACATCCATAGGAAATTGCCACAGGAAGCTGAAGACGTTCGAGCAGGGCATCTACTATTTCCAGCGCGCACTGCGCATGGACGAGGACAATTTCTACGCGCTTTTCGGGCTTGCTGACTGCTATCGCGGGATGAACCAGCAGTTCCGTTCGGTGGAATACTGGAACAGGATCCTCGAGAAGGATCCGAACAACAAGGTGATCCTTACGCGCGCGGGCGACGCCTACCGCAACATGGGTGATTACGACGAGGCTCAGCGGTACTATCAGCGCGCGCTCGACATCGAATTCGACGTGTACGCGGTTCTCGGCCTCGCGATGATAAGCAAGGTAAAGGGACGGTATGACGAGGCCGCCACAAGCCTTCAAAGACTCATTCAGTCGGACCCCAAAAATTTCCGCCTGTACATAGAACTCGCCGAATGCCATTTCAACAAGGGCGAACGCCAACAAGCGATTACCGTCCTTCAGGATTTCCAGAAGCTCGGAATACGCAATCAGCTCGTTTCCGAGATGCTGGACAAGATCCGCGTCTGAGAAACCATGAGCGACGAATCGAACGCGCCGCGGGCCCTTTCCGGCATGAATCCGGACGAGATGACGGGTCGCCTGAATCTCGACAAGGCCTTTCGCGCCCGGCAGATATACCGCTGGATATCCGACGGAGCGCGTTCCTTCAGTGACATGACGAACTTGCCCGCGAACCTCAGGAACGAGCTGGAGAGCGGCTTGCCCATCTTCTCCACCTCCGTTTCGCGGGTGTTGCGGGACCCCGACGGAACGGTCAAGCTGCAAGTCTCCCTCGGCGACGGGAACGCGGTAGAGACAGTATTATTGACCGACGCGGAAGGAAGAAAGACCGCGTGCGTGTCGTCGCAAGTCGGCTGTCCGATGGCGTGCGCGTTTTGCCAAACAGGGAGAATCGGGTATTCGAGAAATCTGGACGCGAGCGAGATAGTCGAACAGTTCTATCACCTTGAGGATTCGGTCGGCCGGCTTGACAATATCGTTTTCATGGGAATGGGAGAGCCGATGCTGAACCTCGGCGCCGTGCGAAAAACGGTGGCGATCCTGACCGACGCGAACGGGCGCGGGCTCTCCCGAAGACGCATTACCGTATCTACCGCGGGCGTAATCGAGGGAATCCGGTCACTGGCCGACGAGGGTCCCGACATCCGCCTTGCCGTGTCGCTTACCACGGCCGACCCCGTACTTCGGGAACGACTCATGCCGGTGACAAGGGCGAACCCCTTGCCGGCGCTTCGCGAGGCGATACGCCACTATTGCGAAAAAACGGGAAACCGGGTAACGCTCGAGGCCGCGCTCATGGCCGGGATCAACACCTCGGACGACGAAGCGAGGCGGATTGCCGATTTCTCGGCAGGCCTGAACGTTCACGTCAATCTTATTCCTTGGAATCCGATACCGGAGCTGCCTTTCGAAAGCCCTTCGGCACGGGAGACCGAGGCCTTCTTGCGCTCGCTCGAGAAGCTCGGACTGAACGCCACGCTGAGGATGAAACGGGGAAGGACTATCGGAGGTGCGTGCGGACAGCTCGGGGCTTCCGTCACCTCGTCTGCGGGGAATCCGCCTCGATAAGACGGGAGGCATTCATGGCCCGGGATTCGCTGGAATACAGTTTTACCGACGATTCAACGACCCATCCCGATCCGAGATCAAGCCACACAACGACCGTCTTGCCGTCGGGTACAAGCCGCTTTCCCTTGACTGAAAGAATGTCTCCCCGTCTCGCATGGGCCACGGTAATTCCCGAGGATCCGGGAATATCGCGGAGCGAGACATACGGCTCGCTCACGACGGCGAAGCGGCCTTCCGTGGATATCCTCGTGGAAAGGGGCAAAGAAATGTCGGAGATCGTGCCCCTTTTGGCGCAGGAGACGGCAATGCACGAAAGAAGGCCCCAACACACCGTCAGCGCCATCAGCGAACGCGCGTTAGTTCCCCCGACTCTCATACCATTTCCGCAAAAAGGGGACAAGAAGCAGGTCAGAATCAACGAAGGAACGGCGCTCAACCTCGTCCAGGGTAATCCATTCTACCCGTTCATGTTCGGTAAGAAACGCGGGACGTTCCTGTCTCATCGTTACCTCGTAGGCGGTAAGTTCCACGGGGCCGTTACGGTTTTCAAAGCTCACCGTTGCTATATTTCTGCCGGGTATAACATCGATTCCCATTTCTTCCCGAAACTCGCGTACGAGACTTTCTTCGGGACGTTCCCCCTGGTCAACCTTTCCGCCGGGGAACTCCCAGCGACCGCCCATCTCCCCCGATGGCAACCGTAAACCGACGAGAAACGAGCCGTTCCGCTCTACGATACCCGCTATGGAGCGTTTCATCGGGGCCTTTACAGGAATATTACGGTCGGAAAGAGAAAATGCGCTACAGCCGCGATAACACAAAAAATACCGACATACCGTTTGGCCGAAACTATCTGGATCAGAACCGCAGGAACGCGCGCCTCGTCAAGGGTCGAGCGGCCCCTGTAAAACTCGTACAACAGTGCGAACCCGCCGGCCAATCCCGCAACGGCCGGAACAAGGTCGCCGATGACCGGAAGGTCTCCGCGAATCGCGGTGAGCAGCTTGAAAAAGCCGGTAACAGCAGTAAGAATTCCCAGGACAAGCCTGAAGGTCTCATCCAATGCGATCGAGGGCAGCCGTACCTCAGAGGACGAATCGTCCGCGTCGGAATACAGTAACACTATCCCGATAACGGCGTTGAGAAGGATCGAAAGGAAATAAAACTGCAACATTACTTTCTCCTGCTACGTAAGAATAGTAAAAAGTTCATTCACGGTCAACAGATACCACCGTGTTTCCGGAGGAATCCGCGATATTCACGGTTGCCATGACGCGTTCCGTCTGGTGATCGGGCAAAATACCCCGCAATAGAAGCTCTGACCCAGTATATACCCCGGCGAGCTCCCTTTCAGATACGACGGTTCCGTTTCTGACTACTCCCTGGAGCACCGCGGAGACAGGCATCGCCTGCCCGGAATACTTGGCGTTTTCCGGAAGCTGAACGGACACGTATACGGCATCACCGTACAGAAAGGCGCGGACGCGGACTTCAAGCCCGCTGACCGACACCCTCCCGGCTTGGCCGCCGAATAACGTAAGCGCGACGGCGGTAATGGAAAGGATGATTATGGTCACGAAGATGCTTTTCAGGCCCGCGTTCGCGGTCAATCCCCTGATAAAGCCCCTGTTGGGGGTATAGCCCTCCTCGTGCATGCGCCTGACCGGCTCGGGGGCGTTTTGAAGGCGACGGTCGCGATCATAATGAAAAACAAGCTTGTCGCCGCTATTTACGTTTCCCGGCGTGCTCGCGTCTCCGTCGCGGCGCTCCTTGCTCATCGCCTGATCTCCCCTATAAGGCTGTCGGTTCGCCACCAGACAATCGAGGCGTTCCATGGTGTGGCAAGCAGGGCCGAGATGATCCCGTCAGGGGAAAGCATCAGCGCGTTATACGCAAGTTCATCCTGACTGACCGACAGGATCCGCTTGTGAATCCTGCGCGACCGTACGTCGAGAATCTCGAGGGCGTACCCCGCCTTGTCCGGGGAGAGCAGAAAGGCCCATCCGCTCGAGGTGATACCGAGGAACTCGTATGGCTTCCTGAAGGTAATGGTACCCTGCCCGTCCTTGTCCACTCCCTCGAACGAGGGCAGGTCGATCTTGTCATCGTAGCTGCCTGTTTGAATGTCGAAGGGATAGAGACAACTGCGGTTATACGCGATTCCCGCCGCGGCTCCCGTATCCTTGTCGATCTCCTCCGCGTAATAGTCGATCTTCAAATACAATTTCAGGGACTCTGGGTCGGGAACGACCTTCTCGAGCGAGGAATACACAATCTCCGAGCCGCCGAACGGACTCGGGAGGCTCCTGTATTGAATGGGAATGCGGTACAGGAGGTTGCCGTCGGCGTCGAACCAGAAAACCCGCACTCCCGACTGGGTCCGTGCGGTCACGATCGTCTCGCCTCGGGAATTGGAGAATATGCCGGAAACGGGGGGAAACGGCGTTCCTCCCGGTCCCTCCTGTCCGAGATAATCCATGAATCTGCTGTCAGAACCGAACCTGAGCACCACGTCACGCAGAAGAACCTGTTCGTCGTTGTCATACTCGTATCGCTCGGGAGGAATCTGGTCGACGACACTGAGACGCTTGGCGGCATCCACCGTAAGGAATACCGGATGCACGAAGGGATAGGCCGTTGCCTTCCGGGTGGCCTCGCCCGCGAGACCGTCCCGTTCCTCGCGTCCGACCGCGTACGACGGAACGGGATTGTCTTCCGGGTTGTAGTAAACCGAGAGCAAGTCGCCGAATGAGGTTAGCTGCAGTATCTTTTTCGAGCCGGAATTGGAGATATAAAACATGCCGTCCCGCATGAAAATCTGCGTATCGGGCCCGGTTGTCGAGGTGTCGAGCCGGAACAGGTCGATCTCGTCCTCAAAACGACCGTACGAGAGCGAAAAGAGCTTTTCCCGCTCTACCTGGGTAGCAACGCGCGCGTTGCACGAAGACGCCATAAACAGGGTGCCCAACGAGGATATCAGTACGACGAGGACGGTTCGGAAAGTCGGGCGTGAACGGATTGTCATGCGCTCCTCCGGGTATCAAGGTAGAATTCATTTGATCGCTTGTCAACTGCGATGACATTTAGTAGTATAGATCAATGATTACCGATAAAATAATCCGCTTTTTCTTCGGTTCCCAGCATGAACGAGACATAAAGGAACTTCTCCCTGTATTGCACGAGATAAACGCCCGGGAAGCCTGGGCCATATCCCTGCCCGCTCCAGCTTTCCGCGAGGAATCGGAGAAATTCAGGACACGGTACAAAAACGGAGAGGGTCTCGACGCCTTCCTTCCCGAGGCCTTTGCCCTCGCCCGCGAGGCGGCCAGAAGGGTTCTTGGGGAGCGCCCCTACGACGTGCAGATACTCGGCTCCCTTGTACTCCATTCCGGGCGCATAGTCGAGATGAAAACCGGCGAAGGCAAGACCCTCATGAGCGTTGCCGCGGCGTACTTGAACAGCCTTACCGGAAAGGGCGTGCATATCGTTACCGTAAACGATTACCTGGCCGAACGCGACGCGGACTGGATGCGCCCCGTTTACGATTACCTCGGCGTTACGGTCGGCTCGATCATCTCGAACATGGACAGCGCCTCAAGAAAGGCCGCGTACGACCGGGATATCACCTACGGGACCAACAACGAGCTCGGTTTCGACTACCTTCGCGACAACATGAAATGGGAGGTCTCGGAGCGTACGCAAAGGGGCTTCACCTTCGCGATAGTCGACGAGATCGACTCCATCCTCATCGACGAGGCGAGGACCCCGCTCATCATCTCGGGCTCGGCCGAGGACGACACGGCCCGCTTTTTCGAGGTCGACAAGCTTGTTGGGCAGCTTTCGGAGGTTGAGCGCAACCCGGCGACCGGAGAGTACCCGGACGAACTCCAGGGAGAGGAGATCATCGGAGACTATACGCTTGACGAGAAGTCAAGCAGGGTATCGTTCACCGATCCCGGCATGCTGCATATCGAGGAGATTCTCCAAAAGCGCGGACTGATATCGGGAAGCCTATTCGACGAGGAAAACTTCGAGTACATACACTATTTCACGCAGGCCGTACGGGCTCACCGCCTCTACAAGATCGACGTCGACTACGTCGTAAAGGACGGACTCGTACATATCGTCGACGAGTTCACCGGGCGAATTCTCGAAGGGAGGCGCTACGGGGACGGGCTTCACCAGGCGATAGAGGCCAAGGAAAAAATCCGGATCGCGCAGCGAAACCGGACCATGGCGACCATCACCTTCCAGAATTTCTTCCGCATGTACGAAAAACTCTCGGGAATGACCGGAACGGCCGATACGGAGGCCGTCGAGTTCAAGAAAATCTACAACCTCGAGGTCGTGGTCATTCCGACGAACCTCCCGGTCTCGCGAGTCGACGAGGACGACGTCGTTTACCTGAACGAGAAGGAAAAATGGGACGCATTGTGCGACGAGATCGCCGAGGCGCACGAACGCGGCCAGCCCGTCCTCGTAGGCACCGTTTCCATCGAAAAATCGGAGCGCATCTCCCAGCTTCTCGCGAGACGCGGAGTGCGGCACGAGGTCCTCAACGCCAAGAACCACGCGCGGGAAGCGCTCATCATCGCGGAGGCGGGCGCGAAAAAATCCATAACAATCGCGACCAACATGGCGGGTCGCGGTACCGACATAAAGCTCGGGGGAAACCCAGAGTATCGGGCCAGAAAGCGCGCCGGAACGGACGCCACTCCCGAGCGGTACGCGGAGATCCTGGCGGAGGAATACGCGAAATGGAGGGCCGACTACGAAGAGGTCAAGAATCTCGGCGGTCTCTACGTCATCGGTACGGAGCGGCACGAGAGCCGTCGTATCGACAATCAGCTACGAGGCCGTTCCGGACGGCAGGGCGATCCGGGAAGGTCGCGCTTCTTCATCTCGCTCGACGACGAGCTCATGCGGAAATTCGGCGGAGAGGGACTGAAGAACCTCATGACGAAGATCGGCATGGAGCCCGGCGAGCCGATTTTCCATCCCTGGCTGAACAAGAGCATAGAGAAGGCGCAGTCTAAGGTCGAGGAACGCAATTTCGAAATCAGAAAGCACCTGCTCGAATACGACGATGTTCTCAACGAACAGCGTGCGTTCATCTACGGACAGCGCGACGCCATCCTTTCAGACGACCGGCTCGTGGACCGCGTCATCACGACGGCAACCGAATATATCGAGGACGCTGTCGAGGATTTCGCGCATGCGGGAAAACGGAGGGATGACGAGGCGGCGTCGCTCGCCCTCGCGATGAGGCAGAAATTCGGCATAACCCTCTCCGAGGAGGACCTCGCACTCTGCTCGTCCTCTCAGCAGACGGCTATCGACCGGTTTGTGGCGAGGGTCAAGGCGAACATCGACGAGAAAGAGGCCTTGGCGGGCAGGGAAAACCTCAACGCGTTCGTCCGGATGCAGTATCTACAGGCCATCGACAAGCGGTGGCTCGACCATCTCGAGAACCTCGAATCCCTCAGGGAGGCGGTGTATCTCAGGTCATACGGGCAGAAAAACCCGCTGACCGAATACAAGCTCGAGGGTTTCGAGATTTTCTACCGGATGATCGACGATATACGATTGGAGATTGCCTCGCGCGTCCTGCTCGTGAAGGTTCGGACAGAGGGAGCGCCCGTACGATATGCCAAAACCGTCTCCGTCAACGCGCAGCATCACGGGTTCGACGCGTTCGGATCTTCGGGATCCGGAAGCCGGGGCGCGGGACCCCTTGCTGCCAGTTCTCCCGATAACGCGCAGGTCGTGAGGGCCGTTCCGAAGGTAGGTAGAAACGATCCCTGCCCCTGCGGCAGCGGTAAGAAGTACAAATTCTGCCACGGAAAATAGCGGGTTACCCTGCTGCCCTGCCTAAAAAAAAACGCCCGAAAGGGCGTTTTTTTATTGTCTTCGCAGAATCGGGATGAACGGTTTCGTTCGCTCCATTACGAGCGGGAAATCCCCCGGCAGAAGGAGGTGCGTCTCGCCGTCAAGCTGAACGAGTATTCTCTCGGAATAACTCACTTCGAGACGGTCCGCGGTATACAAGACGGTTTCAGGTTGGCCCTTATGCGCTCCCGTCTTGAAAAATGACTTGAGCGACAGCTTTCTGAGGACCGACATGTTTCGCAGCCCGCACACGTTGTTGTCGTCGGGGAGTATTTTCTGATTCGATCCGTAGGTTCGGTTCCCGGACACGCCCATCGCATAGAGGAGCATCGCGTCCGAATGCGAAAGCACGGTACCACCGGACGCAAGCCTTGCCACGACGCCCATGACTCCGACTTTGTAGATACCGTCATAGAAGAGACAGGCAAGGTCTACCCATATCTTGTAGAAGTCGCCGGGGAAAAACCGCTTAACGCGATTCGTCATGTGCGTAATAAAGGCGTCAATCCCGATACTCGCGATATTGAAGGAATACCAGGCTTGACCGGGATCACGCTCGCTGTATACGCGGATCGCGCTTTGCAGATCGACGCGCGCGCTGTCGGTGAAGAGCCTGAGGGTTTCGTCGAGGGTTCGTCCGTCGGAACCGTCGTTTCCCGTGCCAAAGGGAAGACGTACAAGCAGCAGCCGTTTGGTTAAAAACGTGTTTCCGTTTTCGAGTATCTCGCGTGCCAACTCTTCCTGCACCTCAAGACTCGTGCCGTCTCCGCCGGCCGTCAATACGAGAAAGAGTTCGTCGTCCGTACCGGCGGCCTTCGCCTGCGCTATCACGGCAGCCATAAGCTCGCTCGCGTGCCTGGCGGACTCGGTGTATTGTATGACCCCGGAACACGACCTCGCTACCACGGGCCTGTTCCTGACCTTATCCACCGCCTCTGCAAGATGCCGCCTGTTCAGCTCGGCGCGTTTTTTCAGGGTGAAGCCGCCGGCCGCGGGATTCGCGATGATCCTAACGGTAAGGCGCTTGTTCCTGAAGAGCTCCGTGCGGCTTGCGAGAAAGACAATTCCGTCGAGATAATCCACGTCGCCTAGTTTCCCTTGCGCACGAAGGCGTCCTTGAAGCCAAAACCCTTGAAACGCTCGAGGATCGCGCCGCATTCGTCTTTCTTGATCGGACCGACGCACACCTTGAGCGAATCCCCTCCCGTCTTCTCGATCGATATCGGGTATTTCTTGGCGTGGTCGTTGACGACTTTGCGAGCGTTTTGGGGATCCTTATAGGTCGCTATCTGCACATAATACACGCCACGCTGGAGCGAAGCAACAATGGGCAACCCATCGTACCCCGCCGCGGGACTGACAGCCGCTTTCGTTTCCGGAACGCGGACGGGTTCAGTTTTTACCGCAGCAACCGGTTCGTCGAGCTTTGACCGTTCCGGAGCGGACTTGACGGCGGGAGTCTCGGGAACGACTACAATCGCTGGACCCGCCAACGGAGACTCTTCACTGACGACTGGAGGATTCGGTTCCGCCGGCACCAGATCGACACGCGAGTCTACCGCATCGTCCTGAACGACAAGCGAAGGTTCCTCTTCATATGCCGGGGCAGGCTCGGACACCACATACTCGTTTGCAACCGTTTCTTCGGGCATATCCGTTGCCGGGAACGGTTCCGCGACGACGGGCTCGCTCTCCGCGACGACGGGTTCGCTCTCCGCGACGGCGGGCTCGCTCTCCGCG
>LVBL01000145.1 GCA_001604405.1 Spirochaetales bacterium Spiro_10
GTGGGCACGCGCGCTCCCGCGTAGAACGGGCCCTTGTCGAGCGGCACCGAGTAGAGCGTGCGTCCGAAGGCGTCAGGCTTCTTCGAAGCCACGTGCGCGTTGAAGTCCTTTACGGCCGCGACGAGATTCGCGGGCGGAACGCCGATCTTCTCCGCGAGTTCCTCGAGCGTCTCGCCCTTGAAGGCGCGGCCCGCGGCGACGAGTTCGTCGATCGACTCGTTGAAGTTGTTCTTCACGTCTCCGGTGGGATAGGAATGGGAATCCAGGACGATCCAGAGCTTCGCCTGGGGCTGTTTGAAGAGGGCGAGCGTCATCGTGTCGCGCCGGGCGCCCTCGTCGACGAACCGCTTGCCCTCGACGTTCACGAAGATGCGTTTCTCGACGTCAAGCTCGATGTTGCCGCTGAGGCTTCCCGTCGCGGCGTCGCCGAGCGGCAGGAGCTGGATGTATTCCATCTGCACGAGCGCGGCGTTCACGTCCTTCGCCATCGCGATGCCGTCGCCGGTCGCGCCGGGGTGGTTCGTGCTCTTGACGGTCTCGTCCAGGGTCGGCCAGGACTTGTTGTATTCCTGCCGCATGGCGACGTTCTGGCCGAAGCCGCCCGTCGCCAGGACCACGCCCTTCTTCGCCTTGACCGTTATCGTGTTTCCGGTCTTGCCCCGGGCGATGACGCCGGTCACCTTCCCGCCTTCCACGATGAACTTCTCGGCCTTGGTGTTGAGCCTGACCTCGATGCCCTTGTTCGCCTCGATGTAGGCGTTGTAGGTCTTGAAGAAACCGGTGCCGACGGGATCGACTGGCTTGTGCGCGCGGGGCCACAGTCCCCCGGTAACCGTGAAGGGTTCGGGCTTGAATTCCATCCCCATGGACTTGAGCCAGGCCACGGCCGGCCAGGCGTTCTCCACGAGCGTCTTCACGAGCGCCTCGTCCCCCTTCCTGTCGCCGCCCTCGAACGTCTGCTTGTAGTGCAGGGCCACCGAGTCCTTGTTCTTGACCGCGGTGGGGCTTCCCTCGTCGACGGCGTTCATCGCGCCGCCGGCGGATATGGTGTTGCCGCCGACCTTCGCCATCTTCTCGAGGATGATGACGGTCGCGCCGTTCTGGTGGGCCGATACGCCCGCGGCCATTCCCGCGCCGCCTGCGCCGATCACCACGACGTCCGCGCTGATCGTTTCGTCCTTTTCGCGCTTCGCGGCCGCCCCGGGGACCATCAGCTTGTCGATGTCACCGCCTGCCTCCTTGAGCGCCAGGGTAACTGCGCCGATGACGCCCTTGCTCGAGAAGGTCGCGCCGGAAACGGTATCCACCGCGAGGCTCTGCGCGGCCACGATGGCCTTAGGTATTCCCTTGATCGCGAGATCGCTTATGCCGGGCGTCTCGCCGTGCTCCAGCACGCGGATTCCGATGATCTTGTTTTTCGAGACCTTGACGGCCACGGAGATGTCTCCGTGATAGCCCTTGGCGCTCGCCGTATAGGTTCCCGGGGTATACGTCTGACCGGTAGACGCCGAACCGCCGCATGAAAGCAACAGCGATAAAACGCCGAGTATCGCCATGGCGCGGATACCGTGCGCTACGCGTGAATGTTTGTTCATGGTAACTCCTTTCGTCAACTGTATGAGCTATGCCAAAAAAAAGCAACCTTTTATCGGTATTTTTTGCACTATATCAATAATTACGATAGATAGTCCGGCTTTCGGTGTATACTTATCCAATGAAAACCAGATCGTTAGCGATAGTTATTACGGCGATCGCGCTTGCGGGTTCCTGCTCGTCAAGCGCCAGCGTTGACGGCGCCTCCCGGCCCGGCGTCGTCGCGCTTCCCCCCGTGGATCACGCCCGCTTTATTCAAGTCGACGGCACGCGCTTTCGCGGTCCCGACGGGGGTGTCTGGATCGGACGCGGCGTCGCGTTCGGGAACTCCGTGTGGGGCAATCCCTCGTCCCCTTCGGCCTTTCAGCACCACCGCATGACGGACTACGCGCGGCTGCGGGAAATGGGCTTCAACTCCGTGCGGTTCTACCTCAACTACGCCCTCTTCGAATCCGACTCGGCGCCGGGACGGTACAAGGAGGAGGGCTTCGCCTGGATAGACCGGAACGTCGAGGCGGCCCGCGCGCAGGGCGTCTCGCTCGTGCTCAACATGCATTATCCCCAGGGAGGCTTCCAGTCGAACGGCAACGGCGACGCGCTCTGGAACAACAAGGGAAACCAGGACCGTCTCGTCGCCCTCTGGCGCGAGATCGCGCGGCGTTACCGCGC